>CAIFEB010000026.1:5672-34446 GCA_903789375.1 uncultured Eggerthellaceae bacterium | reverse complement strand
CCACGCCGTTGCCGCGGCTCTTGCTCATCGGCTTGCCGTCGGCGCCCATGACCGTCGGGTAGATGATGACGTGCTCGAACGGAATCTGATGCATGCAGTACTCGCTGGCCATGACCATGCGGGCCACCCATAGGCCCATGATGTCGCGCGCCGTGGCGAGCACCTGCGTCGGGTAGCACGCCTTCAGCTCGGGCGCGTCGGCGCCCTGCTCGGCCCAGCCCATCGTGGCGAACGGCCACAACTGGCTGGAGAACCAGGTGTCGAGCACGTCGGTGTCCTGACGCACGGGCTTGCCGCACTTCGGGCACGTGTCGATATCCTCGACCGACGCGTCCTCCCAGCCGCACTCGTCGCAGTAGAACATGGGGATGCGGTGGCCCCACCACAGCTGGCGCGAGATGCACCAGTCCTTGAGGTTGGCTAGCCAGTCCAGGTAAACCTGCTTCCAGCGCGCCGGGTGGAACTGGATCTCGCCGTCTTCGACCACGCGCGCGGCGTCGCCCTTGAGCTTGTCGACGGCCACGAACCACTGCTCGGACTCCCAGGGCTCGAGCTTGGTGTGGCAACGGTAGCACGTCATGACGGAGTGCTGATGGTCCTCGACGTGGTCGAGCAGGCCAAGCTCGTCAAACGCGGCCACGATGGCCTCGCGCGCCTCGTCGCGGTCCATACCCGAGAACTTCCCGTAGCCCTCGACCACATGCGCCGTCTCGTCGAAGATGTTGATCTTCTCAAGGCCGTGGCGCTCGCCCATGCCCCAGTCGTTGGGGTCGTGCGACGGCGTGACCTTGACGAAGCCGGTGCCGAAGCCCGCGTCGACGTAGTAGTCGCTGAAGATGGGGATCTCGCGGCCGACGAGCGGCAGCTTCACCTTGGCGCCGACGAACTTCTGCTTGTCGGGGTCCTTCGGCGAAACCGCGACGCCCGTGTCGCCGAGCATCGTCTCGGGGCGCGTGGTGGCCACGACGATGTAGTCCTGGCCGTCGATCGGCTCGACGAGCGGATAGCGCAGGTACCAGAGATGCCCGGCCTCCTCGACGTACTCGGCCTCGTCGTCGGCGATGGCCGTCGTGCAGTGCGGGCACCAGTTGACGATGCGCTTGCCGCGGTAGATGAGCCCGTTGTGGTACCAGTCGGTGAACACGCGGCGCACGGCCAGCGCGTAGTCGGGGTCGAGCGTGAAGTGCTCGTCGTCGTAGTCGCACGACGCGCCCATGCCCTTGATCTGGTTGACGATGGTGCGGCCGTACTGCTCGCGCCACTTCCAGCATTCCTCGATGAACGCCTCGCGACCGATCTGCAGGCGCGAGATGCCCTGTTCAGCGAGGTGCTTGTCGACCTTGGTCTGCGTGGCGATGCCGGCGTGGTCGGTGCCGAGAATCCAGCGCGTCGGACGCCCCTGCATACGCGCGTGGCGGATGCAGGTGTCCTGGATGGTGTCGTTGAGCGCATGGCCCATATGCAGAACGCCCGTGATGTTGGGCGGCGGGATGACGATGGTGTACGGATGGTCCGCGTACGCTCCGCGCCCTTTTCCGCGCTGGAAGTACCCGTGGTCCTTCCACGCGTTGAACAGCGGAGTCTCATGGGCCGCAAAATCGTAATCGACGCGGCCGTCCTTCTGGGAGTTGCTGTCTTGCATGGTCCGGCTTTCTCATTCGGTGAAAAACAGGATGCGGGCAGGCCACGTGGCCATACCCGCATCCATGATACCCGTTGCCGGACCGCTCCCGCCGCATGCGGCGGGGCGTTCACCATATCTATCGAGTAGCGGAGCGCCGTTTGCCGCAGGTCTTATGCTTTGCGGCAGCCGACAGCAACCCAACCATGACGCCCTGCGTACGCGCGCGTCAGCCACGTACGAGCGCCGGCCGAACCGACCGATGCAGGCCCCCGCGCGCAGCCGCTCCGCCCCAAGCGAAGGCAGCGCCTTATGCCGGGAGGCTCTCCTGCGCCGCCGCTCCCCCGTCGGACGCCTCAACGCCCGGCGCCGCCGCGTCGACCGGGATGATCTGCGGCTTGGTCTCGCCGTTGATGTCGGTCGCCCGCACTTCCACGCGCGTGGAGGTGTCGTGCTCGGGCAGGTCGTACATGACGTCCATGAGCACGCGCTCGCAGATGGAGCGCAGCCCGCGAGCGCCAGTGCCGTGCTCGACCGCCTCGTGCGCGATGGCCCGCAGCGCCTCGTCGGTGAACACGAGCTGCGAGTCCTCGAACTCGAACATCTTGACGTACTGTTTGACCAGCGCGTTCTTCGGCTCCACGAGGATGCGGATCAGGTCGTCCTCGCTCAATGCCTCGAGCGCCGTGACCACCGGGATGCGGCCCACGAACTCGGGGATCATGCCGAACTTGTTCAGGTCCTCGGGCAGCACCTGGCGCAGCAGCTGCGAGTCAGACTGCTTGGAGCTCTCGGGCATCTCGGAGTTGAAGCCGATGACCGTCTTGCCCACGCGCTCGGCGATGATGTCGGTCAGGCCGACGAACGCGCCGCCCAGGATGAACAGGATGTTCGTCGTGTCGATGTGGATGAGCTCCTGTTGGGGATGCTTGCGCCCGCCCTGCGGGGGAACGCTCGCCTCGGTGCCCTCGACGATTTTGAGCAGCGACTGCTGCACGCCCTCGCCGGACACGTCGCGCGTGATCGAGAGGTTCTCGGCCTTGCGCGCGATCTTGTCGATCTCATCGATGTAGACGATGCCGATCTCGGCGCGCGGGATGTCGAAGTCCGCCGCCGTGATGAGCTTGAGCAGGATGTTCTCGACGTCCTCGCCGACATAGCCCGCCTCGGTGAGCGTGGTGGCGTCGGCGATAGCGAACGGCACCTTGAGCGTGCGCGCGAGCGTCTGCGCGAGCAGCGTCTTACCCGAGCCGGTGGGGCCCAGAAGCAGGATGTTGCTCTTGGCCAGCTCCACGTCGTCGTCGGCCGCGGCCTCGCCCAAGCTGATGCGCTTGTAGTGGTTGTACACCGCCACCGAAAGCGCCCGCTTGGCCTCCTCCTGGCCCACGACGTACTCGGACAGCTCCCGGTACAGCTCGTGGGGAGTCGGCAGCGCCGCGAGAATCTCCTCGGGCGTCGCCGGCTCCTCCTGCTGCGGGTCAATCTGGCCCGCGAGCTCCTGGGACGCGCTCTTGCCGTCGCGCGCCGTCGGGTCGACGTTGATGCCCATATCCCGCATCATGGCGTCGGCGCACATGGCGATGCATTCGTTGCAGATGTAGATGCCGTTCGGACCCGCCACCATCGCGGTTACCTGGTCGGGGCGTTTGCCGCAGAATGCGCAGGTGATCGAGTCGTCGTTGTAGCCATTGTCGCGTTCGTTCACAGATGTTCCTCTTTGCCGGATATGGACAGTGCTTGCTCGTTACTCAGCCGCGGGCGCGTCGCCTTCCGAAGCGGCCTTCTCCGCCGGAGCCACGGCGCTGCGCGACTCGACGATGCGGTCGACCAGGCCGTACTCGAGCGCCTGCTGAGCGGTCATGTAGTTGTCGCGCTCGGTGTCGCGCTGGATGGTCTCGAGCGTCTGGCCGGTGTTGCTGGCCAGGATCTCGTTGAGCTGGATGCGGGTCTTCTTCATGAAGTCCGCCACGATCTGGATCTCGGTCTGCTGGCCCTTGGCGCCGCCGGACGGCTGGTGAATGAGCACCATCGAGTTGGGCAGGCACAGGCGCTTGCCCTTGGCGCCACTCGACAGCAGCACCGCGGCCATCGACGCGCAGCAGCCCATGCAGATGGTGGAAACGTCGCACTTGATGAAGTTCATCGTGTCCAGAATGGCGAGGCCCGCCGTGACCGATCCTCCCGGCGAGTTGATGTACAGCGAGATGTCCTTGTCGGGGTCGACGCTTTCAAGATGGAGCAGCTGCGCCACCACGGAGTTGGCGACGTTGTCGTCGATTTCCTCCCCCAAAAACACGATGCGGTCGTTGAGCAGGCGAGAGTAGATGTCGTAACTGCGCTCGCCGCGCGGCGACTGCTCGATGACATAGGGAATGAGGGCGTTGTTGATGTTCGTTCCCATTGACTATCCTCTCTGATTGCAGTCAGGCGTGAAGCCCTTCAATGATACATCGACCTATGGTGATGCAGCGGGCGAACCGGCGCAAGTGAGCGTTTGCCAAACGACATGAACCGTTACCGTTCGGAAAAGCCACGGGATGGGGCTTGGTCGCGAACAGGGCAACCAGCGGTAACGGCGCGAGGACGGCTCGAGAATCTGCCGGAACCCCGCCCGCATGAGCCCGCCTCCGCATGTGCGAGCGTCCTCTGAAGAGCCCGCGCAGCACGTCGCTTGGCACGCACCCGCCGCAGACGAAAAACGGGCGCGCCGGTCATGCCGGTGCGCCCGCCGTGCGTTGCTGTGTGCCGTTCGGCTACTCGGCGTCGGCCTTCTCAGCCTTGTCGTCCGCCTTCTCGGCCTTCTCAGCCTTCTTGGACGACTTCTTCTCGTCGGCGTCGGCCTCCTCGGTGACGACCGCGGTGTCCTTCAGGTCGTCGAGGGCCTTCTGGCGGATGATGCCCTGGCGCACCAGGTACATCTGGCCGTTGTCGAGCCACTGCTTCTTCAGCGCCTCGGGGTCGGACACGCCCGCCTTGGCGAACTCGTCGTCGATGTCGGCCTCGGTGGCGGCCAGGCCCTTCTGCTTGCCCCATGCGTCGAGCGCGAGGTTCTGCTTGGTGACCTCCTTGGCCTGCACCTTGACGTCCTCGCGGAGCTGGCCGGCGTTCATGCCCTGCTGCTGCAGGTAGGCGTCGAAGGTGATGCCCTGCGCCTGCAGCTGACGGTAGAAGTCGCGCAGAATGTCGGTCTCCTCGTCGTCGACCATCGACTGCGGGACGTCGTCCTCGTTGACGCGCTCAACCAGGGCGTCGAGCACGCGGCTTTCCTTCAGACGCGGCAGGAACTGGTTCTTCTGGTCGGCGATCTGGTCCTTCAGGGTGTCACGCAGCTCGGCGACGTCCTTGAGGCCCAGGGTGTCGGACACCCAGGCGTCGGTGACCTCGGGCAGCTTGCGCTTCTTGACGACGTTGATCGTGACGTCGAAGTGGATCTGCGCGGACTTGCCGATGAGATCGCTCGTCATGGGCGTGGGCTCGGAGGGCACGTCGATGACGAACTGCTTGGTGTCGCCCTTCTTGAGGCCCATGATCTCGTCGTCGAACGTGGACGGGAACAGGCCCGAGCCGATGCCGTACTGCGTGGACTCCTGCGAGATAGCCTTGACGTCCATGCCGTCGTCGTCGGTTGCCTTGACCGTCATGTCGACGAAGTTCTCGGCCTTGACCTTGGTGTTGGCCGGCGCGTCGACGATTTCGGCGTAGTGCTGCTGCAGCTGGGCGACCTCGTCGTCGATGTCCTTGTCGGACACTTCCTCGGACGGAAGCTCGATCTCGACCGGATCGTAGCTGGACAGCTCGATTTCGGGCTTGGTGTCGATTTCGAACGTGTAGGTGTAGTCCTCGCCGTCCTTGACCAGGGCAACGTCGTCGTCGACCTTCGGGTCGCCGACAGGATACAGGTCGTTCTGGTCGATTGCGCGGGCGAGCGTGCTGTTGATGACGTCGTCAGTGACCGTGGCGGGAACCGCCTCTTTGCCGAGGGCGTTGTCGATGACCGGGCGCGGCGCCTTGCCCTTGCGGAAGCCGGGGAAGTTGTACTGGTTCGCGTACTTCTTGTACTGGCTCTTGATGCGAGAGCTGACCGTGCTGGCGTCAACGGTCACGGTGACCTTCGCGCGGTTGCCTTCCAAAACCTCTGCTGATGTTTCCACTTTGCTGTATCCTCCGTTGCATTCTGTTGGGCCTCGTAGGCGAAGCCCCACATACCACCCTCGAAAAAAGCCGGGAGCCCTCGTGCGGACCGCACCGTCTGCTTTTCGCTTCGAGCATATCGAACGTGGATTATCGCACAGATGCACGGAGCGCGAAAGCTCGTTTGCCGCAAGTTCAGATAAGTCGCGCAAACACGCTTTTCATCATGGCGCTCGCCCATGCTTTGCCTATAATGATTGGGCATATGAACAGACTTTTCCTGCCCTGAACGCGCACGGAAACGCGAAAGGTCATCCCGCCCATGTCACTGACACTGAACATCGCCCAAGAACGCGAGCTGCGCCGCCTCATCGAATACGAGCGCAGCACCTGCAGCGTCAACAACGACCTGGTCTACCGGGTGGCGTTCCCGTACCGCCCCGACAACGACCTGCAGGTCGAGCTCATCGAGGCCGGCGCTCTGGCCACCAAGGACGACAACGTCCACGGCACCGTGGTCGTCATCACGTCGGAGGGCTACTCGTACTTCCCCGCCTTGGCGCGCAAGGAACGCGAGGAGAAGGAGCAGAGCCATCGCGAAGCGCACCTGATGGGGCTCACGGCGCTGTTCTCGGCGCTGTGCATGCTGGCCGGGTTCCTGCTGGGCTACATCGTCAGGTAGAAACCGGCGCGGCGGCCCGAACCGAGCAGCCTGTTGAGCCGCCCGACTCGCGCACGCGTCTCTTCGCTTTGCCGACCGCGCGTGCGCACGCATCCGAAGCGGACGGGGCTCAATAGCGGCCGTCACGCATAAGTACGCCGTTACGCCGCCGAAAGCTGTCGCGCACGCGCCCGCTGCCCAAGCGCCCGTCGTTCGCAACGCGCGCCGGCGTTCCCTTCAGAATTCCCGCAGAGCAAAAAAGGCGCAGCCGAGATTTCCCCGCGGGATCCGGCTGCGCCCTCGTTTTCAGATGGTGCGGGCGAAAGGACTTGAACCTTCACGTCTATGACACCAGGACCTAAACCTGGCGCGTCTGCCAATTCCGCCACGCCCGCATGCGCGCGACAGCTGCGCCAACGATGCAGCTGCTGTGAACTCGTCAATGATACCAGACCGCGCGCAACGCGTGCCGACAAACGCCACGCGTTGCCAAACCGCCCCTTTCGCCGCCGAAGACGCAACGTCTACACAAAAACCGAACACGTTTGATGACCTGCTGTAGAATAACGCCATTAAACCTACGGAGCGCGTTCGGCGAGGGACCGCAGGCGGAGCGAACGCCGAACGCGCATGTACAAGGGGGCATGTTTTGAAGAACCTCGTTCGCAAATGGAACAGCATGAGCCTGATCAAGCGCATCTTGATCGGCCTCATCATCGGCACGTTGCTCGGCGTGTTCGCGCCGAAGGACTGGTCGGTCATCACGCTTCTGGGCACGCTGTTCGTCAATGCCTTGAAGGGCGTCGCGCCGATCCTGGTGTTCTTCCTCATCATCAGCGCGCTCGCCAACGCCAAAGCGCCCGGATCAATGAAGACGATCATCGTCCTGTACATCATATCGACGTTTCTGGCCGCGTTCGTGGCCGTCATCGGCTGCCAGCTGTTCCCGATGACGCTCACGCTCGCCACCCCCGAAGGCGTCTCGCAGTCGGCGCCATCCGGCATCGGCGAGGTGTTGAACACGCTTATCCTGAACGTGGTGTCCAACCCGGTTGAGTCCCTGGTGAAGGCCAACTACATCGGCATCCTGGCATGGGCCATCGTGCTTGGCATCGCGCTGCGCGCCGCCAAGCAGACGACCAAGGACGTGTTCGCCAACGTCGCGCAGGCCGTCGGCACGGTCGTGCGCTGGATCATCGCCTTCGCCCCGTTCGGTATCATGGGCCTGGTCTACACCGCCGTTTCGACGAACGGCCTGAACATCTTCATCGAATACGGTGAGCTGATCCTGCTGCTCGTGGGCCTCATGTTCTTCATCGCCCTCGTCGTCAACCCGGTCATGGTGTGGGTGTGCACCCGCAAGAACCCCTACCCGCTCGTTCTGCGCTGTCTGCGTGACTCGGGTCTGACCGCCTTCTTCACGCGCAGCTCCGCCGCCAACATCCCGGTGAACTTGGACCTGTGCGAGAAGCTGGGCTTGAACGAAGACACCTACTCGGTCTCCATCCCGCTCGGCGCCACGATCAACATGGCCGGTGCGTCGGTGACGATCACCGTCATGGCCATGCAGGCCGCCTACACGATGGGCATCTCCGTCGACATCCCCACGGCCGTCATCCTGTCCGTGCTCGCCGCCATCAGCGCCTGCGGCGCGTCCGGCGTCGCCGGCGGCTCGCTTCTTTTGATCCCACTCGCGTGCTCGCTGTTCGGCATCAGTAACGACGTCGCGATGCAGGTCGTCGGCATCGGCTTCATCATCGGCGTCATCCAGGACTCCTGCGAGACCGCGCTGAATTCCTCGTCCGACGCGCTGTTCACGGCGACGGCCGAGTACCGTCGCTGGATCAAGTCCGGCCGCCAGTTCGTCATGGGCAAGGACAACACCCCGCTCGACGGCCCGAAGGTCGAGACGGACGTCGACGACGAGAGCCTCGACGCGCTCGACAAGAGCCTCGACGCGGCTGTTGCCGCTGAGGCGGAGGGCGCCGCGAAGGCGAACGACACGAAGGACGGCTCCGCGAAATAACCTGCTGAGAGAGGGACGGCGGTTCACTCGAACGCGCCGCCCCTTCTTGATTCGCCATCAGAACAGGCACGATGGAAAAGGAAGGCGGAACGGCATGCGCGCGATGCGCGGCCGTCCCGCCATTTTATTGCGTGGGAGTCCCGCTATGCGCCCCGCCTCAGCGGCCGCAGGCGCGTTGCCTTGGATTCGCCACCCGCCAGCACGCTGCAGCCGAGTTCGGCCGTGCTCGCGTGCTGCCACCCGGCGCTGCGCTACGCCCCGCCTCAGCGGCCACCGGCGCGCAGCCAGGCGTCGGCGATTACGCGGTCGTGGTCGAACGCCAGTCCGCGCGAGGCGATGATGCGCGCACGCGGCGCGGAGAACGGCTGCGGCACCTCGGCGAACGCGATCGACAGCTCCTCTTCGCCATTCGCGATGCGCAGCTCGTGGCAGGGCGCGCCGTCGGCCTTGGCCGCAACATCGGCGGAAACCGGCACTTCCCCGATGGAGAACCAGCGCGCATCGGCCGCATCGTCGCCGGCATGCGGCACCGCATCGCCGGCGACGAGCGCCACGTATGCGCTCGACACCACCCAGCCGCGCGGATCGCGCCCCGGCGTGCTGTAGAAGCCGAGCTGCTCGAACGGAACGCCTTCAAGCCCCGTCTCCTCCTGAAGCTCGCGCGCGCAGGCCGCGTCGGCATCCTCGTCGGGGTTGACGAAGCCGCCCGGCACCGCCCAGCAACCCAGAAAGGGATGGCCGCCGCGTCGCACGAGCAGCACTTCGAGCGCACGGTCGCCGCGGGATGCCGCAGCCTGCGCCGTCTCCGCGCCAGACGGCTCAGCGGAGATTGCGAGGTTTCGGGTATCGGCATCCGACGGCGGCACTGCCTGCTGTGCACCGTCAGATTCCGATTCCGCACGTAGCCTTCCCATCGGCTCATTCACCAGGTGAAACACGACGGCATCGGCCGTCGGCTCCGCTTTGGGGTAGTCGATCGTGCGGTACTGCGCCAGAAACTCCGCCTCGGTCCGACCCGCACTGTCGCGCAGCTCGCTTCCCATCTGCCCTTCCCGAGAACCCGCCATGGCCGTCCCTTCCTTCCGTCCGCGTTTCGTCCGCACCACCGTACCACGCGCGAGGACGCGCAACCCTGCGCATGCCGAGCGCGTTTCGACATCGAACGCCTTTACACAAGCGACAAGCTGCCGCCAAGCGGGTAGAATCTGACGCGAACGCGAGCAACGACCAGGGGGAGGAACCCATGCGCAAGACCGTCATCCTCATCCGCCACGGCAAGGCCAAGGACCGCTCCGGCTTCACCGAAGCGACCGACAGCCAACGCCCGCTCACCAAAGCCGGCAAGCGCGCGCTCGCCGCGTGGCTCGCCCGCGCCGCGTGCCTGCTCGAGCTTGACGACGACCCGCGCATCGCGTTCTGGGCAAGCCCCGCCGTGCGCACCCAGCAGACCGCCGAAATCGCACGCCGGGCATTCGCCCGCGCCATCGACGCGCCGATTCCCGACGTCGAGCTGCACGACAGCCTGTTCGACCAGGACCTCGGCACGTTCGTGCGCGAGCTGGGCGCAACCGACGCGAACGTCGTGTTCGTCGTGGGGCACAACCCGTTCATGGAGACGGCATGCGCGCGTCTCTGCGGCGCGCGCATGCCGTTCGGCACCGGTGCGTCGTGCGCCATCTCGGTCGAGATGAGCGATGACGGCCCATCCGCTCCCAGCACCCCCGTGCGCGGGCGCCTCCTGTGGTTCATGCAGGGCCCCGAGACCGCGCGGTGGAAGAACCTCGTGGACCTGGAGAACATCGTCGCCGATGCCGGCAAGAACGTCATCGCGCGGCGCGACGCGTTCTTCGCCGACCCGGCCGACGTCGAAACGCTGCACAAGCTGCGCGTAAGCATCCGCACGCAGCGCAGCCTGCTCACCTACCTGGAGCCGTTCCAGCGCAAGGGCCAGGCGCGCGCCATGCAGCGCGACCTGCGTGCGCTCGTGCTGGAGACCTCGCACCTGCGCGAGCTCGACGTGCTGGCCAAGCAGATCGCAAACCTCGACCCGCCCGCCACGGCGCTGCTCGCCGCCTGCCAGCGTCTGCGTGACGAGGAATGCGCGCGCGTGCGGGCCGTCCTGTCCTCGCCTGACGCGGTCAAGCGGTTCAGCCGCGCCGAGAAGCAGGCGCGCCGCATCCTGTGGAAGCGCAGCGTCGAAAGCTGCGGGCTGTCGAGCGCCGATTTGGAAGCGCGCCTCACCGAGATGGAAGCGAGGACCGACGCGCAGCTCGCCGCACTCGACCCCTGCGACGCCGAGCAGACCCACCGCGTACGGAAGAACGCGAAGAAAGTACGCTATGCCGCCGAGCGGTTCGGCAAGCTCATCGATTCGGACACGACCGCGACCGCCGCGCGCATGGAGGAGGTGCAGGAACGGTTCGGGGCGCTCTGCGACGCGCGCGTGAACGTGGGCATCATCGATGCGTTCCCCACCGACGGCCTGCCCGAGGAGGCGCAGTGGGACCTGTCGCTTCTGCGGACGCGCAACCTGGAGCTTCTGTTCTCGACGCTGCGCCGAGCGAGCGCAGCCGCACATGCGGAGGAGCCCGCAGCCGAGGGGAAAGCCGACGCGGAAGCGGAAGCCGCGCCCGCCGAATCGGGAGAGCTCGCCGAACCGGCAGAAACCGCCGCTCCCGAAGCTGCCGTGTCGCAGAGCACGCAGCCAACGCCCGCGGTTGAGCATCAGGCGGCGCCAACGGAAAGCGCGCCCGAAGCGCCCGCCCCGTCGACGGAAGCTACCGTACCCGCATCGGCAGAAGCCGCAGCACCCGCCGGAAACGACGGACCCGCCGCCACGACGGGCACCGCCGCCACGACGGGCACCGCCGCCGGCAGCGCGCCCGTCCTCAACCTTCCCGAGCTTCCCTAACGGGAAGGGAAGCCTCAGAACAAAGGCGAACGGCCTTCGAACAGGGCGTTCGCCGTGCGGACGGGAACGCTCGAAACATTTCCGCACAAAGAAAGCGCGTCGTCGGCAGAGCCGGCGGCGCGCTTTTCATTCCACTTGAGCATCCGCGCACGCGGCGCAGCCCCTATTCTTCCGATTCGTCCTGGTCGCTCAGATCGCGCGCCGCACGCTGCGCCCAGGCGGCGTCCACCACGACGTCGTCCGCAGGCAGCTCGCGTGCCACGAGCGCATCGTACGACGAGCGCGGCACCTCGGTCTCGCGCACGCCCGCATCGCCGATGAACTCGAGCAGCAGCGCCCCGTCCTCGGTCTGCCCGCCGTAGCGCACGATGTCGCCGGCATCCACCTCGCCACGGCTCTCGAACAGGTCGAACGCCGACGCTTTGATCAGTTCCACGGCACGGTCGTCCAAGCCGTCGCGGAACAGCGCGGCTTTCTCGCGCAGGCCGTCGCGCGAGTCCACGATGCGGCTCGTGTAGGGCCGGTCGTCGTCGGGGTCGAGATGCGACGGCGCGGGCATCTCGTCCACCAGACGCTCTTCGTCGGCACGGTCCTCCGCCCGGCGCGCGTAGCGCACGCGGCTGCGCGCGTAGTCGTCCACGTAGATGGCATCGAAATCCAAGGTGAACGTCGTGTTGCACCCAGCGCACGTGTAGTCGAACAGCGTGCCGGACAGAAGCGCGTCGGCCGCCTCGGGGTCCTCAAACGCGTCCACGACCGGCCACGTCTGCGCTTCGCCCTTCTGCCCGCAATGCGGGCACACGATGGTTTTCTGAACGGAATCGGACACCGTCGCACCTCCCCTTTCGTTTTTGGCCATTATAGGGGCGAAACGACCGAAGCGACACGCGCGCAGCCGAGCGGACGGCGGGCGGCGCCGCGCGCTCCGCGCCAATCGAAAGGAATCACCCATGGATACCGAGCCCGTGCGCATCCGGCTTGCCACGCCCGACGACGCGGAAGGCGTGCGCGCCGTGTACGCGCCCTACGTGCGCGACACCGCCATCGTGTTCGCTTACGAGCCGCCGACGGCAGACGAGCAGCGCGCCGCCATCGAAGACACCGCCGCGCGCTACCCGTTCCTCGTGGCCGAGCGGGCGGGGCATGTTGCGGGCTTTGCGTGCGCGCACGCGTTCAAGGGCTTCCCCGCCTACGACTGGAACGCCGAAACCACGCTCTACGTTGATCGCGACCTGCGCGGATGCGGCATCGGCAGCCGGCTTCACGACGCGCTCGAAGCGTGCTTGCGCGCGCAAGGGGTGCTCGCCATGGACGCATGCATCGCCGTCACCACCACACCCGACGAGCATCTGACGAACGCGAGCCAGCGTTTCCACGAGCGCCGGGGATACCGTCTGTGCGCGACGTTTCCGCAATGCGGCTGCAAGTTCGGCCGCTGGTACGACATGATCTGGATGGAGCGCGCGATCGGCGAGCGCACGCCCAACCCGCGCCCGTTCACCCCCGCGCCCGAAGCGCACCTCGACCAGGTGCTCGAGCGCTGGGAGGCTGCGAACAGCACGCGGCGCTAAGCCCCGTGACACACTTGGAAACCGCGGGGCTCAAGGACCCCGAGAAAATCGCGGCCGCCGTCCAGACGGTCCGCGCCCTGGACAAGGAGGAACAATGACCGTCACCTAACAGCAGGTGGCCGAAGGGCTCGGCCGATTCGGCATCCACGGCGGGCAGTACATACCCGAGACGCTGATGAGCGCCGTGACCGAGCTCGACGAAGCCTACAACCATTACAAGGACGACCCGGACTTCCGCCGCGAGCTCTGTACATGGGCGCGCGCGACATGGAACGCCAGGCCCTCAACGTGTACCGCATGCGCCTTCTGGGCGCCCAGGTCCACGGCGCGGAAACCGGCACGGCCGTGCTCAAGGACGCCGTGTCGGAGACCTTCCGCGAAGGGACGCGCCGCATCGCCGATACGCACTACATCATCGGCTCGTGCACCCCCGTGCGCATCCCGCCCCGCGCACGCTGCCGCCCGCATTCCGCGCAACTGCACGTTTTTTGCAACCAAACCGTTGACGGCGACGTAACGTCATCCCATAACGTCCCTCCTGGGTTTTACGACAGGAGGGACGTTTTCGTGAAAATTGTTTCGTGGATGACCACCAACCGCTGCAATTTGAAATGCGAGCACTGCTACCAGGACGCCTCGTGCGCCACGGCAGGCGAGCTTTCGACCGATGAGGCGCGCACGATGATCGACGGCATCGCGCGGGCCGGATTCGACATCATGATCTTCTCCGGAGGCGAGCCGCTCATGCGGCCCGACATCTTCGATTTGGTCGCGTACGCCGCCGGCAAGGGGCTTCGCCCCGTGTTCGGCTCCAACGGCACGCTCATCGACCTCCCCACGGCCAAGCGCCTGAAGGAAGCGGGCGCGTGCGCCATGGGCATCTCGCTCGACAGCACGAACCCCGAAGAGCACGACCGCTTCCGCGGCGTCGAGGGCGCCTACGACCAGACCATCGCCGGCATCGAGGCGTGCAAGCAGGCGGGCCTGCCGTTCCAGCTGCACACGACTGTGATGGAATGGAACCGCGACCAGATCTGCGACCTGACCGACTTCGCCGCCCAGGTCGGCGCCAAAGCCCACTACATCTTCTTCCTCGTGCCAGTCGGGCGCGGACTCAACGTGGAGCCCGAGGGCCTGAGCGTGCTCGAGAACGAGGAGCTGCTGCGCGAGGTCATGCGCAAGTCCAAGGACGTGCCCGTCGTGGTGAAGCCCACGTGCGCGCCCCAGTTCACCCGCGTGGCCGAGCAGATCGGCGTGCCCACGCGCTTCACGCGCGGATGCCTGGCAGGCCTCACCTATTGCGTCGTGGGCAGCGAGGGCATCGTGCGCCCGTGCGCCTACATGACCGAATCGGCCGGCGACGTGCGCCAGCAGGCGTTCGACGACATCTGGGAGAACTCGCCTATCTTCAAGCTTCTACGCACGCGTGACTACAGCGGAACGTGCGGTTCGTGCGATTACCAGGAGAAATGCGGCGGCTGCCGCGCACGGGCCGCGTACTACCACAACGGCGACCTGCTCGCCCAGGACGACTACTGCGCCTATGCGCAGAAGCTGCCCCAGGCCCAGGTCTGCTGCTAGGCGAGCATCGTCCCCCAAGGCGCCGCAAGCCCTCGAGGGGGCGCTCCCGCAGCCAGGCACCATCCCAACAGCCGCGTTTCCGAAAACGCAGCTCCAGCCAGCGCTCGCCCGCAGCACCCGCGTCCGCTGCAATCGCGCGAATCCCCCGCGCAGAAAGGATCGCATCATGTCGTTCCAGTCACTGACCAGCACTGTCGCCCGCACCGGCATCGCGGCCGCATGCGCCGGCGCCCTCGCCTTCTCGCTCGTCGGCTGCGCCGGCGGCTCCAGCTCCAGCGCCAGCAGCTCGAGCGCGCAGAGCACCACCCCCGCCTCGCAGATCGAAACGCAGAAGGAAGGCGGCGCCGTCACGTTCACCGACAGCACCGGAACCGAGGTCACCGTCGAGAACCCGCAGCGCGTCGTCGCGTGCATGGGCAGCTTCGCCCACATCTGGGAGCTTGCCGGCGGCACCCTCGTCGGCGCCTCCAACGACGCGTTCTCCGACTACGCCGTCACATCCAACGCCCAGCAGGTGGGCGACTTCTCGGCGCTCGACCTCGAATCCATCCTGGCGCTCGACCCCGACTTCGTCATCATGACGAGCGCAGGCTCGGGCCGTCCGGGCGCGGCGTCGCAGACCGAGCTGGCCGACTCGCTGCGCCAGGCGGGCGTCACCGTGGCGTGCTTCACCGTCACCACCTTCGACGACTATCTGAGCATGCTCAAGACCTGCACCGACATCACCGGACGCGCCGACCTGTACCAGCAGAACGGCACCGCCGTGGCCGACCGCATCGCCGCCATCAAGGCGCAGGTGCCCCAGGGAGCGTCGCCCACCGTCATGGCCGGCATCACCTACTCGGGCGGCATGCGCGTGCAGGGTTCGAAGACCATGGTCGGCGGCATCGTGTCCGAGCTCGGCGGCACCAACATCTCCGACAGCCATCCCAGCCTGATCTCCGATTACAGCGTCGAGTCGGTCATCGACGCCGACCCCGACGTCATCCTGCTCGTGCCGATGGGCGTGACCGGCGACGCCGCGCAGCAGAGCCTCGAGCAGAACACGGCGGAGAACCCCGCGTGGGCCAACCTCACCGCCGTCCAGAACGACCGCTACCGGGCGCTCGACCCGAAGCTGTTCGTGTACAAGCCGTGCGAGAACTGGGACCAGGCCTATCAGGAAGTGTTCGATGCCCTCTACCGGTAGAACCTGGGCGTGCTTCTGCGCGACCATCGCGGTCCTCATCGTGGCGACGATCGCCGGGCTGAGCCTGGGGTCGTCGACCGTGGGCGTGGCCGACATCGCGCGCTGGGCAACCGGCGGCGAGGTGAGCGGACGCGTCGCGAACATCCTGGTGAACGTCCGCATCCCACGCGTGGCGGCCGCGCTTCTGGCGGGAGCCGCGCTCTCGGCTTCGGGCTTCATCATCCAGACTGTGCTCGACAACCCCATGGCGAGCCCCAACGTCATCGGCGTGAACGCCGGTGCGGGGCTCGCCGTCCTCATCGCCGCGAGCGTGGCGCCCCACGCCGCTGCCGCCGTGACGCCCCTCGCCGCGTTCGCGGGGGCGTTGGCCACGGCGCTCATCGTGTTCGCCCTGGCCAACGGTGCGGGCGCGTCGCGACTCGCCGTGGTTTTGGTTGGCCTTGCCATCACGACGGTGCTGACGGCGGGCATGAACGTCATCCTCATCGTCAACCCCGACGCCTACGTGGGCTCGTCGCGTTTCCTGACGGGCGGGCTTTCGGGGGTGCTTCTGTCCGACCTGGCCATGCCGGCGATCTTCGCGGCATGCGGACTGGCGTGCGCCATCGGCGGTGCGCACCATCTGGCCATCATGCAGCTGGGCGACCAGAGCGCGCACGCCCTCGGCATGAACGTGAAGGCGTTTCGCCTGATCATGTTGGCCGTCGCGGCGCTGCTCGCCGGATCCGCCGTCAGCTTCGCGGGCATGCTCGGCTTCGTCGGGCTGATCGTGCCGCACATGGCGCGCTTCCTTTTGAAGCGCAGCGGCCGCAGCGCGCTCGTGCTGTCGGTCATCATGGGCGCCGCGTTCGTTGTCGCATGCGACCTGGTCGCGCGCGTGGCGTTTGCGCCCTACGAGATTCCCGTCGGCATCATCATGGCGTTTTTGGGCGGCCCGTTCTTCATCTACCTGGTGTTCCGGAACAGGAGGTACCGCTTTGCCTGATTCCGTGCACGCTTTGGCCTTCAACCACGTTGCGTACTCGTACGCCAACGCGCCCGTGCTGCGCGACGTGACGGCGACGGTGCCGGACGCGCAGCTGACCTGCATCTTAGGACCCAACGGCTGCGGCAAGTCGACGCTTCTGAAGCTGGCTGACGGCATGCTCAAGCCCTCAGCCGGCGACATCGCCGTCGACGGCATGCTCGTGCGCCAAATGAAGCCGCGCGAGCGGGCGCAGCGCATCGCCGTGCTCGCGCAGACCAACCAGGTGCCCGCCATGACCGTCCGCGAGCTGGTGGCGTGCGGGCGCTACCCCTACGCCGGCATCGGCGGCAGGCTCGCAGGCGACGACGAGGACGCCATCAACCGCGCCATCGAGCTTTGCAACCTGGAGAAACTGGAAGACGAGCCGCTCGACCGGCTGTCGGGCGGCCAGCGGCAGCGGGCGTTCATCGCGCTCGCGTGCGCGCAGGAGGCGCACGTCATGCTGCTCGACGAGCCGACGACGTATCTGGACGTGGGCGCGTGCCACGCGGTGCTCGAGCTTCTGCACACGATTGCGACCACGCGCGGCGCCGCCGTGTGCGCCGTCATCCACGATCTGGACCTGGCGCTGCGCCATGCCGACCGGCTCATCGTCATCCAGGACGGGTGCGCCGAGGAGGGCACGCGCGACGAGATGCTTGCAAGCGGGGCCATCCAGCGCGCGTTCGGCATCGAGATCGACGCGCACGACTCCGCACGCGGCCGCGGCTACGTGGTGTACCCCGCGCGGCCGTGAGTCGCCGCGTTTTCGCTGCTCACGCGCCGTATTGACCGTATGCTCTCCGCAATCGTGAAGGTATTGCGGAGAGCCGTTGACGGCGACGCAGCGTCACCCGGTATCGTTCTTCTTGTCGGATTTCAAGAACGCCGGAAGAGCGACCAGGTTCGCCAGCACTCCCCTACCGCCTGGTAGCGCTGCACCTGCGCGCACCATCCGAAACGCGGTCGAGGTTCTGCCTTTGTTCCCTGTTCCCTCCTCGGCTCCGCATCTGATGGCCAGAACCTGCTCGCCCGTTCGGCGTTCGTCCGACGAATTTTCCGTGAAGATATCCCGCAGCCCGCGCCCCTTTTCTTGACGGCGACGTTACGTCACGCCCTATGGTGGGGTATCGTTTTTCACATCAGCAGATCGCGCCGCATCCGCAGGCGACCTGGTCCGTTTCGTCAAGGGGAACAACGGTGGCAGACAGCCCGATGATGACCGCCGGCGAGTTCGCGCATCGCGCGGGCGTGACCGTCCGTACCATTCAGTACTACGACCAGAAGGGGCTTCTGTCCCCCACCAAGAAGGGGCCGGCAAACCAGCGCCTCTATTCCGAGGCGGACATGCAACGGCTCGACCGCATCCTCACGCTGAAGTACCTGGGATTCTCGCTGAACAGCATCCTCAAACTGGGCGATGACCTGGGAACATCGGAGGAAGTCGCCGCCGCCGTGCACGAAAGCCGCGAACGGCTCGACGACGACCTCATGCGGCTGTTCGGCCGCATGGCCACGCTGAAGAACCTCTCCGACTGCCTGGCCGCAAAAACCGCGGAAGGCTCCGATGACGAAGGCGCGGGTTGCGACGGAGACGGCGCGGGCGCGGTCGACTGGCGCGTGTTGGCCGAGACCATAGAGAACGGCCAGCAGCACGACGCGTGGCGCCGGCTGCTCGAAGACGACGCGACCGGCCCGGGCAGCATCTCGCGTGAGGAGGTGCTCGCGTGGCATGCGCTCATGGGCGACACGATCGAGGCGATGGAAGCGGGCTCGCCCGTGGACAGCCCCGAGGTGCAGGCGCTCGCCGAGCGGTTCCGCCGGCTGGGCGGCATGAGGCGCGCCCGCGAGGGCCTCGGCAACATGATGCGCGGCGTACCGGGAGTGCAGCCCGCGGCGGCGCAGGGACATCCCGGTGCCATGACGGCGGCGATGGGTGGACATCCCGCTGCGATGGCGGCGACGGCAGACGGCCATCCCGGCGCCATGCCGGCGGCGGAAGGCGGCCATCCCGAAGCGATGCCGACGATGGCAGGCGGCCATCCTGGCAGCATGCTAGCGGCTCATACCCATGCCGCTGCCGCACCATCCGGCAGCGCCCCTGCGAGTGCGCACGCGCATGCCGGTGCCTCCCTTCCCGACGAGCCCAAACGCGGACGCGACTTCTACCAGGCGCTGCAGCGCCGCACGCTCGGCTTTCTCCAGCGCGCGCTCGACGCGTCGGAGGGCGCAGAGGCGTCACAGGACGACACGCCGACAGCCGAATAGCCGCGACGAGCGAGCCGCCCACCACGGAGATTTCCTCGACACGGCATTTCGTGTCGCACAATCCGCCGCACAGAGCGGATAATGGCGTGCCATGAAATCACTTAATAATTCAACATCCTCGACCGTGGCCGACGCCGGCGCCGCATCCGCAGCCATCGAAGCCGCAAGCGCCCCAACGTCCGCTGCCGCGCAAGAGCCCACCAGTTTCCCGAGCCAGCCAGCAGATGCGGTTCCAGGCGCGTCTGCCGCCACAACGGCAACCGCCTCCGCCGCGCAGAAACCGCGGCACTTCGGCATCATCCTCGCCATCTACCTGCTCGGCCTGCTGATCGGCGGCCTGTACGTCGGCATGGTCGCACCCGTGCGCACCGTCGTCCAAGCCGGCTTCGGCATCGACGACGCCACCGGCATCTGGATGATAAACATCTACACGCTGTTCTACGCGGCGTTCATCCCCATCATCGGCAGCCTGGCCGACCGCTACGGGCGCAAGGTCGTGTTCACCACCTGCGTCGCGCTGTTCGCCGTGGGCGCCGCGCTCTGCGGCGCATCCGAGTCCGTGGGCGGGTTCGGGCTTCTGCTCGTGGGCCGCGTCATCCAGGCCGCGGGCGCCGGCGGCATGATCCCCGTGGCGAACGCCGAGATGGGAACGTCGTTTCCGCCGGAGAAACGCGGCATGGCGCTCGGCATGGCGGCGGCCGTCGTGGGCATCGCCAACGTGCTCGGCGCGGGCGTCGGCAGCTTCATCGTGGGGCTCGTGGGAACGCAGAACTGGGCGGTGACGTTCTACTTCGCGCTGCCGTTCTGCGCCGTGATCATCGCGGGCGCGGTCGCGTTTCTGCCCAACCACACGGCCGAAGCGCGCGGGTCGCTCGACCTGGCGGGGTCGATTGTTCTGGTCGTCTTCGTGTTGGCGCTGCTCATCGGCCTGAAGGACATCGACTTCTTCGATTTCGCAGTGAGCATCGTGCGTCCTCAGGCGTGGGTTCCGCTCGTCGTGGCGATTGTGTGCCTGCCGGCGTTCCGCGCAATCGAGCACCGCGCGAGCAATCCGGTGTTCCACCTGGAGTACCTGCGCAACCGGCCCATCGTCATCACCATGGCCGTGTCGTTCTTCGTCGGCTGCATCATCATCTCCATGATGCTCGTGCCGGAGTTCGCCGAGGTCGCGATGGGCGACCCTGTGGGGTCGGGCGGCTACTACATGCTGGCCATCGGGCTGACGTCGATCGTGGGGCCGCCGCTCGCGGGCAAGCTGATCGACCGCATCGGGCCGAAGCCCGTGCTCATGAGCGGTCTGGCCGTGATGGTGGCGGGTTATCTGTTCCTCGCGCTGGTCGCGGCCGTGCGGCCGAGCGCGGGCATCCTCGTGGCCGGCCTTGCCATCGTGGGCTTGGGAATGGGATTCGCGATGGGCGCGCCAGCGAACTACATGATTCTGGAGAACACCGAGCCCCGCGACAGCAACTCCGCCATCGCCACCATCACCCTGGTGCGCCAAGTGGGCACGTCGCTTGCGCCGGCGATCCTGGTCGGCTTCATCTCGCAGGACGCGGGCATGCTAGGATATCAGCACATGCTCATCTGCGTCGCCGTGTTCAACCTGATCGCGCTCGCGCTCATGGCGTTCTACCATTCGCCGCACGCGGCACGGCAGGAATAAGCGCACAGCGGGAAAAAGAAATCGGGAAGCCGCCAGCACAGCAGCTTCCCGATCGATGGCGAAAGCCAACGACGCATGTACGCCCGAAGAGCATCGCTCTCTCGCCTTACGCCGTGCGCCGTGCGCCTTGCGCTCTCGCAGAGCTATACCGCACCGCGAGAGCGCAAACGTACGAGCCCGACAAGGCGAGCACCCGCTACCTCACCGGATAGATCTCACCTTCGAGCGCGTAGTACTCGGGGCACGAGTCGCTCCCGCCAACGAAACGCTGGAACGCCACCACGTGGTCGACGTCATGCGCATGCAACCAACTTGCAGACGCCTCTGCCAGCGAATCCGTCACATCCACCTGCGAGCTTTGAAGCGCAGCGTTCGCAATGCGATATGCTCCCGCATTGCGGCAGATGGCTTGGTACCGTTCGACCGTCACCGCACGGTTCACGATGGGAAGGACGAAATATGTCTGTTTGCGACCGTTCACCCGTTGGGTCGTGACCGCCGTCGACACAGACCCCACCTGCCCCGTCGTCGCCATTGCCGTCGGAAACAGAGCAATGCCGCTCAGGGCGACAAGCGACATGAGTACGTCGAGATAGGCGGGCGCATGAAGGCCGCTCGCGTTGCGATCCTTGCCGCAATCGTCTGTTTCATCTCCACGGATATGCGCCGCAATATCGTCCACGGAAAGCTGCTCACACGCTCGCACATGCTCCAGATACTTGTTCTTCATGAACTCAGAACCCGAATTTCGCGGTGCCATCTCCCACTGGCTGGCGCCTGAATCCAGATTCAGTTTGCCCTTCGCACCCTCGAGCGATGTCGACCAGTACGCCGGAAAACCGAGCGCGTTTACCAAGCGAGCGAAAAGCGGTTCGTTGCCCTCCGCATGGTCGATGATTTCCTGGCGAACGCCTTGGTACATCGTCCACTCTTGATCAGTCATGGACTTTGCGATACGGGGACTCAGAGGTGAATGATCCTTGCCGCCCACTTTTACGGTTCGGCGAATCATCTTCTCATCGCGCGCGAGATCGTCGAGATACGCGCGCACGCACGCGGCAGCCTGCTCGACCGAAATATCGTGCGTCAACGACGAGAGAACCATCGTATCAGGGCTTTCCCACCACACGGTAACGGGAGAAAGCAAATCAACTCCTCCCTCGGTGGGATAGGAAGAAACGATTGTCGCAAGCCCGAGCAGCTTCATATGCGAGAAGAGGTCTCGCGCAGATCCGCTCATCTTCATCTGCAATCGCCTCCTTGCTCCAACGCAGATTCACGCGCATCGGCAGCGCGAACGATAGCCTCCAGATACGCAGTGCCCCAGTATCCGTACACCTTGTCCGTATGGGCGATGACGCTCTCCCACAGCCCGGACCCATAGAGCACGTCCATGGTGGGAGCGATTTCGGCGTTCGCATCCTCGTCCGCGCACAAGCCAGCCACACCCGAGTCGAACGCGGCGCGCCCGCGTCCGTGCGACGTGCCGACCAGCCGGGTAACGAGCTGCCTCATATCCGCAGGCAACGGCTCGGCCAATCCAAGCGATTCGCCGCCTGGGGTATCCGCGCCATCCGCTTCCAGAGCATGCCACGTCATAGCAGCCGAAAGCTGCTCATGACGCCAGCCGTTGATTCCCAGCGACGTGTACAGCCTGATGACCTCCGCCCGTGAGCGCTCCTTGCTTTTCGCGAGCAAGCGGGTCGGTTTGCGACCACCCGCCAGCATGCGCTGGAATCGGGGGTCCACCTTCCCGTCGTCATGATGGGCACCCGCCAAAGCGACCGCTTCTTCATACGCCGGCGACACCCCGACCGTCTGGGCTATGCTGCGCGCTAGCGCAGAAGTCGCCTTCTCGTGGTCTTCAAGCAGCACCTCTTCTGCGCCGCCAATCTCCAAACGTGATACGGCATAGGAGTTGATTGCGGGACGGTACACCAGCGTTATATCCGGAGGCTCCAGATCTTCTTCGCCAGATGCGAACACCGCCTCCAGGTTGCGCGCCACACGAAGCGCCTCGCTCCCCTCGGCAAACGTTTGACTCGCTTCCTCGGCGAACCGGTCCATCACCTCTGTTTGAGTCTCTTCGGCATCGGGGTCGTTGATGGTCTCTACTACGGCTTCCTTCAGCCGCGATTCCCAACTTCTCATCTTCTCCGCACTCGACGCATCATCCGCGCAGATGAAGACGCGCATCTCGTCATCGAGCACAAAGGGGGCATCCCCCGCCTGTTCCGACTTGACAATGGCGTCGTACACGTCGCGCGCCGTTTCAAGCGGACCTTTCTCCCCCTTCGGCGCCACAATGGGCCCCCGAAAAACAGGCGCAGCCGCATCGACGACATACACGCCGCCTGGCACAGGATTCTCGCCAGGCTCCATCGGATGGAAATGCTGCCCGTCTTCGGAGGCAAGAAGCAGGTATGAGCGCCCTGATGGTTCAGAGGCAGATACATCGCGTGCCTTGCCTTTAGGGCCATCCTTTTCGACGCCCCAACAAACATTCCTCACCCCGCGCATCTCGGAAAAACTGCAGGGGAACAGTTCGTCCTCCAACGGGGGAACGCGGGAAACCAGATCGGCTGCCGCGACAGCATCATCCGGAAGCCCCGCACGCACCACGAGCGAGACATCTCGGTCAATATCCGAACCCAGCTCATCACGTAGCCATAAACCCAGATCAACACTACTGCCGTCAGTGGTCTGAACACCTTCCTCGGAACCAAGATGCTCGCTCGTGTGGGAGAGGTAATCGACGTCAGTCGTTTCGAGCCGCTGATACAGCGTGCGTCTACCCGTCTCGCCGGGAACTTCG
Organism: uncultured Eggerthellaceae bacterium; assembly: GCA_903789375.1. Classification (GTDB taxonomy): domain Bacteria; phylum Actinomycetota; class Coriobacteriia; order Coriobacteriales; family Eggerthellaceae; genus CAIFEB01. Next base: position 11,003 of record CAIFEB010000026.1, on the reverse strand, counting down.
ATGCGAGCAAGGTCATAAGCGCTTACGCCGCCGGGATGCTCTTCCGAAAGCCGTTGCACCCATGCGCGCGCGACATCCAAATCGTCCTGCTCGTATGGACCTTTCGAAGCCGCCCCGCCATCGATGACAATCGCTGAGCCATCGGGATAGCGTCCGAACCTGTTCACGCGGCCGAAACGCTGAACAAGCGCCGACGCCGGGCACAACTCAGTCACCATGACGTGGCAGTCGTAGTTGAGACCAACCTCAAGGGCCTGCGTACCGACGATGAAGCCCCGCCCTTCCGAAACGCTCATGTCGCCCAAGCGGCGCACAGCATCCGCGCGGTCGAAAGGCCGCATCCTACCGAGTACGCACACGATGTCGGACGCGTCCGTGTTTTCGGAGTCTGCCAATCGTTTGCGCAGTGAACTCTCGACGGCAATGGCCGTTTTAACCGTATTGACGATGATGGCAACGACACCGCCACGTTCCTCTGACTTCTCGAGCGCACTATCGACGAGCTGGTTTGCATGGACGCTGCCACCGTCGTTCGAACGCAGCTCCACCAGCTTTGGTTTCGACACCCTGCTCGCAAGGCATTCGTCCGATTGAACATCCTGCGCCGACACGTCGATGCGGCCAAAGTCCCGTCGGCTCCCGCTGCTGTTCGCAGGAGTCGCCGTGGATTCCACAATCTGCAGCGGACGAGCGACGATACCGGGAACCGCACTCTCAACAGCTGCATCCTGGTTAGCTCCGCTGGGCGTTGCTTCATCCTCATCGGCGGTCTGCGCAAGCGCCGCCGCTGACGCCTGGACTTCGGCAGCACGTTCCAGCACGCCGATGCGACGCGCTGTCAATGCGAGCTGACGGTTGTTATGCGCCTCGTCGATGACGAGCACACTGTCGCAGGCGAGCAGACCCGCTTCGACCGGTCTCATCATTCGGCTGGTGCCGTACCCCCTAAACAGAAGACGGCTGCCCACCATATCAGGCGTCGCGCAGATGATCATGGGAGCCTCGGGGTACAACCGCCATGAGTTGTCCCTGCTTGGAGCGTCCGTACCGCCGCGCATGGACGTGGAGATGAGCGGCCCGAGATCCGATGCAGCAGCCTTGCCGCTTTCTCCCCACCGAGCCGCCAAGCCTGCAGCTACCTGAGCGAGTATCGGCAGCGATCGCCCATCAGCCGCGTCTCCTTCAGCCAAAGCCTCGTGCAGCAAATCGGCCATCTTCTGCGCGTGAAGGTACTGCGAGTCGACGAGCGACCTGCGGTTGACCGCAATCACCAACCGACGCGGCACGGCGCAAGACACGCCGCAACGACCCGCGAACGCGTTGAGGAAGACGTGCGCCTCGAGGACAGCCGTCTTGCCCGAACCGGTGGGACCGTCGAGCAGGTCAGGCCACGTTCCCCGTTCGGCAACATAGCGCACCAGGCGACGCTGCCATTCGTAAGGAGCAAAGCCGTTGACCGCCTGGTAGAACTCATTAAAGAAATCGTCTAACTCCGTCGTGTCGTTACCCATCGTTCTCGCACCTCCCTTCTGCAGACGCTCCGCTCATATCGGGAATATCGACGGGGATGAGCAGTCCCCCGCCGACATGGCGCGTCTGACCAATCGCGCACAGACACCGGTTGCGATCGAGCGCGGCCATGTCCATCATCGCCCAAGCACCGACGAGCAGCGCGCCTTTGTTCGTGTGATGGACATAGTTCCTGATGTTGCTTGTAGGCACAACGCGACCTCCGCCAATGCCCACGCCGGCCTTCGCGACCGCCCGCGACAAATCGATCCGGCCCTGATCGCCCTTGGACGAAACGGCGAAGCCCAGGTCGCGCCACACATGGCCGAAGGCGACACGTGCGTCATCGTCCACCGTCCAAGCAAGCCCATCGTTTTTCGTCCGCGATGGCGGACGACAATCGGGAATGAACAGCGGCTCCGTGGCAAACAGGCGCTTGCATCCTTGCGGGGTAGGATCCCAGAACGTATCCAGGTTCAAACGTTCGCCCGTGAACACAACGTCGATCGACCCGAGCCGACGGCTGTACAGTCGAGTAATCTGAGACAGCGCCTGTGCGATCCGAGACTCGTCCTGCGCCGACGTTCCCGCAGGGAGCATCACGAGCAGGTTGTCCCTTCCATCGTTGCAAGTCAGGCAATTATTTGGCGCATCGGCGGATACGACTTGCACGCCCAGACCGTTTGCGAGCGGCTTCAGGTTCGCATACTGCAGCGACTTCGGCAGCGCATCGCCGAACTTGGAAACGAGCGCACGATGGAGGCATACGCTCACCGCGACGTAGTCTTCGCGATCGATGCGGCGCCCTACCACTTTCATCGCATAGCCATGCTGCCACGGCACGGCTGCCTCGGGCTCGCCTTCGTCTTCACGAGCGTAATACACATCCCGAAGACAAGCAAAATTGAATTGGAGCGACCGTTCTTCTTCGTTCTGGTTGGTCTTGTCCTTCTTAACCTTCTTCTGGCGCTGGGAGAAGAACCGTGCAAGCTCGTCAGTGTATCCCGCATCTGCCGCGCGAAAACTCCGCGCATCGAACGAAGGGGCGCACGCACGCAGCGCCGACGAGGGAATCCCCTCCATCACGGAAGCGCCCAAGACAACGCGGCTTTCCGATTCGCCCAAATAAGGGACCTCGTTAGCAACGTCGTCCAACCGCTGCACAAGGGCATCGGAGGGCGCATCGTTCCAAAACCAGCAGACTGGTCCGCCAAGAAACGTGCGCGCAGAGGCGATGCACGCTTTCTTCGGGGCATCGGCTTTGCTCTTCAATCCGCCCTTGTTGCGGTACGCAATCGCGCTCGATTGCTGCGGTATCGTCATCGGCAGCTCGATGGCATCGGGCGCATGCGTTTCCAGCCATGCGAATAGCTCCTGGTCAAGCGGGTCGATTCCTTCATCCGGATGCTTACCCTCCTGGCGTTCCAAGCTGCACGCGCCCGCCACGAGCGCCGCATGCAGCCGTTCGAGCGAAGGCACGTCCTCGAGTTTCCCGGCTCGAGAATGCCCTTGGTAGAATCCGAACAGGAAATCGGCTCGCAGCTCGAGCGGCATCCTAGTTCTCCTCAGCGGTGTTGTCGACACCTGCCACAACCGCCGGATCGCCCGTCACCTCGAGCGTTTGGCCGGACCAGTCAACGCCCGCAATCTCATGCGCGTTGGCATATGCGTCCGCGAGCAATGCGTCCGCCTCTTCAACCGTCATGGGATCGATATCGATGGTCTTGCCGTAGCGTCCGTGGACGAGCGTCTTGGGCGCTTCCGCCTCAACGAGGTGGGCATTCGCCCGCAGCAACAGTTCGCTGTCCGCACGTACCATGCCGTTGATCGCCACCGCCGCAAGCAGCGCGCGAATCGCCGCATTTTCCTGAGCGCCAGCGCCAAAGCAAATAGACCTCAGCGTTGCGAAGCTCAGCACACGTGTGCGGATGATCTTGCTCGCCGAGATACCGTCGATCGCATCGACACCGGGAGGAATGGCACCGATGACGAAAGCAGACCCGCTCACCTTACCGCCCTTCACATCCTTCTTGTCGATAGGACGACCGACGCGCTTTCCGATTTCGGTCGCGGACTTCGCATCGAAGTAGATGCCCGCACCCACCGGGTCGACGCGTGCGCCACTACGCTTGGTGACGAGCGTTTGAGGATCATCCACCGCCTGGTCACTCAGCACGCCGATGATTTCGCCCGTCACCGATGCGGCGAGGCGCACTTGATGCGACTTGCGCGTGGAATCCCAGCCGCCCAAAACGCAGGTGATCGGGCTGATGGCGAACAGCGCGGACATGTCGTCGAGCGTTGAGTTGCGCGCTGCGAAATACGCTTCATTGTCAGCCATGCTCTTGCCGTCTGCATCGAATCCCAGACGGATGTGGCCGTCGAACGCACGGTGCGGCAGTGCGAGGTCGGTCTCAGTCACGACCGTTTCACCCGCCGAATTCTTGTACGTGACACGAATCTTCGGCATCGCGCAAAGAATCTCGTTCCCTTCTTTGATGCCCTTGATCAGGCCATCTTCGATGCGATTAGCCTCCGAACTACGCGAGTCGATGAGAACCGTCTTCGTAGGCTGTCCGTCGATTTCGCGCGTCTCGAAAACATACGTTCCGCGATTGCCACTTGCGTATTTCGCGGGAGCTATGAGCGCCTGTTCGCCGCCAGCTGGAGCGAGCTGAGTAACGCTGGAAAGGGCTCCTGCCCCACCGGGCTTGGATGCATCCATAAGCATGTCGATCGTCAGGTTCGTCATTGCTTCCTCCTTGTCGGATTGTTTTCGCACAAGCGAATCAACTATTACCGAGTTTAGCATATTTTATATTAGGTATTCCAATACAATAAAATTTGATTTGAGAATGCTGCGCATTGCAGCGAGTCTAGACGGCACGCCATCCCTCGAACGAAGGGACCGACATTACCGGCCATAAAATAAATGGGATGACGTGCCTTAAGTGGAAGACCTAACCTTAACGAAGGGTCATTCCGGATAATCCGGCTCACCAGACAATCCGGATGGTATCACACCCCTCGCCATCAGCCGGGACCACTCCAGCTCCATACTGGGGCACTTACAACGACAGCAAGCTGATACATGCCGTTTACCGGATGCGTATCACCGGGATTTTCATAGGGATCGGCCCACCCAATTGCCTCATGAGGAACAGCGCTGTAAACGAAGGGACCGGGAGTGAATCCTGGTCACAATGCTCGGTGTATGATTGCATGCTGGACAATGCGCATCCTCAACGAAGGGACTGGGAGTGAATCCCGGTCACACGGCTGGGCACGAGCGCTGATTACGAGAACGGCGTCCGCCCTTCAATGAAGGGACTGGGAGTGAATCCCAGTCACCCTGCAGATGCTCGGCAAGCGCGCTGGCTTCGGGGCGAACCCTCAACGAAGGGACCGGGAGTGAATCCCGGTCACTCGCCGTCGGGCGAGCGCGAGGCCGGCATCCGAGACCCTCAACGAAGGGACCGGGAACGAATCCCGGTCACGCCACTTGCGGCCGTTCTTCAGCAGCAGCTCGAGCACTCCTCAACGAAGGGACCGGGAACGAATCCCGGTCACGTCGTCGAAGTCGGTGGGCTTCGCATGCTTGATTACTCCTCAACGAAGGGACCGGGAATGAATCCCGGTCACCTGCTGCTCGGACTCGCTCAGATTGCCGAACCAGTCTCCTCAACGAAGGGACTGGGAGTGAATCCCAGTCACTTGAAGCCTCAACGCCGGAAGTAGAGACTGCGAAAACCCTCAACGAAGGGACTGGGAGTGAATCCCAGTCACGTCGACTACGCGTCGATCAGCATCACGGAGGGCTAC
>CAIFEB010000026.1:0-5572 GCA_903789375.1 uncultured Eggerthellaceae bacterium | reverse complement strand
GATCAGCATCACGGAGGGCTACCCTCAACGAAGGGACCGGGAGTGAATCCCAGTCACGTCGACTACGCGTCGATCAGCATCACGGAGGGCTACCCTCAACGAAGGGACCGGGAGTGAATCCCAGTCGCCGACCCGTTCCAGGACTGGTGCGCGTCCGTCCAGCTGTCCCCTCAACGAAGGGACTGGGAGTGAATCCCAGTCGCTCGAGCGAAACGAAGAGCTGGGTGAGTCACGCCAAACCCCTCAACGAAGGGACTGGGAGTGAATCCCAGTCGCCATGGGACTGCTCCCGACGCGCCACCCCTTCGACGCCCCTCAACGAAGGGACTGGGAGTGAATCCCAGTCGCACCATTTGAAGGCCGCAAGGGCCGAGAGCCAGGAAGCCCCTCAACGAAGGGACTGGGAGTGAATCCCAGTCGCGCGCCGAGATCTTGCAGCACTCGCCCTTCCGCACCGCCCCTCAACGAAGGGACTGGGAGTGAATCCCAGTCGCTTCGCCTATGTGTCGCTTGTATGCTTGCTGCGGCGCCCTCAACGAAGGGACTGGGAGTGAATCCCAGTCGCTCGAGCGGCTACTCCCTCGCCGACGTGCTGCAGATCCTCCCTCAACGAAGGGACTGGGAGTGAATCCCAGTCGCACGTCGTAGTAGCCGGTGTCGGCTGGCGGCTCCTCCCCTCAACGAAGGGACTGGGAGTGAATCCCAGTCGCATTTCAGTTTCCTTTCCTCGCGTTCTGCACGTTCTGCCCTCAACGAAGGGACTGGGAGTGAATCCCAGTCGCGGTGGTCATGTGAGCGCGGGAGCCGCGGTGAAGCGCGTCCCTCAACGAAGGGACTGGGAGTGAATCCCAGTCGCTTCAACAGCTCGAAATGGTTATGCAAAACCTTATGTCCCCTCAACGAAGGGACTGGGAGTGAATCCCAGTCGCTGGAGCCTGGAGCGCCAAAGCGACGGCACGGCGATCCCTCAACGAAGGGACTGGGAGTGAATCCCAGTCGCCGCAGGGCGCGGCGCTCGTCCGCGTGCTCGACCAGACCCCTCAACGAAGGGACTGGGAGTGAATCCCAGTCGCCGGGCAACGTGCACGGGGACGTGCAATCGGCCAGCTCCCCTCAACGAAGGGACTGGGAGTGAATCCCAGTCGCACCGTACCGCCGGTCGCCCGCGCGAGCTCATGCGCCGTCCCTCAACGAAGGGACTGGGAGTGAATCCCAGTCGCGGGCGGCGTCAGCCTCGATTCGTCCGCGAGCCTGAGCGCCCTCAACGAAGGGACTGGGAGTGAATCCCAGTCGCCTCTCCCAGTCCACGCACAGCAGGCCGTGGTGGACCCCTCAACGAAGGGACTGGGAGTGAATCCCAGTCGCAGCGCGTCGCGGTCGGCCAGGATGCCGTCCACCTTCAACCCTCAACGAAGGGACTGGGAGTGAATCCCAGTCGCTCATCAATCAGCCCCGCTTCGGCGGGGCTTTTTCATGCCCCCCTCAACGAAGGGACTGGGAGTGAATCCCAGTCGCCGCGCAAGGTGCAGAAGATGCTGACGGCGAACAGCCGCCCTCAACGAAGGGACTGGGAGTGAATCCCAGTCGCCGCGAGAGGCTGGCGGACACCGGAGTCGTGACGGTCCCTCAACGAAGGGACTGGGAGTGAATCCCAGTCGCCAGGCGGCAAGGCCATACGAGAGCTTGGATACGAGCCCTCAACGAAGGGACTGGGAGTGAATCCCAGTCGCTTCCGTTCTTCCGGGCAACCATGAAGAAGGCTTCACGCCCTCAACGAAGGGACTGGGAGTGAATCCCAGTCGCTGCTGCTCGATAGCCTACGGCGGCCACACGTACCGCCCCTCAACGAAGGGACTGGGAGTGAATCCCAGTCGCGCGCCTCGTTCCACGCCCTCACCTGCTCGCCGTTGTACCCCTCAACGAAGGGACTGGGAGTGAATCCCAGTCGCATCGTCGAACGAAACGGTTCCATTTTGCAGAGCCGTCCCTCAACGAAGGGACTGGGAGTGAATCCCAGTCGCCCGGGTAGTCAGCGTGCTCGTAGTCGCCGCCCGGCCCTCAACGAAGGGACTGGGAGTGAATCCCAGTCGCATGACGCAGATGTCCTTCCGCGTCCTGATTCCGGACCCTCAACGAAGGGACTGGGAGTGAATCCCAGTCGCTCCCGATAGTGCTCAGGGCGTTCAACGACGATTCCGGCCCTCAACGAAGGGACTGGGAGTGAATCCCAGTCGCACCGCAACAAGCCGTGGACTGACGGCGAGGTGAGGCTCCCTCAACGAAGGGACTGGGAGTGAATCCCAGTCGCGCTGAAGAACATCGCCGACAACGCCATCGAGTCGTGCCCTCAACGAAGGGACTGGGAGTGAATCCCAGTCGCTGCAGCAGTGCGCCAGCCTGGGCAAGCCGTGGGGCGTCCCTCAACGAAGGGACTGGGAGTGAATCCCAGTCGCAAGCCGCTGGAACCTCCGCGCAATCGAACCTGGACAGCCCTCAACGAAGGGACTGGGAGTGAATCCCAGTCGCCCGGAGTGGGAGGCGTGCGAGGCGTTCGAGGCGATTCCCTCAACGAAGGGACTGGGAGTGAATCCCAGTCGCCGGTGCAGGCATGACTGGTCTGCTTGCAGCAAAGGCTTCCCTCAACGAAGGGACTGGGAGTGAATCCCAGTCGCGGCATACGATTTTAGCACGGTGTGATCTGCGGATTTGTCGAGCATGGCGAGCTCTCCGCCCCGAGGAAGCCAGCGCAGAGCAGCCGAGCAATTGCCACCTACAAGAAAACACCAGGCCTATCAGGCATTTCCTGCTCGCGAGCGATTGCCGGCATTTTCCAAACGATCGACCTCTCGCACAAGCGAGCGCGTCAGATGACGATGGGCCCGCTCGGCCGAACATCGACCGATGCGCCGAGCCGCACAATCTTGGTGTTGGACGCTTCTTCCGCTGGACCCAGATCGAACACGAGCACGGAATCAGCTTGCTTCTCTATTTCGTTGTCAAGTTTCTCTACCAGACGGGCGATGCGCACAGGAGACGCATCAACCTGAAAGATGCTGTACTGCAGGCGATAGCCGTACGACTGGAGCGTTTTCGCCACCCGTAGGCGGCGGCGATCTGAACCGATGTCGTACGCAATCAGATAACGGTGTTTGAGAGCGCTCATCGCACTCGAATCCCCTGATAACGCTCTTGCGAACCATCAAGTACTCCCAGAACCTGTCGTGCCTGAATCTCAATGATCCTCCTCCATGTTGCCGAATAGCCGAATATCGGATGACGCATTTCCGTCGTGATCCGTCGTTCGTATGCGCCGATGAGCGTCTTGCGCGCCGCATCCTTCATGCGGACGCTCCCGAGCACGTCGGTGAACTCGCTCGGCTGCACCTCGCCGTTGTTAACGACGGTCTGCACAACGGAGTCGGCGACCGGCGCGCGGAACTCCTCCATCAGGTCGAGCGCGAGCGCCGGCTTGTTGCGCCCTGAGCTGTGAAGGAATCCCGCATGAGGATCGAGCCCGCAAGCGATGATGGCGCGTATGCAGTCCGCCAAAAGCAACGCGTACGCGTAGTTGAGCATGGCGTTCAGCGCATCCCCCGCAGGCCTGCCGCTTCGCCCGAACCATTCCCACCGCTCGCGCTGCGACTCCTTCAGCAAGAGCGGCCAGTGCGAAAAGTAAATGTTGGCAGCATCGCCTTCGCATCCCAGCACATCCTGCCATCGCTCAGCGATCTTCACCTGCGCTTGGATGTTCCTCATCTGGGATATCACGGCGGCATCGACGCCGCTGCGCCTGAGCTGGGTCGCCTGGTTCGCAACCTTTGCCGAGACGAACTCGCGCGCCAGCGCCAACCGACCCTCGTCCGAAGCGACATGCTGCTTTACCCGCGTCTGCCCGTTCGGGCCGAACGACGAAACCGCCCATCCCACCAGGCGCCCCGATCCGCTGCACCACATGACCGTGATATCGCGCCACAGCAATTCGCGGATGAGCCCGCTTGAGAGGTTGATGTTGCCATGCAGCTCGAGCCCCTGAATCGTCTCGAGAGGGATCTCGGCGAGCGTTTCGCCGTCCTTCTCGACCACCATGCGGCCCTGCTTCGTGTGCGCATACGCACCGGGCGTCGCAAGATGAACGACCTGCCCCTCAGGATCCGCCACGCGAATGCGCTTCGAAACCGGCTTGAGCTTGCGTTCCTCGGGAAGACACACACCTTCATGCGAGCAGTGGTTGCACCGCGAATCGTCTTCCAAAGGCGCTGGCGCCACATCGCCGGCAATGACTTCGCGCGTCTTCTTAATCGCCTCAACTGCGCAATCGTAATCATCGTCATCCAAATCGACGTTCACGCGACGATGATGCGACGTGAAGAAAACTTCCGTCGCCGCAACCTGATACCCTTCGTCTTCCAGACATGCTTTCTGCAGCGCGAGCTGCACGCGCATCGGTTCGGTGACCTCCGGTTTGCGACGGACGGGCGTCGCCTTGTATTCGACGATGACGAGCCCCTCATCGGTTTCGCACACGCTGTCCAGTTTGCCCGAAAGACCCAGTCTATCCGACGACACCTCCAGTGCGCGAACTTCGTTCTTGCGTTCGGTGGAGGCATCGTCGACGTTTCGATGGGCGAAATCTCCTGCCTGCATCTGGTACGTTTCGGTCTTTTCGCCGGCTGCTTCGAGCCACGCCCGCCGCGGACAGTACGTCCATTGAAGGACGAGGCTTATCGGAATCTTGTCATCGTCCATGGTGCGCCCCGCTTGTCCCGATGGTCTCGATGCTCTCGATGGTCCTGCTTGTCCCGATGGCCCTGACGTTGAGCAAGCTCCTCTGCGCGGTCCGCCGTGATGCCGCGATTGCAGCGCACCGGCTTCTTCCGATCGACGATGAGCCGCCGCCGCAAAGCCCGCGACCGTGTTTTAAGTCCACGAATCCCCACGTCATCCCCAACCACCACCTGTTCGCCTTGCATGCGTCAGACATTGGCGCACGTACGTCAACCGCCCTGCATGCTTCGCATAGGTGAAGCCTACCTCATCAGGCATAATCCATGTGTACCTCAAGTGGGACAGTGAAGCGACTTTTTTGATTGGAGCGAAATTTTTCGCGCGAAGCAGCGGTTTTGGGCACGCAAAGTACCGGCTTCGAGCGCGAAAACTGCGCGAGACAGACGACGGCAAACGCGCGGCCGAAACGATACGGCAGTTTCGGACGTGCAACCCAAGCGAGACCGCCGACACAAGATGTGCGCCTAAGACGACGAAAGCGGCATCGGGCGTGCGATCGCGCGAAGCAGCGGCATCGGGCACGCACCTTGATTCCAGCGCGGCGTCCCAAGCCCGCATCCGCGCCTGCAGTCACCCGCCACACGAAGCAAAAGCCCGGGGACGTGCGCCCCCGGGCTTTTCGAATTCGAAATGGTGGACCGTCGGGGACTCGAACCCCGGACCTTGGGATTAAGAGTCCCCTGCTCTACCAACTAAGCTAACGGTCCACGTGAAAACTATGTCGCCGCTGAAAAATGGTGGACCGTCGGGGACTCGAACCCCGGACCTTGGGATTAAGAGTCCCCTG
>CAIFEB010000025.1 GCA_903789375.1 uncultured Eggerthellaceae bacterium | reverse complement strand
ACCCGACGCCGCATCGGACGACGGGCGCGCGAAGCCCGCCCGGCCGCGCGGCGCCGCTGCGGCAGACGTCGCCTGCGTGCGGGCCGCATGGCGACCGCGGCTGCCTGCAACGCGCGCAGAGCCCGCACCCGCGGAGAGGCGCCCGGACCCGAAATCCGCGCCGTCGATGCCGAAGTCCGCGCCGTCGATGACGCCTTCCGCCGCTTCCCAGGGGAAGCGCGAGCGCGTCGAGGTCTGCGCCGAACGAGTGTGGACAGGGCGCGCGTCGGATGCGGCGCCGCGTGCTTCGCGCGTCTGGCGCGCGAGGGCAGAATACGCACGTGACGTGCGCGAACGGGAAGATTCGGAATACGTTGGGCGCGCGGTGCGCGCGTCGGCGGACCCGTAGTTCTCGTCAAAGCTCAGCGACGTGCGCGAGGCGCGGTCGTAGTCGCCGTCGTCAATGAACCGGTAGCGCACCTTCGCCGACGGTGCAGCAAGCGACAGCGCGCCGTCCGTCCGATACGGATGGGACGGATTCGAGCTCTTCTTGATGTCGTTGAAGTCGACGATGTTAGCGGAACGGGCCACGAGGATGCTCCTTTTGCAGCGTGAGTTCGTTGAAAGTGGGGTTCGTGCAAAAGCGTTTTCAGCGTATCACAGAACGGCCCGCGCGCCCTACCCTCGCGACGCCTCGGACGAAAAAAATCGGCCCGAAAACGCAATCGCTTTCGAGCCGATTTTTCAGATGCGAAACGAATCCGTGCGCACGCCGTGCGCCCTACGCCTTTTCCCCAACCTGCGGGTCTTCGGGCACGATGCCGAGCTTCTTGATGTAGGCGACCCAGCGCTCGAACGAGTCGTCGCTGATGGCGTGTTCCATAAGGCATGCCTCGTCGTTGGCCGTTTCGGCCGGGATGCCCAGCTCGTGCGTGAGGAAAGCGTACAGGCAGCGATGGCGCTCGTACACCGAGCGGCCGTATTCGTAGCCTTCGGCCGTCAGCGTGATGTCGCCGTAGTAAGGCTGGTCGACCAGGCCTTTTTCCTTCAGCAGCGTGATCGCCTTGTTGACGGACGCCTTCGAGACGTCCAGATGCTTCGCGATGTCGACAGAACGAACCGAGGATTCAGTCGAGCCGCCGAGCATGACGATAGCCTCTAGATAGTCCTCGTGCGATTTGGAGACTTTCTCCATGGGTCATCACTCCTCAGTCCATTCAACGTGGATGATAGCATACCGGCCCGCGCCCCTTTGGAGCGCGGGAATGGGAATTTCGACCGCGATGCGTTCAAATATATAGCCCACGTTGGCACCCCTTTATTCGAATACGGACAAAGCCCCGAACGGACGCGCCGTTCGGGGCCTCGGAATCAAAGGCGGCTGGCAAGAGCAGAGAGAGGGGGGTGGGACTCTTGCCAGCCTTTGTGCGGTGGATAGCCAGACGAGAAGAGAGCTTCCACCACCGGGTCAGTAAGGTTGAGAGGATAGGAGCGCGGCGGTTCGGTTGCTTGCGCTTGCGGCCTGGCTTCCCGTGCGCCGGAGGCGAATTGGGAACCGACCTGCGCATTCGGTGCCTTCGGGCCCGTGCCTTTCAGCTTCGAGCCCGCGGGGCGCATCCGCTGCGACCAGCATTCCTGCTTCGGCCGCATACCGCGTGCGTTCCGTTTCCTGACATTTGTTATCCTAAGGTAACTCCGTGCGGCTGTCAATAAGTTTTCTTAGGTTTACTTTCGTTCACAACTTCCGCACAACCGTGCGGCGGCGGGTCGAGCGGGCGGGAGCGCCACGCTCCCCATCCATCAGTCCTTTTGGGATGCCTTGTCCATGTCGGCGAGCATCTTGCTGACGGCCGCGCAGCCCGAGCACCCGGCGCACCCCACCGGCGAACACGCGCTGCTTGCCCCGCCCTTCCTGCGCGAGCGGAACCGCCCGCTGTCGCACAGCCCGCGGGCGAACATCCGATGGGCGGCCAGATAGACGAGAACGGCCAAGATGGCCAGAACGACGATCGTCCCCGGCGTGAGAACCAGAGCAGACATCTTCGCTGCCTCCTTGCATGCATGACCGGCACGAACCTTCGCGGCCGTCCGGTCCTCTTGTATCGCCTTCACTGTGCCAGAGGTCCACGTTCAGCGCAAGCAAAAGTTTGCCTCGGTTTATAAACCGACATATTCGACGGAATTCCCAGCGCCTCGAGCCGGAATCGAGGCGTCGGCGCCCCTACCCGCCGAAACGCCGATTGCCGTAACTCGCGTCTGCATCGCGCAGCCGCCTGCCGCTATCCTCATCCGTTTGCGCAGGTCGCAGCGCCCATCCCCCTTCCCCGCACGAAAAACGGGACCCGCAGGCGAACCTGCAGATCCCGTTTCGAACGGCGCGAGAGCTCTGTCTCACAGAGCCATCTAGTGCGACAGTCTCACAGCCCGCCGCCCACAGCGCATGGGTGCGGCTCTTTCCCCAGTGGTCGCCCACTAAGCTTGCGGACAGCAGGCGCACAGCACTTACTCGCCATGCGGGCTTGGCACGAGACGAACAGCCGGTCCTTTCGCTACGCCGCAGTCTCGGCGACGACCGGAACCTCCTTCTCCGCGTCATCGTAGTGGGGCATCGGGCGGAACAGCTGGAACAGCATCGCTGCCAGGATGACGAACGCCAGGATGAGGCCCGGGATGCTCGCCTCGCCGATGAGCGCGCTGCCGAACTGGTAGATCATCGTGCCGACGCACCACGCGAACCCGCACATGTAGCCGATGGCCGCCCAGAACCACTTGGCGTTCGCCATCTGGTTGCGGATGGCGCCCATGGCCGCGAAGCACGGCGCGCACAGCAGGTTGAACGCGCAGAACGCGGCCATCGCCGGCATGCTGCCGTTGAACATCAGCGCGAACTGTTGCCACAGCATCGGGTCGGATTCCGACGCGTCGGTGCCGACCGAGGTGATGATGCCGACCGTGCTGACGACGTTTTCCTTGGCGACCAAGCCGGTGATGGTGGTCACCGTGGCCTGCCAGTTGTCGCCGAGCCCGCCAAAGCCGAGCGGCAGGAAGATCCAGCTCAGGGCGTTGCCGATCATCGCGAGGATCGAGTACTGCATGTAGTCGTCCAGGTCGGTGTCGAGCAGGCCGAACGACCCGTCGTACACGCCGAAGTTCAGCAGGAACCAGATGACCACGGCGGACAGGAAGATGATCGTGCCAGCCTTGATGATGAACGCCTTGCAGCGCTCCCACGTGGACATGAGCACATTGCGCGTCGAGGGCACGTGGTACTCGGGCAGCTCCATGACGAACGGCGTGGCCTCGCCGGCGAACGCGCGGGTCTTGCGCAGCATGATGCCGGAGATGATGATCGCGATGACGCCCAGGAAGTAGAACAGCGGGGCGACCCACCAGGTGCCGGCGGACGAACCGCCCGCCATGGCGCCGAAGATCAGGGCGATGATCGGGGTCTTGGCCGAGCACGGGATCATCGTGGTGGTCATGATAGTCAGGCGACGGTCGCGCTCGTCCTCGATGGTCTTGGTCGACATGACGGCGGGCACGCCGCAGCCCGAGGCGACGAGCATCGGGATGAACGACTTGCCGGACAGGCCGAACTTGCGGAAGATGCGGTCCATGAGGAAGGCGATGCGCGCCATGTAGCCGCAGCCCTCGAGGATGGCCAGCTCGAGGAACAGGACGGCCATCTGCGGCAGGAAGCCGAGCACCGAGCCGACGCCGGCGATGACACCGTCGACGACCAGGCTTTCCAGCCAGTCGGCGCAACCGATGGCCTCAAGCCCGCTTGTCGCCAAATCGGGAATGGAGGGCATGAACACGCCGTAATCGGCGGGGTCGGGCTCTTCGACGTCGAGATCGGCGACGAACGTGTCGTAGTCGACGTCGTTGGTCACCACTTCGTTGGTTTCGTCGTCGACCGTCTCGTAGACGCCTATAACGTTGGCGTTTTCCATCTCGTCGACGAACGCGTCGATCGCAGCCTCATCTTCGGCTGTCGGATCCTCGGCGGCAAGCGCCTCGGACACGCCGGCGGTGTCGTAGCCGGCGGCTTCGGCGGCGGCGAGGTAGGACTTGATGTCCGCCTGGGCGGTCGTGTAGTCGTCGTTGTCGGCGTTGTACTCCTCGGAGCCGGTAATCAGCCAGCCGTCGCCGAACAGATTGTCGTTCACCCAGTCGGTCGCGGCCGTGCCCACCGTTGAGATGGCGATGTAGTACACGAGGAACATGATGGCCACGAAGATCGGCAAGCCCCATACGCGGCTCGTGATGATGCGGTCGGCCTTCTCGGACGCCGTCATGCCCTTGAGCGACCGTTTGTACGTTTCAGAAACGATGTCGCCGATCAGATCGTAGCGCTCGGTGGTGACGGCGCTTTCCGCGTCGTCGTCCATGAGCTTCTCGTAGCGGCTGCGAATCGTGTCGATTTCCCGCGTGCTCGCAGCGTCCAGCTTGAGCAGCTTGACCGTGCGCTCCTCGTTCTCCAGCAGCTTGATCGCGTACCAGCGCGCCGCGTCGGCGGACACCTTGGAGGCGATGACCTGCTGGATGTCCTGGATGGCCGTCTCGGTGTCCTTGGTGAAGGTGGCCTCCATGCGCGAGACCTTGTGGCCCTTCGCGTTGGCGACGGCGGTTTCGAGCAGCTGGTCAAGGCCGTCGCCTTTCAGCGCCGACGTCGGGACGATGGGGCAGCCGAGCTTGCGCGACAGCTTGTCGATGTCGATCTTGTCGCCATTCTTCTTCACCAGGTCCATCATGTTCATGGCGATGACGACCGGCAGGCCCAGGTCGAGGATCTGGGTGGTCAGGTACAGGTTGCGCTCGAGGTTGGTCGCGTCGACCAGGTTGATGACGACGTCGGGACGGCCGTCCAGCAGGTAGTCGCGCGTGACGATTTCCTCAGGTGAGTACGGCGAGAGCGAGTACACGCCCGGCAAGTCGGTGATGGTCACATCCTTGTCGGCCTTGTACTTGCCCTCTTTCTTCTCAACGGTGACGCCGGGCCAGTTGCCGACGTACTGTCGGGCACCGGTCAGCGCATTGAACATCGTCGTCTTGCCGCAGTTCGGGTTGCCGGCAAGCGCAATGCGAATTCCCATAGTCTGCATGCCTTTCGTTTGATGGCCGCGTCCGCGCACCGCGCATGGTGCCCATGCGGGTGGGATGGAGAAGCGACCGGTTCCTTTCCCCCGGCGTTGTGCCAGGTGCACGGCGTTTTCTGCCGAAGGCAGCCCGGAGCCGCGCTCGCCGGGTTTGATGGATGCCGCCGTTGGCGGCTTCGGACGCGTACGCTGATGGAGCTCGGGCACATCCGTTGATGGAGCCTGCGTCGACTGACTCGCGCCTACGGTCGGCCGAGCGTCGTCGAGGCGTTGCCGCAGGCCGCACCGGATGCGCACCTTCGTTGGCAGCGCTTTCGAACGGCGTTGCCTCGCGCCTCGCTCGACGAGCCTCCGTCGAATCGCCTACTCCACGAGGATGCTCTCGGCTTCGGCCTTGCGCAGCGACAGCTCGTAGCCGCGCACCGTGACTTCAAGCGGGTCGCCGAGCGGAGCCACCTTGCGCACGAAAATCTCGACGCCCTTGGTGATGCCCATGTCCATGATGTGGCGCTTGAGCGCGCCTTCGCCGACGAGGCGACGCACCTTGGCCGTTTCACCGATGGGGACATCGCGCAACGTTTTGACCTGGGTGTTCGTTTCCGCCATGTTGCCCTCCTTCCTTGTTCGCATCTGTTCGTACCGTTTCCTATGCAAAAACGCCGGCCTTGTCGGCGGCTGCGCGCCGCCTACCGGCATCAGTGCCGAAATGAGAGGCCGCGGGCTTGCGGACCGCTGCGGGTTCTCAAGCTCGAAGCCGCTGCGGGCCACGGGTCGTTCGCCCGCCGCCGCAGGCCCTATGCCCGCACGCCGCTCGACGGGCGGGTGAGAATGCGCGCCGCCGTTGCGCGGTTGACCGCCACGCGCGTGCCCTTGACCGCGATGATCAGGTTTCCGCCCTGGTCAGCGATGATGCGCACCGCCGCACCGGAGACGAACCCGAGGTTCTCGAGGCGCCGATGCAGGTCCTCGTTTCCGCGCACCCGCGCGACCTCGACCGTGTCGCCCTGACGGGCGAAGGACAGAGGAGTCAGGTTTTCGTCCATAAAAAGCACCTCCCTCGCGTTCGTTCGGCAGCCACGCCGCTCTGCGGGCATCGCCGTGCGGGCTTGCATGTGGCAGGCTCGACAGCTGCAGGCTCGGCAGCTGCCAGCGGTCGGCAGCGGTCGGCAGCGGTGGAGTCCGCCCCACGGCCCGCCCTTTGCTCGGGTCGGTTTGACTGCCCGTGCCCGGATGCACCCGCCCGACGTCAGACGCATCCGCCCGGCGTCGGACCTTCAGCCGGACCCGCTTGACGGCGACCCGGGCGAGCGCACCGGCTTCGCCAAGAATCCGCCCTTGGGTTAACTGCGCCTTACCGTTAGCCATAACTCACGGTTAACTAAATCTAACTGTTAGCCATTGTATACTTTATGCGGGACATATGCTGCAAGCTTTTTTCGAAATGTGGTGAGATTGCACAGGGACAGAGTTGCGCGGACAGCGAACGAACCTGACCAGCGAAGTCTGCCCGTAAAGCGCGAATGAACAGGAAAGACAGCCCCCGTAACGGTCGAAAACAGGTTGGTTCGCCGACTTCGCCACGGGCGATGGAAGCGAACGGCAACGACGGCACGTCCTAGATGGACCGCCAATCGAGCGTCTGCCTCCTTGCGAAGATGAGCCGCGAAGCCCTGCGAACCGAGTCGAGCGAACGCGCCGAACGCGAGTGACTGACGCCTCGAACGGATGGCGAAGACGGCTCGGCAGGCGAAGCTTTGCCTCAACGTGCAAAACGGGCCCGCCGCTCGCCGTCGCCCCGCGTTTGTTCCGCCCATGGAGCGCACCCCGCAGCACTGCCGCGACCGCAGATGCGCATAGTATACTGGCCGTCAAACGGAGACGATTCAGCCCGCGCCGCCCCACGTGGCGCCGCGATTCGCCCAAGCCCGCCTGAGGAAGGACCGCAATCCCATGTCAGACAACCGCTACATCGATACGCGCGGCGTTTGCACCCAGCCCGTTCCCTTCACCGAAGCCGTCATCGACGGCCTTGCGGAAGGCGGCGGACTGTACGTTCCCGAGCGCATTCCGTCTCTGTCGGTGTCTGAGATCTGCGCGCTGGCCGAACTGCCGTATGCGCAGCGAGCGGCGCGCGTCTACCGCGCGTTCGACGTCGACCTCACCGACGAGCAGCTCACCGCCGTCTGCGAAGGCGCCTACGGCGACCAGTTCGACACCGACGCCATCTGCCCCATCACCTCGCTCGATGACTCGACGCACATCCTGGAGCTGTGGCACGGGCCCACGAGCGCGTTCAAAGACATGGCGCTGCAGTGCCTGCCCCGGTTCTTCAGCACGAGCGCGCAGGTACTGCGCGACCGCGGCCAGCTGGACGACCACCACATGATCCTCGTGGCCACCTCGGGCGATACCGGCAAAGCCGCGCTCGAGGGGTTCCGCGACGTCGACGGCGTGTCGATCGGCGTCATGTACCCCGAAGGCGGCGTGAGCGACATCCAGTACAAGCAGATGGCAACGCAGGGCGGAAAGAACGTCCAGGTGTGGGCTGTGCGCGGCAACTTCGACGATTGCCAGACGGGCGCCAAACGCGTGTTCGGCGACGCGACGTTCGCGAAGGACATCCACGAGCGGTTCGGCATCGCGCTTTCGAGCGC
The DNA here is from genome assembly GCA_903789375.1 of uncultured Eggerthellaceae bacterium. GTDB lineage: Bacteria > Actinomycetota > Coriobacteriia > Coriobacteriales > Eggerthellaceae > CAIFEB01. The sequence goes on along the minus strand of CAIFEB010000025.1, from coordinate 27,751 downwards.
AAACTCCATCAACTGGGGGCGCCTCATGCCGCAGATCGTGTACTACCTGTCGGCATACGCCCAGCTCGTTGCCGACGGCAAGGTGGCCCAGGGTGACCCGATCGACGTGTGCGTGCCCACCGGCAACTTCGGCAACATCCTGGCCGCGTACTACGCCAAGCGCATCGGCGCGCCCATCCGGCAGCTGTTCTGCGCGAGCAACGAGAACCGCGTGCTGACCGACTTCATCAACACCGGCACCTACGACATCTCCAACCGCACGTTCGTGAAGACGCCGTCGCCGTCGATGGACATCCTCGTGAGCTCCAACCTCGAGCGCCAGCTGTTCGAGCTGACCGGACGCGACGCGCAGGCCATCGCCGGCTGGATGGCCGACCTCAACAGCACGCGCGCATTCCGCGTCGACCGCGAGACGTTCGGCAAGCTGCGGGCGGAGTTCCGCGCCGACGCCGTCGACAACGAGACCTGCCTGGCCACCATCAAGGAGGTCTTCGAAAAGCACGGCTACCTTTTGGATCCGCACACCGCGGTGGCTTACCGCGTGGCGGAGAACCTGCGCGACGACGATGTGCCCGTCCTGGTGGCGAGCACGGCCCACTGGGCGAAATTCGGCAACAACGTCTACCGGGCGCTCGAGGGCCTGTCGCTCGACGAGTCGCTGCCCGACGAGGTGGCAAAGCTCACGGGCTGCCAGCTGAACGCGCTCCTGGCCGAGCGCACGGGAGCGGGTCCCGTGCCCGCCGGGCTGGCCGAGCTCGATGATCGCCCCATCCGGTTTACCGAGGTCATCGACGGAACGGTCGACGCCATCGAGAACGCGGTCTGCTCGTTCCTCGGGGCGCAGCAGGGATAGAGTCCCGTCTGCGGAAGCAGCGGCAGAAGCCAACAGCCAGGCTGCGCTGCCAAGGCACCCGCCACAACCTGGCTTGTTCCGCGCACTATCTTGAACGCGCGCAAGTGACATGGACGAATTGGTCCTGTCCTTGCGCGCGTTCGCGTTTTCGAAGGGCCTGCAGCACGCGTTGCGCCGACGAACGAACGCGTGACGAACAAGACGTGCGCGCGTTCCGCAAAGCGTCGATAGCGGCGAGCTCTGCGAAGAGCCGCCTTCCGCAGAGCATTCAGCAACAGCGAGCGTTGGTAACAACGAGCGTCGCGAATCTCATCGCGAGAATCTGGGAATCCCGCACGCTTTGGGCTGTTCAACGCCGCAATGACGCGGTATTGTGCAATTTGAGGTGAATTGTCATCAGCGACGAGATGAAAACGCGTATCGATACGAATCGTGACGATTCGGTATGAACAGATATGTAAAATGATGATTTACTGCGAAAACTGTTGACATTATCCATCCGTTATATATATTCTGATTGCTATAATCATCAACTCGCAGGGAACGAGGGACCCGATGAGCGATCTGAAGAATCTGAAGCCGATTATCCGCCTTTCCTTTATGTGCGGAGAGTCGAGCAGCAACTCGGTATATGGCAGGGGAATTGCCGATTTGTGCCTCGGCGTGCGCGAGAAGGGCTCGTTGAACGCCGCCGCGAAGGGCATGCACATGGCGTACAGCAAGGCCTGGCGCATCATCAAGGAGACCGAAGCAGCGCTTGGCGTGCAGCTGCTCAACCGCGACGGCGCCCATGGCTCGACGCTGACCGAAGAGGGCGACCGCCTGCTCGACGCGTACATGAAGCTCGACACCGATCTGTCACAGTATGCCGTCGACCGCTTCAAGGAAGAGTTCTCAGACTAAACCGTTAGTCTCATCGAGCGAACGGGCTTGCCGCCGGCGAAGCCCGTTCGTCGCATCACCATGCGCGCATATGCCATGCAACCACCTTGCTGCGTCCGCAGCGGCGGCGCGGAGCTGTGGTATGCGCTGCAACGGACGCGCCCAGCCGCGAATCTCCTCCATCGAAGGCATCCATTCAACGGCCGGGCTTCGCCATCGCGAACATACACATACGCAGCGCTTCGCCAGCGAAGAAATGCACCCGAGTGCTGAGCTTCGCCATCGTGGACATGCGGCAAGACCAGCAGTTGGCCTGCACCAATAGCAGACACGCTTCATGGGCTCGTATCGTCATCGAAGGCGCGCGATACGCGCGGCAACAACGCACAACAACTTGCTCCCTCCCCTTCGCAGGCTCGTTTCGCCATCGAGAGCGTGCAACGACGTTGGAGCGGACCATCGTGCCGCCCCGCCAGTATAAACTGCAGTCACAAGCACGCGACCAGCCCTACCATCAACCCCAGCATGAGAAACGGCGCAAGGGGGATCGGCTTACGCCGGTTCGGGCTGCGCACGACGAATCGCACCGTGCAGAACAGGGCTGCCGCGATGGCACCCGCGCTAAGCGCGAGAAACGCGCCCCTTCCCGTTGCAATAGCAATTGCGCCTATGCAGCGCACATCACCTCCTCCAAGCGGCGGCGTCGCTTCTTCGTCCGACAAACGACGAACGAGGAAAGACAGCGCGCAGCACAACGCGATGGCGCATGCGGCGAAGACGAGCGCGCCCGCGAAAGTGGCCCATCCGAACGCGAGCAGCTGGAACGCTCCGCCAGCCACCGCCATGAGCGCGCAGAGCTCGCGCGGCACCAAGCGGTGCGCCACATCGCAGCGCACCGCTTCCGCCATGACGAGAACCACCGCAAGCGCAAGTCCCGCCGCCATGAGAGAATCACCCCACGCCAGCGTCCACACGCCGATAACGCCCGCAGCCGCGCAGGCCGCGATGCGCCACGGATTCGTCAGGTTCCGATGCCGCATACCGCCCACGAGCTCCTCGACAGAGCCTCCGCTTCGACCGACAGCCGAACCCGGAGCTGCTTCTTCGGCTCGGCGGAGAATCGAAGATTCAATCGCGTACGCGTTTTCTCCCTCAACCGAATACGCGTCTCTGCTGAGGGCCGAATCCCCGATTGAATCCACGATCGAATCCCCGAATCCGTTGAGTGCAGAATTCCCCTCCGAACTCCCAACTCCGTCGAAAGCCGAATTCCACGCCGAAGCCCTGAGTCCATTGCGAGCAGAATTCCCCGCCGGAGCATCGGCCTGACTCCCAACTGAGGTTTCGGCGGGGCTTTCGGCCTGGCTCCTATCAGAGCCTTCACCCGGATTCCCGGATTTATTCTCAACCGAACCATCGCCCGACCGCGCATCGTCAGAAGCCGCGTGGGCGGCACGAGCCATGCATCGCCGTTCCGCCCACGCGCCAAATCGAGAGGCAAGCACCTCTGCAAGCAAGAGCCAGGCGATCAGAAGCACGACGCCAACACCTTCGGCTTGCACGGCGCAAGCCCCTGCCTCCACGGCAACATCGCTGGTCAGATATCCAAGCATGGCTCGTTCAGACCGCTTGCGCATGCCGCACGTCGACATCCCATCCCGCATCAACGTCCCACGTCTGCTGGCACAGGTTCGACAGCGCCGCAGCGCCATTCGCATTTCTTCCGTCGCCGCCTTCCCACGCTCGCGGGGATGAATCCGATAGCAGAACGGCGCTGGCGGCCCGTGGATACACGCCAGGCGTTATCGTGCAGCGCCACGACACCGCCCCCGACGCATCCATCACCGGCTCGAATGCGATGCTGAACGCGCAGGGCGAGACGGGTGCTTCCGTCTCGCGCGGCGTGGAACGATTGTCTTCATGCGACTCGACAAAGGACGTCATCGCAGGTCGTGGTTCTGTTGCATGCTCCACCGTTCGCACTGGCCCAGAGCACATCGCCGCAGGTCGAGGCTTTGTTGCGCGCTCCGCTGTTCGCTCTGGCCCAGAGCACGCCGGCAAAGAGTGCTCCGTAGCGATGCGTTCTACCGAAGATTGCTCGGCCGGGCCCTTGCTCTCGGCAGCTTGCGCAGCGGAACCTCGTCGCGGCGAAAGTTGCTCGGAAGCAGGACGTTGCGCCGAAGACGAGTCCGCCGCATGGCGCTCTTCTGGAAGCCGCCTCGCCTCTCGCTGCATCCAATCGGGACGTACCGCTGTCGGAGGTTCAGCCAGCGGAAGCGCAGGTGGGGGGTCCTTCTCGCTAGGGGCATCCCTCAGTGAGGACATTCCGTTTCCGCCGACATGCCCCCGGGAATCCTCTTCGTCGAATCGGTGCATGCATCCGTAGCAGACCTTCGCGTCGTCGAACGTCGACGCATGGCAGACCGGACAGGTTTTCATCGATGATCGCTCCTCTCAAGAACGAGGTGTCAGGCGCGCTTCTGCGTGCGGGCGTATTTCAATGCGTGTGCGTGATGCGGGGCGGACGCAGGTGCAGGCGTCACCACGCCCGGTCTCTTGCGCGCGGATGGCCCCGCGGACGGTCCCTTTCGTCGGTGTTGCATGGGCGTGCCGCTGGGCGGGGACACGAATCCGCCCTTCACCGCAAGACGTCGATGCGCCGCTGTTCCGGGAAGGCGGTCAGAGGACGCCTTCTGCCCTTCGGGCTGTTCGTGCCGCGTTTCGGGCGCTGCCGCCGGCCTGGTTCGCATCGGAAAGTCGTCTGGCGATGGTGGGGGCGAAGGGCAGACGAACACCCGGTCACCTGCTTCGTACCAGGGCTTTCCGCAGGTCAAACGCTCGAAAACGACAATCGCCCTCCGACAGCGCAGGCGCCTGCCCGGCGGGACGCTGCGATACGCCGCGACGACCGTCCCTTCCTCGTCGACGAAAGCCACGTCGATCGAGTAGCTCATGCCCACGGTGTGGATGTCGCGGCAGGGGCAGAGCATGAGCAGCCCCGCCTCGTGCGTCGCATGCAGCAAGCCGACGAGCCGTTCGCGCCGCGAGCCGGCGATGCGCAGCGGCATCGACGGCGACGCCGCTCGCATGGGAGCGAGCGTGCCACCCGCACCGTTTATCGGCGGTTTGCGAACCGCCGTTTCGCTCGCCGGCGATTCAGCCGTTCGCCGAAGCGCCTTGGACGATTCTGCCGCAACCGGTGCGACCGCCGCATCGACCTTACCCATCGACATCCTCCAATCCCGCCGCCACGACAACGGCGCTCGTTCCCTCCGCAACGCTCGTGAACTGGGTAAACGCCCATGACTGCTCGCCAGCGCCCCCTACGAACGTCCAACCGGGCACATCCCCCAAGGGCACGCTCGTCCATCCGCGCAACTCCATTTCCGCAGCAAATGCGGCACTCGCCTCTTCCGGCGCGACAGGCACCCAGAACCCGACAACCGAGCAATCGTCGGTTGCGTGGACCTCCTGCGCGTCCACGGGAATCGCGATGGCCTGCCGATAGGATTCCGGAAGCGTCGCCGCACCAGCGCCGGTACCACTGCCCCCACCATCGACGCCTGCACGGGCGAGCGCAGCGTCTGCGGAGCCCGCCTCGTACGCCCGCTTTCCCGCATCCACCATGTCCGGAAGCTGCTGTTGCCACGCCGCGCCAAGCGAGGCGCCCCCGGCGCCGGCGGACGAGACTGGCTGCGAATCTGCCGATTCGACCGCCCCTGCCACAACGACGACCCCGACCAGCACGACGACGATGACTACCGCCCGCGCAAGGCGCCGGCGCGCAATCCGCGCAGGTCCGCGCTTGCGCCGCGCGGCGGACGCGGGACCACACATACGGCGCGCATCCGGCGCAGATTCGCGCAACGGGCTCGCTGTCGGCTCCAGCTCGCATAGCCGATGCACTGCCGGCACGGAATCGCACGGCTGGCGCACCGCCGGGGCCAGATTGCGTTTTCGACGCGCTGCAGGCGCGAGCCTGCGCAGCCGGCGTGTCGCCGAGAATCGCCGATCGCCCGCCGCCCCCTTCCGTTTGCCCTGCGCGCTCACACCACCACCCCCGGCTTGTAGGTGTCGACGAGATACACCGCGCGATGCGTGAGGTGCGGCAAAGCCACACCGAACACCTCGTCACGCAACCCCCTTCCGAAAAGCGTGGGGGAAAACGTGAGTTCGGCAGTGTATCGTCGCAGGTCAAGGCCTGCTTCTTCAGATGTAACCCCCACCGCCAGGTACTCTTCGTCAAACTGCCGCTCGAGTGTCTCGCGCACCTTGCCCTCGCATGCCGAGGCGTCCTCGCCGTGAGCGGGCGCGGTGGCGTAGATGCGCACCGACTCGCGCGCGACGCGGTCGAACGCCGCGCACTGCGAGAAGAACAGCAGCGCGTTGACGGTGATCACGGCGACGACGATCATCACCGGAAACACCACGGCAAGCTCGACCGTCATCTGCCCCGATTCGTCCATCGTCTGGCCCGATTCGCCCGGCGCCCGCACACCGGCCCGACCGCTTTCTATTCCCATGGCCGCTCCCCCGAAATCTCGTAGTGGTAGCGTTTCAGCTCGGCGAAGACGTCGTCCGCCATGCCGTGCAGACGCGGCTTCGTATCCTCGGGCAGCGGAATGGAGATGGTCACCGTCGCGTCGCCCGTGCCGAAGATGTCGATGGTTGCGATGTCGATCTTGTCCTTGATGCTGTCGATGTCCGTGTCCGCCTGGACGTGGAAGTTGTCCAACAGCGCCGAGAACAGGTCGGTCGACGCCATCGGATGAGCCGCTACCTGGCCTTTCACCTGGATATACCGCTGTGCGAAATCCCCTTTGTCCTTGCTTGCGACATGCCCTGAGTTCACGAGCACCGGCTTGAGCGAGCCGAGGTTGGCCGGATCGAGGTTCACGTCCTTGATGGCCTTCTTCAGCTTCTTCGACGCCTGCGTGCCGATGCCGCTCTTGCTGCGTGTCGGTATGCGGTTGAGCGTCTTCTCGATAGTTTCCTCGAGCGATTTCTGCCCATCGGCGTACGCGGTCAGAAAGCCCGTCCACAGGCTGAGCACCACGTCAGCCGCCTGCGTTGCCGCCCCGCCGTCCGCGCGGATGCCGTCGAGCATCGAGGTGATGACGTTGCCGTCGTCGTCCGAGCCCTCATCGACCAGCGTCGCTCCCGCTACCGCCGCACGCGGTCCCAAAAATCCCTTTGATTCGACGAACCTGTTTTCGAACCCGGTCTGAGGCTCTTGGTTCGCCGCGTTCACAACGAAGGCGACCGCCCCGTCGTGCCCAGGCGGCTGTGCCTTGATGCGCTTGCCCGCACATTCGGAAAGCGCTTCCTTCATCAGGTCGAACAGCCCGCTCGTGCTCTTGGTGGCCTGCGCTTTCTGCTCGTCCGCCGTACGACGTGCGCCCTCGTAATCCTCGGCCGCCTGGGCGACCGCGTCGTAGTGGTATTCGAACCCGTTGTCGATGGACGACGAAGCCGCCGCGACGCTTCCCAGGCTGGCCGCATCGAACCCGCACACGGGGCAGATCGCGTATCCGTCCGCCTCCGCCTGGGCGAGCGTCCCAGCGCCCGCGACGGAGCTGCAGCCAGCGCATCCCGCCCACGCGTGGAGCATCGGCTCGCCATCTTCCGACTGCGACAGCGGGAAGGTCTGATCCGTGTAGAGGGTTGTGTCGCGCATCTCCGCCGTGTTGCGGGGCAGCCGCGGGAAGTACGCCTCGAACGATCCGCCGTCATCGTGAACATACCCCTGTGCGACCTGGTCCGACGCATAGCGATAGAACACACGCCGCAACTCCGAACGCGCCTGCTCCGCAGAGCCTTCGCCCACGGGCGCCTCCTGGGACAGGCGGGCCGCGTAATACGCTTGCGCGCGGGCGAGCGGCACCGAGAACGACCAGGCGTCGACGCTCGTGTACTGCGGGTTCGCGCTGCCCGAAAGCCCTGCGAGCGTCTCCGCCCGCTCCGCCATGCAGTACGCCGGCGCATCGCCGCAATCGCGCATGAACCCGCGCAGCTTCGCCTCTTCCACCTGCTCGCACGCCTCTTCGGCGCGCTTGGCAGCGTCGGCGATCTCGTCTTTCCGCGCGACAGCGTCATCGGCAAGCGTTGCCGACGCGGGCGCGCCCTTCACCTTGAGCGTCTTGCCTTCGAGCGGCACGAGCACAGCGGCGCCGACGTAGTGCGATCCCTGCGACATCTCGTTGTTGGCCGCCGCGACGTTCGCCGCGCATGCCGCCGCGTAGTACGGCAGCGCCTTCTGCAGGGCGTTGAGCACGTCGCACGCACGCTGGGCGAAGGCGTCCCGCGCCTGCAGCGTGCGCTGCCCTGCCTCGACGAGCGCCTTCCCAACAGGGGAAATCGGCGGGACACACAGCGCGACGATGCCGATGCCGGTCGCTGCAATGCCCGTGAGCGACAACGTGAGCGACACGGCATCGCAGAAACGCGCGGCGATCATGAACTCGCCGACCTGGCTTTCGGCCGACAGCGCCGCGGCGTCTGCGACGTCCTGCACCTCGGCCGACAGCGAGTTCACGCGGTAGACCTGGGCCGACGAGAATATGAGCGCGAGCGAGACGAGCAGGGCCAGCACCATGCTGGTCGTCGTCAGGCCCGCCTCATCGCGAAACAGATCGCGCGAGGCGTTTGCCGAGCGTTCACCTGCGCAAATCGTCTCCGAATCAGCCTCGTTTCGCGCTGAGCGCCCACGCGTGCCTATCGGCGCGCGCCCTTCCGCACAAGCTCCCCTGTGCTTGCAACCGCTTCCCGCAGCGTGCTCGCCAGAACCTCCGGTTGCGTGGCAGGCCGCGTCTTGCACCGCGCGCATGCCAACGCCTCCAGGGGCATGCCCCTTTGCGCTTCCGAACACGCTCACCACGCCCCGATCCACGATTTCGGATTCTTGCCGCCCTTGACGTCCGCCACCCAATCCGGCTGCGTCGGCATCGAGCGTTCCACCTTCACAGTGAGCGCGCCGTCGCCATCGACGAGCCCCGCAAGCGTCGCCCCGCCGTCGAACAGGGGCAACGGCTTCACCTTGGTCGAGATGGCCACCGTGACCTTCTTCGACTTCTCGCCGCCGTTCATCGCGATATCCCAGGTGCAGCCGCCATCGTGCATGTGGAAGCAATCGACCGGGGGAATCGCCGCCAGCCGATGGCGCACGAACGCCTCGCAGCTGCCGTCGGCATCGCCGAACGCATCGGTCTTCGTGGCGAGCAGGCGACACCCCTCGGCAGCCGCGTTCTCCATCACGATGCGGTCGTACAGGAGGATGCCGGGCTGGATGAGCAGCAACAACGCGATGAGCAGGACCGGGAGCACGAACGCAGCCTCAACAGTCCCCTGCCCCGCATCCGCCCACGCAGCATCCCGAACAAGCCCGCAACGCACCCGCCCCCACGCGAACCGCCTGCTTACCATCGACTCCTCCTCCCCGATTTGAACAGCACGCCAAAACAAAGCGCACGCATCAAAACCGCCTAGGCGATACTGCAAAGAGCTCACCGCCCACCGACCGCTCCAAGAACGATCCGACCAGCTCCCGTCAAATGTGCACCCGCTCACCTGCCCCTTCACGCAATCGCAACGAGCGCACGTTCCAGAACGCACGCAGCGAAGATCACCTCGCAGGCACGCTCAAGTCAGCGCCCAAAAGAAACCGCAGCACCCAGCGTCCGGCACGCGGTTCCCGGGGCGTCCCGAGCAGCTCATGCCGGAGGGGCGCATGCCCTTGCACGCGAACTCAGGTGGAAAAAGCTCAGCTCAAGCGGCCGGAACGCAGGTTCCGGGGCATGCTGAGCAGCTCATGCTGGAAGGGCGCATGCCCTTGCCCGCGTGTCTGAGCGAGCGAAGCGAGCGAGTTCGCGGGCAATGCGCCCTGTAAGCATGAGCGGGTGCGAAGCCAGCCCCGGAACCTGCGTTCCGGCCGCCCGGGGGACTCGCAGGTCGGCGCGAGCGAGTTCGCGAGCAATGCGTCCCGGAAGCGAAAGCGAGCGCGAGGCCCGTCCCCGGAAACCGCGTGCCGGACGCCCCGGGAGACTGGCGATTTCAGTACAGAAACACGTCGACCAGCGTCGTCGGTGCAACCATCTGGATGTGATGCGACGCGCAGATGAGGGCGTGGTACACGAGGTCGCCTCCCGAGGCAAACCGCATGAGCGCCCCCAACCCGAGCGTCACCGCCAGAAACGCCGCCGTGACAAGCGCGAACTCGACCGTCGACTGCGCGCTTTCGCCTACAGTCCGTTGATGCCGCTTGCAATCGCATCCCAAAGCTGCTGGATCTTGGGCTTGAACAGCGTGATCGCGACGATGGCGATCACCACGAGCACGCCGACCAGGATGGCGTACTCCGTCGTTCCCTGGCCACTCTCGCGCCGCAGCGCCTGGCGCATCCGCACGCGCAGCGCCGCCGCCACGCGCGCGCTCTGGTATTCCCACCGACGTATCGTTCTCGTTGCCGCATTCATGTTCCACTCTCCTTCGTGCATTCGGCGTGCGCATCGCCGCACACCCCTTTCCATCAGCATCTCCGCTCGTCAGAACCCGTTCACCAGCTCGAGCAGGACCGGGCCTAGGACGAGCAGCAGCATCGCCGGCAAGATGAGCGTCCCCGTGGGCAGCATCATCTTGACCGGCGCCCGCGCAACCCGTTCCTCCACCTCGGCGCGGTACGCGGCACGTGCGTCGGCCGCCTCGTCCTCCAGTCGCGAGGCGATCGCCGTGCCGAACCTCAGCGACCGCACAACATCCGTGACCACGCGCTCAAGGCGGGCGCAGGCATACGAATCCGCCAGCCCGCGCAGGGCCTGCTCGCGTGTCATCAGCCCCAACGACCAGGAGCGATACGCCGAGGCGCACGCCTGCGCGAACGGTGCGTCGAAATGCGCGCCGTACAGCGCGAAGCTCTGGTCGAACGACAGGCCGCTGCGCAGACCGAGCGCGATCGTCTCGAGCATCTCGGACAGATGCCGCTCCGCCTCGCGCGCCCGCGCCGCTTCCGCGCGCGTGAACAGCCGCTTCGGCGCCGTCCACCCCAGCACGGCCCCGACGGTTCCGAGCGTTGCCGCAAGCGGTGTGGAGAACACGCTGCCGACCACGGCGCCCGCAACGCCGACCAGCACGGAAAGCCGCACCGACCCTTCGCAAAACGCCTGTTCGGATACCGTTTCGCTCATGCCCGCACGAACGGCGTGGGAGCGGTAGAACCTCCGCGATCTTCCTTCGCGCCCGCGCGCCCTGCGCCGCGATGCCGAACGCGCAGGCGGACGCGACGACAGCCGCAGCGTCAGACGCGCGAGATAACGTTCCACCGCATCGCGCGGCAGGGGCGACGCGGTCGCACCGCCCACCCGCGCGTTCGCCTCACCGCGCACCGCGCGCCCCTGGCGGAACAACCCCGCAGCCCGAGCAGCCTCCACGCCGGCGACCAGGGCGAACGCAACCGCCAGGATAGCCAGCGCACCGAGCATCCCCGGCCCGCCCATCACGACGCTCCCTCAACCGCGAGCGCCCGATGCACGAGCACGATGCCGCCCGCCTGCATGGCGACTGCGCAGACGAGCAGGGCGAACCCCGCCGGACCCGATAGGAACGGGTCGAGAAACCCGGGACTCACCAGCGTGAACACCGCGAGCATCACGAATGGCACGACAGTCACCACGCGCGCGGACAGCTTGGCCTGGGCGGTCTGAACCCGCAGCGTTCGCTTGATATCGACCTCGTCCTTCGCCGCCTCAGCCGCCGAATCGACCACCTTTCCCATCGCGCCGCCCGTCTGATGCTGCACGTCGAGCGCCGCCGCGACGAACGAGAGCTCCGCCGCCCCGGCTTCGCGTTTGATGAGCGCAAGCGCATCGCGCGTCGATCCGCCCGTCTGCAGCAGGTGCGCCGCCTTCGCGAACGTGCCCGCGAGCGGTTCGGGCGCATCGTCTGCGACCTGCAGGAACGTCTGCATCAACGTGAGCCCTGCGTCGAAGCATGACGACATCGACGACAGAACGGCCGGCACGGCGTCGTGCACGGCCCCGCGTCGCACGTCGGCCCGATGCCCGAGCACCACCGCCGCGATGGCGAAAACGCAGATGAGAGCAGCAGCAGCGACCGCGGCGCTCCCCGCAACCACGGCGCCGACCGCCGCAATCGCGAGCGATGCCGCGAAGAACACCGATGCCGCCGCAGCCGCGGTCGTGGCGTACCCCCGCTCCGCAAGCTCCGCCACTGCCTCGTCTGCAAGCTTTCCGCACGCCGGGCGCGCAATGATCCGACGCGCCAACGGCAGAAAGACCGGCACACCCCGCCTGAATGAGCGCGCGAGCGATGAAGCCCCCGCACTCCGCCGAGGGCCGCCGAGCAGCTGAGCGGCAGCCGCCCCCGTCCCGAACGCAGCCGTCACGCCACAGACGGCGCACACCGTCGTCGCATCCACCGTTGCACCTCCTCCGCCGTCGCCGCACCGCGCTCCACGAACCCCTTAAGCAGCCGCTCGCCGCCGAACCACGCGCCCGACGGCTCGTCGGGTCGGCGCCGGTACAGCGTTTGCGCCTGGCATCGTCGCAGGTCGCGGTCGAATGCGAGCGTTGCGACCTCCGATACGAGCCGTCGCCCGTCACCGGTGCGCTGCATCTGCACGACCACGTCGATGGCGCTCGCGATGTTCGCTTCGATGACGTCGACCGGCAGATCGGCGTCGTACCGGACCATCGTCGTCAGACGGGCGACCGCTTCAGCCGGCGCGTTGGCATGCAGCGTGGTCAGCGACCCCTCATGTCCGGTGTTCATCGCCTGCAGCATGTCGAGCGCCTCAGCCCCGCGGCACTCGCCCACGATGATCCGGTCGGGTCGCATGCGCAGGGCGTTCGTCACCAGATCGCGGATGGTCACCTCGCCCAGCCCCTCGGCGTTGCGGTCGCGCGCTTCCAGGCCCACCACGTGGGGATGCTCGAGAAATCGCAGCTCAGCCGAATCTTCGATCGTGATGATGCGCTCGTCGTGGGGAATCTCGCATGAAAGCGCGTTCAAAAGCGTCGTCTTGCCCGCACCGGTTCCGCCGCTCACGGCAAGGCTGCGCCGCGCGCGAACCACCCAGCCAAGAAATGTCCGCAGGCCAGAATCGAGCGTCCCGCGCGCTTCCAAATCCGCCAGCGTGAGAACCCGCTCGGGAAACTTCCTGATGGTCATGACGATTCCCGCCAGCGCTACAGGCGGTACCACGACGTTGACGCGATGCCCCGCGGGCAGGCGCGCGCTCACCATGGGCGAGGCCTCGTCGACCCGTCGCCCGAGCGGGCCGAGCATCCGGTCCACGAGCGAGCGCAGCTCCCCTTCGCTCGAAAACCGCCGGTCCGTCAGCTCAAGCGCGCCCTCGCGCTCCACGAAGATGCGCGCCGGCCCGTTCACCATGATCTCGGTCACGGTCGGGTCGCCAAGCAGGTCTTCGAGCACGCCGAAGCCGAACACCGAATCGAGCAGCCGGCTGACGAGCGCTCGCCTGCGCACGTCGCTCGTGAACGACCACGACGCGTCCTCGAACGCGCGCCGGCAGGCGCTCTTCACCTCGTTTCGCGCCTTCTCGGGGTTGTCACGCGCCTGAAGCGCCAGGTCATCGACGGAGACGAGCTCCTGAACCTGCGCGCGCAGCGCCGCAAGCTCCGCCGCTTCGGGCCGCTCGTCCTCGCAGTCGGCGTTGCCCGCCGCCCGCACGCGCTCCATCAACGTCATAGCTCCTCCTTGCGTTCGGCGCTCCTGCGCCTTCCGCGGCTCCGCTTCCTGCGCCTTCTGCCGCGCTCGTCCTCGCCGCCGCTCCGCTCGCGGTATCCCGGCACCATATCCTGGAGCAGGTGGTCCACATCGCGTGCGAACGGCGTGTCCAGCTCCAAGTACTCGCGCACCTGCCCGCCCCCGAGATAGTCCTCGAGTTCGCGGCCGCCGTCGCGCAGCTCGACCACGTCGGCTCCCTGAAGCGCGCATGACACATCGATCGAGGTGAACAGCGCAGACTTCGAACAGCGGTTGATCGCGAACTTGAACGAGCCGGTGGCGATGCCGCAGCGCGCGCACAGCTCGAGCGCATGCTGGCAGGCGCGCACTGACGTCGTGCGCTGGTCGACCACGAACAGCGCCCCCGTGCAGCGTTCGAGCAAGCCTGCGTGGTGGTCACCCCAAACCGACCCCGTGTTGGCGATGACCAGGTCGAAGCACGGCAGCACCACGTCGAGCAGCTGCGGCAGCTCGCGCGCCACCTCGTCGGCGCGTTCGAGCCGAGCCGGTGCTGCAAGCAGCGCCGGCAGCCCGTCCTCGCCGTGCAGCGACGCCGCCGCACCCGGCTGGGAGAGCAGCTCGTCAATACCCAGCGCGTCGTCCACCCCGAGCAGAAACGCCATGTCGCCGAACTGCAGATCGAAGTCGAGAAGCAGCGTGCGCAGGCCCCGCTGCTGGGCGAGCACCGCCGCAAGCGCCGCGATGGTGCTCTTGCCCGCGCCGCCGCTGCCGCTGAGGATGGGGAGCAGGTATGCGTCGCGACCCGCTTGCGCAGCACCGAAAACGGCACGTGTGCCGCCCGCCGCAGCGGATGCGCTCGCCGCGCAGGGACGCGCAGCCGCTCCACCCGCGGGCTGCAGCGCGTCAGCGCCCAGCGCGAGCGCACCCGTCGCTCCCCGGCTGCCGGTCGGCTCCTCGGCCCGGGACGGCTTCGGTTCGAACCCTTCCGGCTGTCGGCAGGCCGCACGCACATCATCTGCGGGAACGCGCGGCATCGGCGCGGTTGCGCCCGCCTTGCGGCCTGCCGCTCGCCCCTCGCCTGCCTGTTCGCGCACGCGAACGCTCCCACTGCCGAGCGCACGTTTCGCATCGGCATAGCGTTTCACGAACTGCCTGCCGTTCATCAGGAAGTCGACCCGCGCATTGTAAGCGCGGCTGCGCAGCGAACCGCCCGCCTCGTCGTCCACGAGACATACCCGCAGGTCGGGCCTATCGCCTTTGAGCGCTGCCGCCAGGTTGATGGGCTCGACGTCGTCGGTGGACACCACCCACACCTCCGACAGCCCCGCATGCGCGCGGGCAGCCGAGCGTGCCCGCAGCGCATCCGTCTCCACGAGCAGCCAGCTTTGGGAATCGAGGTCCTCGCCGTCGAGGCCGATGGCGTACGGAAGGGCGCCGGACATCTCGTCGACGCAGAGCAGAACGCGCGCGTCTTCGCTCATCGTTCCTCACCTCCCGAAGAAACCGCAGACGAACTTGCTGCCGAGCCTGAACTCGAACCTGAACTTGCGCTCGCGTTTGCCCGCGAGCCCGACGACGCCTCCGATGAGTCTCGAGCAGCCGCAGACGAGCTCGCCGAACTCTGCGTGCCGCCCTTGTCCGCAGCGCTCACAGCGCCAGCCGACCCCGCCGCGTCGGATGCGCTCGCACCCGGCACGACGACGCACAGCTCTGAGCTCTGCGTTGCCGCCACCACCTGCTCGACGGCGCTCGGCTCCACGGCGAGCGTCACCCAAAGCTGGTCGGTCGCTCGCCCCGACGAAGATGACGTGGCCAGAACGAGAGCGCCGCGCGCGACCACGGCCGTCTGCGTCGCCCCTGCCGCGTACAGATCGACGGTCATACCTGCCTCCAGCGCACCGCCCACCGCCTGCGCCGTCTTCACCGGAACGCTCACGGCCGACCGGCCGACAGGCACGTCGAGCGCCGTCGCAGGCGTTGTCGCGTCGAACCGCCCCTCCGTGAACACCTCGCCCTTCATGATCGGCGACGTCGCCGTTTCGCCCTCGATGGCGGCGCGGTCGGAAACCGCCCGGTCGGGCAGGAGGTCGCTCACCCACAGCTTCGTCTGTATCGCGTTTGCATCGACCTTCTCACCTGCGGCGATGTTGCGCGTCGCAACGCAAACCTGCACCTGTTCCCCGCCATAGCGGGAAAGGGCCTCGGCCCGATCGGCCTCCGTTTTGCCCTGCAGGCCGAGCATGAACGCCCCCACGCACACGGCGCAGAGAATGCCGCTCGCCACGGCAACCGCCGTCATGTGCTTTCGTCTCATGTGCGACCCCCGTTCCAACTTCCATGCGACCAGGCCCCGCCTCCGTCCGACCGAAGGGCGACGCAAGCCGTTGCAGTCAGCTCGACGAGCTCGACCATGCCCGCCGCCGTTCGGTCGAAGGGCATCCGATACGCCGTATCCGCATGCGAACCGCCCGCAGCGCAACCACAGCCGAGCGCATCGCGGGATGCCCGCGGCATGTTCCTCCCGGCAGCAGCCCCGCCGCGCATACGTTCGAGCGCACGCGGCCCTCGCAGTCCGCCCGTCTCGCGCGCCCTTCGACACACGGCAGTATGGGGATGGAATTCATCACCGGCACCGTTCGCGCGCCTTCGGAAATCCGCCCATGCGCCCGCCTGCGCAGCGGCAATCGCCCTACCGCCGTCGCCGTTTCGCCGCCGCGCGGCTCCTCTCCCATCGCCCGCAGCGCGCCTCTGCCGCCGTCCGTCGGTCACCGCCCTGCCGTAACGCTGATGCCCCGACCGCCACGGATGCCTCGCAGACACCGCCGACCACCAGCACACGCCGCCCCGCAGACAGCAACAATCGTCATTTCGCAACCAAGCTGCCAGCATCGTCGGCCGCTGCTCCGTTCGGGCTCGGCGTTGCCAACGCGCCGGTTGTGTGCCACAATGAGTGTCCCCGAAACGGGAAATCGGTCGGCTGGCGCAGCGGGAGCGCAGGTGCCTTACAAGCACAAGGTCGGGGGTTCAAATCCCTCGCCGACCACCACGAACAGCAGCGGGCCAGGAGCTTTCCTGGCCCGCTTTCCATTTCCCCGCTTTCGCTGATGCGCTCGCCGTGCACGCAGCCCATCGCCTGCTGCCGGCTTGCGTTTTCCGTTGTCCACCTTGGAAAATTCGACGGCACGCATGCGACAATGGCGCGCATGCAACACCGCGCGCCGAAGGCGATCGCCCGCCGCGGTCGCCGCATGTCGGAGCCCCATACACATGCGGCAGCACGCCCCGTCACACCCCGTACCTGCACCCGCCGCGGTCGCCGCATGCCGGAGCCTTCCGTATGTACGCGGCGGCGCGCCCCGTCTCGTCCCGACCACGCACGAGCTCCACCCGAACGGCCCGCAAGCTTGTTGCATGGAGAAGCGGCACACGTGTCGTCCGCGCGCAGCACCATCAAGTAAGCTTTCGAATACGCGATTCGCATCCGAACGGATCAACGCGTCACCGCGCTGCCGCATCCCATCGCGCGCAGCGTCACGCCGCCCGGCGGCGTCCCCTGCAACCGCATGCGCCGCATGCCGGCTCGCACATGAAAATCACCAGACCGCACGCAAGAAACTGCAGGCGCCCACGCGCCTGCAGCGCTGCGCGACTACGACGAGAAGGAGGCCCGAAGCATGAAGCACCTGCTGAAGTTCATCGGCACGCTCATCGTGCTCGTCGCCGCCGTCTTCGCCATCAGCAACGCCGTCGTGTTGGCCACCACCGCCTCGTTGATCATCGACGAAGACCAGGCGAGCTCGTCCCGCTACGACGCCATCATCGTGCTGGGCGCGTCGGTCCTGCCCGACGGCACGCCCTCGCCCATCCTGCGCGACCGACTCGACACCGCCGCGCAGCTCTACTTCGACGGCGTGTCCGACACCGTCATCGTCTCGGGCGACAACGTGACCTACAACGAGTCGCTCGCTATGAAGAAGTACCTGGTGAACAGCGGAATCCCGAATGATAGCGTCGTCTGCGACCTCGCCGGAATCGCCACCTACGACAGCATGTACCGTGCCGTGTCCGAGTTCGGCATCGACAGCGCCTGCATCGTGACTCAGCGCTACCACCTGCCGCGTGCGCTCTACTCGGCGCGCGGGCTCGGCATCGACGCCGTGGGCGTGCCCGCCGACCGTGGCTCGTACAGCGACTCAACGTACTACGAACTGCGCGAGATTCCCGCGCGCACGAAGGATTTCTTCAAGACGCTGCTGCACGAGCCCGCGGACTTCGCGGGGAACTCGAACGGCAACCTGGAACCGACCTCGTCTTCGTCGGCATCGCTGTTGAGCTCGCTCTAGCGCCCGCGGCACGAGCTCGGGTTCGAGCCTACGGCGCTCGCATAGGACGCCCTCGTTACGTTGCGCAAGCGGCAGACCCTTGCAGCTTACGAGCCAAAGTCTCATGTGCGAGCGCAACGCTCGCGTCCTTCTGCATCACGCGCCACCCCACGCAGCACGTGCCCGCCCGCACATCGCGCAGCCAGGCCTTACACATGGGCGTGCTGCGCAAGCTCCTTCGTCGTCGCCTCGCCCAGATCGAGCAGCTCCTGCCGTCCGTGCACGCCGGTCTTGCCGTAGATGCGCCGCAGATGCGTCTCGACCGTGCTCTTCGAGATGGTGAGCTCGGAGGCGATGCGCTCGCTCGTGCGGCCGCGCAGCGCGTACGCCAGAATCTCCGACTCGCGCTTCGACAGCTTGTAGCGCTCCGTGATGGCCGCACAGGTATCCTCGAAAGCGTCGGTGACCGTCGCGATTTCCGACAGCTCGTCGAAGTCGCGCTCCGTGAACAGAAAGATGTACGACAGCAGCGCAAGCGTGCCCGCCAACACCACGACGCCATACGGGGTGGCCGTCGTTGCTTGGAACGCGTCGATGACGTTCGCCAGAAGCAACCCCAAGAGCTCGCCTGCGAACAGCGCCGAGAACCCCAGCGAGAACGTGACCGACGCGTCGACCGCCGCAACGTGCGCCAGAATCATGAACAGCGAGATGAGCACCGCTTCGAGTCCCAGATAGCCCGCCAAGGCGAATGACTCGCCCGGCATGACCGAATCGGCGACGGGCGACCACGGCACGCACATGATGCCCAACATGAACAGGAAAATCGCAAGCCGATACGCCTTGTTGAGTGACGCGCCGCGCCCGAATCCGTCGGACAGCAAAAGCGACAGGCTGCCGATGAGAAACGCCCCAAACACAAGCATCGACATGGCGTAATGCGGCGCCGCCGCCGCGCCGGGGTCGGTTTTGTACGTCTCGAGCAGGCCCATGGCCAGACCGAACATCGTCGTGCCGGTGAGAATCTTGAGCGACAGCCGCGCCGTCTCCGAAGGGATCTCCGCCGCGGTGCGCCCAGCGGGTTCGCGCGAGGCGGGAACTTCGATGTTGACGACGCTCGCGAGCGGCAGGATGCGGAGCGCGACCAGCGCGAACTGCGAGTCGATCACGGAGAACGCCAGGCACACGAGCGCGCCCACGAGCGAGCCGATGAACACCTCGCACACGGCGACGCTCGTGCCCGTTCGCCCGAACGTGCGGCCCCACGCCGTCAGGAGAAACGCCACGGGTATGCCGATCATGGCGCCTTCGGGGATGACCAAATACGGCCCCGCCTGGGGAAACGCATCGAACACGAGCGATCCCGCGGCGATGATCACCGCATACACGTAAAGAAGGGGACGCGAGAACAGCGCGTCGCGCACGTGGATGGGCACCACGCGCATGACCGTGAAGCCCACGACCATGAACGCAAGGCTGCAGAACAGGTCGGCGCGCTCGAACGGAAACGTCCCGATGGGCATGAACCGGTTGGCGCCCATATAGAACAGGAAGAAGACGAAGCCCTGGTTGCAGGCGAATCCGATGATGCGTCGCGCCGACAGATCGTCAGCAATGCGCCGTTGCGCCACAGGCCGTCCCTCCCCTCGCTCGCGATGGTTTGGCCCCTGCGCGCGAGCGCAAAAGCCGAAGGGAAAATCGGGTGCGGCCGCTGCGGGGCATGCACGCCCATGGTAGCAGATGGCCGCCCCACGGCCGCCGCGGCAAAGCCGCGCCATCGTCAAACCATCGCCATCGCAGAGCCGCAGGGAAACCGCCGAAGCGCTGCTGCGGAGCCGCCGCAGAGGCGCTGCGGCTGCACGCCTCGGGCATGAGGCGGACAATTAAGGGCATAACGCACGACTGCGCGCGTGCACCGGCGCTTGGCACGTGCGGAGCCGCAGAAGCGCGGAACCCAAAGACAATCGGCTCTGAGCCATCGATTCGACCAAGAAAAAACGGGGCCGCTTTCGCGACCCCGCCCTGCACAGCTCAAAAGATCTTGCAGCTGAACTCCGTCCGACAGACGAAAAGCGGTGGCCGCTGCAGCATCCGGATGTCCCGAACACCGCGCGGCCACCGCCTTGCGATTCGCCTCTGTAAGATGTCAGCGCCTTTACGCCTCGGCCGGCTCGGCTTCCTTCTTGCCGTCGCTTGCCTTCTTGCGCACGACCTTCTTGACCTTCTTCTTGGGAGCCTCCTCAGCGTCCTCGGTCTTCTCGACGTCGCCCTCGATCTCGCCGGCGGGAGCGTCGTCGTCGGCCTCAGCCGCCTCGGCTTCCTCTTCGGCTTCCTTCTTCTTCTTGCCGGAGTTCATGCCCTCACGCAGGTTGCTCATCGTCTTGCCAAGAGCGCTGCCGAGCTTTGGAAGGTTCTTCGGGCCGAAGATCAGAAGAATGACGACCAGAATGATGATCAGCTCGGGAAGACCCATACCAAGGATTTTCATGTTGCCTCCTTCAAGGCGTTCGTGCCGGTGCTCGAGGGTGCATCGGCTCTTGTTTTCGTGCGATTGCGGCTTGCGCAGTGTCATGCAAGCGATTTTCGACTGCTGCGCGCCGCATGTCCTCAATGCAGGGACGATTATGCGTCCCACCTGTGGTTTTGCCTATCATGCAAACCGCTGAAATATCCGCATGACACGTCATTTTTTGTCATGCAAACTGGGTATTTGGCCATTTTCGCCCAAAATGACCCCTACTTCACAGGATGGAAGCTCGCAACGATTCGTGCCAAGCCGCCAACGAAATTTCGCCGTCGCGAACGCGCCGCATGCTCCCCGCGATCCAACGCGTCACGCCTGCGCGGCGTCCCTATCCCCATCGTCACCCCACACGGCGAGGCGCACCCGATTCTCGCGGTTAAGCGCCGACGACTCGGGGTCATAGTCGATGACCGTAACCGTCATGTCGGGGAAGCGGCGCTTCAGGTCGTGGAGCGCTCCGCGTGCCTGCACGTGGCCCTTGAGGCATCCGAAGCTCTGCGCGTAGATGACGCGCCGCACGCCGGCGCGCTCGTACGCTTCCAGCTGTGCGAGATAGCGGACGTCCTCGACATAGAGATTCTCGGGCTGGGGCATGACAACGCGACAGCCGAGGCTTCGCAGCAGCGTCACGAGCCGGTCGTTCATGAAGGGATCGAACACGAGCAGCGGATTGCCGACGATGCCGACGAGCGGGCCCGCGCCCTCCCCCGTCGCCGAATCGGTCGCTTCCGGGGACTCGGCCGAATCTTCCGCACCGAGGCTCTCGGTCCAGACGATGTCCGGTACGCGTCCGCACATGCGCTTGACTTCAAACGGCAGTGCGCCGACGAGGCAGTCCTTGCATACGTCGGGCACGGCGATGCGCTCCACCGCGGAATGGACGTCAATCACGTTGGCCGCGTGGGCGGCAAGCGCCGCCGCGGTGAAGCACAGATCCGACGTCGCCTGCGCACGCGCCCGGTCGAGGTCGCGTACGTTGATGCCGCCGTCGGCGAAGATGTCGAGGGGCGCGGCACCCGCCGTCTCCGTCCGTTCCCCTGCCGCCTTCAAGCGCCCTGCAGCGGGGCGCGTTTCCTCACCAGCGATCCCCGCGTGCTTCGGAGCCAAGCCTGTTCCATCCGCCTGCTCCGCTGCCGAGCCCGCTTCGCTTGCCGCTTCCTCTGCCGCAACGGCATCGCGCCGCTCAAGCGCCTCCACGAGCGTGCGCAGGCGAATGCGGATGTGCACCGTGTCCTCGATGTCGTCGATCTTGAGCTCGGTGAAGGGCCGCTCCGCCGCCACGAACCGCTCGCGCACCTCGTCGGCGCTCACGGCGTCGATGAGGCACCCGAACGACCGCAGGAACACGACCTCGAGCGCCGGATCGGCCGCAACGAGCGACGCCAGCGCGAGCAGATGCTTCGACCCCGACCACAGCCCGCGTTCGGCATGCGCCTCGTGCATGCGGCGCGCCATGCCCAGCTGCGGCACCACGGCCACGCCAAGCTGCTGGATCTCCTGGTCGATGCCATGGACGAGCGCCTCGTCCACGTGGTACGGACGTCCTGCGACGACCACCACATGCCGCCCCGGCTTCTCATGCGCCCAGGCGAGCACCCTGTCGCTCGCGCGCTCGACCGCCTGCTCAAACCGTCGCTGCGCGGCGAGCGCCCCTTCGAACGCGCGGTCGAACTCGTCGCGCGAAAGCGGCCCGAACGGCGCAGCCAGCTCCGCCAGGCTCTCGAACAGCGCATCCACATCGTCGGAGCGCTTCATCAGCTTGAACGGGTCGATGCTCGTGATCCTCGGCGACACGAGCGGCGGCACTGCGGCGTCCACCATCCGCGCGTTGTCGCGCAGGATGTCGGCGTACTCGCACGACACCGCGCAGCGCGTTCCGCGCTCGTAGCGCGGCATGAACACGACCTGCGCGCCCTTTGCCATCAGGTCGAAGTAGCGCGCATGCACAAGCTTCGCCGGCTGGCACACGCTCTCCGACGGGATGCTCTCGGCGCATGAGCCCGCATGCGCGCCCTTCGGCGTTGCCTGCGACACCGCCACCGCGAAACCGAGCCGGTTGATGAGCGTATGCCAGAACGGCATGCTCTCGTACTGGTTGAGCGCGTTCATGATGCCCACGACGCATGCGGCGCGCGGCCCTTCCCCGTCCGCGTCGCCGAACTTCGCGATGAGCCGCTGTTCGGCAGCAAGCACGTTGGGCACGCCCGCATGCGCAGCCGCCGCATGAGCCGAAGCCAGCGCCGCCTGCGCTCCCTCGCGCCGGTCGAGCAGCTCCTCGGCCCGGGCGCACTTGTTCCCGCTGATGAAACGCCGCCCATTGCCGAACTCCACCACCGACAGCGCGCAGGAGTTGGAGCAGCCGTCGCACCGGACAGCGCGCCTCTTGGGAGCAAGCGCGCGGATATCGTCCGAGCTCAAAAGCCCGCTTCGCGGCGATACCCCCTGTTCGCGCGCGAGCGCATGCGCGCGGTCCCGCGCCACGAGCGCGCAGCCCCATGCGCCCATCAGATGCGCCAGGTCGGGGCGCACCACGCGCACGCCCGATACCTTCTCGAAGGCGCGCAGCACGGCATCGGACTTGAACGTCCCGCCCTGCACCACGGCCACGTCGCCCATCTGCGCCGCGCGGTTGCGCCCGATGATGCGGTACAGCGCGTTCTCGACCACCGAGTATGCGATGCCCGCCGCGATGTCGCCGCGCGCAGCCCCCGTCTTCTGCGCATGCCTCACGCGCGACGTCATGAACACCGTGCACTTCGTCCCCAGGTCAAGCGGATGTTTCGCCTCAAGCGCCTCCGCGGAGAACGTCGTGGGCGACACGCCGAGCGAATGCGCCGTTCCCTCGACGAAGCTGCCGCAGCCGCTCGAGCACGCCTCGTTCAGAACGGCGTCGGTCACCTGGCCCTCGTTCACCCAGAGCGCCTTCATGTCCTGCCCGCCGATGTCCAGCACGAACGACACGTCCGGCCGAAACGCCGCGGCGGCCCGCACGTGCGCCGTCGTCTCCACAATGCCCGAATCGATACCGAGCCCCGCACGCAGCAGGTTCTCGCCGTAGCCCGTCGCGGTGGCGTGCGCGATGTACGCCGGCTCGTGGCCCGAGCGCCGGTACCGGGGAAACGCACCCCACAGCTCGCGCATCATGTCCGAGCACGATGCCAGCGCGTCGCCTTTGACCGGCCGATAGTCCGTGTAGACGATGCGGCCCGCCTCGTCGATCAGCACGCACTTCACCGTGGTGGAGCCGGCGTCGACGCCCAGATACAGCGGCCCCTCGGCGTCGTTCAGCTGGCCACGCGGCACTTTCTCGTCCGCATGGCACCGCTGAAACGCCGCCCGCTCGTCGTCGTTCGCGAACAGCGGCGGCTTGTGCTCCAGATCGTCCTCGGGTTCGGGCGCCACGCGCGCCTGCTGCTCCAGATCGCCGATGCGCAATGGCTCACCGCCCAGCTCGCCGGCATGGAGCGCCGCGCCGTACGCCGTCATCAGATGCGCGTCGCGCGGCTTGATGCCCGTCGTCGCGTCCAGCCCGAGCGCGCGCCGGTAGGCCATCACCAGGTACGGCACCTTCTCGATGGGGCCGCCCAGAAACACGACCGTCCCGCGGATCGGCCGCCCGCAGGCCAGGCCGCCGAGCGTCTGCTGCACGACCGCCTCGAGCACGCTCGCCGCGATGTCGGCCTTCTTCGCACCGGCGTTGAGCAGCGGGCGCACGTCGCTCTGGGCGAACACGGCGCAACGCGACGCGATGGGATAGATGCGACTCGAGCCCAGAGCCAGCCGGCTGATGTCGCGCGTGCGCGATCCGATCATATGCGCGATGGTGTCGATGAACCCGCCGGTGCCGCCCGCGCACGTCGCGTTCATGCGCTGCTCCAGCCCACCGGTGAGGTAGATGACCTTGGCATCCTCGCCGCCCAGCTCGACGACGCAGTCCGCCTGCGGGTAGCGCGTCTTCACGGCCTGGGTGGTCGCCACGACCTCCTGCACGAAGGGCAGCCCCATGACCTGGGCAAGCGCGATGCCGGCCGACCCCGTGACCGCAACGCGGCCCTCCAGGTCGCCGTAGCGCCAGTTAAGGTCATGCAAGAGGTCCACGAGCGTCGTGCGGATATCCGAACGGTGGCGGCGGTACAGCGAGTGCACGACGGCCCCCGCCTCGTCGACCACCACGACCTTGATTGTTTTGGAACCGGCATCGATGCCAACGTGATACGGCATACATTCCCCTCTCCATCAGGGATTCAGCATACCGCATCGCGTTTCCCGCACGATGTTGTGTTGACAACAAGTTGATGGCAAAGGGAGGCGACGCCGCAGCTGCAGACGGCGAGACCGCGCTCCCCGCGCATGGCGGGAAGGGGCTCACAAGCTCGCCGTACGCGGCGTAAATCCGTCTCCAGCAAACCGCGCTCCCCGGACAAGCCAACGCGCCGAAACGAAAGCGCGGCGCCCGGCCGAACCGCCGAGCGCCGCGCTGCGCATGCGTATGATGCGAGGACAACTCCCCCGCCGCAGACCGTCCGCCTACTTCGCCACGATGTTGACCAGGCGTCCCTTCACCACGATAACCTTCTTCACGTCCTTGCCCTCGAGCGCGTGGCTCACAGCGGAGAGCGCGGTCTGCTTGATCGCGTCCTCGGCTTCGTCGGCGGCCACGGTGATGCGGGCCTTCACCTTGCCGTTCACCTGCACGGCAAGCTCGACCTCGTCGGACTTGGCCTTCTCGGGGTCGAACGTCGGCCACGGCTCCTCGTGGATGCTCGGCTCGTGTCCGAGCACCGTGCACCACAGCTCCTCGGACCAGTGCGGCGTGATGGGCGACAGCAGCTTGACGATGGTCTCGGCCACGTCGCGCGCGAGCACCGCATCGTCTGCGCCCTCCGCACGCGCATCGGGCGCCACGACGTGCAGATAGTCGCTTGCGGCGTTGACCAGCTCCATCACGGCGGCGATGGCCGTGTTGAAGTTGTCTCGCTCGATATCGGCCGTCACCTTGCCCACGACACGATGACGTTCGCGCACGAGCTGCTTGCGCGCGGCGGCCGCCTTCTTCTCGTCGGCCTTCTCGAACAGCGTCTCGTCATCGGCCTGCGCCATCAGGTCGCACACCACGCGCCAGGCGCGGTTGAGGAACTTGTACAGGCCCGCCAGGCCGTCCTCGTTCCACAGCAGCTCCTTCTCGGGCGGGGCCATGAACAGGATGTACGCGCGCACCGCGTCGGCACCGTACGCGTCGATCATCTTCTCGGGCGACACGACGTTGCCCTTGGACTTGCTCATCACGTCGCCGTGCTCGTCGAGCACCATGCCCTGGCAGAGCAGGTTCCGGAACGGCTCGTCGATGTTCACGAGCCCCATGTCGCGCAGCGCCTTGGTGTAGAAACGGCTGTACAGCAGGTGCAGGATGGCGTGCTCGATGCCGCCGATGTACTTGTCAACGGGCATCCAGGCGTTGGCCTTGGCCGGGTCGAACGGCTGCTGGTCGTTGTGCGGGTCGGTGTAGCGCAGGTAGTACCAGCTGGAGCACGTGAACGTGTCCATGGTGTCGGTCTCGCGCCGCGCCGGGCCGCCGCACTTCGGGCACGTGCAGTTGATGAACTCCTCGTGCGTGGCCAGCGTCTCGCCCGCCGCCAGATCGATGTCCTTGGGCAGCATGACGGGCAGGTCCTCTTCGGGAACGGGCACGACGCCGCACTTCGGGCAGTGGATGGCGGGGATGGGGTTGCCCCAGTAGCGCTGGCGGCTAATCAACCAGTCGCGCAGGCGGTACTCCACCTTGCGCTTGCCCAGGTCCATCTCCTCCAGCTTGGCGACGACGGCCGCCTCGCCCTCGGAATGCTTGCCGCCCTTCATGCCGGTGAACTCGCCGGACTGCACGAGGTAGCCTTCGGCATCGTAGGCCGCATCCCAGTCGACCGAGGTGACGACGCGGTTCTTCTCGCTCTTGAGCTGCGGATACAGCGGGTCGTCCTCGCCCAGGATGATGGGCACGATCGGCAGATCGTACTTGCGGGCGAACTCGAAGTCGCGCTGGTCGCCGCACGGCACGGCCATGACGGCGCCGGTGCCGTAATCGGCCACAACGTAGTCGGCCACCCACACGGGCACCTTCTGGCCGTTCACGGGGTTCACCACGTAGCGACCGGTGAACGCGCCGTGCTTCTCGTGGTCGCCCTGGGCGCGCTGCAGCGCCGTGACCTTCTTGGAGGCCTCGACCAGATCCATGACGGGCTTTTCGTACTCGGTGCCGCGCACGAGGTCAGCCACGCCGGCGTACTCAGGCGCCAGGACGAAGAAGCTGCAGCCGAACAGCGTGTCGGCGCGCGTGGTGAAGACGGTGATGAGGTCGTCATCGGTGGGGTTTTCGGGCACGGAGCCATCGGGGCTGCACAGCGTGAACGTGACCTCGGCGCCTTCGGAGCGGCCGATCCAGTTGGCCTGCTGCTGCTTCACGCGCTCGGGCCAGCCTTCCAGCTGGTCAAGGTCGTCGAGCAGCTCCTGCGCGTAGTCGGTGATCTTGAAGTACCACTGCGTCAGGTCGCGCTTCTCAACCTCGGAGTCGCAGCGCCAGCAGCGGCCCTCGATGACCTGCTCGTTTGCGAGCACGGTCTTGCAGCTGGGGCACCAGTTCACCGGGCTGTTCCGGCGCTCAACCAGGCCGCGCTTCCAGAACTGCTCGAAGATCCACTGACCCCAGCGGTAGTACTCGGGGTCGCACGCCACCACGGTGCGGTCCCAGTCGTACGAGAATCCCATGCGCTTGAAGCTGGCCTTCTGCGTGGCGATGTTGCTGTAGGTCCACTTAGCCGGATGACTGTGATGCTTGATGGCGGCGTTTTCAGCCGGCAGGCCGAACGCGTCCCAGCCCATCGGATGCAGCACGTCGAAGCCCTTCATGCGGTAGTACCGGGCGATGGTGTCGCCGATGGTGTAGTTGCGCGCGTGGCCCATGTGGATGTCGCCCGATGGATACGGGAACATCTCCAGCACGTACTTCTTGGGGCGCTCGTCGCCTTCGCGAACCTCGTCGATGCCGCTTTCCGCCCACGCCTTCTGCCAGCGCGGCTCGATCTCATGCGGATTGTAGGCTTTCATGTCGCTTCCTTGCTGCTCGTGAATGACCTGCGCGGATGCGGCACTGGTCGGGTTCCTGAAGCTGGCAAGCCTGGTCGAACCCCGTACCTCTCCGCGCGTTTTGCTTCTGAGGAATTATAAGCGCTCTTCGCAAGGCGAACGCCCCGCACACCCCATCGAGCAGGCGAATGACGTGAAACGGCACAACGATTGCATAAGGACACGCGCCTGAGATGCCAGCGCCCGAAAGCGCCCTCCCGCAGGCCCCCACACCACCAGAGCGCATTGCCCGCACGTCGACCCGCGAGTCCCCCGGGGCGTCCGGCGCGCGGTTTCCGGGGACGGGCCTCGCACCCGCTCGCGCCTCCAGGG
>CAIFEB010000024.1 GCA_903789375.1 uncultured Eggerthellaceae bacterium | reverse complement strand
GGCGCGTCCCGCTCCACCGGCGGTTCCGCCGCCGGCCGCGCAAGCGCGCACCCGTCCAACGAGCAGATCATCCGCGACTACTTCGCGCACACGAAAGGCGAGGTCAGCAAGCAGGAAATTCTCGATGCCAACCCCGTCATGAGCAAGAAGACGCTCGAGCGCATCCTGAAGACGCTGCGCGAGGACGGCACGGTCGAGATGGTGGGCGCCGCCCGTTCCTCGCGTTACCGCGCCCTACGGTAATTCGCAAAGAATAGAAGCGGCATGACCCGAAGAAGCAAGGCGAAAATAGCAGGCAGCATCGTCGGCGCCGTAGTCGTCGTATGCCTCATCGCCATGGTCGCGTACCTAGTCACGGGGCATTACCACCCCACCGACGACGCTTACGCCGCGCTCGAGAGCGACAGCGCCGTCAGCGTCGTGCAGGAAAGCGGCGACACCCTGTTCATCGGCCCCAACGACGACCCCGACAACACCTACGGGCTGATCTTCTACCCCGGCGCAAAGGTGGACGAACATGCCTACGCCCCGCTCCTGCACCAGCTGGCCGCGCAAGGCTGGCTCGTCATCGACGTGTCCATGCCGTTCGACCTGACGATATTCGACCAAAACGCCGGCATCGACGCCATCCAGCGCTTCCCGCAGGTCGAGCACTGGTACGTGGCCGGCCATTCGCTCGGCGGCGCCATGGCGGCCAACTTCGCGTCGAAGAACACCGGCTCCGTCGAGGGGCTCGTGCTTCTGGCCGCGTATTCCACGGCCGACCTGTCGAGCACCAACCTCAACGTCGTGAGCATCTACGGCACAAACGACGGCGTGCTCAACCGCGAGCATTACGACGCGGACAAGAAGAACCTGCCCGCCACCACCGCAGAGCTCGTCATCGACGGCGGCAACCACGGTCAGTTCGGCAGCTACGGCGCGCAGGCGGGCGATGGCGAGGCGTCCATCAGCGCCGACGAGCAGGTCGCAGAAACCGTCGCCTTCATCCAGCAGGCGACGCGTTCGTAGCGCCGAAGACGCAAGGAGGGCGCCCGCCCTCTCGGACAGACGCCCCCATGCCGCGACGACCGTTCGGATGGCAGCGCCCACCGCGCAGCCATCACGTTTATCGCGCTTCGCCGCGCGCGCCCACCGCGCCTGTTCGCGCGCTTAGTCCTTCGGCAGCGCGTTCGCCGTGATCTGCTGGTACTCGGCGTCGCTCAAGCTGTAGCCGTAGAACGTCTGGAAGTAGTCCTTCACCACCTGCTCCATGTCGTCTGAGAACTGGTCGGGATAGCACAGACGCACGAACCACTGCATGCCGAGCACCTGGTTGACGGTCGGCGGGTTGTTCAGCCACGTCCAGGGTACGCTCGGCACGTTGTAGTACTGCCCGCTTTGCACGGCCGAAAGCGATGCCCACGCCGGGTCGCCCGCGACGCTCGCATAGAAGCTGTCCGAACTTGAAGCGCCCGCGCCGAACACGATGAGCTGCGGATCCCATTGTGCCAGCTGTTCCATCGATATCTCGTTGCCCGCGCCCGAGCCGGATGCTTTCTCAACCTGCACGACGTTGTCGGCGATCATGTCGATGACGGTGCCCTGGTACGACCCCTTCGCGATGGCATTCAGGCCGTTGTTGCCCAGAAGATACG
Source organism: uncultured Eggerthellaceae bacterium (assembly GCA_903789375.1). GTDB lineage: Bacteria > Actinomycetota > Coriobacteriia > Coriobacteriales > Eggerthellaceae > CAIFEB01. Next base: position 34,498 of record CAIFEB010000024.1, on the reverse strand, counting down.
CCGCCTTCACGCGCTGGTCGGCCGGCACCTTCGCCATGGCAGCCGCGACCTCGGCGTACGCGTTGTCACAATATGTCGCCAGCTCCTCGCCGCGCTGCTGGTCGCCCAGCAGGTCGCCGAGCATGCGGTAAGCGCTGCCCCAGTCGTTGAGCGGCGTGCTGATGAGCACCACGGGGATACCCAGCTGATCTTGCAGATTGTCCAGGTCTTCGGCCAGACCATCCTTCGGCTCGCCTGTATCGATGACAATCTGAGCACCGGATTCGGCCACGGCTTCCTTGTTCATGTCGCCCTTCGCGCCGAAGGCGGCGCCCGTCACGGGCAGATCGTCAGCCACGCGGCCAGCGAAGATCTTCTTCTGATCGTCGCTCAGCGCCTGCGAGACGCTCGACATTTTCTCCGGTGCCATGGTGAGCAGCACCTGGTTGGCCGTGTGACCCGACGGCGCCACCTTGGTGATGTTCGCCGGCACCTCGACCTCGCGCCCAAGCGAGTCGGTGAAGATGCGCGTCGCGTTCTCGTCAGCCCCCTGGCTTGAAGCCGCCGAGCCCGCGTTGCCCGAATCGGCGCTCTTGCTTCCCGTCGAGCATCCGACAAGCCCCATCGCCAGAGCTATGCACACCGCGAGCGCCGCCCACATCGGCCTTCTGATCGTCTTCCCCATCGTTCCTCCTGTTCAGATCTGATTTATCGCCTGGACAGGCACGCACACGCGCACCTTGTCGCCATAGAGGGACTGCATGTCGACGTCAACCCCGTAGATCGCGCTCACGGTTTGGCTCGTGACCACGTCCTTGGGCTCGCCGAATGCGAACACACGCCCGCCGTCGAGCACGAGCGTCTTGTCTGCATAAAGAAATGCCTGGTCAGGCTGGTGCGTCGATTGGACGATGCTGTATCCTTGGCGCGCGAGCTGCTGGATGCACATGAGCACCCGCGCCGTGTTGCCGTAGTCGAGCGCACTCGTGGGCTCGTCCATGATGATGGTGCGCGCGTCCTGGGCAAGCGCCCGCGCGATCAGCACGAGCTGCTGTTCGCCGCCCGATATCTGGGTGTACGTGCGATGGGACAGCCGTTCGATGCCGACGCGGCGCAGCGCCTCCTCGGCGCGTGCGAGCTCCGCCTCGCCCGGCGTGCGCAGCGGACCCAGCTCGGCGCCCGTGCTCATCAGAACGACGTCAACGACCTCGTAGTCGTACACCGACGAATGCGTTTGCGGGATATAGGCGATCTCGCGCGCACGTTCGGCGACCGACAGCTTCCGCACGTCCTTGCCGTTGACCTCGATGGTTCCCGTATAGTCGGTGGCGAGACCCAAGATGCAGCGGAACAGCGTGGACTTGCCCACGCCGTTGGGACCGAGCACGCTCACGAGCATGCCGTCGTCGATTTCGGCGGAGACATCGTGCAGCACCTCGCGTTTGCCGTAGGAGAAGCTGACATGCTTGATGGAGATGCTCATCAGTCGCGCCCCCTCTTCTTCCGCGTTATCAGGTAGCAGAAGAACGGCGCGCCGATGAACGCGGTCAGGATGCCGATGGGAATCTCGGCCGTGAACGCGAGCCGCGACACGTTGTCGACCACCAGCAGAAACCCTGCGCCCATGAGCATGCTCGCAGGCATGAGCTTGCGGTAATCGGCGCCCACGATCATGCGGCACCAATGCGGCACCACCAGGCCGACCCAGCCGATCATGCCGGACACGGCCACACTCGACGCCGTGACGAGCGTTGCGCCCAGGATGACGAGCAGGCGGATGCGCGACGCGTCGACGCCCATGGTCTGGGCTTCCTCGTCGCCCATGGTGAGCACGTTGATCTTCCAACGCAGGACGAACAGAATGACCAAGCCCAACGCCATCGGAATGGCCACGATGGCCAAGGTGATGTCGAGCTTCGTGCCAGCCAAGCTTCCCATCAGCCAATACGTAATGGAAGGCAGCTGGTCTTGCGGATCGGCGACGAGCTTCGCGAACGACACGCCCGCCGAGAACAGCGAGCTGACCATCACGCCGGCGAGCACCACCACGAGTATCCGGTTGCCGTGCGCGCGTGAGCTTACCAGCAGAACGAGCGCGACGGCGACGATGGAGAAGACGAACGCCGACGCCGACACGAGAAACGACGACACGCCGAGCAGGATGGCGACGGCGGCGCCGAACGCGGCGCCCTGGCTTGCGCCCAGGATGTCGGGCGAAACAAGCGGGTTCTGGAAGATGCCTTGGAAGGCTGCGCCAGCGGCGGCCAGGCAGCACCCCACCATGAGCGCGAGCAGGATGCGCGGCATGCGAACGTTGAAGAACATGGCTTCTTGCTGTTTGGTCCAACTTTGCGGGATGTCGACGAACTTCGAGGCCACCATGCCCGCCGCCTGGTCGAGCGAGATGGGGTAGCGGCCGAGCATGAGCGATACGGTAGCGGCTGCCACAACGAACACCGCGAGAGCCAAGATCACCAGGTCGGCATGACGCTTCGCGCACGATTGCGATGAAGAGCGCGAAGATAAGCGAAGGCGGCGTTTGCCGACGACGCGCATCCTGCCCGTCGCGCGCTTTGCGCGAATGGCGCCGGCATCGCCGACCGCGGATGCAACGCTCGAGCCTCCTGCCGAATCGCCGGAAAAACCTTCCCGCACGCTCGCTTTCATGCATCCCCCTCGAAAACGTTTTATACTCCGACGTTTCTATTCTATATCTATACTATTCTGTATTCAGTCTTTATTTAATAATATTTATTGCTTTATGGGAATAGTTTCGCAAGGGATCATTGATCAGGGGAGCCTATAGCCTGGATGGATCCATCAACCCGACTAACTCCTCGCCCAGATTCACCCGTCGGCCCGAGGGATATTTCGCCTGGATGAATTCTCGACCCGGTAAACACCTCGTCCGGGTAGATCCGCTGATCAGATAAGCCTCTTGTCCCGGTGAATCCGCCGACTCAACCAACTCCTCGCCCGGGTGGAACCGTGGACCCGATCGCGCCTCGCCTGGATTCACTCGTCGGTCCGAGGAAAATCTCGCCTGGATGGATCCGTGCGGCAGTTCCTGCTCCGGAAGTCAAGCAGGAACGGCACCATCGCCCCGCGAACGACCCATTCGCATGACAGAACCCACTCCGCACACCCATCGAGCGGTGAATAATCCAAATAGCGGCAACTTTGGCATGCAGATTTCGAAGGCGCTCCAAATTACGAAAATTTTGACCATTCTGGTCATTTTTTCCAGATTCTGGGTTATTCGAGACTGTGATAACACCCCAAAAATGGGAGAAAGCAATCGAAATCAGCACGCACGCAGCTCACCTTTTCGATAGGGTCCGTAATCGCTCGTAATCATGCTGGTCAAATTTATATCCTATTTGCAATATTTCGACCACGGATACTTCGTAAACTTTACGTCGTTTTATTCAGTTATATATTGATTATTCCGACATCCAAGAACCGGAGAAAACGGCAGCACACTGCCCAACTTCTGGCGAAAACGACCGAATATGCCATTATTTCCAGAATCTGGGCGCATTCCGCCGTGAACTGCGGCAGGAAGGAGCGCAGCGACCCCCGATGGCGACTGCTGCGGCCTCCTGCCGGCCGCCCCGCCCGATACGTCGGCTGCTGCGGCGTACCCGCCAGCCGCAGCGGCCTTCTCCAACAGCTTTTCGAACTTCCGCAGCCCCCATGCCGGCGGGTCCGGCTGCTTCGGCTTCCGTGCCGGCTGGTGCTGCGACCCCATCGGCTGTTGCAGCCGCCACGTCGGCTGCTGCGGCAAAGCCGCCAGCCGCAGCACTGCCCCCTGCCGGCTGCAGCAACCCCGTGCCAGCCGCTGCGGCCGGCACGCGCCCACGACACGCTAGTCGACCACGGTCGCGCCGAGGTCGGCCTGCTCTTCGGGCGTCGCGAGCTTGCCGTCGATCGTCTTCGGGCGGTCGTCGCGATAGAACGCAAGCAGAATCAGCCCAATCATCGAGCACACGGCGACGAGCGTGAACATCCCCTGGAAGCCGCCGTTGAGCGTGCGCTGGTACGTCTCTTGGATGAGCGGCGCGCGCTCGTCGATTTTCTGCAGGTAGTTGCGCTGAGCCTCGTCGAACATGCCGGGGACGGCATCGCTTGCGGCCCGCAGCTCGTCGGCGGTCTGCTGCATAGCATCGCGCGCGGCGACCATCTGCGAAACCGCCGCGTCCGACATCGCCGCGTCGCTTCGGTCCGCGCCGCCGTCGGCAGACGCACCAGCGGACGCACCAGCGCCCGCGCCCGCACTCGCCCCCGTGCCTTGCGCCGCAAGCGTGGCATCGATTGCGGCAACCTGGTTGTCGATCGCGCCGATGCCCGCGGCGATGCCGTCTTGAGCCTGTTGCTCGGCCTGCGGTCTCACCTGGGCGAACATCGCGACTGACAGGTCTTTGCACGTGTCGACGATGGTCGTTACGTCGGAGTTCTGCACCTCCTGCAGCAGGTCGTCGGACAGTTCCACGCCACCCGCGCCTGCAAAGCCTGCCGAATCACCGGCGGCATCAGCGGCACCGCCCGAACCGCCCGCACCCGCACCGCCCGAGCCCGCAGACACCGCTCCAGCGTCGGCCGCCGAACCTTTGGCGTCGTCCGCCGCGCTCGCCGAGCCGCCTGCGCCCATCTCCACCTCGATCGTCTCGAAGCTTTCCAGGTTGGGGATGTCCACGCCTTGCATCAGCGCGCTCATCTGGGGGTTCGCCTGCAACGCGGCAAACTCCTCGTCAAGCTCCTGCGCGTACGGCAAGGGCGACACGCTCACCTCGGTCGGCATGACCTCCATCAGGTTCGCCTGCATCGACGCGCCCGCATGCGCCACGAACGCCACCATGATCGCCGGCGCCACGGCGGTGCCGATCGACCGCACGAGCGACAGCGTCGCCAACGCCGAGTTGGACTGCGCATCGTCGGTCTTCTGCAGCATCATGTAGTTGAGCGGCGTGCCCATGGTAAAGCCCATGCCCAGACCGATGAGCGCAAGCGAAACGACCACGTTCAGAAGCGACGGGTGCACCGCCGCCACGAACACCAGGTACAGCGCTCCCGCGACCGACGCGACGAAGCCCACGCCGAGCACCGGCTTCACGCCGTGCGCGTCGATGAGCTTGCCCGACATCGGCGAGCCGATGCCGCAGAACAAGCCCAGGATGATGATGAAGTACCCGCCCGATCCCGACGGCATGAACAGGCAGTTCTCGCAGAACTGCGGGAAGAAGATGGTCGCCATCATCACGATGCCGGTTACGACGGAGCACACGAGCGTGATCAGGATGTCGCGGTTCTTGAAGTAGGCGAGGTTCATCACCGGATCGGCCGCACGATGCTCCACGGCGACGAACACCGGCACGAGCACGCAGAACGCAACGAGGTACGGCCACACGTCAAGCTGCGTGATGGATGCGCCCAGGTTGAAGAAGTCGATGTTGCGCAGGCCGTACATGAGCGACAGAATCATGACCGTCATCACGCAGATGCCCACGCCGTCGATCGGCCGCACATCCGGCTCGGTGGTGTTCTTGAGCTTGGCCAGGCCGAAGACGAGGACGAAGATGCAGATGGGGACGTTGACGTAGAAGATGAACTGCCACTGCGTCTGCCCGAAGATCTGCAGGATCAGGCTGCCCGCCGCCGAGCCGAACACGCTCGCGATGCCGTACACGGCTCCCACCAGGCCGAGCGCCATGCCGCGTTTCTCCTCGGGGAACGCCGTGCCGAACTCCGCCGTCGCCACGGGGACGATGCCGCCACCGCCGATCGCCTGGACGACGCGCGAAGCGATGAGCATGCCGTAGCTGCCCGCATTCTGGGACAGCCCGCACAGAAGTGATCCCAGGCCGAACAGGAAGATGCAGGTCAGGTACACGTATTTGCGCCCGTATTTGTCGGCGAGCTTGCCCATGACCGGGATGGACGCGGCGTACGCGAGCGAGTAGATGGTGATGATCCACACGCCGGCCTCGTCGCCGATGCCCAGGTCGTTTTGGATGACGACGCGCGCGGGGCTGACGATGCCCATGTCGAGCGCGCCCATGAACAGGCCGAGCAGGTACACGACGGCCACGATCACGTAGCCTTTGGACTGCCCGCGGTGCGCGGGCGCGGCGGCAGGCATCGGCGCGGGTGAGGCGGATGTGGTCTTGGTGGATGCGGTCGCAGCGCCGCCGCTTCCCTGCTGGCGTCCGCGCGCATGCGCGCGCCTCCCTGCGGCGCGCCGTACCGTGCGATCGTCGTCGCTCATCGCTCGTCCCCTTCCTCGCCCGACAAATTGGCCGCAACATGCGAGAGCGCCTGCGTGAGGCGCGCGACCTCGTCGGGCGACATGCCGGAAAACATCGTGGCTGCCATCCCTGCGAGCGCGCGCTTCATGTCGGCGACGACGTCGTCCGCGGCAGGCGTGAGCTCCATCAGTTTCTCGCGCTTGTTCTGGGGGTTGACCGCGCGTGTGATCAGGCCCTTTTCCTCGAGCTTGACGACGGTTTTGGCGATGGCGCCCTTGTCGATGCCAAACTGCCGCGCCACCTGCTCCTGGTTGGAGCGGCCGTGCGCGGCGAGATGCATGATGACCACCTGCTCGGGGAATCCCAGGCCGCGATGCGCCATGCTGCGCTCCGCGTAGATGCGCATGCGGCGCGTGATCAGCGAGACGTCCCGCATGAACGAGAACTCCTCACCCGGCGCCGCGGACGCTGGGGGTGCCACGGCTGCAGTCTCCGGCCCGCCCGGTGCCGCGTCGCGCGCCTTTCCGCGCAGATCGCCCTGCCCGCTGCTTGCAGCTTTCCCCTGCGTCTTGCCTTGCATCGGTTCTCCTCCGTCGCCTTGGCACACGCCGCCGTATGATTGTTGCAACGGCAACTGTTGTCGCGTCTACGATAATGAGAGAAGAAGGCGCCGTCAAGGCGGCAAGAGGGAGCCTCCCTGAGGGGAGTGCCGTCAAAACGTCAGAGATGGACCGCCTCATAGGGAACACCGTCAAGGCAGCAGGGACGTCAGCGGCCGCCCGCCTAGGAAACGAGCGCCGTCACGGGAACGCTCGCCCCGCGAAGGCGATGGCTCGGTCCGCTGTCGGTCGCTCCCTACATCCGATACGCGGGATCAATCTGGGCGAGCTCGGCCAGGCTGTCGATTTCGGCGACGTCGTCGAACGTGCAGGGGCGCACGCGGACGCGGTATCGGTCTCGGCACAGCACGCAGGGCACATCGTCCCAGAACCGCTGCCGATTCTGGGGCTTTGCAAACTGTTCCGGCAGGTCATGCGCGAGCTTGTGGCCGTCCTCCGCCGTCCAGTACGAGATGCCGAACATGTGCGCGCAGTGCGTTCCGCCCTTGTGCAGGTCGCGGATCACGCCCTCATCGTCGGTGTCGAAGCACCAGTCCGGCGTCTCGTCCACGAAAACGCCCAGGTAGTTCGACTCGTACTGGTACTTCGTGAGCAACGCGGGGTTCTGCAGCAGCAGATCGGACTCGAACACGTACGCGTTCTCGAAGCAGCCGCTTGCGAGCACCGCCGACGAGATGTTGTTGGTCGTAGCGTACTGATCGTTTTTCACGAGCTTGACCTGCGGATAGTCGCGCAGCAACACGTCGAACTCCTCCGCCAGGTACCCGACGACGATCGTGATGTCGTCCACGCCGATAGCCGCAAGCGCGTCAAGCAGCGACGAGATGATGCGCCGCCCGTTCACGCGCACGAGCGGTTTGGGCGTGTTGATGGTGATGGGGGCCATGCGCGTCCCCATGCCGGACGCCAGAAGCACCGCGCGCTTCGCCCGGTACGGCTCCAGACGTGCCAGGTCCTCCGGCGTCGCCGTACCCACGTCCGCCTTCGCCACCAGCTCGTCGAACTCCTCACGCGTCAACGTTTCCACTCTCAGCCCCTCGCCTTTCTTATTCTCATCCGCACCGTCCGCATGCCGCCGGAAAGCCGCCGCAGCGCCGTGCCCGAACCATCCGCGCACCGTTCGCACGCCGCGCCCACGCCGCCGCGGCGCCGCCCACACCAGCGCCGCGCGCTACCCAACGTCGTCCCCGTACATCTCGTTCGCGGCAGCGCAGAATCGCTTCGCCGCCTTGTACCACGTGTACAACCATTCGCCCATCGGATTGCCCTTGGCTTCCTTGAAGATCGCCCACACATACCAGTAGTAGCCGACGACCGCCACGGCCGCCACGCAATGCCGCGCCTCGCGCTCCGTGGGCGGGCGCCCGAAGTAGTACTTCAGCATGTCCACGGCCTCGGGCACGGAGTACCCCGACCCCTGCGCTACGAAATTCCCCAGGTCGCATGCGTAATCGCCCATGGCGGCGTACTCCCAGTCGATAAGCTGCATCTCGTCTCCGCGCACAAGGAGGTTGGGGCCGTAGAAGTCGTTGTGGCACAGACACGGCTCACCGACATCCACCTGCATCCTGCGATGCACGTCCGCGATGGCGTCCGAAAGCGCATCGAAATCCACCGGCACGGGATACGACGCCTTGCGCAGCATGCCGCGCAGGCGTACGGCGTCGTCGTAGAAGTCGAAGCTCCATGGCGAGCGCGCGCCCGACGTATGGAGCACGCGCGCCATCGAAAGCGCATGCGCGACCTGGGCTTCGTCGCGATAGTCGAACGGCTCGCACCCGTCCACGAACGCGGAGATCTTCCACCCTTCATCAGGGTTCTCGTAGACGAACGTGGTGTCCAGGCCGAGCTCGCGCGCCGTCTTCTCCGCGAACGTCTCGCTCTGCCGGTTGATCAGCTCCTCGGTGCCGACGCCCGGATGGCGGTACACGTAGGTCCGCCCGCGCGCGTCAAACCGCACCGACAGGTTGGTGAGCCCCTCCTTCACCGGTCTGACGTGCGAAATGTCCGTTCGCGCGCAGCCCAGCGTGGAGCAGATGTTGTCCAAGATGCGCGAATCGACGTTGACGAAGTAGTCGCGATCGAACGCCACCAGGTCGTTCAGAACGTCGAACTCGTACAGGCCGCCCGCGGGGATGCGCCGCGCGTACACGCAGAGCTCGTCCAGATGGTCGGCCAGGATGTCATCCCAGAGCTTGCCGGGAGTATCCGGACGGTCGTATTCCGCCCCGATGATGTCGATGAAGCGCGCCGACAGCGCCCGGTCGAAGTACGCAGGACCCTGCAGCCGCCAGTCGTCCGCGCCGCCATAGGGAAGCGCGCGTATGCGGCCGGCTTCGTCCGTCTGGACCGTGCGCGCATCGGTGGCCCCCTCGACGGCGGTGCACGAGCAGTACGGCGCGTACACGTACGGGGAGAACAGCCCGTCGGCGTAGTACTGGTCCGAGGAGCATACATACGAGTTGCCCAGGAACTCCTTTGCCGCGAACAGCGACGCATGGTTGTTGCGCGTGGCGTACTCGGGGCTGACGACGATGCTCACCTGGAACTTCTCCTCCAGGTAGAAGAACGCCTCCTTCATGTAGCCCACGACGACGGCGATTCTGTTGACGCCCGCTTGGTGGAGCTGCCGGATGAGCCGCTCGATCAGCAGCTCGCCCCGCACTTTGAACAGGGCTTTCGGCATTTCGAAGGAGAGCGGGGCAAGGCGCGTCGCAGCACCTGCAGCCAGGATGACGGCGCTGTCCACCCGGTAGGGCTCAAGCGCGATGGACGCCTGCTTCGTCAGCGCGCCCTCGTCGTCGATGAGAGCCTTCTCGTGAAGGCCGGCGACGGCGTCGCACACCGATGTGCAATCGATGCCGCTGGTCAGAGCAATGTCCTCCTGCGTTGCGCGGGGATTGCGACGCAGCGTGTCAAGAACCGCGAATTGATTGCGTGTGAGCATGACAGCCTGTTCACTTTACGAGTTTTTTACATTCGAATGAACATTACCACGACGCATACTCGAGCACAATCGAAGCATGATTCGGGGCTGTCATGCGCTGAGGGAATGGCATTCGAGGCGCAGCTGGCGACACTCAGGCGCCGGGCACATGCGCCTCAGAACGCAACGCACAAGGACATCCGCTGGTACAGGGATGCTTCGCATGCCCGGTCGAATGCAGGTAGCGAGGGGCGACCTAAGAACGTCCGCCGGCATGGGGATTCTTCGCATGCTCCCCCTCCATCCCAGAAGCCCGCCCCCAACAAGGATTGTCCCTATGATTCCGTCTGCGTGCGACCACACGCCGCGCAGTTCGCTATAGTCGTACGCGCGAAGAGACGCGCGCGACGAACGCGCAAGCGGGCGAAGGACGACAGAGGCGCAAGCAACGATGAAGACCAGGGAATTCGACATCAACGAGGACGGCTACAGCGTGCGCTGCAAGATGACATGCGGCACCGACGAGCGCACGCACGACCGCGTGATCATCTGCACGCACGGCTTCGGCGGCACGAAGGACATCGCGAGCATCCAGAAGTTCGCCGAAAAGGAAGTGGGCAAGCACAAGCACGACGCGGTCATCGCCTTCGACTGGCCCTGCCACGGGCGCGACGCGCGCAAGAAGCTCGAGCTCGCCGAGTGCTTCGAATACCTCACCATCGTGGTGAACTACGCCAAACGCGAGCTGGGCGCCAAGGAACTCTACATCTACTCGGTGAGCTTCGGCGCCTACCTCACGCTCGCCTACCTGCAGGAATTCGGCAGCCCCTTCACTCGCATCGCCCTGCGCTCGACCGGCATCCGCATGGCCCAGCTGATGGAGAACAACGTCGCCGAAAACGACCGGGCGAAGTTCGACCGCGGCAAAGAGGTCGAGGTGGGGTTCGATCGCAAGATGAAGATCGACCGCACGCTCATCGACGACCTGGCCGCGCACGACATCACCAAAGCGGAGTTCTTCGACTGGGCCGACGACATCATCATGCTGCACGGCACCAACGACGAGTTCGTGCCCATCGACGAGGCGCGCGCCTTCGCCGACGACAACGTGATCGAGTTCATCGCCGTGGAAGGATGCGACCACGCGTTCCGCTCCCCCAAGAACATGGACTTCGCCATCCACACCGTCGTGGAGTTCTTCGCGCCGCAGAGCTGACGGCGCGCACGCGCTGACGCGTGCCGACGCGAGAGCGGTATGCCCATGCTAGCGGGTGTTACCCCAAGAGCGGTGTGCCCGAGCCGGCAGGCATAACTGCGGAAGCCACATGCCCGCCAGGCACTACGATGGGAATACGAAAGCGGCGACCCGAAGGCCGCCGCTTTTCAGTTCAGGTATCCGTTGCGAACCGCGCCGCGCGATTCGCATGCTCTTGCGTTTGCGCAGGCGCGCAATCCGCTCGGTCGCCCAGGCGCGCAACCTGCACGTTTAAGCAGGCGCACGACCCGCCCGAGCACTTACGCAGAAGGGCGAATCGACCGAGCCGGCACAGTCCGCTCGCACCCGCACGCCCGCGCTAGTCGACCGGGCTGAAGTCGTCCTTGGAGACGCCGCACACCGGGCAGGTCCAATCATCGGGGATGTCCTCGAACGCCGTACCAGGCGCGATGCCACCGTCGGGATCGCCCTTCTCGGGGTCGTACACGTAACCGCACACGTTGCACACGTACTTCATATGCGCTCCTACCTCTCTCCGAGTAGTTTCGGCGGCCATCCAAGGCCGCCCACGGGAAGACGCTCCGCGAACGCGCTGCGCCCGCCGTTGGCGACGCGTTGCCGCCGATGCGCCGCAGCTTCACCCGTAAGCACGCTGTGCTCGCGCAAGTTCGCTGTGCTCGCGCGTTCCGCGCGCTGCGCCGGCCAAGGCTCCCACGCGGCCTGCGTCTTCGGGAATCATTGTCGCATCTCAACCGCACCGTATCCCCGACGATTTGGAAAACGCTTCGGTGACGAACGAAATGTCGGGCGCACGATTGCGAAGCGCCAGATGCCGCCACCAACGGCCCAATCTACCGGCTCCTCAGCATCGATCCATAGCGCTCCATCGAGCGCGAGAGCAAGCTGTAATGATTCACCGTGTGGGCATCGCTCGCGATGTACGAATAAGCGCCCTCTTTGAGGAGCGTCTTGGCGCTCCTCTTTGAATTGCCGAGCCGGCCACCAGCGATGAAATCAGCCGATGCCTGCAGTTCGCAGTCCCAATCGATCAACCGCCGTGCCAAGGAAGGATTTTTCCGAATTGCCTCGTAGCGCTCTGGATGGGCGATGATCACGCGAAAGCCCAGCGTCTGCAACTCATAGATTACCGTCTCGTAGCCTTTGAACGTATCCTCCGTGGCATTCGTATCCAGCTCGAGCAAAAACCGATCGGTACCTTGAATCCCCAGATAAGGAGCCCATTCATGTACGCCAAGAGAAACGAGCTTCTGATACGCCACCTCGAAGCCCATGAGGACAGGGAAATTCCCCACGTTCCTCTTGAAGGTGTGGTACGAAGCCCACATTTTCTGATAATCGAAATAGGGATCTCTGCAGTGCGGTGTGCAAACGATGCCCGTCACCCCGGCCTTGCGGGCGGCGGCGAACATCTTCATGCTGTAATCCATGGACGGCGATCCGTCATCGACGCCTGGAAGTATGTGGCAATGAATGTCCCACACACCGACCGTCCTCGCCGCTACCGCCGATTGCTTGCATGCGATGCGTACCGCTGCTGGTTCTGCGGCTGGGGCGAGACGGCCCCCTGCTGAGGCATTGCGGCCTGCTGTTGAGTCATCGCCGTCTGCGTATTAAGCGAGAACTGGGGAACTTGTCCCCCAGCATAATTCGAACCGGCCCCATTCGGCTGCAGCGGGCTCATGCCAAAGTCGCCATTGTCCGACTCGCGGTATTCACGGTACTCGCGGTAATATTTGGATGCGCCTTCGGCTTTGGTGCAGTTCAGCACCGTGCCGATGACATTGGCACCAGCCTTTTGAAGCTGGCCGTAGCTCGCCCTCACATCATCCCTGCGCGTATAGTCCTGACGAACCACCAACAGCGTGCCATCGGCTATCGAGGCAACAATCGCTCCGTCGATGAAGGCCTTGATCGGCGGCAGGTCGATGATGACGTACTGGAAGGTGCCTTTAAGCTGGTCGAGCAAGGCCTTGAAGCGTTTCGACTGCAAAACGTCGGCCGGATTGGGGATGTTCGGCTCGGCGTCAAGGAAATAGCAGTGATCCTGAATTTTGATGATGGACTCCCGCAAAGAGTGCCTGCCGGAAATAACAGAGTAAAGCCCGTGACGGCGTCCGCGAATGCCGAGCGCGCCAGCCAGCGAACGTCTCCGCAGGTCGCATTCAAGAAGAATCACATCACTACCGCCCGATGCCAAAGCCTTCGAGAGGTTGACTGCCGTCGTCGTCTTACCCTCGGACTGCACGGAAGACACGATCGCGAGCGTGCAGATTGGGTCATCGATCGAGGTGAATCCGATATTCGCCGCCAGCGCCTTGTAGGCGTTCTTTGCGACTTCGACGTTTGCTGCCGATTGGCTCTTCCTTGACATCCTAGTGCGCCCCCTTGATTTCCGGGATTCGACCGAGCACAGGGACGTCAACGATCTGCTCGAGATCCGCCTGGCTGCGAACGCGCGTGTTGAACATGTCGGCAACCACGACGATCACCATCGCGGCAAACAAACCGGCAATGAATCCGACCAGGATATATAGCGGCCTGTTGGGACCGCTTGGGCCCGCAGGCGCAGAAGCTCGATCGATTTGGTTAACCGACTCGATGCCCATCACCTCTTGGGCGATTTCGGAAACGTCTTTCGACATGGCGTTCGCGATTTCTGCGGCCTTCTGAGGGTCCGGCCCCGTGACCGTAAGCGAGATGACGCGCGAGTTGGTCTCGTTCGTCACCTGCACCTTGTAGCCAGCCAGACTGGTTCCAGACGAAGGAACCCCCGTGTCTTGGCTTACCTGGGCGACGAGACGCTGATCGCCTTTCAGCAACTTTGCGACGTCGTTCGTGAGCATCTGAGACGCGTTCAAGTCGTTGTAGAGCGTGTTCGAATTCGAGGAGCTGGATGAGCTCTGAGCTTGGTTAGCCAGCACATACATACTGGTCGAAGCGGTATATTGATTATCCATGAATGCGAACGAATACAAACCCACCGCAATCGCGCAGACGATAGGCAGCGCAATCACAAGTTTGAGATGCTTTTTCAATAGCTCAAAGAGCTCAAGGAGCGTCATCGATCTACCCTTCAAGAAACGCACGAACGTTGAAAGTTAAATATACATTCCCGTAGCACCAAATTCAGGATAGGCATGGTTTTACCATATCCAAAATGCTCGTGAAAAGCGAGGAGCGGCGTGCGAGCAAGGGCGTTCGCACGCCGTCGCTATCAACTCGGGCGCAATCGAGTCCCCCTTCTCTATCGCAATCAAGCGAGAACGGGAGCTTGGGTTTTTCGGGATAGGAAATTTTCGGTGATTGAGACCGTAGTACTCGTCCACTTCAGAGGAGTCGCGCTTCATTTGTATGCAAGTAAAAGAGGGGCTATTCGATATGGGAAACCGAGCTCGAATTGAAGCGGCCCTTAGCCATAGCCATCCCGAACAGGCATCAGCATCAACGGGTTTACTCCTCATATGCATCGGCCTGAGTCTACAAAATCGGTCGCACCGCAAGCTATCGAGGAACTGGCATGCAGGTCTACCGACATCATTAGGTGGTTTTTTCGTCCAGATCCCTCTTGTTTATCTTATGAAACCAATCCGGCACAAGGAAAGAGGACTCCCTGTACTCAAAAATCAGTCTCTGGGTTTCCTTTATCGAGTTGGCGGAAACCAGCTTTCGCCTGTCGAAATCCTCCTTCAGCTTCGTCGCCTTCTTCCGAAATCTAAATGCTTCGCAGAACTGCCTAAGAGGAAACTCGCCGAGCGCAAGGAGGAAAGCGAGACCAGCGGGATCGACTCCCATTAATTGAATTTGCCCGCCAAGCACGAACATTATCGCCAGAGAGACGAGGCAAATCACTATAAGGTAGCGAGACGCGAGCGAACTCGTCCATAAGGCGTTCTGCCTCTGGCAGGAGGAGATCGCCTCGCCAGCGTCCGCGTCCAAAGGGATTGCCGTATACCAGTTTTCGAGATCGTCAAAGCTCTTACATCGGACGAGGTACTCCTTCTCAAAGTGTGCGATGT
Organism: uncultured Eggerthellaceae bacterium; assembly: GCA_903789375.1. Classification (GTDB taxonomy): domain Bacteria; phylum Actinomycetota; class Coriobacteriia; order Coriobacteriales; family Eggerthellaceae; genus CAIFEB01. The sequence continues at coordinate 19,475 of CAIFEB010000024.1, read as the reverse complement.
CACGCTCGTTGAAATCGGAGTCCTCGAACTCCATGCCGTAGACCCTGGAGTCGAATGCCTGCTGGATGCGCGCACTGTTTCTCACCAAATCCGACGATTTTCCGTTTAGAAGGATGTCGGAGCCAATTGCCAACAGAGCCAGCACGATTGTCGAACAAAACGGGAGGCTGACGAAGAGCTGCACAATCGTGTAGAGGAGAGGTCCGCCATAACAGATGGCCATCGCCAACGTCTTCGGTCTCTTGGCCTGCGTGTACATTTCTCTTTGCGCCGCCAGCAGCCGGATGTTCCCGCCCTCGTTCTGGAGCTTTCTTATCTCGATTCCGGAGTTCATCTTCCCGTTTGCCCCACGTATGACTGGAGCTCGGCGACTAGCTTGTGCACCGCCGTTCCGGGATTCGACGCGCTTGGAGTCTTCCCTGCGTTCATCCTCTCCAGCTTCTCGGCGTTTGCCACTGCTGTGCTCATCCTGCCCTCGAGCATCTCGTACATGTCCGGGCGATTCTTGCTGTATCTCCCAAGGCCAGCATCTTCCATGAGCTCCGTAAGCTTGGAAACGTAGGCCTCCCTTCCTAAGGCGGACTCTAGGAGCACGAAATGGAGAATGTACCACAGTTCAAAAGACTCGTTGGACCAGGCTGCATGTACAGAGGTCTCCCCATCACTGGCAGACTCGCAGAGCTCGACGACGCGATTGAAGTCCCCTGAGGGGAAGCTGTCTTTGTCGTAGACGACCCACACCTGTGTGAACCCATCCACGTCATCTGCCGCAATCTTCCTAGCCCGCCGGTAGAGGGAGACGGTGTTGTCGCCGAGCCCGACGACCTCCACACTGACAAAATCACCGTGAAATCGGTCGTTAATGCGCTTACGAAAGCCCCCAAAGTACAGAGGTTCGGTCTTCCGACCCTCGGTTACTATAAGTATTCGCTCGGGCCTGATGGGAACATACGGCGTCTCGATCCTCGAATTTCCCCAGCTAGAAGCCAAGCGTCTAGCGCTTGACTCCTTTGCCTTCTTCATGTCGCTATGCTTCGGGGGCTTCCTACTCATTGCGACCCTCCCAATCGAGCATGCTGCGAAGATACGGGTCGGCGCCGTATCGACCGGCGAGGTACTGCCGGTCGTAGGCGTTACCGGTCCGGATTCGTTTGCCGTCCCTATCGGCTATATCCGCCAGAGAGTATAGGAAAGAAGAACCGTCACTTTTCCGCGCTGCGAACCATATCTCGTCGCGCCGGAAGACCCGGCTGTTAAGCGTGCTCATATCGTGTGAGGTGAAGATAAGCTGAGCCCCCTTGGGATTGGTTCTCTTGTCGGTGAAGAGCCTGATGATGAACCTGAGAAGCTTGGGGTGGAGCTTCGCGTCCAATTCGTCCGACACGACCACACCCCCGGCGTCGAGCGCTAGAAGCGCGATTGGTGCCAGGTTCAGCAGCTTCCTCGTCCCGTTCGACTCCTCCTCGAGTTCTAGTTCACAGTCGCCATTGGTACCGTGAGTAAGGTAGATTCCCTCGAGATTGCCGTCCTTGCCACGCTCGAAACGGATGTTGGTGATGTCGATGTCCATCGCGTTCAGGAACGCGATGATTTTCTGCTTATCGGATGCGGCCTTTGGCTCCACATAGTAGCTCTCTATCACATCGTCGGAGTAGTCCATGAAACAGCACGTCCTGAACCAGTGAAAGGCTTCCTCGACGGATTCGATGTCGTAGTTGATGGCCAGGAACGAGAGATACGGCATCATGGCGTCCACCTCGGTGTTTACCCGCTTGCGCTTGAGGGAGGAGCCCAGATGGACATCCCCGTCGTACCTCTCGAAGAGGGTGGCGGTCGCTCCCCTTCCCGCCTTGCGCCGATGTAGATACTCCTCTACCACTTCGCCGTTGCGTACCGCCAGAACGTATCGATACACATGCTCGCCCATGTCGAAGATTACGCGGAATGTCGTTGGCTCCTCGCGGCTCTCGGAATCGAAAGCGTACGGCCTACACGGTATGGCGGGAATGTTCTTTTCACGGCTCCTGAGGACAAGGTAAGGCAGAGTAACATGGTTGCAGAGACATTGCAGAGCCTGCAGCACACTCGACTTGCCCCCGCCGTTAGGACCGTAAATTGCCGCCACGGGAAGGAGAGTCCTCCTCGCCTCTGTCGCTATGAGGCTATCCGCGTGCTCGTCGAGGCTCACAGCCTGCATCTGGAGCGTCGTCTCATCTCTATAGCACTTGAAATTTTCGAAAGTGAACTCAATTAACATTTCAATAATCCATTTCTACATTTGTAACTTCTATTAGGTAAGTAATCTACCAATTTTGCCTTTACATTTGCAATATGTTATATAGATAAATAGACAATAGATTCCAGTCTCTGGGGAACCAAAGACATTCTAGGGCGCAGAGAGCGAGCGACGCATGAATAGACGCGAGGTAAACAAGTTTTTGGAGTCCGGTGCAGAGAAGATTGACATCACGCCAAGCATGCACAAGGAGGCCGTCAAGCACTACAACGCTATAGGCAACTTCTTGGAGGACAGCGGCATCTCAGCCAACGTCATCCCATGCGGCTCGATGGTGACCGGTACGCCCACTCGTCCGCTGTCGGATGACGAGGACTCTTACTTCGACATCGACATCTTAGTCGAAAGGACCGACCTCGAGAAAGGCAGCTGTACTCCGGCAGATGTTCGGAAACCGGTAGAGACCCTCTTTCGGCAGAGCGATCGCTATGCTGAAAAGATGGAGAGCTGCGACGAGTGCATAACCATCCGATACGTCCTAAATGGGAAGGAGGGCGGTTTCCGGCTCGACCTTGACACGTGTGTCGGCGATAGCACCTGTACTGAGGCCCCACGAGCGCCCGAAAGCCAAAAGCATACCGAGCTCTCCGTGGCTATAGCGCGAAACACAACGTCGGAATGGCTTGGCAGCAACCCCCGGGGGCTTTGCATGTGGTTCCTCGAGAAAAACGAGCGCCTTGCTGCGTCGGGAAGGCAATCCCGCAAGGAGGAGCTGGCCAAACGCCATGCCGACGTGTATGCCTCCCTAGACGACGTGCCGGACATGATGGACCGGTCCCCCCTGCAGAGGGCCGTCCAGATTGCAAAGCGATCGAGAGACGAGTACTACAGGCGAGCTGACTCGAACAGAGTGCCAGCTTCGTGCGTGCTTACAGTACTGTTCGGAATCCTCTCCGATATAATCCCCGACGGGACAGATACGCTCGATATCCTGACAATTTTCATCAACGCCGCCGCAAGAGAGCAGGAGAAAGCAGCAATGGGCAGAAAATGCCTATTGGGGTATGAAGGGAACTGGAACCTCGAAAACCCCGTCTACCCGGAGAACATGTTGGACGGATGGACGGACGCGGATGCGGATAGATTCTTCCTTTGGGCGGACGACCTTAAGAGGTGCATCTACGACCTTACTGCGGGCGGGGCACGAGGTGAAGCCGGCAAGGAGGCAATCTTCGGAAAGAAGGTAGTCCGCTCCCTCGCTGCTTTCTCCCCTGCGGCTGCCTCATCGCCTCATCATGTAGTGCCGAAGAAACCATGGAGGACCATTTGATATCCTCCCCCGCCGAGAAGGCGGCAAGGGATTTGATAGAGGCACTCGGGCCGCTCAATCTTCGGGAGGGCGCCAACAGAGCCATCTTCGATATCCCGTACACTTTGGATGCTGAATATGGCGGCATCCGCATCGTGGAGGACTTCGGCCTCAGAATCGCAATACCGGACGGGTACCCGTTAGAGCTCCCGCAAGTATCTGAAACCACCGATGTTATTCCCCGTAATTACAAGCACCTCTACAGCAACGGCTCTTTCTGCCTCGGCGTCAACGGCGAACTTGGGGCTGCCCTGTCTAATGACCCTTCACTTCCTGCGTTCTTTGATGAATTCGTGGTGAGCTACCTCTACACCGCCGTATTTTACCTTCGATATGGGCGATATCCATACGGGGATAGAAGCCACGGCGCTGCCGGCGTCCTCGAATACTACTCTGAGCTATTCGGAACAAATAGCCCTCAAGCCTATACGATTATGAGAAGTATCGCAAGTGGCAACTACCGGGGGCATTTACCTTGCCCATGCGGTTCGGGAATTCGCGGGCGAAACTGTCACGGCAAACAAATACTGGGGATACTGGATAGCCAGATGAAGAAACACGTGATGGCAGATTTTCGCCTAATTGAGGCGGAAAGCGAGACATGGATATCTCCTTGGACCTTCAGACCTTCAGACCATGGACCTTCCTGTACTCCTCGAATCTTTTCCAGCCCAGTCTGCTCGTCATTGCTGGCGAGAATCTTGACGTCGAGCAGCTCCACAAGCTCCCCGTCGCCGACGCCCTTCCAATTCCGATAGCAGAAGAGTTCGTTCTTCATAGCCTGCCGAAAAAGTCCTCGCAGGCCGCGTCGTCGATGCCGCATCCCTTAACAAGCACGCTCCTGATCAGTTTATTTCGCACTCAGGTCGAGACTCATCCTGGCCGGCAGCAGTGGCCGCCTCGGCCTGAGTGCACCATTAGCCGGGTCCTTCTCACATCCGCGGGTACCGTCAAGATGTTTGCGCACTTTCGGCCAAGCCCCTGTAGCCCTTCGGCATAATCAGCCCTCCAGAAGCGACACGTCCACAAATCGAGAGCAACCCATTCATCGAACGTAATGGAATCGCGGTTCATGCGAGTCTGCCAATAGCAGGTAATTCCCTGCTTCACCATCAGTCGTTGCCTCTGATAATCGTTGTATGTCTCAACTTCGGAAGGCAATCCAGGACGGGGTCCTACTATTGACAGCCCTTTTGTCAAGTCGAAAAAACAAGAGTGTTCGCGCAGGTCAGAAGGCATTCGCGATTCGCAAGGGCACGTCGTATTGGCAGGGCGCTGCGCGCATATTGAAAGCACCGGAGGTGTCCCGAGCCGCCCATCTGGGGCTTTCGCCGGCTCAAGGTTTTGCAGAAAACGAAACGGGAATGGACGCTCGAAAAAGTTCCATTGGGGCCGGGTTCCCAATGGAACTTCTCTCAGACGAGCAGTCCGCATCAGAATAATTGCCGCGATGAACGCCAGTCCACCCGAACGTTGATGATGCCAGCGCCGCTGGAGAAGCGCCGCTAATCTGGTCCCCGTCAGCGCGAATGGTCAGATCGGGCTGAGCTATCACCGCTCCCACAGGCGTCCGCATGGACAACGTTCCCGCATTGAAGTTGGGCGCTCATGGCAAACGGCGCTCGCAATAGCCATCGCAGGAAGCCGCAATGCGCAAAAGGCCGCCGCTCAGGCGCCGCGGGGGCTGTGGCGCGGGAGGGCGGGCTGCGCGCCGCGCCCACAGCATCCCCACGGAACCGCGGGCGAAGCCGCTGAGAATCGGCGCTTCCGTGCAGATGCCGGCGCCTGCCGGGCGCCTCTGCGGACCCGTCGCATCCGCTCCCCCCTCCCGCGCAGGTCGTCGGGCAAGCCGATGGAAGGCGGGCCCCATCGGCGGCCCGATCATCCCCCCGAGCTGCAGGGAACCGCGAGTTGTGGAGGCTCTGTGAAGGTGACGGGAGGCCGATGTCCAAAGAGGAGGCGATTCCGCCTTCGGGGTAGAGGGGGCGTTTCGCGAAGCGCATTCGCCCCAGGCAAAGCGAGAAAGGACGCAACATGAAGACGAGGCCCAAGGGGAACACGACGCTGAGGATCGACGCAACGCTCAAGGCGGCCGCCACGGAGGTGCTGGCGTCGCACGGCATGACGCTCACCGAGGGAATCGAGGAGTACCTCTCCGAGACCGCTTACCGCGGGGAGCCGGCGGTGCGGGAGGGCGTGGAGGCTCACCTCGCCTGGGAGCGGGCGCGCTTCGAGCAGGCGTGGGAAACCGAGAGCGAACGGGAGGAGCGGGAAGATGAGCAAGAACGCTAAGACCGGAACGAAGACGATGACGGTGAGGCTCGACGAGGGGACCTACGGGGAGTTCATGGAGGTCCTGGACGGGCTGGGGCTCGACTTCACGAGCGCGGTGCGCGCCTTCGTGAAGCAGACCGTAAGGGAGCGGGGCCTCCCCTTCAGGCCCACGCTGGACGCTGGCGGAGGCGGGGACGACGAGCCGCGGCGGTGAGCCATTTTCGCTAGGCCGGCTAGCCGAATTTCTTTGTCGAAACAATTTCAACTGCCCCTCGGCGTGTATGCTTCCAACCGTTCTCTAGAAAATCATTTCGCTGCGCCCTTCGCCCTATTGAGGGCTTCCGCATCAACTGCGTTAAGGGGCCGGCAGAAGCAGAGGGCGAATTGGTCCATTTGGCAACAGGCCGCTTGCCATTGGTCTTGACGGTGGTATAGTTTGGGCTGCGGGATACCGCATTATTTTAAGGAGTAGGTCCCCTGACTGGAGCTAGGTCCGCATGCTCGCATGCGGACCAAAGGTGAAGGTCAGGGGGCTTCCTATTTTTCCGGAGCGTATCGCAAAAAATCATAGATGCGCACGCATTTCCGGAAATGCGAGTTCTTTAGCATGCTTTTGCGTTCGTCCGAGCCTTCGCCCGTGGCGAGCAACGCGTCCCTGAGAACCCGCCCCAGATCGTCCACATCTATCTCATCTTCATAGAGCTGAGGGATAAAGTAGAACAACTTCCCCGGATCAGCGGCCTTTTCCAATCCCCTAACCGTCGTATCGCCCGCAAAGCGACGATGCGTGGAGTCCATTGACTTGCGAATAGAGGCGTTCCTGAAGCTATCGAGCGACGTAAGCCCACGCGCGTATGCCAAAACGCCCTTCTCCACCTCGTCGTCCGCCAGATCTTGGATGTATTTGAACACGGGCATCACATTGGGCAAACGGCGTACGTAGCTGGAAAGATAGGCGTCGACAACGAAACGAGGATCCTGGTGCAGGTCATCGAGAACCACATCCTGAAAGATCTCCTCGCTCGTAATTGGCCTACCGACACCAGCTGAAGACATCGCTATCTGAATGGCAATCTTTTGGTCTGGCTCCATCCGGTCGAGCACAGCATCAAAGCCAGAAGTTACAACCTCGGATGAAGGGTCGATCTTCTCCGCGAGCCTGAAGACACTTCCACGTAATTCTCGGATGACCTTAGGGCTATACATACGCTGGCTCTGCTGTAGGGCCTCGAAAACAGACATGAAGTCATCCGTCGTGATGCAGGTCATAGAGAGCATCCGACCATCTAAGTCCATCGTATGGTCGGTCACGGCAGTGCTCGCACCATGCTGAACGAAGACAAGGCGGTTATGGAGACGCTCCAGCTTTTCCGGCGGAACGCATTCGCACACATCCGACAGGATCGACTTGATGTTCTCGTCTTGAATCGAGTAGCCGAGAAAAACTACGGGATACTCGACAAATATCGTAAGAAGCTTCGCAGCCAGGTACTTCCTGCGTGCCGAAAACTCCGCATAGTCAGCATCCGTCAATACCATGGTGTCGGGTTCCCGCATGGACCCGTGAATCTCGTATATCTCCTGTGCGAAGTTCGGTTCCGCGAAGAGCAGATTGCCCTCACCCACATAAACCTCGAAATCAGGGAACAGCGTTTCGCAGAGAGTGTCGTAGTTGGTAGTGATTACACCGGAGATTTTGCTGTGTCCTGCGAGAGAGAGGGCTCTAATCTCATCGTTTTCCGTAACGGCAAAGTTTGACATCAAATCCGCGATATAGGTCTTCAGCGGGGAGGCCCCAGAGAGCAAGTCGTCCCTATGGCGGCTCCTGAAATCTGAAAACGTATCCGAAGAGAGCAGCGTCCGGTTTACATCAGGTTCCATAAGCGTGGCTACATGCGGAAGCTCGGAGGAGACACTGCCGTTTGCCTTATCGGCGCGCGCTTGGGCATCGTAGCGCGTATATGCGAACTCATCACAAAATACTTTTTCGCAGACAGTTCGAAGAAGTCCTACCCAGTTGGGAGAACCCGTGTACCGTAGCGACAACCCAGAACCTATGAACAGAAACGGATAGCGCTCGGCATCGTTAACGGCCCTTTTGATAACGCTCCCGATCATCTCATCCATGACTCCTCCTTTGCAGTTCTCTGAACGAGTTTCTATATTCTATCGTTGGGTATTCATACCATTGGAGTTCGCTGCAAAGAAGTCGATATCTAGGGTTCCGTCGGGCCAGACCGACGTCGGTCGAGGATAGACATGAGAACTATGGCATGTTGAGAACCCCTCTCACACCATTATTTCCCGCTAGTTCGAGCAGCTCCAATATCGAGCGTCAATAGAGTGCAGTCCGTCAATTTAGGTCGCTGCTGAGGGAATCAGAGCCTCTCCTTCAGACCGAGCTACATATAGGCGGAAGCAGGGAGGCTGACTGAAGCAGATAACTTGTCTAAGACTGATTTCATCAGTCAAATGACTGATGAAATCAGTCCAGGACCCATAAGAGCAATATTTCCGCGCAGCACGTTGACGAACTGCGGTAACTCATCGAGGCTGAGCTTCCGAATGACCTTGCCCACGCGGGTGATGCGGGGGTCTTCCGCCATCTTGAAAACAGGCCCCGTCTTCTCGTTGAGCTCGCGCAGGTCGGCGAGTTTATCTTCTGCGTTCACGCACATTGAGCGAAACTTGTACATCGTAAACGGCTTACCGTCTTTGCCAATGCGCTCCTGCTTGAAGATGACAGGACCCTTTGGATCATCGATTTTGATGGCAATAGCGATAATCGCGAACAGCCACCAGAAAACAACAAGAACGAATACGCTGAAGACGATATCAAACGTGCGTTTGATGAAGCGATAGGCGATGCGGTTGCCAATCCCGGTAAGTGGTTCATCACCAATTTCAGATTTAGGGGCCGCTATGCGCGCGGTCGAAGACCCTTCTTCAGGACGGTCGACGTTCATAACAATGCCGTCATGGACGAACTTTCTGTCCTTACCGCCGCCCGCAAATTCCTTTTCTGAAACGCTAACTATGTTGTCGTAACGATCAGCTGCGGCATGGGCCGACACGTGCCTCGTAGCACCTATTGACTCCGCAGCTTCAACGACTCTCTCCGCTGACGAACTCAAGCTGCCACCGCCTTGCGAACGATGGCGGCCACTGCTGCTGTTTTATCCGAATGAAAGACGCCGCGCTTTGGCAAAACGTCGGCGCTTGCAAGCGCATGAACGAGAAAAGGCAATGCGTAGACGTATCCAAACGTCTGCTTGAATACCCAATGTCCCATACCGCAATGAACCAACGACTCGCCCGAATCAGTAAGTTCCAACGCATCGAACGCCGGCACAGTTTGTTCCTCTTGATGGGCATCCGCATCACGAACAGATGCGACACCATGAGCCAGCATTCCCTATTCTCCCTTCTAACTCTAAGAGGCCGCAGCAACCTCGTCACGTGCACCGCCTCGCCTCGTTTTCACTATTCGAGAATGCCGAGGCAGCGGTCATCGGGCCCCGCACAATGTGTGGGTGCCCTCGAATGTGTTCCCAGCAGTACTTGCGCACCATAGTATCACTGATGATCGCAATCGTCGTTCAAATGCGCGAAGTACCGGGCCTGCAGAAAAATTGAATCAAAAAAATCACGGTTCTCGGTTCGCCAGCAGACGGTTTCACGCTGCAAGGCCTCTTGGACGAAAAGGGGCGACCGCTCGAAAGCGGTCGCCCCTCAACAGGTTATGACAAGGTAGGTATTTTGGTGCCGCGCTGGAGCCGCACATCAACAGCGCAGCCGTTCGCACGTCACGCATCCGCTGCACAAGGCTGCGCCGTTCGAATCAGCAACGAACCGCATCGGCTAACCGGCAACGGCGAATCCCGTATATCGCCCCAATGCGTTGGGCTTTCCAATGAGGCTCTACAAGCGAGACGCCGTAGAGCAGCCGTTATTCCCCTATGCGGGGCTTCCCCATCCGGCGATATCTTGCAGCGTGGGAGTCTGGCGGACAGACAAACTGTCCGTTTGCGCAGAAGGCGACGTGGTCACCGTGTAGGTGACGGTCGTCGAATCTCCCCCGAGCATCTGAGTCGAACCGAACCAGATGTCGTGACCTTCGAGCGTCGCCTCGACCATCTCGCCCTGGGGCGTGGCCGAGCTGTCGAGGTTCTGATCATCTGCCGTCTGCATATACCCCGACACGCTCACGTTTGAGATGGAACCACCGGCCGGTGCGACCAGGTAAATCCAGTCGATCATGTCGGATGCGTCGCGCTTCTTGCCATTGAGGCCGGTAACGCCGTCATCCTCTGCCTGAGCCGACGCTGCATCGATGTTGTTGTGCAGAACGGTCGTCACCTGGTACGTGCGACTTCCGTTTGCATTGCGAACGGGGTCGGACACCGTGGTGCTGGTGCTCAGATACCACGAGACCTTCGACCAGGTATCGTCGTTGAAGAAGACGCCAAGCTGAGGATTTGCCTCATCCTGGGACAATTCCCCTGTGCAGCCAAGCTCGCGGTAGTACCCTTCCACAGCGGCATCGTTGGACCATGCGAGTATGTGATAGCTCGCAACGTTGTCCTTTACGGTATCCGTCAAGGCAAGCGGCGACACGCCTCCGATGTCGTCGAAGATCTTCTGGAACGCGAGGGCCGCAACCGCCGAGAAGAACTGGTCCTCCTGCGTCGGGGTCATGCTGCCGTCGTACGCGTTGTGGAGCAGTTCCGTAGCAGCATTGGTCCCGTCGATCGTCGTCCCGTTAGGAGCCGTAACGCCCCCAACGAGCGAGAGCACATCCTGAAGGACGACCGGGTCGATGGCGATGACGCCGTCAGGTTCGTCGCCGCCGATGCCCACCCATGCCTGCGAGAGAATTTCGGCGAACCGCGCGAAGTCCGGCGTGTAGTTCATATCCATCGCGGTCGAATTCAGCCGCGTTCCGAAAATCTCAGTCTCCTCATCGGTGATAGAAGGTCGGTCATCGGATTTCAAGTAGCTGCTCAGAGTGGAATTGCTGCTGACCGGAATGAAATCCCCGAGTGATATGACGCCGTCGATGACGGTCAGCTCCCCCACCGAGCCGGCAAGACCGCCCGTCGCGTGGATCTCCGCATTGTTCTGCGCAACCAGCAGGTACACGCGCGGCGTACCATCGACACCGAGCATGCTGGGCGCCACCTGCGAGAACTCGTTCACGTTCTCCATCGCCGTATCGAGCTTCACAAGGGCCGAGCCAGCGGATGCGATAGCGTTGTCGATCTGGCCCACCCCCGTCGGCTGCAGACTGTTGACCTGGGCGTTCGCACGCGAAACAACAGGCGCCGCTTCGTTCACCGCATCGAAGACACGCTGCAGCTGGTCAACATCAATCGTGTGGCCGGGCAGGATGAGCGAGCTCAGTGACACGCCCGACAGATTGTCCGTCATCGGCACGAGCGCGTTGCTGCTCAGGTCGTCGAGGACCGAGCACAGCGTGCGCGCCTCGCTGACGGTGGTGCCCACGACGGGCAGCTTGCTCGCCAGCTTCCACGTGGTCTTGTCGGTGATGGCCTTCATGCGGTCGGCCGTTTCGTCGAGCGTGTAGACGGCGTCCTTCGCGGAGTCGACATCGCCCGAGGTCAGCGACGACTGCACGGAGGGCAGCTGTGCCTGCACGACGGCGGCGTCGGCTTTCAGGCTGTTTATGTCCTGGTACAGCGAGTAGCCCGCAAGCCCCACGGCCACCAGGATGACGATGATGCAGGTGACGACGACTGCGGCGACGCGGTGGCGATGGCGGCGTTTGCGCTCGGGGTCGTCGTCGAAGCCGATTGGAGCCAATTCGAAAGACGACGCATTGCCCGCATTCCGAGACCAGCCGTCATCTCTCGAAAAGGGCATGTCGTACGCGTTGGTCGCGAAAGGAGTTGCCGCATCGGTGCGCGAGACGTTTGGGCGAGCCCCACCGACGCCCGCCGCGCCGGCACGCGTCTGCTGCGAGCCTGCCGGTGCTGCCTGCTGTGCGAAATGGAACGCACCCGCCGGCACAGCGCCTCCTTGCCAAGCGCCCTGTCCCCCAGCGTGCTGCGCTTGGCGCGGCTGTTGCCTCCGCGCCTCGGCTGCGTCCTGCGGAATCGCTTGCCGCTGCGCGCCATTAATGCCGCCCGGCCTGGTCGTCTGTCGCTGCGCTACAGATCCGGATTCCACCCGCTGAGGCTGCTGCTGGCTTGCGCGACCGGCGCTACTCCGAATGCGCTGCTGGGCTTGCTGTTGCGCGTTGTCCCGCTGCCATTGCTGATACAGCTGTTCGTAACGCTGCTCGGGCGTAAGGCCGACGCCCTGCATTGACGGCTGCGCTCCGTTGTCGCGCTGCCCCTGTCGCCAAGCATCACCGCCGTTGTTCGCCCCTCGTTGATTGGGGCGGGAAACGCCTCTCGTTTGCTGACTCGGACGAGGACCATCCGCGCCTTCCGACCGCTGCCAACCGGACTGACCACCGCTCGGCACGCTCGACTGCGTATTGGGCGAACTGGGCGCGCTCGAAGCGTTGGGCACAGTACCCTCATTCGCAGATGCCGAACCGCTGGGCACGCCGCCCTCATTCGCAGACGCCGACCCACTCGGCACGTTCGGCGTGCCTGCCGGATGATTCGAATCGATGGATGCCGCGTGGGCACCCGAAGCAGACCCCGCATGCTTGCCATGCGGGGCGCTTGCGTGATGGTGTCTCCGGTTGTCTCGAAATGCCATTCGCTACTCCCTCGTTTTTCCGTTTCAAGCAATGGTATCGAGTTAATCATAGTTTGAAGTCCGCGCGAGCGCCGTTGCATGGAATAACCTGATGGCGGGCGCGCCATGTGCAACAATCACGGCGATTTCCCAAACACACAGCACGTGCGATAAGCGGGCAAGCAGACGGAAACGGCGATCCCCGCGACGTGCCCAAGGCACTCGTCGTGCGCGACTCAGTTGCATTTGAATCTGCCAAGAGCTCGCCAAAACGCAACCAACCGCTTCCAAAGCACGGCAAACCGCTGCCGGAGCTCGCCTCGAACCCCGCCACGACGCCGGCCCCGTCCCCTCTCCCCCGCTGCGATTTCGTGGGGAAAATCAGGCGAGTGACATGTACGCGTGCGCGGCGCGTATTTGCGGTAGAATGTATGTCCCGTGGGCCCTTAGCTCAATGGTGGAGCAGGGGACTCATAATCCCTGGGTTGGGGGTTCGAGCCCCTCAGGGCCCACCATCTGCGCTTATGCGCCGCACCCGTCATCGTTGATGGCGGGCGCGTTCCTTTTGCCGATGCGACAAGCTGGTCAACTGGGGTCAGGAAGCCTCGTCGCCTTGGCGGGCGACTCGATTTCCCTGGAGGAAGCTTTCACCGTTCCCGGCACGCAAGTTGTCTTTCCTCAAGCATCTCGCGATACATCTGCCGGCTGGCCGTTCCCAAGGCGCGGCCAGCACTGTTCTCAACGCACGTACGACGAACGCCGAGCCCTTCCCTACTTCGCCACGTGGCGCACCAGGTAGCACTTGTGGATGCGCGGCGTGCGCGCGAAGTCGTGCGGAATCGTCTGCGCGCTGATGTCCTCAAGCTCCACGCCGTAGCGCTCGAGCTCGTCGAGAGCCGGTTTGAACGTGCGCAGGTTGCACGAGAAGATGGCCAGCCCCTCCTCCGACAGCAGTCGCGACACGCCGATGAGCAGCTCCACGTGGTCGCGCTGCACGTCCCACGTGCGCCGCCCCATCGCCTTGGAGTTGGAGAACGTCGGCGGGTCCACGAACACCAGGTCGAACCGCCGCCCGCCGCGCCGCGCCTCGGTGATCCAGCGCATCACGTCGGCGCGCTCGTATTCGTGTTCGGGGCCGCTGAAGCCGTTGCGTTCCATGTTGCGCTGCGCCCATTCCAGATACGTCTGCGACAAGTCGACCGTGGTCGTCTCGCGCGCGCCGCCGGCCGCCGCGTAGACGGTGGCCGTCCCGGTGTAGGCGAACAGGTTGAGGAAGCGCGCGTCCTGCGCATGGTCGCGCACGAGCTCGCGCGTGGGCCGGTGGTCCAGAAAAATCCCCGTGTCCAGATGTCCGGCCAGGTCGACTTCGAATTGGAGCCCGTTTTCCTCGATGGTGGTGCGGTAGGGCTTGGTGCCGGCGTTGCGGTACTGCCCGCCGCCCTTGTCGTGCATGCGCGTTTTGGCAAACACGTGGTCGGGGCGCACGTCCATGACAACCGGCGCCAGCGTGAGCACGTCGTTGAAGCGGCGGCGCGCCTTGCCGGCATCGATGGAGGCCGGCGGCGCGTATTCGGCGATGTGGAGGTAGGTGTTGCCGCGCGCGTCGCCCGCACCTTCGTACACGTCGATGGCGACGGAGAATCCGGGCAGGTCGGCGTCGTACACGCGCAGGCACGAAACGCCTTCGCGCCGCGCCCACTTGCGGCGTTCGCGCCACACCTTGCGCAGGCGTGCGGCGAACTGTTCGGACGATTCTTCGAACACCTCCACCTTGTGGGGCGCGCCGCCGTGCGCATCGGCCACCTCGATGGTGTGGGTGCCCTGCGGCTTGCCCGCGAACACCGCCACCGGCGTGGCCACGCGGTCGCGGCCGATCTGCGCCGTCGACGCCGGCTCCGCTCCGAAGCGCGCGGGCATGTCCGCACCGCCCGCCAGCGCGAACAGCGACCCTTCGGGCGCGGCGTCGCAGGCGGCGACGAACGTAAGCTCCTCGCGCTGGATGTTCGCCGCGGCGTCGGTGCGGCCGGCCACGTCGATGCGCGACACGACGGCGCACGCGGGCTGTTCGGGCGCCGCCTTGCGTGCGACGTCCGTCACGCGTTCGACCAGCTCGCCCACAGATTCCGCATCGCCTATCTCCACCGAAACGGCCTGGCGCAGACCGGCGCGGCGCACGTGGTCGCGCGCCCGGGAGATGAGCGGCGACGATGCCGACGCGCCCGCGATGCGCACGCGGGCGAGGTCGGGACGGTCGTTCTTGCCCGCCGTGAGCGCCGCTTCTCCCGCCACGCGCGCAAGGCCACGTTCGAAGCGCTCGTCAGCCTCGGCCAGAAGGTCGTCCCACAGGTCGGCGTCGTGGCCGGCCCAGCCGAAGAAGCCCCAGCGCTCGCGCGTGAGTCCGGGAGCCGCGTCGCAGGCGATCTGCGCCGCCTCCACGAGCAGGATGCCATCGCCGCAGACCGGGTCCACAAGGGCCGAGCCCTGCTGCGCGCGCTCCGCCCAGCCCGCGAGCGCGAGCGTTCCGGCGGCTATCGTGCACGACAGCGCGGCGTCCTCGCTGTCGCGCGGGGACAGGTAGGTGCGGTGGTTGAGCGCCTCGCCCGAGAAGTCGAGCGAGATGGTGGCGCGCGCATCGTGCACGCGCACGTCCACGGCCGCGCGCGGCGCCCGCGTGTCGATGCTGGGGCGCCCGTCGCGGCGGGCGCGCAGGCGGTCGACGATGGCATCCTTCACCTTGAGCGACGTGAAGCGCGAGTTGCGCAGCTCGGCGTTGGTGCCGTGCGTGCGCACCGCCATGCTCGACTGCACGTCGACGATGTCCTCCCACGGGATGTCGTAGACGCCCGCGTACAGAAGGTCCGCGTCGCCCGCGTTGACGCGCCCCACCACGAGCATGATGCGCGACGCGAGCCGGGACCACAGGCAGGCGCGGTAGGCGCCTTCGACGTCGCTGAAGAACGCGACGCCGCCGCTTAAGGGGCGCACGCGCCGGATACCGAACGAGTGCAGCTCGGCGGCCAGGGGCTGTTCGAGCCCTGGCATGCAGCTTGCGAACAGCTCGAGGTTGAACGTGCGCTCGCCGCCGCGGTGCGCCGCGCGCGCAGGCTGCAGCGCTGCGGGCGGCTCCGCTGCGGGACGGTCCTCGCGCCCGCCGGAGAAGCCGGTTTCGACTTCCTGTCCGCTCGCAGGCGCAGCTTCCTCATCCACGCGCTCGCCGCATCCCTGTTGGTCTGTCATGGGCTGGTTCCCCCGATTCGTCTTCGAAATCGTCTTCATGCGCGCTTTCGCACGCGCCTCGTGCGTAAAAAAGGCGCAGCGGGGAGATGCTCCCCCGCTGCGCCTAGTATTGCAGCTCAGCAGCCGTTCGTCTTCACGCAGCCGCTAGTCCTCAAGGTAATCCTTCAGCTTGGACGACCGGGACGGGTGGCGCAGCTTGGCCAGCGTCTTCGACTCGATCTGGCGGATGCGCTCGCGCGTGACGCCGAACTCGCGACCGACCTCTTCAAGCGTGCGCGGATGGCCGTCCTCCAAGCCGAAGCGCAGGCTGATGACCTTGCGCTCGCGCTCGGCCAGCGTGTCGAGCACGCCGTTGAGCTGTTCCTGCAGCATGCTGAAGCTGGCGGCATCGGGCGGCGCGATGGCGGCGTCGTCCTCGATGAAGTCGCCCAGCTGGGAGTCTTCCTCTTCGCCGATCGGCGTTTCGAGCGACACCGGCTCCTGCGAGATCTTCTGGATCTCGCGCACGCGCTCGGCGGTAAGGCCCATCTCCTTGCCGATTTCCTCGGGCGTGGGCTCGCGGCCAAGCTCCTGCAGGAGCTGGCGCTGGATGCGCACGAGCTTGTTGATGGTTTCTACCATGTGCACCGGGATGCGGATGGTGCGGGCCTGGTCGGCGATGGCGCGCGTAATGGCCTGGCGAATCCACCACGTGGCGTACGTGGAGAACTTGAAGCCCTTCTTGTAGTCGAACTTCTCGACCGCGCGGATGAGACCCAAGTTGCCTTCCTGGATGAGGTCCAAAAACAGCATGCCGCGGCCGACGTAGCGCTTGGCGATGGACACGACCAGGCGCAGGTTGGCTTCGATGAGCTGCTGCTTGGCGTCGAGGCCCACCTGCTCGATGCGCGACAGGCGGCGGCGCTCGCGACGTTCGAGCTCAACGCCGTCCTTTTCGGCCTTCTCGAGCTCGGCGGTGGCGGCGACGCCGGCCTCGATCTTCATGGCCAGGTCGATTTCCTCGGCAGCCGTGAGCAGTGGCACCTTGCCGATTTCCTTCAGGTACATGCGCACCGGGTCGCCCGTCAGCATGGTGACGTTGGCGTCCGACGAACGGCGGCGCGAGCTGCGGCTCTTGGAGCGCGTGTGCGTGACTTTGGGCAGATGCGCGTCGGAGGCGGCCTTCAGCTCTTCCTCAGGGATGCCTTCGAGCAGATCCTCGCCGTCCTCCGAATCCGAATCGGACTCGTCTTTGTCGGCGTCGGCGCTTGCGTTGGCGATTTCGGAGTCGGACGCGGGCTCTTCGTCCTCCGCGTCGTCGAACTCGTCCTCGTCGGCGTCGGCCTCGGCGGCGGCCGCTTGGGCCTCCTTCGCCTTCGCGCTCGCTTCGTTTGCGCTGTGCGTCTTCAGTTCCTCGTTCGTCGCGTTCGTTTCGGCCTCCTTACCCTTCGCGGGCTGCGCCTTTGATGCACGTTTGGCGCCAGCCTTTGCCCCTCCTGTGGTGCTCGCTGTAGACTTTTTGGCTTTGACCTTCTTGTTTGAGTCCTTTGCCGTCTTTGATTCAGTTTTCTTCGTACGGGATTCCCTCGAGGCTTGTGCCACGTGAACTTCCTTTCGAAAAGTAGTCCAGCAACCACTCTTCAGCCGATTTTGGGCAAAAAGATGCAGAGATAAATATTAGCACTTCGCGGCGCCGTTTGAAAGCCGCGCCGCGAGCGTTACGGTTTCGACACCGTTTCACCCAAACGCCGCGCCCGAACCGCCGGAATGCCGCCTGCGCGCCGCGGCCTAGTCGCGCGCGAACTGCCGGAGCGCCAACGGCATGCCATCCGCGCGGCTCGGAGACGCCTGCCCACCGTCGTCGGAGAGCCGCCGCGGCATCGGCTGAATGCCACCTGAGCGCCGCGGCCTAGCCGCGCGCGAACTACCGGAGCGCCAACGGCATGCCATCCGCGCGCCGCTCCAAAACCGCCGCTGCGCCTTTCCCGCGCCGCGCTACAGCAGGCTCAGCGGGTCGATGTCGACGGTCGCGTTCACCTGCTCGAGCGTGCGCCGCGCGCGGAACAGCGGCCCGAGCACCGCGCCTGGCTCCGCGTCGAGCGGGCATTTTACCAGCACGTGGTAGCGGTACGTCTTGCGCAGCTTCGCCAGCACGCACGGCGACGCTGCGAGCACCCGCCAGCCGTCGCCACCGTAGTCGCGCACGCGCTCGACAGCCTCGGCGCGCAGCTTCTCCGCTTCAGCCGCAACGGCCCGCTCGTCGGGCCCCCACACCAGGATGTTGGCCAGCCGCACGTACGGCGGGTACCCGAGCGCGCGACGTTTGGGCAGCTCGTCGTTCAGAAACAGCGCGCGGTCGTACGCGGCCGCCGCGCGGATGGGCACCGAGTCGGCC
This sequence comes from uncultured Eggerthellaceae bacterium, assembly GCA_903789375.1. Taxonomy (GTDB): domain Bacteria; phylum Actinomycetota; class Coriobacteriia; order Coriobacteriales; family Eggerthellaceae; genus CAIFEB01. The sequence goes on along the minus strand of CAIFEB010000024.1, from coordinate 1,274 downwards.
TCGTAGGTCTGCACGAGCACGCGCCCGGGCAAATCGGCCCGCCCCGCACGGCCCGCCACCTGCTCGATCAGGTCGAACGTACGCTCCCCCGCCCGATAGTCGGGCAGATGCAGCTGCGTGTCGGCGTTGATGACGCCCACGAGCGTCACGTCGTCGAAGTCGAGCCCCTTGGCGATCATCTGCGTGCCCAGAAGCACGGCGGGGCCCGGCTGGGCGAACTGCTCGAGCAGCCGCTCGTGGGCGCCCTTGCCCTGCGTGGTGTCGGCGTCCATGCGGATGAGCGGGATGCCGCTGTCCACGTCCGAGAAGCTGTCGATGAGCACACGCAGGTCGGCCTCGACCCGCTGGGTGCCGGCGCCGAACTTCTTCAGATAGGGGCTGCCGCATTTGGGGCAGCGCGCGGGCAGCGGCGTGCGGTAGCCGCAGTGATGGCAGATGAGCATGCCGCCGCGCTCGTGGTACGTGAGCGACGTGGAGCACGACGGGCATTCGGGCACGAACCCGCAGTCGCGGCACAGCACGAACTTGGCGAACCCGCGCTGGTTGAGCAGAAGCACCGCCTTGCGGCCGGCCGCAAGCTCGCGTTCGAGCGCGGTCTGGAGCGTGCGCGAGAACATCGACCGCGATCCCGACCCGAACTCGCGCGCCATATCCACAACCGTGACCTCGGGCAACGGCTTGCCATTGGCGCGTTCGGGCAGCTGGACGCTGGTCCACGCGGGGTTGTGGCGCACCTGGTAGAGCGACTCGATCGACGGCGTGGCCGACCCCAAGACGACGGCCGCGCCCGCGCGCTTGGCCATCCAGCAGGCAACGTCGCGCGCCTGGTAGCGCGGGGCGCTGTCCTGTTTGTAGGACCCCTCGTGCTCCTCGTCGATGATGTAGAGCCCGACGTTGGAAAGCGGCGTGAACAGCGCGCTGCGGGCGCCCACGACCACCCGCGCGGCGCCCGAGCGGATGAAGTCCCACTGGTCGAAGCGCTCGCCGGCGCTCATGCGCGAATGCATGACCGCCACCAAATCGCCGAAACGCCCGCGGAAGCGCGCGACCGTCTGCGGGGTGAGCGAGATCTCCGGCACGAGGACGCAGGCGCATCGCCCCTGGTCGAGCACACGTTCGATGGCCTGCAGGTAGACTTCGGTCTTGCCCGAGCCGGTAACGCCGTCGACGAGGACGACGCTGCCGTCGGCGCGGTCGCTCGCCGCGGCGACGGCCTCGAGCGCGCGTTCTTGTCCGGGCGTGAGCTTCGGCTTGGCGGAGGGCACGAACACGGC
>CAIFEB010000023.1 GCA_903789375.1 uncultured Eggerthellaceae bacterium | reverse complement strand
GCGTGGCGGTCGCCGGTGTTGCTGCCGGCTGCGCGGCGGCGGTCGTCTGCCCCGTTCCCGTGGCGGCCGCGCCCGCAGTCTGCGTGCCCGCTTCGGTGTTCTTCATATCAGTCATGGCTTTTCCCTTTGCTTGTTTGTCTGAAAAACGAACCTGTGCGTCCATCGGCGGCCGGCGGCATCACAACTCGATGCGCTCGCCCGGCTTGATGAACAGAAGACGCAGCGAGATGAGCGCCATCTCCTGCGGCGATTCCTTCATGCCCGTGCAGATCCAGCGTTCGATGACGCCCAGATACGCCGACGCGAAGAACGAAACGTAGTAGCGCACGAACGGCGTGGGGTTGTCGCGGTAGCGCTCGTGCAGAATCGACTCCACCAGGTTGGTGCAGATCGAGTCGCGCAACCGCGGTCCGAAGCCGCCGTCGCCGCCCGGGCCGAGCACCGCGTGCAGGAAATCGCCCTGGTCCTTGAGGTATTCGAACAGCGACACGAGCAGCGGCAACGGCCGGCCGAGCTTCTGGCAGGCCATGACGACCGGCAGGCTGAGATCGGCCATCTGCACCTGGTAGCGGTCCAGATCGGCGAGCACCTCGTTTTCGAGGACGGCCAGCAGATCGTCCTTGTCGCGGTAGTGGTTGTAGAAGGTGCCGCGGTTGATGTCGGCGCGGGCGCACAGGTCGTTGACCGTGATGGCGTCGAGCCCGCGCTCCTCCATGAGCGCGATGAGCGCGCCGCGCAGCGCCCGCTTGGTGCGCGTGATGCGCCGGTCCTCCGTCGGGCGCTCGGCTGCGGCTTCGTCGCGCACGTACGCGGACGCCGTGCCCGCGACGGATGCGTCACCGGGCGCAGGTGCGAGCGCGGCCGCGGTTGCACCGCTCGCCGTGGGCTCGTCGAGCACCGCCTTCGTCTGCATCGAGGCCTCTCCCTTCCCCAGCTGTCGTGCGAACGGCGTGCCGCGCGCCCTGCCGCATGTTCCCGGTGGCACAGCGCCCTTCCGGCAGCGGCGCCCCGCCGAACCGTTGCTTTCGGCAAGCGCAGGCTGCGCAAACGACCGTTCTTCAACAGCACGACGATTATTGAACAACGTGTTGATTATCGCATTCTAGTGAGCGGACGCCCGGGACGCAACGCCTGCCGGCGCCCTCCGTAACGAATACGTAAACCAGCGCATACGAAATCGCGGAGTTCGGCTGGCACCCGCCCTTGCCACGCACGCGACCGCGCACCATCCTGCGCTCGCAACGGCCAGCTCGCCCCTTCGCCCACACGCACCCGCCGCGAAATCCGAACCCATTCAGACGGGACGGCCGAATGAGCGGACTCCGTGCGCATTCGGCGGACGCCAGCGCATACCGCCACGCCAGCCCGGGGCCTTTGCTAGACTGATCACGAAAAACGACGCGCGGCGCGCGTGTCGTGGCAACGCTTCCGAAAGAAGGTTTCCATGCAGATCACCCCTGCCGAAGTCGCCGAGACCATGGCGATGGTCAAGCAGCAGAACCTCGACATCCGCACGATCACGCTCGGTCTGAACCTGCGCGGGTGCTCCGACTTGCACGTCGACGACGTCGCGCGCAAGGTCTACGACCGCATGACCACCGCAGCCGAGCAGCTCGTGCCCACCGCCGAGCAGCTCGAGCGCGAATACGGCATCCCCATCAAGAACAAGCGCATCTCGGTGACGCCCATCGCCGAGGTCTGCGCCGCCGTGCAGGAGGAGGACCTCACCCCGGTCGCCGTGGCCATGGACAAGGCCGCCCACGAGGTGGGCGTCGACTTCGTCGGCGGATTCTCCGCGCTCGTGCAGAAGGGCGCCACGAAATCCGACCTGAAGCTCATGAACTCCATCGCCGACGCGCTGGCCGCCACCGAGCTCGTGTGCTCGTCGGTGAACGTCGGCTCGACGCGCGCCGGCATCAACATGGACGCCGCGTACCAGATGGCGGGCATCATCAAGGACGCCGCCGAGAAGACGGTCGATCAGGACTGCATCGGCGCCGGCAAGCTCGTGGTGTTCTGCAACGCCGTGGAAGACAACCCCTTCATGGCCGGCGCGTTCCACGGCTCGGGCGAAGCCGACGAGGTGGTCAACGTCGGTGTGTCGGGCCCGGGCGTCGTGCACGCCGTGCTGTCCGAGATGCCCGAGGACGCCGACTTCACCCAGATCAGCGAAGCGATCAAGGCGACGGCCTTCAAGATCACGCGCGCAGGCGAGCTGATGGCGCGCGAGGCGTCGAAGCGCCTCGGCGTGGCCAAGGGCATCCTGGACCTGTCGCTTGCCCCCACGCCCGAGCCCGGCGATTCCGTTGCCAACATCCTGGAAGACATCGGCGTGGGCATGTGCGGCGGCCCCGGCACCACGGCGGCGCTCGCCATGCTCAACGACGCCGTGAAGAAGGGCGGCGTCATGGCGTCGTCGTCCGTCGGCGGCCTGTCCGGCGCGTTCATCCCCGTATCCGAGGACGCCGGCATGATCCGCGCGGCCGAAAACGACGCGCTGCACATCGAGAAGCTCGAAGCCATGACGAGCGTGTGCTCGGTTGGCCTCGACATGATCGCCATCCCGGGCGACACGTCGCAGGACGCCATCTTCGGCATCATCGCCGACGAATGCGCCATCGGCATGATCAACAACAAGACGACCGCCGTGCGCCTGATCCCCGCCATCGGCAAGAAGCCGGGCGACCGGCTGGAGTTCGGCGGGCTTTTGGGATACGCGCCGGTCATGCCCGTCAACGGGTTCGCCGGCAGCGTGTTCGCCCACCGCGGCGGCCGCATCCCCGCCCCCATCAACTCGCTCAAGAACTAGAGGGCGCGCAATCAAAGAGGGTCCTCGCGCGGGGCCCTCTTTTCATGCGCCCGCGCGGCCGTACGGCTTTCCCGGACGGATTTTCCGTACGGCTCTCCCGGGGGTCAATCCGTACAGCTTTTCCGCACGGTTCGTCCGTGCGCACGCGCGGCCGTGCGTCTCCTGCGCGCGATCGGCTCCCCTCATCGTCACCCACCCTTCCCCAACGCTTTACCGGAAAAGAGATGTCAACGTGCTCGGTTTGCTCCCGGAAATCGGCGCCGTCGCCCTTGGCGGCGCCTGCGGCGCGACGCTGCGCTATCTGACCGGCGTCGGCGTGGCCCATGCGTTCGCCGCGTCCAACCCGATCTACCCGTTCCCGCTGTCGACGTTCCTCGCCAACGTCATCGGCTGCTTCGCGATGGGATTTCTGTCCGTCGTATTCGAAGGCGCAGACAGCCCCAACGCTGCGCTGTGGAAGACGTTCGCCACGACGGGCGTACTTGGCGGATTCACCACCATGTCCACGTTCAGCTTGGAGACCGTGAGCCTGTTCGACAGCGGCGCCGCGGGCACGGGTACGCTCAACCTGGTGCTCACGCTGGTCGTGTGCCTGGGATTCATCGTGCTGGGGCGTGCGCTCGCGCACGCGGTGCTGCCTGCGCGCTAGGAAAACGCAAGGGGCGTCGGGGCGTCCGTGCGCACGGCGCGCACGAGGTATTCCACGTTGTGGCCCTTCGCGCCGGTGATGGGCGACTCGATAACGCCGTCAACGGCGAACCCCGCCGCCTGAAGCGCCCGCTCGACCTCTTCGACCGTGCGCACGCGCACGCCCTCGTCGCGCACCACGCCATGGTCGGTCTCGTCATGTGCGCTTTCGAACTGGGGTTTCACCAGGCCGATGAACACGCCGCCCGGCCCTACGAGCCGTGCGAACACGCCCGCGAGCCGCGCCAGACCGATGAAGCTCAAATCCGCAACCGCCACGTCGAACGGCGCGCCGAGCGCTGCCGGGTCGGCCGTGCGGATGTTCGTGCGCTCGAACACCGTGACGCGCGGGTCCTGCCGCACGCTCCACGCGAGCTGGCCGTAGTTGACGTCGACGCAGGCCACCGCCGCGGCGCCCGCCTGCAGCAGGCAGTCGGAGAACCCGCCCGTCGACGAGCCGATGTCGATGCAGCGCAGGCCGCTGACGTCCTGATGGAATGCCCGCAGTGCCCCCTCGAGCTTCAATCCCCCGCGGGACACGTACTTCTTCTTGCCTTTGACCTGCACGTCCGCGTCGGGCGCGACCTTCTGCGCGGCGCTCGTGGCGAAGACGTCGCCCACCTTCACCTCATGTGCGAGCACGCAGCGCAAAGCCTCCGCACGGTCGGCAGCCAGGCCCCGCTCGATGAGCAGATCGTCCAGGCGGACGGCGCGCTTCTTCGTGCGACGCGGCGCGCGAGACGCTTCCGCGTGGCTGCGAGCGATTTGACCCGCATTCGACTGCGCACCGGCGGTTCCTGCCGCTTTCGCCTGCGCACCAGCGGTTTCTCCCGACTTCACCTGCTGGCCTGCGATTTTCGTCGCGCCAATCTGCTGGTCTTCGATTTCGTTCTGCTGCGTCTGCCACGCTGCCGTCACAGCTCGATCGCCTCGTAGCGAATACCCAGGTGGTCGCTCAAAAACTCCGAGAGGTCATCGTAGTCGAGCACGGGGATGGACGACTTCTCGAACGCCGACGTGCGGCGCGTGACGATCGCGTCGGCCTGCACCTCGAGCGCCGCCTCGTACACGAGCTCGGCCTCCAGATTGTCCCAGGTGGACGACGCCATACGGTCGAACGCCTCAACGCCCACGACCGAGATGCCCACGAACTGGCGCAGTTTGCGGAACTCCTCCTGCACCTGGCGGGCGCAGGAATCCTTGCCGCCGCCCGACAGCACGTACAGCATGTCGGGAACCTGCGTCGAGCTGCACCACAGCTGGACCTCGTCCAGTTTGCCGAGCAGCGCCAGACGCACGGCGCGGTCGGCGTAGGGCTGACGCGCGCACAGGTAGTCGATCACGATGTCGCGGTTGACCATGAGCTTCATTCGTGCTCCATCTCCTCGTGCGCACGCTGCACAGCGGCGCGCTCGCGGCCGTCCTCGTCGATGATGCCCGGCATCCGGTCGGGGCGCGACAGTTCGCTCACGAACGCGAACGCCTCGCTGACCTCGTGTTTGTCCGGCTCGCAACCCCGCTCGCGCGATTCCTCGAACGGCATCCGATGCTCGCGCACAACGTAGCTGAACAGCTGGTTGATGGCATCCGACGGCGTGACGCCGAGCGTCTTCAGTATGCGCGTGGCCTCGTCCTTCTTGGACTTGGTCATGCGCGCCGTCACCATGGCAACCGCTTTCGGGCCGTCTTTCTTCTTGCGCCCCCGCCGTGCCGGTTGCGCCTGCTCCTGATCGCTTTTCGCCTGATGCTTGTCGGTGTCGTCATCGTGAGCCAAAGGCTCGGCCATGGATTCAACCTTGGAATCAGCCACGCGAATCACTCGCCTATCACTTGCCGCTACTGCTTGTCACGTACCGCTATTTCTCCGGACCCCCGTGAAATATGCTCCCTGTTTCACCATGCAGCGCTCCTGCGCGCGAACCGTTGCGCACGGGCCGCGCAGAAGCGCTGCGTTCCTTGTCGTCAACGGTACGACAAAACACGGGAACTCCCGAGGTCAAGTTATTCGACCGGATTGAAATGCATCGCCTATGGAGACACAGGGCGAAAACGAACGGGCCGCGCCCACCATTCCGGCGAGCACGGCCCGACAGGAGCGACTATGCGGTTCGCGCGCCCTACGGCAGCAGCAGCTGCGCGATCTGGACGGCGTTGAGCGCCGCGCCCTTGCGAATCTGGTCCTCGACGCACCAGAACGACACGCCGTGGTCGACGCTCGCATCGGCGCGCACGCGACCGACGTACACGTCGTTGCAGCCCGCGAGCAGCCCCGGCATGGGATAGCCGTTGTGCGCGGGGTCGTCGTTGAGCGTGATGCCCTGCGCGCTTTCGAACGCAGCGCGCGCCTGATCGGGCGTGATGGGAGCCGTGAACTCGGCGTTCACATACTCCGCATGGCAGCGCAGCACCGGCACGCGGGCGCAGTTGGCCGCCACGCCCAGATCGGGATGGTGCATGATCTTCTTCGTCTCGACGACCATCTTCCATTCCTCTTTAGTCGAGTCGTCGTCGAGGAACACGTCGATGTGCGGAATCACGTTGAAGGCGATCTGGTCGCTGAACGCGTGGGGCTCGAACGGCTCGCCGTCAAGGTATGCGCGCGTCTGGTCGTACAGCTCCTGCATGGCAGCCGCACCCGCGCCCGACGCCGCCTGGTACGTGGACACGACGACGCGTTTGAGCGGCGCCATATGCTCGAGCGCGTGCAGCGCCACGACCATCTGGATGGTCGAGCAGTTGGGGTTGGCGATGACGCCGGAATGCCAGGCCAGGTCGTCCGGATTGACCTCGGGCACCACGAGCGGCACATCGTCTTCCATGCGGAAGGCGCTCGAGTTGTCGATCATGACAGCACCGTGGCCCACGACGGCCTCGCGCATCTGCTTGGAGACGCTTGCGCCCGCAGAGAACATCGCGATGTCGACGCCCTCGAACGCGTCGGGCGTCATCTCGCGCACTTCGAGCTCGCCCGCCGGCACGTCGCCGCACCCGTCGAACGGGATCTTCTTGCCCGCCGAGCGAGCGCTCGCGAGCGGGATGACGCGACTCGCCGGAAAATCGAGGTCGTGCAGGACCCGCATGAATTCCTGGCCGACCGCGCCCGTGGCTCCGCCCACGGCGACGACAGGGCGTGCAGGCATCTTCTTTTCCCAGGTCATAGCTCTTCCTTGTCTCTTCGCAAACCCTTAGCGGCCCTTGTTCATCTTCGCCGCGATCTCCTCGGCGGACAGCTGCGTCTCCTCGAACACGCTGTCGGAATCCAGCCCGAACGCCGTGTGCAACAGCTGCACGGCGCTTGCCACCTGGCCGGCGTCAATGACCATCGACAGGCGGATCGGCGACGTCGAGATGGCGAGGATGTTGATGTGCGCCTCGCCGAGCACCGAGAACGCCTTGGCGGCGACGCCCGGCGACGACTTCATGCCGGTGCCCACGAGGCTGACCTTGGCGATGTCCTCGTCGACGGACACCTCGCGCGCGCGGATTTCGGGCACGATGCGGTCGAGCGTCTCGCGAGCGCGTGCCAGGTCGGCGCCGGGGCAGGTGAAGCTGATGTCGGTCACGCCGTCCTCGGACACGTTCTGGATGATCATGTCGGTGTTCACCATGTTGCCGGCGAGCGCGCTGAACAGCTTGGCGGCGACGCCCGTGTTGTCCGGAACGCCGCGGATGGTCACCTTGACCTCGGACGTGTCGTGGGCGATGCCCGTGATCACGGCTTCTTCCATCATGTCGGTTGCCTCCTTGACGTACGTGCCCTCCGTGTCGGTGAACGCGGAACGGGAATGGATCACCACGTGGTACTTCTTCGCGAATTCGACGGCGCGCATCTGCAGGACGCCCGAACCGGCGCCCGACATCTCGAGCATGTCGTCGTAGGAAATCTCATCGAGCTTGCGGGCGTGCGGGCAGATGCGCGGGTCGGCCGTGTACACGCCGTCGACGTCCGAGTAGATTTCGCAGACGTCGGCGCCGATGCCCCAGGCCACCGCCACCGCCGTGGTGTCGGAGCCGCCGCGGCCGAGCGTGGTCATGTCGCCGCGCGCGTCGATGCCCTGGAAGCCCGCGATGACCGGGATGACGCCGGCTTCGAGCGCCTTCTTGATGCGGTCGTTGTGCACCTTGACGATCTTGGCCTTGGCATGCGTCGCATCGGTTTCGATGCCCGCCTGACGGCCGGTGAAACTCATGGAGTTGTAGCCGCGCGCCTCGATGGCCATGGCCAGAAGCGCCATGGACACCTGCTCGCCGGTGGACAGCAGCCGGTCCATCTCGCGCGCGGGCGGATCGGCGTTGATGGCGTTCGCCAGGCCCACGAGCTCGTCGGTGGTCTTGCCCATCGCCGACACCACGGCCACGACGTCGTTGCCCGCCTGCTTGCGCTCGATGAGCCGCCGCGCGACCTTTTGGATGCGCTCCGGTGACGCAACCGACGTACCGCCGAACTTGCATACGATAAGAGCCATTATGTCCGTTCTTTCGCTTGTCTCATTCGAACCGGGGAGCCCCGGGAATTGCACCCACTATAGCAAACGAACGCAAAACGCCGCCCGGCGCACCGTGCGGTGTACGCATTTTCAGGAAAGCGGCAAATGAGATGGCCTGCTGAAACGCGCGATGCTCTCTGCGGCTTGCGGATGAAGCGACGGCTGAAACGCCGCGAGCGGCTGCGCCGTTCGGACGGCCGCCGCATCCCGAAGGGGCGCCGTTCGGGCGTGCGCTGAAATGTTACGTTGCGCGTTCCGCACGACATATATAATGAGGCCGAAGACCGCTTCGTCTTCGCAAGGAGGTGCGCCATGCCTGCCCTTATCACGCACAACACGTTCGGCCGTCTCGCATACGGCCAGGTGAAAAGCCAAGTCGGCCTGTCCGAGGAAGCGCAGCGCGCGTTCCTTCTGGGCAACCAGGGCCCCGATCCGCTGTTCTCGGCCATGGGCATCTTGGGGCTGCGCCCATGGCGTCACCTGGGGCACGACATGCACGTCGAAAAGCCCGTCGAGCTGCTCGCCCACCTCGAGGAAGCATGTTCCGACCTGCCCGAACCCGAGCGCACCATCGTGCGTGCCTGGGCGGCGGGATTCCTGTGCCACTACGCGCTCGATTCCAACGCCCATCCGCTCATCTACCGGCAGGAATACGATTTCTGCGACGCCGGCGTGCCGGGGCTCGGCCGCGACAACGCGTCCGAGGTGCACGGCGCCATCGAAGCCGACCTCGACGAGGCGGCGCTCTTCCTGACGAGCAACGCCACCATCGCCGACGTCAAGCCGTGGAAGCTGCTCGAATCGCTGCCACAGCGCGCGGCATCGGCCATCTCGGAAGCCGTGAGCGCGCTCGCCGACAGCGTGTACGGCACGAGCATCCCGCGTTCGATGTACCGGCGCTGCGCCCGGGCGTTCCGGTACCTGCAACATCTGCTGTACACGCCCGACAACGGCAAGCGCGCCGTGCTGAGCACGATGGAGCACGCCGTGCGCGGCAAGTCGCTGTACAACGCGATGGCCTGGCAGGACCGCGCGCACGCCGACAGCGTGTTCGACAACGCCGCCCACGCGCCCTGGCGCAACCCCTTCACCAACGAGGAGACCGACGCCAGCTTCGTAGACCTGTTCTTCCAAGCCGAAGAGGAAGCGAAGCTTTTAATCGAGGCGTTCAGCGACCACGCGCTCGACGAAGCGTGCGCCCGCGAGCTGTCCGGCGGCCTGAACTTCAACGGCGCGCCAACGGCGGCCGCATAGCGCATCCGCAGGCAGCGTATCCTCAAAGCCTGCACGCCACACAAGCGCAAGAGGGGCGCGACACCAGCGGTCAAACGCCGGGCGTCGCGCCCCTTCTTCATACGTATCGCTTCGCAGCTTGCTTCACCGTTCGGCACGCCGACAGCGGCGCTCCCCGCGAGCGACGGCCGGCCGCGCCACCGTCGGCGCCCGCTCGCCTACGCAAGCTTCAGGTAGTCCTCGTCGACGACCGGCTCGAGCCATTCGTTGGACGTGCCCTCGCCCGGGATGCCGAACGCCAGGTGCGAGAACCACGAGTTGGGCGCCGCGCCGTGCCAGTGCTTGACGTTGGCCGGAATCTCCACGATGGTGCCCGGCACCATCTGCACGGGCTTTTCGCCCCACGCCTGGTAGTAGCCACGTCCGCCGACGCAGATGAGCATCTGGCCGCCGCCTTCGGACGCGTGGTGGATGTGCCAGAAGTTACGGCAGCCCGGCTCGAACGTCACGTTTGCGATGGGGAACGGGTCGCCGCACACCGGCGCCAGATAGCTCTGCCCCGTGAAGTACCGCGCGTACGCGTCGTTGGGGTCGCCCACCGGGAAGAAGATGCTGCGCTGGTACTCCTCGAGCGGGGTGGTCGCCGGCGCGTCGTCGGCCCACACCTTCTGCGCACGGCCGAACGCCGCCCACGCGACCGGCCAGCCCGCATAGAACGCCGCGTGCGTGATGATCGCGGCGATTTCCTCGCGCGTCACGCCGTTCGCCTTCGCCATCTTCAGGTGGCTGTCGAACGCGTCGCTCACCAGGCCACGGCCCAGAAACACCGAGATGACGATGATGCTCTTCGTCTTGGGCGAAAGCGTGGGGTCGTTCCACTCCTCCCCAAAGAGAACGTCGTCGTTGAAATGCGCGAACTGCGGGGCGAACTGCCCCAGCACGTCGCGTCCTGCCGTCTGCACGATTGCCATCGTCAGACCTTCTTCCTTGTAAATACTTCCCGTTCGTTCATCGAAGGCTCCGTTTCGCAGCCTTGACGCTCCTGAGGCCCTCGCGAAACCATGCGCCCTGTCAGCTTAGCGGCAGTCGCCAACGCTGCCGCCCACGAATGCCGTCACCGCGGTCGTGCCGAAAGCGACAGTTGGCGCCGCCTCCCGCCGAAGCCCGAAACCCTACATGCTCTCCTTCAGGATGGAGCGCACCTCGTCGGAGGTGAGTTTCTTGTAGCCACCGCCCAGAAGGAACGTACCCTTGACCACATCATCGAACATGTCCTCGGTCAGCCCCAGCTCGGACGCGTGCATGACGACGCCGATTTCGCGCATCCACGCCTCCATCGCATCAAGACCGCACGACGCGATATCCTCATCGGTCTTGCCCTGTGGGTCGACGCCCCACACCTCGGTGGCGAAGCGCACGAACTTGGGCAGGCCGTACGGCATGATGAATCGGTAATACGCCGGTGCGACGGCGGACAGCGTCATACCATGCGTCGCGTCGGTCACGGCGCCGATGGCCTGGCCGATCATATGCACTTCCCAGTCGGTCGCCTTGCCGCACGCGACAAACGTGTTGAGCGCCCACGTGCACACCCAGCTGATGTTGCTGCGCGCCTCGTAGTCGGTCGGATCGGCCACCGCGATGCGGCTGCTGTGGATGAGCGAGCGCATGAGGCCTTCCATGACGTAGTCCGACACGTTGTCGTCGGTGCCCGAAAAGTACTGCTCTTGGATGTGGTTGAACGCATCGAAGATGCCAGCCTTCATCTGGTAGTCCGGCACAGTGAACGTGAGTTCCGGATTGACGATGGCAAACTGCGGGATGACGTCGGAGCCGAACACGTGACCGATTTTAAGATGCTCGGAATGGCTCGACAGCACCGAGCCGGCGTTCATCTCCGAACCGGTGCCCGACATGGTGAGCACGTCGCCCACCGGAATGATGCGGTTGTCAATAGGAGTGGTGCGCTTGAAGTACTTCTCCCAGCCATCCTCGTCGCTCCAAGCGCTCACGGACACGGCTTTTGCGTAGTCGATGACCGACCCGCCGCCCACGGCCAGGATGAGGTCGACGTCGTTCTCGCGCGCCAACGCGCAGCCCTCGCGCATCTTCTCGACCGTGGGGTTGGACATGACGCCCGAAAGCTCAACGACGGTTTTGCCGGCATCGGCAAGCGCCTTCATAACCTGGTCGTACACGCCGGTCTTCTTGATGGAGCCGCCACCGTAGGCAAGCATGACCACCGGGCCATAGGTTTTGAGTTCCCCCGCCAGGTCGTCGAGCGCCTTCGGCCCGAAATGCAAGCGACAGGGATTGCAGTACGTAAAGCTTCCGAGCATGAGATTCCTTTCCGAGAAGAAGGTGTGCCGACCGGGACGGCAGCGCGCGACCAGTTGACTGCCGCTTGCCCGCCGGCAACCCGCCCACGGACCGACCGTCGCCGGGACGATGGGCCGGATTAACCGGGGCAGCTTGCCGTCTGGCTAGTTGGTAAGCCAGCCTGCTTCTTTGGCCAGTCAGCTTGCCAGCTCGCCTATGTTGTCGGTCGCATTCGTTCGAGGAGTATCTTCCGCCCGAAAAGGTCGAATAGCAATTGCCTATAATGCATCCGTTGTATGCGCCTGAAGCATAGAGGCCGCTCAGGCGCTTCCGCCCCGCTAGTCGCTGATGTCGGAGTCGAGCGCGATTTCGAACGACCACCCCGGATAGCGCTTTTCCAGGTACTCCTTCGCCGCGGCGACGACGGCATGCCGGTCGTCGGCGTCGAAGCTCACGACCAGGTCGAGGCGCGCCGCATGCTGGTCCTCTTCGGCGTAGAACCCGTGAACCTCCAGGATGTACGGGTCCGCATCGGCGTAGGCTATGACGGCCGCGCGTATCTCCGCCGCGACGCCGCCCTTCGTGTTCTGCGAGTAGACGCCCACCGTGTGCAGAATGACGTCGCAACGCTGGTAGACCTTGCGCTGGATACGGCGCGTCAGCTCGTCGATCTGGTCGGCGCTCATCGTGTCGGGCACCTCCACGTGGACGCTTCCCCACAGCTTGTCGGGGCCGTAATCGTCGAGCATCAGATCGTACGCGCCGAGCACGCCGTCGACGGATGCGACGGTCTCCTTGACGGACCGCGCGGTGTCGGGGCTTATGCGCTCGCCGATGATCTTCGACAGCACCTCGCGCAGCATGTCGACGCCGGCTTTGATGATGATGAGCGCGATGATGGCACCGAGCCATGCTTCAAGGCTGAGGCCGCACAGCAGGTAGATGAGCGCCGCCGCCAGCGTGGCCGCCGAGATGATGGAGTCCATCATCGAGTCGGCGCCCGACGCCACGAGCGCGCCGGAGTTGAGCCGCGCGCCCACGCGCTTCGTGTACAGACCGAGCATGATTTTGGCGACGACGGCGATAGCCACGACGATGAGCGTGACGGTGTCGTAGTCGGCTGGCTCGGGCGTGATGATGCGGCCGACCGATTGCTGCAGCGACTCGATGCCGGCCCACAGCACGATCACCGCGATGATGATGGTGGTCAGGTACTCGATGCGGCCGTAGCCGAAGGGGTGTTTGCGGTCGGGCTGCTTGCCCGCCAGCTTGGTGCCCACGATGGTGATGCCCGACGCCGCCGCGTCCGACAGGCTGTTCACGGCGTCCAGCACGATGGCGATGGAGTTCGACAGCAGGCCGACGGCCGCTTTCACAGCCGTGAGCAGCACGTTCGCCACGATGCCGACGACGCTTGCCCGCACGATGCCGCGGTCGCGCTCGTCGGGCGCGAGCTCAACGATACGCCCGTCCATGATCATCCCGTTGCCGTCGGCTGCGGCTGCGTTCGTTCCGCTCGCGGCCTTTGCAGCGCTTGTCCCCTGCGCGGCAGGCGCTTTGCTCGCAGCGCGCGGTGCGTTCGTTCCGCTCGCTGCGTTCGTCTCTTCGTTACCGCTCTTCACGTTAGCCCTCCTTGACTTTCCCGGACGCCATCATAGGCGAACCGTTCAAGTCCGGAGCACGCGCCGCACCCGAGATGACAATCCCCCCACAAGCGATGGACATCGGCGGCTAGCCTGGGGAGCAAGCGGCGCCAATGCGACTGCTTTCGTTACACGTTCTTCAGCATCACGTTGCCCATGGTGTCCGCGACCGCCTCGCAGCTGTCGCAGGTCTTCTCCATGTGGTCGAAAATGCGCGACCACACCTCCACGCGCACGGCATTGTCGCGATCGTCGGTGTACAGCTTGCGGGTGTACTCGAGGTACATGTGGTCAGCCCGCTCCTCGTAGTCGTTGACGGCCACGATGAGCTGACGGAACTTCTTCGATTTCTTGAAGTTGCGGAAGTCGCCCATCGCGCGCAGCAGAGCGTCGGTCGATCCCTTGATGAGCTGCGCCATCTCGAGCGCGGCAGGGTGCATGAAATGAACGTCGTAGATGTAGAACCGCTGGAGCACATCCTCGATGTTGTCGGTTACGTCGTCGAGGTGCGCCGCCAGCGTGATGATGTCCTCCCGCTCGATCGGCGTGATGAAATCGACGGCCACGCCGTGCAGAATGTCGTGATTGACCTGGTCGCCTTTGTTCTCGACCTCGTGCGCGCGATCGAGGTAGTCTTTCAGGTCGGCGGCGCTGGTGAAGTTCTCCAGCGCGTCGACGAGGATGTCCGCCTCCTCGCACGCGAGCTTTGCCTGCTTCTCGAATGCGTCGAAGTAATCGAACTTGTGCTTCTTGCTCATAGTCCCTCGCTCTGACCGGATGAAAGCTGTTTGGAAGAGCAAACGGTGCGATTTTACCTCAACTTGACAATCGGGGGAATCGACCGCCCGCGTTCCACAGACCGGCCGGAGCATGCGAGGAATGAACGGGCTCAGCCCCCCCCTACTGCCGGCGCGCGAAGTAGGCGAACACGCGCTGGCGCTCGGCGCCGATCGTCGTCTGAGGGCCGTGGCCCGGCAGCACGATCGTCTCGTCGGGCAGCGCGGCGAGACGCTTGATCGAGCGCGCCATGTCCTCGTCCGACCCGCCCGGGAAGTCGGTGCGGCCGGTCGCCCCCGCGAACAGCGTGTCGCCCGCTATGAGCACGGGCGCGCCCTGCGGATTGGAGCAGAACCGCGGGTCGATGAACAGGCACATGCTGCCCGGCGTGTGGCCCGGCGTGCCGATGACCTTCCACGGCAGCCCCGCCAGCTCCACGACCGAGCCGTGCTCGACGGCAACGTCCACCGGACAGGGTTCAAACGGCGTCCCGTCGCCCGGAACCGGCTTGTCGCCGCAGATGACGGGCGCGTCATCGACGCTTGCCACCACGGGCGCCCCCGTTGCCTCGCGCAGGGCGCGCGCGGCGCCCACGTGGTCGTGGTGCCGATGCGTCAGCACGATAGCCGCGACGGTGCGGTCGCCCACCGCCTCGACGATGCGCGGCGCCTCGCACGTGGGATCAACCACGATGACCGGCCCGCCGACCATGCTGACGGCGTCCTGCTCCGACCCGTCCGCCGTCTCTTCGCGCACCCTGTGCCCGGCGTCGATCAGGTACACGTTGTTCTCGATGGGGCCCATCACCAGATACTCGATGTGCAGGCACGCACCATCGACCGGATTCGCCTGAACCTGTGCCATACGGGGTCACTCCCTCCGTTGTTTCTTCGTTCCGGTGTACTCGCCCGGGCGCATGCGCCGCGCCTCGAACACACCCTCCACGTCGTAGAGCTTGTGCAGCACGTCGTCCACGTGCGACACGTCGCTGACTTGGAACAGAAAGCGCATCGTCACCATGCCGTCACGGTCGGTCTCGGTGGTGGCGCTCACCACGTTGACGCCCTCTTCCGAAAGCGCCGCCGTGACGTCGCGCAGCAGGTTCATGCGGTCGACCGCCTCGACGTGCACCTCCACCTTGTACGACGCCGTGACCGACGGGGAATCTTCCCAGGCCACCTCGATGATGCGCTCGGGTTCGCGCATGAGATCGCGCGCGTTGGGGCAGTCGGCGCGGTGCACCGACACGCCGCGCCCGCGCGTGACGAACCCGATGATGTCGTCGCCGGGCACGGGGTTGCAGCACTTTGACAGGCGCACGAGCACGTCGTCGATGCCGCGCACCACGACGCCCGTGGAGCTGTGCGTCTCGTGCTTCTTGGGCCGGCGCACGCTCGTGATCATGGGCGGCATCTTGCCCGTGGACATGGCCGACTCGCCGAACTCGGGCAGGTCGGCGCCTTCGGTCCCGCGGTCGACCAGCAGCTTGAGCAGGCGATTCGCCACGTGGCGCGCGCTTTCCTTGCCCGTGCCGATGTTGACGAGCATGTCGTTGGCCTCTTTGTAGCCCATGTGCTCGGCCACCGAACGGATGGCGCGCGTGGCCTGGGCGCTCGAGATGCTCATCCCGCGCTTGCGCATCTCGCGCTGCAGACGGTCGTGCCCCTCGGACAGGTCGTCGGAGCGGCTGACCTTCGACAGGTAGCTGCGGATCTTCGAGCGCGCCGACGGCGTCTTCACGATGTTGAGCCACCCGCGCGAGGGACTGGCGCTCTTCTGCGTCATGATTTCCACGCGGTCGCCCATCTGCAGCTCGTAGTTGAGCGGGACGATCTTGCCGTTGACCTTGGCGCCCACGCAGTGGTTGCCCACCTCGGTGTGGATGGCGTATGCGAAATCGACCGGCGTCGACCCCACGCGCAGGCTTTTGACCTCGCCTTTCGGGGTGAACACGAACACCTCGTTGGAGTCTAGGTCGACTTTGAGGTCCTTCAGGAACTCGCGCGAGTCGGTGGCCTGGTCCTGCCAGTCCATCATCTGGCGCAGCCACGCCAGCTGGCGGTTGAACTCCTTGTCCTTGTCGGGCTTGCCGCCGTTCTCCTTGTACAGCCAGTGCGCTGCCACGCCGTACTCGCTCGTGCGGTGCATCTCCTCGGTGCGGATCTGCACCTCGAGCGGGCGACCCGCCGGCCCGATGACCGTCGTGTGCAGGCTCTGGTACATGTTGTACTTGGGCATGGCGATGTAGTCTTTGAACCGCCCGGGCATCGGGTGCCACAGCGTGTGCACGGCGCCCAGCGCCGAGTAGCAGTCCTTGACCGACTTCACGATCAGGCGCACGGCGATGAGGTCGTAGATCTCCGAGAAGCCCTTGTCCTTGCGCACCATCTTGCGGTAGATGGAGTAGAGGTTCTTCGGGCGGCCCATGACCTGGGCGTCGATGTTGACCTTCTTCATCTCGTCGCGCAGGATGGCGATGACCTGATCGAGGTACGCCTCGCGCTCCTCGCGGCTTTCGGACACCATGCGCTGCACCTGCTTGTACTTGTGCGGCTCAAGGTAGTAGAACGACAGGTCCTCGAGCTCCCACTTGATGGAGCTGATGCCCAGACGGTGCGCGATGGGCGCGTAGATTTCCAGCGTCTCGCGCGCCTTGAAGATGCGGCGGTCCTCGCGCAGGCTGCTGAGCGTGCGCATGTTGTGCAGGCGGTCGGCCAGCTTGATGACGATGACGCGGATGTCCTTGTTCATGGCCACGAACATCTTGCGGATGGTGGCGGCCTGCTCATCGGTGAGGGTTTCCACCTCGATGCGGGTGATCTTGGTGACGCCCTCCACGAGCAGCGCGACGTTGGGTCCGAAGCGCTTCTCGATGTCGGCGTCGGTGGTGTCGGTGTCCTCGACGGTGTCGTGGAGCAGCGCCGCACACAGGGTTTCGGCGTCCATGCGCAGGTCGGCCAGGATCAGCGCCACCTCCACCGGGTGCGCGATGAACGGCTCGCCGCTCTTGCGCTTCTGCCCCTTGTGGGCGGCGCGGGCGAACTCGAAGGCGCGCTTGATCATGTCCTCGTCTTCGGCCGACAGATACGACGACGTCTTTTCCTGCAGAAGCGCGAAGCGTTCCTCGGGCGTGCCGGCCGGGCCTTTGACGCCCACGCTCGCGCTTTCGAGGATGGACCGGTTCTCATGATGCGGACGACGGACCGCGCCGTGACGCGCGGGCGCGCCCGCCTGCGACTGGGGCTGCACCGCAACCGGCTGGGCGGCCGGCGCGGACGTTGCCGGTGTGAACGCTGCCGGCGCTGCAGCCGTTGCGGGCGCGGGTTGGGATTGGGTGGAATCCGACGCGGCGACCGCGGTCCCGGCCGCCTGGACAGCCGTTGCCGCTGCGGCCGCGGCGACCTGCGCAGCGGGCTCGGGCGCTGCCTGAGCTGCCGCCGTTGACGCAGCGGCAGCCTGCGCCGCTACGACGGGCGTCTCCTTTTTGGGACTATCGCTTGCTTCCATGGTCGTCCCCCTCCTCCGCGCCGTCGAGGCAGGTACCGTCCGCCGCCCGACACGCGCAACCCGGCAGGATGGGACGGGCGATGCGCTTCTGCAGCTCATCTGCGGATTCGCCCAACGCCAGCCGCCGGAACTCCTCGAAGATCTCGTGTTCGCCCAGCCCCTCGCGGTAGCGCACGCTGTCCTCCAGGTTCACGCGCTCGTGGTTCGGCACCACCAGAACCTCGCGCGTGACCTCGTCGAACATGTTGGTCGAACGCGTTTTCACCAGACCCAGCTCGCGGAACACCGCCACCCCGCAGTGCGCCGCCGCCTGCGACACGGGCGTCTTCGGCGTGGTGGCCGCATCGGCGAGCTCGGCGTCGCCCACCGTGAAGTAGCCCTCGCCGTGGTCACGCTGGAGCGTGCGCAGCGTGCGGTACACCTGCGCGAGCACCTCGCGATCGGGCGACATGTCCGCCAGGATGCGCTCGTCTGCCGCGACGTCGCCGCGCCCGTACAGAAGATGGATACCCGCCGGCTTGCCGTCGCGTCCGGCACGCCCGCTCATCTGGTTGAACTCGATTTCATTGTACGGCAGATGGTACAGCACCACGTGACGGATGTCGGGAATGTTCACGCCCTCGCCGAAAGCGGACGTAGCCACGAGCACCGTGAGCAGCCCGCGCCGGAACAGATCCTCGACGCGCGTGCGCTCGGGGCGCGCGAGGCCCGCGTTGTAGAAGCCGATGAGCAGCCCCAGCTGCGGCACCTTCTTGCGCAGGGCGCGCGCGACCGCCACCGACTGCTCGCGCGAGTTGACGTAGATGACGGTCTTGCCGCCCGAGGCGATGAGGTTGGCCAGGTAGTCCTCGCGCCCGCGGATGCCGCGGCGGTCGTCCACGACGAGGTTCGCCCGCTCGGTGTCGTCGAACACGCAGCGGTCGAGCGGCAGTACCGACGCGATGTCGCGCGCGATGTCGCCGTTGGCCGTGGCCGTGAGCGCGAGCACCGTCGGGTCGCCGAGGCGCTTCGCGCACGCGCCCAGGTGCTTGTACGCCTCGCGGTTGCCCGCCTTGGCCAGACCGATGTGGTGCGCCTCGTCCACCACGAGGAAGCGCACGCGCCCCGAACTCGCGAACTCGTCGATGTGGAAGTCCAGAAACTCCGGTGTGGTCAGCACGATGTCGCACGTGCCGTCCGCAAGCGCGCTGAAGACCTGGCGCCGCTCCTCCGGCGCGCTTTCGCCCGTGAGCACGTTCACCGAGATGCCGAACGGCCCGAGCGCGTTGTTCAGATGGAACGCCTGGTCGGCGATGAGTGCGCGCAGCGGGTACACGAACACGCTCGCATCGCCGTCGCGCAGGGCGGCCACCGCCGCATGCACCTGGAACGTGAGCGACTTGCCGCGCCCGGTCGCCATGACCGACAGCACCGACTTGCCCTCGTCCAAAAAGTCGAGCACGCGGCGCTGCGCGTCGTGCAGCTGGCCGTCGCCGATGATCGCATGGATGATGTCGGCCTCGAGCTTTTCCGGTGCCGACAGCGCGCGGTGGCGCCACACCTCGCGCGCCTGGGCACGGCTTTCCTCGTAGGCCTCGATTTCCTGGGGGTCGGCGCACGCCGATTCGCACAGTTCCTCGTCGCTCGTGGCGAACAGGTCGGCGACGAAGCGCATCGACCGGTCGCTGAGCAGGCACGCCTTGAGCGCGCCGCACATCTCCACGGGCGACAGCGACTTGAGCATCGCCTTCACCGAGCGCCGCCCGCGCCATTCGTCGATCTGCACCTCGAACGCTGCGTTGACGACGCTGTCGGTGTGCATGAGCGTCTCGATGTCGGTGCAGTGGAACATGATGGCCGACACGCGCGCCGTCCCGTCGGACAGCGCGCACGAGAAATGGTTCTTCTCGGCGCCGACCGCGCGGCAGTTGACGAGCGTGACGTCGCGCGCGAGCAGGCACGGCACGCGGTTCTCCTGGCCGAACGGCGCGAGTTCGTCCAGCTTGGCGACGTTTTCCAGCGTGAGCTCGTCGAGTGACACGCACGCGTCGATGTTGATGAGCGGATGGAAGTCGTCGTCGGGCAGCTGGTCCATGTAGGCGCACAGGCGACGTGTGAACTCGGGCAGATTGGCCGTGGGCAGCGTGACGCCGACGGCGGCCTCGTGCCCGCCGAAGCGCGTGAGCAGATCCTCGCAGCTTTCGACGGCTTTGAACAGGTTGACCTGGCCCACCGTGCGGCCCGAGCCGCGCGCCTCGTCGCCTTCGATGGTGAACAGCAGACACGGCACGCCGTAGGTGTGCACGAGGCGGCTGGCGACGATGCCCTTCACGCCCTCGTGCCAGCCCTCGCCCGCCACGACGAGCGCGCGCTGACCGTGGTAGACCTCGGCGGCCTTGGTGCGCGCGACCTCGGACAGCTCCGCCTCGATGGAGCGGCGGCTGTCGTTGACGGTTTCCAGCTGGGCGGCCAGCTTGCAGGCGTCGTCGAAATCGTCGGTCATGAGCAGGTCGAGCGCCACAGTGGCGTCGCCCATGCGACCGGCCGCGTTGAGCCGCGGAATAGCGGAGAAGCTGAGGTTGGTGGCGGTGATGGCCTTGCCCGACACGCCCGCTTGGCCGAACAGCGCCGCCAGACACGGCCGCGGCTGGCTGTTCATGTGCGCGATGCCGTCGGCCACGAGGGCGCGATTGCCGTCGCGCATGGGCATGAGGTCGGCCACTGTGCCGAGTGTCGCCAGGTCGGTGTAGCTGCGCCACAGATGCGGGTAGCCGAAGCGCCCACCGAGCGCCTGCACCAGCTTGAGCGCGACGCCCACGCCGGCGAGGATGCCGCTTTTGCAAGCCGGATCGGTCTTGGGGTCGCACACGGGCACGCCCTCGGGGACTTCCTCGGGCGGCTCGTGATGGTCGGTGACGACGACGTCCACGCCGTCGGCCCTGATGGCGGCGATTTCTTCCTTGCAGGCGATGCCGCAGTCCACGGTGACGATGAGCTCGGGGTCGAGCTTCTTCACGCGCTCGTACGCCGCGGGCGTGATGCCGTAGCCTTCCTTGAAGCGCAACGGGATGAACGGCGTGGCGAACGCCCCGAGCGCGCGCAGGCCGCGCGTGAGCACCGTGGTGGCCGAGATGCCGTCGACGTCGAAGTCGCCGAACACGACGATGTGGCGCCGGTCGCGGATGGCGGCTTCGACCGCGTCGGCGACTTGGGCCATGCCCGGAATGGTGTACGGGTCGAGCCAGTCGCGGTCGAGCGAGGGCGACAGGAAGCGCTCGACGGCTTCGGGGGTGTCCACCCCGCGGGCGACGAGCGTGGTTGCGATGAAGCTGGGAAGCTGGAAGCGTTGCTCAATGGCTGAGACGGCCGACGGGTCGACCGCGCTGATATTGAATTGTGCCGGCATGTGCATGACCTCGCAATGTGCTAAAAACGGTGATTTCGAGGTCTATTTTCCCACAGCGGCCGTGCGCTGTCACCGTTTGCGCGAAGCCGCCACCTGCCCGCGGCGAAACCGTTGCCCGCGACCGGCGCCGGCGAGGCGAAAGACGGCGAAGCAGCGCGCGGAATCGCAAGCGAATGTGCTTGCTTGCGCTTGCGAACCATACGATGCGGATACAGAAAGACGGCCCGAAGGAGTTTGCACTTCGGACCGTCCGGTCACCGTATGCGGAGGGCGTTGCGAGCCGCCGGCTGCATGCGTCCGCACCTGCGCAGGCGTCGCTCGCTGCAGGCGCCCGCGCCCGCCTGGGCGTCGCGAGTCGCAGGCGTCCGCTTGCTGGCAGGCAGCGCCCCGTCTGCTGCTATTCGCCGTTCTCGTCCAGGATGCCGTCGAGCGTGCGCCAGGCCAGCTCGGCGCACTTCACGCGCGCGGGCATGCGGCTGATGGACTCCAGCTCGGCCGCCTCGTCCAGATCCTCGCGGTCCTGGTCGGAAAGCTCCTTGCCCTGGATCATGCCCAGAAACAGCCCCGACAGGCGCCGCGCCTCCTCGACGGTCTCGCCCTCGATCAGGTCGGCCATGATGTCGGCCGACGCCTGCGACACAGCGCAGCCGTGGCCGGTGAACGCCGCCTTCTCGATGACGCCGTCGTTGACCTTCAGCTTGAGCGTCATCTCGTCGCCGCAGGACGGGTTGATGCCGTCGTGGGAATACGTGGCATCCTGCAGGTCGTACTTGTTGTCCGGATGCGCGTTGTGGTCCATCAGCGCAGCCGAGTAGATGCTATTCCCCATTGAACATGCTCCAAACCTTCTTCAGGCCCTCGACCAGCTTGTCGATGTCCTGCTTGTCGTTGTAGAACGCCACCGACGCGCGGCAGCACGACTCGATGCCCATCCACGCGAGCAGCGGCTGCGCGCAGTGGTGGCCGGCGCGGATGGCCACGTCGTTCATGTCGAGGATGCTCGCCACGTCGTGCGGATGCACGGTGCACACGTTGAAGCTGATCGCACCGTGGTGCGCCGCCGGGTCCGCCGGGCCGATGAGCCTGATGAACGGCAGCGCAGACAGCTGCTCGATGCAGTACTTGGCAAGCTCCGCCTCGCGCGCCTCGATAGCGCCCCAGCCGAGACTCTCGACGTACGTGATGGCCGCGTTGAGCGCGTACGCGCCCGCCGCATCCTGCGTGCCGGCCTCGAACTTCTCGGGCACGGGAGCCCACGTGGCTCCCTGCTGCGTGACGGACTCGATCATCTCGCCGCCCGTCAGAAACGGCGGCATGGCGTCGAGCAGCTCGTGGCGGCCCCACAGGATGCCGATGCCCATGGGCCCGAAGATCTTGTGGCCCGAGAACGCGAAGAAGTCGCAGTCGATGTCGGCGATGTCCACCGTGATGTGCGGCACCGACTGGGCGCCATCGACCACCATGTACGCGTCGAACTCGTGCGCGATCTTCGCCATGGTCTTCACGTCGTTCTCGACGCCGAGGACGTTGGACACTTGGGCGGCCGCGACGATCTTGGTCTTGGGGCCGATCTTGGCGCGCATCTCCTCCTCGGTGATGACCGAGTTCTTGTCGGGGTACATGTACACGAGCTTGGCGCCCGTGCGCTTGCACACCTGCTGCCACGGCACCAGGTTGGAGTGGTGCTCCATGATGGTGATGCACACCTCGTCACCGGGGCGCAGCACCATCGGCGCGAACGAGAACGCCACCAGGTTGAGCGCCTCGGACGTGTTGCGGCACAGCACGATGTCCTTGGCGTTGGGCGCGCCGATGAAGCGCGCGATGTGCTGGCGCGCCTGCTGGATGGCCTCGGTCGCCTCGACCGACAGCTTGTACAGGCCGCGCAGCGGGTTGGCGTTCATCGTCTCGTAGAAGCGGCGCTGCGCGTCGAGCACGACGGCGGGGCGCTGGGCCGTGGCTGCGCTGTCGAGAAACGCCAGCTCAGGATTGTTCGCCAGCAGCGGGAAATCCGCCTTGTAGGGGTTGACCGTCAGATCGGTCACGTGTGCGTTGGGACTCATGCAGCCTTACGCCTCCTCTTCGTCGAGGAATCCCTCGAAGTTGTCAAGAAGATGGGAGCCGAGGCGCATGACGCCGTCGCGGCTCGGCTCGTCGGGAGCGTCGATCGCCGCCTGCTCCATGATGGCGCGGACGAACATGTTCTCGGCCGCCTCCTGCGAAAGGCCGCGGCTGGCAAGGTAGAACATCTGCTCCGGGCGTACGTGCCCGATGGTGGCGCCGTGGTTGCCCACGACGTCGTCCTCGTTGCACAGGATGACGGGCACGGTCTGATTGACCACGCCATCGTCGGCCAGAAGCACCGTCTCGGTCTCCTGCCCGACCGCACCCTTGCAGCCGCGAACCAGGTCAATCGTGCCGCGATACGTCTTCTTGCTCGTGCCGGACAGCACGCCGTTTGCCGTGATGTTGCACAGGGTCTTCTCGCCGTGATGGCGCAGCGTGTAGTTGAAGTCGCGCTGCTGCTCGTGATGGCCCAGATAGCGGGTGTCGATGTCGATGCGCGACGCCGTGCCGCGGATGTCACCGGCCAGGCCCGTGTAGGCCTTCGCGCCGCCGAGCACCGTCTGGCGCACGTCGATGAACGCGTTCTCGGCCGTGAACAGGCCGGCGTCGTCCATGTCGATGAACGTCGCATCGTCGGTCTGCGTGCGCACGACGTGCACGCGCGCGCCGGTCCCGGCGAACACGCGCAGCGAGGTGCCCGTGACGCCCGTCCCCTCGCGCGGCGAGTCGACGGACAGCACGACCGTCACCTCGGCGTTGGGAGCTGCGACGACGTCGATGGCGGCCACGTTGACCGCGTCGGGAACCGCCGCCACGCGCACGGCAACCTCCTGCGGTTCGCCCGCCGGAGCGGCGATGACAATGGGGTCGCCCGCGACCTCGCGCATCCACGCGTAGGCGTCGGCGCCCATGCCGGTCTCGAACGCGCGCGCCAGGCTGCGCGCCTCCTCGATGGCGTCCGCACCGATCTGGTAGCGCGAGTACGCCGTGCCGCCGTAGGTGGTCTTCTCCTCCTCGGTGCGCAGGCGCTCTTCCTCGGCGCGCTGCTCGGGCGTCTTCTCGGGATGGGTCTTCTCCCATTCCACCTGTTCGGCGGCGAGCGCCGCGTCGAACGCGTCGGGTGCGCCGGCGAGCGCTGCGGGGATTTCGGTCGTCACCTCGTGCACGACGGACAGTCCCGCGGGAATCTCGACATCAGTGTCGTTCATATGCAAGCGGTGCCACGTGGGAGCGGGCATCGCGTTCACGTGCTGGATGGTCTTCGCGTCCATCTATCCGATCGCCCCTTCCATCTCCAGCTTGATCAGGTTGTTCATTTCGACGGCGTACTCGAGCGGCAGCTCCTTGGACACCGGGTCGGCGAAGCCGTTGACGATCATCGTGCGCGCGGCTTCCTCGGGGATGCCGCGGCTCATCAGGTAGAACACCTTGTCGTCGCCGATGCGGCCGATAGTGGCCTCGTGTCCGACGTCGACGTTCTTGCAGCGAATGTCCATGGCCGGGATGGTGTCCGAGCGGCTCTTGTCATCGAGCATGAGCGACTGGCACGACACGCTGGCGGCCGAACCCTCGGCTTTGGGCGTGGCCACAACCGAGCTGCGGAACGTGGAGACGCCGCCCGACTTGGAGATCGACTTCGTCTCGATGGACGTCGAGGTCTCGGGGGCGTTCATAACCACCTTGCAGCCGGTGTCGAGGTTCTGGCCCTGGCCGGCGAACGTGATGCCCGTGAACGAGCAGCGCGCCTTGCGGCCGTTCAAGATGGACATCGGGTACAGGTAGCCCACGTGGCTGCCGAACGAGCCGGACACCCACTCCACCGAGCCGCCCTCGTCGACGATGGCGCGCTTGGTGTTGAGGTTGTACATGTTCTTCGACCAGTTCTCGATCGTGGAGTAGCGCAGGTGGGCGTTCTTGCCCACGAACAGCTCGACGGCGCCCGCGTGCAGGTTGGCCACGTTGTACTTCGGGGCCGAGCAGCCCTCGATGAAGTGCAGGTCGGCGTCGTCCTCGACGATGATCAGCGTGTGCTCGAACTGGCCGGCGCCCTTGGCGTTCAGGCGGAAGTAGCTCTGCAGCGGGTAGTCGAGCTTGGTGCCCTTCGGCACGTACACGAACGAGCCGCCCGACCAGACCGCGCCGTGCAGCGCCGCGAACTTGTGGTCGCGCGGGGTGATGAGCGTCATGAACTTCTCGTGGATGAGGTCGGCGTACTCGCCGTGGAGCGCCTCCTCGATGCCCGAGTAGACGATGCCCATCTTGGCCGCGGAGTCCTGCATGGAGTGGTACACCAGCTCGGAGTCGTACTGCGCGCCCACGCCTGCCAGGTAGCTGCGCTCGGCCTGCGGGATGCCCAGACGCTCAAAGGTGTCCTTGATGTTCTCGGGCACGTTGTCCCAGTCCGACTTTTGGTCGGTGTTGGGCTTGACGTACGTGACGATGTTGTCCATGTCCAGGCCCTTGATGGACGGGCCCCAGTCGGACACGGGCATGGAGTTGTAGATCTCGAGCGACTTCAGACGGTGCTCGAGCATCCATTCGGGTTCGTCCTTCTTCGCGGAGATCTCACGCACGATGTCGGGCGTGAGGCCCGCCTGAAGCTTCTCTTCGTCCGAATCGTCGTAGCGGAAATCGTACATGCTCCGATCGATGTCGGCGACTTGGGTGCGTTTCTTCGGCATGGCTATCGCCTACTCGTGCGCTTCGGACGCGTCGTCGGCGCCGATGAACTGCTCGAAGCCGTTCTCGTCGATGTCCGAGATCATGCTGGCGTCGCCCTCGGCCACGATGTGGCCGCGCACCATGACGTGCACGCGATCGACGTCGAGGTGCTCCAGGATGCGCGTGTTGTGCGTGATGATGAGCAGCGTGCCATCGCAGCGCTCGCGGTAGGCGTCCATGCCCTGCGACACGACGGACAGCGCATCGACGTCGAGGCCCGAGTCGGTCTCGTCGAGGATGGCCAGCTTCGGCTTGAGCAGCAGAAGCTGCAGCATCTCGACCTTCTTCTTCTCGCCGCCGGAGAAGCCCACGCCCAGCTCGCGGTCGAGGTAGGCCTGGTCCATGTTCAGCTCGCAGGCCAGCTCCTTGATGGTCTTGCGGAACTGCTTGTTCTTCATCTTCATGTCGGGGCGCTCGTCGAGCGTGGAGCGCAAAAAGCTCGACAGCGGCACACCGGGGATTTCGACCGGTGCCTGGAAGCTGAGGAACAGGCCCGCGCGCGAGCGCTTGTCTGTGGACAGCTCCGTGATGTCGTTGCCGTCGAACACGATGGAGCCGCCCGTCACCGTGTAGGTGGGGTCGCCCATCGCAACGTGGCCGAGCGTGGATTTGCCCGCGCCGTTGGGGCCCATGAGGACGTGGACCTCGCCCGGGGCGACGTCCAGATCGACATGGTGGAGAATCGTCTTCTCGTCCACCGACGCTGACAGGTCGCGGACGCTCAGGAGTGCATCTCTCGTCATGATTCGGTACCTCTTCTATCTTCTCTAACTCTTTCAGCCCACAATTTGACTTCGTTAACAATAAGGGGTAACGAAAAATAGTCAAGTTAAAACCTAGTCAGATGGTAGAATTATCAAGAGCCCGTTACCGAATGATGACCGCCTGCGCGCGGCCGCGCATTCGTGCGCACCTCTGCGCTACGGTGGCGCAGCACGGTGCCGCGATGGCGCGCCGCAAGCAGCAGGCGCGTTGGCGGCAGGCGGCGCCGTTGCAGCAAGCTGATGGCGCGAAGGCGCCGCGCGGCTGCACCGTGGCAGCACGGCGGCAACGAGAGCTAGCACGCCGAAGGCGCGCCGCACCCGCCATTGGACGAGCGCGCAGAGCACTTCTGCCGCACACGGGCAACGAACGATGAACGACAAGGATGGACCGATCGGATCTGCCACCATCGGTGCCACCGACCTGCGAGAGGAGGCTTCGTCATGCTGATCACGTCGAAGGGGCGCTACGGATTGCGCCTGATGATCTATGTCGCCAGCTTTCAGCCGGGAACGAAGATCGCCCTGCGCCAGGCCGCGGCGCATGAGGACATTTCGCTGAAGTACCTGGAACAGGTGGCGCGCTCCATGGTGAGCGCGGGCCTTTTGGAAAGCGTGCGCGGCCACGGCGGGGGCTACCGCCTGGCGCGCGACCCGCACAAGATCAAAGCCGGTGACGTGCTGCGCGCCGCCGAGGGCGAGACGAGCGCCGTCGCCTGCGCGGGGCTTGAGAACCAGTGCCCGCGCGAGCAGATGTGCTCGACCGTGGCGTTCTGGACCGGGCTCGACCGCGTGATCGAGGATTACGTGGACAGCGTCACCTTAGCCGAGCTGGTAAGCGGCACCAACACCGCCGTTCCCACCCTGAGCGCCATGCTCAACGGGCTGCATCAGGCGGACAAGGAACGCTCCGCAAGCGCGTAGGGCGCGCGTTTCGCGCGTCTATTCCCCCAGCTTGTCGGCCAGTTCGAACCAAGCGTTCTCAAGCTCGTCGAGCTCGGACTTCATCTGGTCGATCTTCTGCTGCGCCTTCCCCAGCGCCTCGAAATCGGTCGGGTCGATGTCGTACATCGCCTGCTGGGCGTCCTCAATCTTGCCCTCGAGCGTGTGCATCTTGCGCTCGGTCGAGTGGATTTCCTTGCGCAGCGCCCGCAGCTCGTTGTTGGGCAGGCCGTTGGGGTTCTCGGGCGTCTCGCGCTGCGACGAAGACGAAGCGGACGGCGCCTGCGCGCCCGCACCGTCCGCGAACAGCGCGGCGATGCTTCCCGGCGCGTCGTGCGCGTGCGCGGCGTCTTCCGCATCCGCGAGCTTCAGATACTCGTCCACGCCACCGGGCAGATGGCGCACCTTGCCGTCCATCACGGCGTACTGGTCGTCGGTCACGCGCTCCATCAGGTAGCGGTCGTGCGTGACCAGGACCAACGTTCCCGGCCAACCGTCGAGCAGGTCCTCCACCGCCGCGAGCATGTCCACATCCAAATCGTTGCCCGGCTCGTCCAGAATGAGCACGTTGGGTTCGTCGAGCAGGATGAGCATGAGCGCGAGCCGGCGTTTCTGGCCGCCCGACAGGTCGCACACGGGCTCGTTCTGGTCGGCTTTCGTGAACCCCAGGCGTTCGAGCAGGTCGGCCGGGGTCTGCTCCTTGCCGTCGAGCATGACGCGCGTCGAATACCGCCCGATGACCTGGCGCACGCGGTCGCTTCCCAGCTTGGTCAGGCCGTCGAGATGCTGCGACAGCACGGCGAACCGCACGGTTTTGCCCACCTTCACGTAGCCCGACGTGGGCTTGACGCGCCGCAGCATCGTGTTGAGCAGCGTCGTCTTGCCGGCGCCGTTTTCGCCCACGATGCCCACGCGGTCGCCCGGGCCCACGCCCCAGTTCACGTCGTCGAGCACGGTGCGGTTGCCAAAGCGCACGGTCACGCCGTTGAAGTCGACCACCTGCTTGCCCAGACGCGCGACGGCCATGCGCTTGAGCTCCAGGTCGTTGCGCAGCGGCGGCACGTCGCTGATCAGCTCCTGCGCGGCCTTCACGTGGAACTTCGGCTTGGTCGAGCGCGCCCGCGCCCCGCGCGACAGCCACGCCAGCTCGCGGCGCAGCTTGTTTTGCCGGCGCTCCTCGGTCACACGCGCCACGCGCTCGCGCTCGACGCGCTGCATGATGTAGGCCGAGAACCCGCCTTCGAACGGCTCCACCCGGCGGTCGTGCACCTCCCACATGGTGGTGCACACCTCGTCGAGGAACCACCGGTCGTGCGTGACCACGAGCAGCGCGCCCTTGTCCGCGCGCCAGCGTTCCTTCAGATGCTGCGCGAGCCAGTTGATGGCGCGCACGTCCAGGTGGTTCGTAGGCTCGTCGAGCATGAGGACGTCCCACTCGCCCACGAGCAGGCGCGCCAGATCCACGCGACGGCGCTGCCCGCCGGACAGGTCGCCGATGCGGCCCTCCCACGGCAGGTCGCCCACGATGCCGGTGAGGATGGATCGAATGCGCGCGTCGCCGGCCCATTCGTATTCGGGCGCGTCGCCCACGACGGAGAAATGCACGGTCGCGTCGTCGTCGAGGTCGTCGGTCTGGCCGAGCAGCCCCACGCGCACGCCGTTGGTGCGGATGACCCGCCCCTCGTCGGGCTCGACGCGCCCGGCCAAAAGGTTGATGAGCGTGGACTTGCCATCGCCGTTGCGCCCGACGATGCCGATGCGCTCGCCGTCCTCCACGCCCAGAGACACGTCGTCGAGCACCGTCTTGGTGGGATAGTCGACGAGCGCCTTCTCGCACCCCAGCAGAAACGCCATTCCTTGGAACATCCTCCCCCGAACAGCAGGCGCTGCGCCCGCGACAGCGAACGCAGCGCCTGCCTCTTGCAATCTTCATCGGCGCAGGTCATGCGCCTTGCTTGACCGACAGGACCCGAAAGCGGGCGGCATGCGGCCCTCGCTGCGCGTGAGAGCGCCCGCCGCGGGCTTGTGGTCGCCCACTCGCGCAGCGCATCGGCCCGCCGTGCGCTGCGCATGCGTGCGCAGCCGCAGCCCGCAGCCCCGCGCGCCCTACAGGTGCGCGACGATCTTGTCGCCCATGGCCGCCGTGCCCAACACGTGGTCGGCCGGCGTGTCGGCCTGCTTGAGGTCGCCCGTGCGCCATCCCTCGTCGAGCACGGCCTCCACGGCGTGCGCGATGTCGTCGGCGGCGTCGGCCATGTCGAAGCTGTAGCGCAGCATCATCTCGGCGGACAGGATCTGGGCAATCGGGTTGGCGATGCCCTGGCCGGCGATGTCGGGCGCGCTGCCGTGGCTCGGCTCGTACAGCGCCGTGCCGTCGCCCAGGCTGGCGGACGCGAGCATGCCGAGCGAGCCGGTGAGCATGGACGCCTCGTCGGACAGGATATCGCCGAACGTGTTCTCGGTCACGAGCACGTCGAACTGGCGCGGATTGGCCACGAGCTGCATGGCCGTGTTGTCCACGAGCATGTCGGTGAGCTCGATGTCCGGATACTCCTCGTCGTGGATGCGGTGCACGATTTCGCGCCACATGCGGCTTGTCTCCAGGACATTGGCCTTGTCGATGGAGTGCACGCGGCCGCGGCGCTTGCGCGCAGCCTCGAACGCCTGGCGGGCGATGCGCTCGACCTCGTACTCGCGGTACTCGAGCGTGTCGTAGGCGCGCTGGCCGGCCGTGCCGTTCGCGCCCGAGCCCAGCTCGTCGTAGAAGCGCTCGCGAGCGCCGAAGTACAGACCGCCCGTCAGCTCGCGCACGATGATCAGATCGACGCCGTCGATGACCTCGGGCTTGAGCGTCGAGGAATCGGCGAGCGCGCGGTAGGTGCGCACCGGGCGCAGGTTGGTGTACAGGCCCAGGTCCTTGCGAATGCCCAGAAGACCCTGCTCAGGACGGGGAGCCGTGGGGTCGGTGGAATCCCACTTGGGGCCGCCGACGGCCGCAAGCAGCACGGCGTCCGCCTCGTGCGCGCACGTCTGCGTGGCCTCCGGATACGGCGAGCCCGTCTCATCGATGGCGATGCCGCCCAGGAGCGCCTCCTCGTAGTCGAACTTCGTGTCGTACTTGGCGCCGATCGCGTCGAGCACCTTCACGCTCTCCGCGATGATCTCGGGCCCGATGCCGTCGCCCGGCAGCAGGCAGATCTTGAACTGCTTCGTCATGATGGTCCTTTCGAACAGCGATTCCCCACCGCCGCGCCCGGGGCACACCGGACACGGCGGCTGTTTCACGAACGGCTCGAAGCAGACCCGGATCTGCGCCCGAGCCCGCTTCGCGTACGCGCCTGCGCTTTAAGCCTGCGCCTTTTCGGCGAACTTCGCCTTGGTGCGGTTGATCAGGCCGCCTGCCTCGATGATCTCGCGGATGAACGGCGGAAACGGATGGGCCGTGAAGGTCTGGCCCGTTGTCTCGTCGACGATGGTGCCCGCGTCGGCGTCAACCGACACCGTGTCGCCGTCCTTGATGGCGTCCACGGCCTCGGGGCACTCCATGATGGGCAAGCCGATGTTGATCGAGTTGCGATAGAAGATGCGCGCGAAGCTCTTGGCGATGACGCAGTCGATGCCCGCGGCTTTGATGGCGATGGGCGCGTGCTCGCGCGACGAGCCGCAGCCGAAGTTCTCCTCGGCCACGATGATGTCACCGGGCTTCACCTTGTCGACGAACGTCGGATCCAAGTCGACCAGGCAGTGCTTGGCCAGCTCGGCCGGGTCGGACGTGGTCAGGTACCGGGCCGGGATGATGACGTCGGTATCGACGTCGCGGCCGTAACGATGGACGGTTCCCTTGAATTGCATGGCGTATCCTCCCTAGTCCAGATCATCGGGCAGACCGATGTGGCCCAAAACGGCGCTTGCCGCGGCCACCGCCGGCGAGGCCAGGTACACCTCGCTGTCGGGAGAGCCCATGCGCCCGATGAAGTTGCGGTTGGTGGTGGAGACGGCGCGCTCGCCCTTTGCCAACACGCCCATGTAGCCGCCCAGGCACGGGCCGCACGTGGGCGTGGAGACGGCGCAGTTGGCATCCAGGAAGATGTCCATCAGGCCCTCGTCGACGCACTGGCGGTACACGTGCTGCGTGGCCGGGATGACGATGCAGCGGACGCGCGGGTTGACCTTGCGGCCCTTGAGCACCGCGGCGGCCTGGCGCATGTCCTCCATGCGGCCGTTGGTGCAGCTGCCGATGACGGCCTGGTCGATCTGCACGTCGCGCGCTTCGGCGACCGGGCGCGTGTTGGAGGGCAGATGCGGAAACGCCACGGTGGGCACGACGTCGGCGGCGTCGATGTCGTACACGGCGTAGTAGCTGGCGTCTGGATCGCTGTGGTACTCGGTGTAGGGGCGCTCGGCGCGGCCGTCCAGGTAGGCGCGCGTGACGTCGTCGACCTCGATGATGCCCGCTTTGCCACCGGCCTCGATGGCCATGTTGGAGATGGACATGCGCTGGTCCATGGACAGCGCATGGATGGCGTCGCCGGTGAACTCCATGGCGCGGTAGAGCGCGCCGTCCACGCCGATCATGCCAATGATGTGCAGGATGAGGTCCTTGCCCGTGACGCCCGGCGCCAGCTTGCCGTGGACGCGGAACAGCATAGACTCGGGAACCTTGAACCACGCGCGGCCCGTGGCGTAGCCCACGCCCGCGTCGGTGGAGCCGACGCCCGTGGAGAACGCGCCAAGCGCGCCGTAGGTGCACGTGTGGCTGTCGGCGCCGATGACCAGGTCGCCCGCGCCCACGACGCCGAGCTCCGGCAGCAGCGCGTGCTCGACGCCCATGCAGCCCACCTCGTAGTAGTGCGTGATGCCCTGCTCACGGGCGAAATCGCGCACGATCTTGGCCTGCTCGGCGCTGTTGATGTCCTTGTTGGGCGTGTAGTGGTCGGGCACCAGGACGATCTTTTCAGGATCGAACACCTTGTCGACGCCGATCTTCTTGAACTCGCGCACCGCGATGGGCGTGGTGACGTCGTTTGACAGCACCAGGTCAAGGTCGCACTCGATCAGCTGCCCCGGCTCCACCTCGTCCAGGCCGGCGTGGGCGGCGAGGATCTTCTCCGCTATGGTCATGGGACGCGCCATAGTCACCCCTTCTTCCGTTTCCTATGGATGGAACGGATTGTAGCATTGGGGTGAACAGCGCTTTCTCAGGCACCGGACGCTCTCACGCAGTCAACAGAGCAAGCGGCGCCGGAAGCTGTGGGAACGGCGCGAACGCCGGGCGTTCCTACGACAGCGCAGCGCAGAGCGCGTCGAGCAGCGTGATGGCGAAGTGCTGGGCCGACCTGCCTTCGCCCGCGTCCTCCCAGACGCTGCCCGGCAGCTCCACCGCGATGCGCGACGGGGCCGTGGCGTGCGCCTTCTCGAGCGCGGAGGCCAGGCGCAGCGACAGCGTGGCGTTCGGCTCGAAGCTGACGCGCGGCACCGTCTCGTCCGTCTGCTCGCCCGGCAGGACGATGTGCACGAGCGTCATCGTGTCGTCCGGGCGCACGAGAAGCGAGTCGGCCGACAGGATCTTCGATGCGGGGTTGGTGGCGAGCGACAGGTTGCTCATGCGCGACGCCACGCTGCGCGTGAAGTCGTCGGTGCCGAACAGGCAGATGGCATGGCGTTCCAGCACGTCGGCCGCTCGCGCGAAACCCAGGTTGACCGGCACCTGGATGGGTTTCTTGCCCTCCCAGGAATGGTGCAGGTTGCGGATGGCCGCGTAGGTGTACGCGCCGGCGATGCCGTCGGACGGCAGGCCCAGGTTCAGCTGGAACTTGCGCAGCGCGTCCTCGGTGTAGGCGCCGAAGATGCCGTCCTCGTCGCCCGTCGAGAACCCGAGCGCGCCGAGCGCCTGCTGCAGCTCGAGCACGTCGCGGCCATGGAAGTAGGGCATGTGCAGGTACAGCGTGCGGTCGCCCATGCGGTAGGAGGCGTCGACGAGGGCGGTCCAGACCTTCTGCGTCACGTCGTCGCCCGCCGGCAAGCCCGCCTGCATGCGGAACGTCCGGACGGCGGCCGCCGTGTTGGGGCCGTACACGCCGTCGACGCTGCTTTCGGGCAGGACGCCCGCCGCCACCAAGCGCTGCTGCACGTCCTCGACGGCTGCGCC
Organism: uncultured Eggerthellaceae bacterium; assembly: GCA_903789375.1. Lineage (GTDB taxonomy): Bacteria > Actinomycetota > Coriobacteriia > Coriobacteriales > Eggerthellaceae > CAIFEB01. The sequence goes on along the minus strand of CAIFEB010000023.1, from coordinate 3,182 downwards.
CGTATCGTTGAGTCCTATCGTTTCCATGCTCTCTACCTCTGCTCGCATGCGGCGCCCAGGGCCGCGAAAGCTTCTAATTCAGACGGTTGACGAACCAGTCCGCCATCGAAATCAGCAGGTCACGCGCGGGTGATGCGTCGATCATGTCGACGAGGCGGTTCTTGGCGATGCTCGTCAGGTTCTCCGCGTACTGCCGTGCGTAGTCGATGCTGCCCGCCTCCGTCATGATGTCGACGGCCTCGGCGAGGACCGCCGGGTCCTTCTCCTTGGACGACAGGATCTCGATGAGGCGGTTGCGCTTGCCGTCGTCGAGGTTCTGCAGCGCATGCACCACGACGAGCGTGCGCTTGCCCTCGGTGATGTCGTCGCGAAAGCCCTTCTTGGTGCTTTCCGCGCGTCCGACCAGGTTCAGCAGGTCGTCCTGAATCTGGAACGCGAGGCCGGTGTCAAGGCCGTAGTTGCGCAGCGCCTCGATCTGGGTATCGGTGCCGCCTCCGATGATGGCGCCGATGGCCAGCGGCACGGCGCCCGAGTAGTGGGCCGTCTTATGCGTGGCCATGACGAGATAGTCGTCCGGCGTGATGTCGTAGCGCTCGTCGCGCGCCCAACCGATGTCGAGCGCCTGGCCTTCGATGGTGCGGCGCGTCATGTCGGTGAGCTCGCGGATGACGCGCACCTTGGTGGCGTCATCGAGCGTGGGGTCGTTCACGACCGTGCCGTTGACCAGGGACAGCCCCAAGTCGCCCATGTTGATGGCCAGGCCCACGCCCTCCGTCAGATGCAGGCACGGCTTGCCGCGGCGCAGCTCCGCCTCGTCGGCGATGTCGTCGTGGATGAGCGCCGCCGTGTGGAAGTGCTCGATGGCGGCCGCCGCGCTGATGGCGCGGGTCTCGTCACCGCCGACGGCCAGGCAGGCTGCCATGCAGATGAGCGGACGATGGCGCTTGCCGCCGTTCTCGCTGTAGCGCTTGAGCGGGTCGTACAGGTATCGGTCCATGTCGGGGTGCGTGCCCTTCGGGATGTAGGCGTTCACCGCCGCGCCGATCTTCGTCGCGTACGACTCGATGAACTCCTCGAACGATGCCGGTTTGCGACCCGTGCTGAGGGCCTCTTTCAATTCTCCCATGGGTTTACAGAAACCCGCCCTTCACTTCGAATCCAATAGCTCGAGCTCCCCGCAGCAGCGACGAACGTGCCCTGCGATCTGCGGCATCGCCCCGATGGTGAATGATGCCGAAAATCGCAACCCCCGCGCGACGCGGCCGTGAGACCTTCATGCGAAGACGGCGCTCGTCGCGCCAACCTTCGCGCTGCGCATACCTGCGAGGCGATTCGCGCGCACGCGCCAAGGCGCAGTGCGTATGGCTCGCGTGCATCGCATGTCGGACGCCCACCGCGCAGCAGACTGGTAGGAGCGGTGGGACTCGAACCCACATATCAAAAGATGGCGGATTTTAAGTCCGCTGCGTCTGCCAATTCCGCCACGCTCCCGTTCCCGCATGCGTCCGAGACGTCCCTGCCACTTTAACAAACCTGGGTACCCTCACCAGCGGCATTCTGCGCTGCATACAAAATAACGCCTTGGAGGATGTCCGACTCGCTGACCGTGAATCCGTCGAACGAACCGGCGCTGAGCACCTCCTGCAGGATGAGCAGCCCCGCTGCGATCACGGGCGCCCGTCCGGGGTCGAGGCCCGTCACCTTCCGGCGCTCGGACAGCGGAAGCGCCGCCATACGCGCGAAAAGTGCGTCGAGGTCGGCGCGGCTCACGTGCGCCTTGTGCACGCGTGCCGAATCGTAGACCGCCATCGCCTCGCGCACGGACACGACCGTGGTGGCCGTGCCCGCCACCGCCACGAGCCGCGCGTCGAGCAGTCCGCGCGTCCGCAGATCGGCGAAGTAATCGCGGAAGGCAGCGCGCACCCAGGCGCGCGCCGCGTCGAGCTCCGACGCCGTCGGCGGGTCGGCGTGCAGGAACTTCTCGGTCACGCGACGGCAGCCGATGTCGAATGAGCGGGACCGTGCCGGAGGCTTTCCCGCCCAGCCGGCGCTGACCTCGGTCGAGCCGCCGCCGACGTCCACCACGACGACCCCCTCGCCCGGAAAGCACGACGACGCTCCCGAAAACGACAGCGCCGCCTCGCGGGCCCCGGGGATGACCGTGACGGATACGCCCAGGTCGGCGAGGCGCCGTTCGAACTCCGCCGCGTTGTCGGCGTCGCGCGAGGCCGAGGTGGCGAACGCCGTCACCCGAGCGCGCACGCCGTCGGCGGCCTGAAGCGACGCGAGCACGGACAGAAACCTCGCCACCGTGGATGCCACGCGCTCGATGGCTTCCGGCTTCAGATGATGGGTGCGGTCGACGTCCTCGCCCAGGTTGGTGATGGCGTACTCGCGGTCGAGCTCGTGCAGCGCGCCTGCATCGTCGACGTCGGCGACCAGCATGCGGCATGTCACCGTCCCGATGTCGATGGCCGCATAGCGCCCGGGGCGGACGCCTGCCGCCTGGGCGCGCTCGTCGGTTGCGCTCTTCATGGGATTCGCCTCCCTTTGAGGCGCCGTCGCGACGACGCCGTTATTCCTTCACGTTGAACACGAAGTCGAGGATGGGCGTGTACCAGTAGGTGGGCGCGGCGACGCTGCCCGCCACGACGTTCGCGTCCGTTGCCGTGACCTCCTGCGCATCGTCCTCGGAGTCCTGCGACAGACCCGACACGTTGGCCGTCTGCTCGCCGTTCTGCACGTAGCCGTACTTCGACCGGACCGCGTCCTGGACGCCCGCGTCCGTGGACAGGATGTCGTTCTGCTGCTGGAGCGCGTCGTTGCGCTGCGCGATCGCGTCGTACTCCGCCTGGAGCCGGGCGTTGTCGCGCGACGACTGGTAGTACTGCTGCGCCGGCGCGTACAAAAACGCGCACACGAGCACGACGCAGACGGCCACCGTCAGACGCACCATGCGACCCCGCGTCATCGAAAACGACGAGAACCAGCTTCCCGCGCTGCGCTTGGCCGAAGGCGAACCCGCTTCAGACGCGTTCTGCATGCGAGCCGACTTGCGCTCGGTCTTGCCCATGCGGCCCTTGTACAGGGCGGCGCGGGGCGCTCCGTCGGCGGCGTCGGCGGCGGCCGAAGAGCCGTGGCGCGGGGCGGCGTCGCCGGCGAACTGGCGGTCGAACATGCGG
>CAIFEB010000022.1 GCA_903789375.1 uncultured Eggerthellaceae bacterium | reverse complement strand
GGCGGAGCGAGCGCGGCTGGCGCGGGTTCCGGCGGCGCCTCGGGTGCGGCTTCTGGTGGGATGCAGGGCGCGAGCGCGTTTGCGAACCTGCCGGCACTGCAAGTGGCGGGCACCGACGTCGTGGGGCGGCTCACGTGCGATGCGGCGGGCATCGACGTGCCGGTCGCCGCGTACGGTGCCGACGCGGCGGTCGTGCCCACGCGCGAGCCCAAAGCCGACGGCGATGCGGCGAAGCTCGTGGTGCACGGCGCGGCGTACCAGGCGGACGGTGCGTTCGGACGCATCGGGCAGCTGGAGACGGGTGCGCGTGTCGTGTTCCAGCGGGCCGACGGGAGCGCCACGGCATACGACGTGGTGGCGAAGGGAACGACGAACGAGCAGTTCACGGACCATTTCGATCTGCTCATGTACTACGAGAACGAGCGCGGGCAGCGCGTGTGGGCGGGCTGCTCCAAGGTCTCTTGACGAAGGACGGGTGCGTCGCATGCCGGCCGCTGCGCCAGCGGGCGCGAGCGTACCGACGGCTTAGCCGGCGAAGCCGACAGGCTGGCATCTGAGAGCTCTTGGAGCGGTTCGCAGCGGAAACGCTGAGACGAACGTTTGAGGATGACGAGTTGAACGACAGCGCAGAGGGCCAACCGAAGCGATGGGGAGCGGTTATGAACAAGCTGATGGACAAAGCGAAGCGAATGCTCGGTGAGAATCGACGTCATCGCATGTGGAAGCGCTGGGCGGGCGCGTTGGGCGTGGTCGTTGCCGTCGTGTCGTGCGCGAGCCTGGTCAATGCGGCTACGGCGTACACCGGGGGAAACGTGTTCTCCGAATGCATCACCGATGATTCGGCGGTCTACGCGCGCGTGCAGGGTGCAGGCGACGCGTCCTGGCAGCAGGCGGACGAGACGACCCTGCTTCCTGCCGACCCCGAGGCGAAGCTCCGCGTGGCGTTCGACCTTCCCGCGGGCACGCTCAAGGACACGGCTGTGCTTTCGTACACGCTGCCGCAGAACGCGCGTCCGAATGCGGATGACACGGTGACGGGCGCGGTGTACGCGGCGGATACCGAAGACGATCCCGCTTCGACCGACGCTATCGCCATCGGGTCGTTTGCCGTGGAGCACGGCGTCGTGACGGTGTCGTTCGACGACGCGGCGGCGCTCGCGAACCGGGGTGCGGTTGCGTCCTCGAGTGCGGACGACGCGACGGATGCGTCCAGCTCGGCGAGCGCCGCGCACACGGCGCAGGCGGTTGCGGGCTACTTCGACATGCCGCTCGACGTCGACGCGCTCGCGTTCGACAGCGCCGGCAGCTGCACCATCGCGCTCAACGACAACGTGCAGCTGAAGGTGGAGCGCGCCTCGGATGCGGATGTGGCGGCGCGGACCGCGATCGTGGACGCAACGGTGCAAACGAACGTCGTTGACGACGCCGCCGATGCGGATGCGCTCGCTGACGGTGCGGGCGCTTCCGACGACGACGCCACGAGCGATGCCGCCGACACCGCGAGCGCAGCGAGCTCAACCAGCGCCGATTCATCCGCCACCGCAACCGCCGATGCCGACGCAACCGTTGCGCCCGCCCGCGCGCTGCGCATGGCGACGCTCGACGCGACCGCCGAAGCTGCGTCGGATTCGAGCATCGACATGAGCGGTTATCTGACCACCGGTACCGTGGTCGAGAAGATCGTCAACGGCAAATGGACGGCGGTGACGCAGGTCAACGACGGCGACAAGGTGCGTGTGAGTCTGAGCTATGCGCTGCCGGCGGGGCTCGTGACGGACGCGAAGCACACGCTCACGTACAAGCTCCCTGCGGGGCTCGTGCCCAACGAGGCGTCGAGCGGCCGCGCGACGAACGCCGATGGGGACGAAATCGGCGACTACGCGATCAACCCCGACGGCACGGTGACCGTGACGTTCGACAAGAGCTTCGCCGACAAGAGCGAGTCGATTGTCGGATCGGTCGAGTTCTCGGGAACCGCGACGAACACGAGCGGCGGCAGCAAGGGAACGATCCACTTCGGCGGCGAGTCTGCGGACGTCACCGTGGTGTCGCCGGTGGAGGATCCGCACGACATCACGTCCAAGAAGACGGGCTCGATCACGTCCGACCACACAACAGCCAGCTACGAGGTGACGATCGGCACCACCAAGGGCACGGGGGATACCGTGACGATTGCGGACACCATCGACTACGGCAGCTGCTCCAACGCGAAGCCGACGTACCAGAAGGGTTCGCTTTCCATCTACAAGCAGCAGGACGCGTCAGACACTCGGACGAAGGTCACCGACTATACGCCCACGTGGACGGCGGACGCGAGCGGCGTGGGCTTCTCCGTTTCGGGCCTGCCGGCGCTTGCTAAGGGCGAGAAGTACATCGCGTGCTACACGGTGGACGTGAACGCCACGGGCGATGCGCAGACGGGCAAGGTGCAGAACTCGGCGGGCGGCACGAGCGGCAACCACAACTCCTGGGATTGGAACACGCAGGACTGGAAGAAGGAGATCGTCAAGACCGGCTCCTTCGACAAAGAGCAGGGCATGATCGCATGGCGCATCAAAGTCAACCCCAATGGGCGCGACGTCTCGGGCTGGACGGTGCGCGATGCGCTTCCTGAGGGCTGCACGCTGTGGGGAAGCTACACCGTCTGGGGTGATAAGACCGGTAAGCTCGCGACCGGTGGAACCTCCGGCGAAACGAACATCGACTACCAGTTCCCCAAAAGCGGACTGTCCGATGCGCAGAAGACAGACGCGTACTACATCGACTTCTGGACCACGGCGCCTGCGGACAACAAGCAGGTTTCGAACAAGGGACAGGTGTGGGAAACCAACAGCTACGACGAATCGACGACCACGGTCGACGTCGTGCACCGCGATTACGACGTCGCAAAGTCGTTCACGTCGGAGAGCTTGGCCAACCATCTGCATGAGAACCGCTGGCACGTCGACGCGACGCTGCCCGACACGCAGCTTTCCACGTTCACCTACACGGATACCATCGACAATGCCGTCGACGGCAACAACGCCGACCAGGGCGTGAAGAGCCACTACGCGCTGGCGACCGATCTCGAGGACGCGTTCAGCAGCAAACTGTACATCAAGGTGGACGACGACACCCAGTACCAGTACAAGGGTGCGAACAACCCGGCGTACTACTACCGCAGCGACGACCCGAGTCTGGGCCATAACGCGGACAATCTCACGATCAAGGTGACGTACTACGACGCGAACGGTAACGAGGTGAAGCTGAACGACAGCACGACGCCGGTGAAGAAGTTCACCATCACCGTGATCGCGGCGGAAGCTCCAAAATTCTTCGCCAAGCATCTGGTCATCGACGAATACAAGACGATCACGGACGACACGACCGCGGTCGAGGGCACCACGTGGACCGTGCGCAACAACGGCACCATAGCGGGCCGCACGGCGACGGCGACGCACGACATCAGCATCCCCAAGACGTTCGACAAACAGGTGTACACCGGCACGGATTCGGGCGCCGACAAGTACAAGAGCGGCGCCACCACGGTCGACTACGACGAGATGGGCGGCGTGCTCACGTACAGGCTGATGCTCAACACCACAGCCGAAGACAACGGCATCATCACCATCAAGGACGTGCTGCCCGCCGGCCAGGCGCTCGTGGATGGATCGGTCACGGCGACGTTCTTCGACAGCGAGTACTATTCGACGAAGACGAATTGGGCGGGCACGACGTTTGTCGATGGCGCGAATCCCCAGTACACGGCCGTGCAAAACGATGACGGCACAACGACGCTCACCATCACCATATTCGGTTACACGTACACGGGCAACCACCCGAAGGTGGCGGTGTCGTACAAGACGACGGTGTCGGGAGATGATGTCTGGAACGATCCGCTGACCGAGAAGAAGACGTACACCAACAAGGCGTCGTGGAATGGCCACACGGCAAGTCAGAGCACCACGGTCACGCGCGAATCCAAGCCGGTCACGAAGACGGGCGTGCAGCTGGACAAGGACGGCAACCCGGTGGTGATCGAGAACGGCAAGCCAAACGTCACGCCGTCGAACAAGGTTCGCTACTACGTGGACATCAACCCCGCGGGCAAGAACCTCAACCCGCAGGAGAACACGCTCACACTCACCGACACGATGCAGGACCTGAGCAGATACGCGCCGGAGCTCGAAATGTCCTCGGTGAAGCTGTACGCCTACGACGTTGCGGCCGAACACCACGTCAACACCTCGAAACAGATCAGCCCCGACCGCTACTCGGTGAAGTACGACCAGGCCAAGGGCCAGATTTCGGTGACGTTGCCCGATGAGCTGCCCTGCGTTCTGGTGTACGAGTACGAAATCGACAAGGATTCGGTCGTGAACGACGCCGAAGTGAAGAACGACTGCTCGCTCGACGGGTCATGGAGCTCGGGCGATGCCATCAAGCTCCACGAGATCTCGTCATCGGCGTCGGCGAGCCACAAGAAGATCACGCTGTACAAGGTGGACGAGGACAACAACCAGAAGCTCCTCGACGGTGCAGTGTTCTCACTCGAACGCTGGGATGCCGAGAAGCAGTCGTGGGTGATGGAGAACTCGTCCGTCGAGCCCGCCGGGGGCGTGTTCACGTGGGACGTGGGCGGCACGAACCCGCCGCTCGACCCTGATGCGCTGTACCGTCTGGTGGAGAAGACGGCGCCCGACGGATACGCGCTCGACGCGACGCCGCACTACTTCATCTGGATGGACACGGCGAACAATGCGTCTACCTCGTACAACGCTTCGGGCGCCTCGTCGGCCAAGAAACCCGACGATTCGACGGGCATCAGCCAGAGCGACATCGCGCTGTTCAAGAACGCGGGCGGCATGCTGTACGTGTCGGACAAGTACACGCGGCTCACGGTGAAGAAGGAGTGGGCGACCGAGGACGGGTCGGCAACCGACGCGCCCGCCGGCTCGAACGTGCAGGTGGAGCTCAAGCGGTTCCTTCGCGCTCCCGACCCCGACCAGACGTGCACCGTGCACATCCATGCGGAGGGCACGGCGTCGAAGCCGGGCGGCTGGGCGGGCTCGCGCGATGCGGGAACGCTCGACATTCAACGGGGAAGCTCGCTTACGTTGAAAATCAAGATGTGGGGCGGCGTGCCCATGAAAGTTCTGATCGACGGTAACGAGTACGCGAACTTCACGCTGACGGGCCAGAACTACACGCTCACAATCGATGCCGACCAGCTGACGGATGCGACGGCGGATATCGATATCAGGGTGACAGACAGAGGAAATGCTCCCGATGGCATCGACGTCGTCGACTACACGAAGCCAGCGGCGAAGAACTCCGATGAGATGGTGGTCGACACGGTGACGCTCGACGCGTCGAACGGATGGGAGAAGAGCTGGGAGAACCTCCCGGTCAAAGACGATGCGGGAAACCTGTACCGCTACGCCGTGGAGGAGACGGGCTGCTCCGTGCCTACGAAGGGCGTGGCCTACACCAACGACGACGGCATCCAGACCGGCACGATTGCGGTGACGAACACGATCGGCGAGGACTACACGCTGCCCGCGACGGGCGGGCACGGCGTATGGCCGTGGGTTGCGGGCGGCGCCGTGATAGCGGCGGCGGCAGCGGCGGGCATCGTGGCCCGGCGGCGGGTGCGCCGCATGCGGTAGCACGCGAGCGCGGGATGCGGCGTGCGCCGGCCGCATGTGCTGCGGGCGCGACGTCTTCGGAGCCGTCGGTACGCGCGGGTTTGCCGACGGCTCCGATTTTGCATGCCCGGCGTATCCGTGTGTGCCGGCGTTCGCCCTCGCACGCCCGGCGCCGGCTCATGTCGCGTCGATAACGGATGCGGTCGGCGCATCATTTCCCGGCCGCAGGCGCGAAAAGTCGTGCTAGGTTGGTTTCCAGACCGCTCGGCGGCTGAAACCAACCGCTGGCGGCTGCTCACGCGGGCAGCTGCCAGTCGCATGCGTTCCCAGCCGCCCCCGTACGCGGACATCTTCTGATGCATAAGGAGGCCGCTATGGCAAATCGTTTCGTGCTCAATCCCGTTTCGTACCACGGTCCGGGCGCCATCAAGGAAATCCCCGGCGAACTCAAACGTCACGGGTGCACCAAGGCGTTCGTGTGCTCCGATCCCGACCTGGTGAAATTCGGCGTCACGGCCAAAGTGACCGATCTGCTGGACGCCGAGGGCATCCCGTACACGGTGTATTCCGAGATCAAGCCCAACCCCACGATCCAAAACGTCCAGGACGGCGTCGCAGCCATCAACGAAGCGGGCGCCGACTGCATCGTCGCCATCGGCGGCGGCTCGTCGATGGACACGGCCAAGGCCATCGGCATCATCAAGGAGAACCCGGAGTTCGCAGACGTGTGCTCGCTCGAGGGCGTGGCGCCCACCAAGAACCACGCGACGTTCACCATTGCCGTTCCGACGACAGCTGGCACTGCCGCCGAGGTGACGATCAACTACGTGATCACCGACTCCGAGAAGGTGCGCAAGTTCGTCTGCGTCGACGTCAACGACATCCCCGAAGTGGCCGTCGTCGACCCCGACATGATGGCGACGATGCCTGTGGGGCTTACGGCCGCGACCGGCATGGACGCGCTGACGCACGCGATCGAGGGTTACACGACCAAGGGCGCGTGGGAGCTGTCCGACATGTTCCACCTGGAGGCCATCCGTATCATCTCGCACAACCTGCGCGACGCCGTGTCCGAAGCGCGCGCGAAGGAGCCGGGAGGCGGCCGCGCGGAGATGGCGCTCGGCCAGTACATCGCCGGCATGGGATTTTCCAACGTGGGGCTCGGCATCGTGCATTCGATGGCGCACACGCTGTCGGCGCACTACGATACCCCGCACGGCGTGGCGTGCGCGATGCTTCTGCCCATCGGCATGGCCTACAACGCCGACGCGTGCGGCGAGCGCTACCGTCAGATCGGCCGCGCGATGGACGTGGCCGGCTGGGATACCGACCCCATTGACGTGGTGAACGCCAACGTCGTGGCGGCGGTCGCCAAGCTCGGCGAGGACGTGGGCATTCCGAAGACCTGCGACGGCCTGGTGGAGGAGGACCTCGACCAGCTGGCCGACGATGCGGCTGCCGACGCGTGCTTCCCCGGCACGCCGAAGCCCGCCGACCACGAGCAGATCAAGGAGCTGTTCCGCAAGATCATGGCGTAGGCGCGCGGTGCGCCTGTTCCGCCGGATCGGCGCATGGTGGCGTGAGCGCACGAGCCGATCGGCAAGAATCATCGCCCGCCCGGGTTGCTGCCTGCAACTTGGGCGGGCGCCAAAGCCCCGCCTCTGGATTTGCAACTATCACGAACGGATTCTTGCAAAACTACCGACCGGAAATTTGCAAAAGTATCGAATGGATTCTTGCAAATATACCGAATGGCCAGGTCAGATGTATGGTGAATGAGCGGTTCAGCTCAGTCCGAGCAGCGCCGTCAGGGTGCGGGCATAGCGCTGCCACAGGGTGATGATCTTCGTCGAGCTGTGGCGCGCGATATGGTTGGCGTAAAGCAGCTTCACGGCCGGGCCCACGACGAGGTAGTTCGCGGCGATGGCGCAGGGCAAAGAAATCGGCAGCGTCGACAGGTAGAACGGCAGGAAGTCGGCGCCGTCGAGCAGGATGCTCACCACCAGGCTCACAAGCGGGCACATGATTCCCACGTTGGCCAGGCATTTCGCAAATGCCGCCGCCGTGCCCTCGAAGCGCGGCACGATGAAGCGCGGGATGACGAAGCCGGTCACCGCGTTGCCGATGGTGCGGCGGATGATGAACGCCACGACGAACACGACGGGGTAGAACCAGTGCATGTACAGGACGAACCCCATGCCGTCGTGGCGGACGCCGTTGAGCGTGGCCATGAACGACACCATGCCGCCCACCATGAGCGTCTGGAAGACGAAGAACCCCAGCTTGTCTGTGGGCACGGGCACGCGCCCGGCAAGGGCGTCGCGGTACGTCAGCTTGTCGGCGTCTGGCGAGGCTTCGCCCGCGGAGCTTGCAGGGCCACCTGCGGCTTCGCCCGTGGGGCGCGCGGATGCGGCTGCGGCATCCGCTTCGGCCTTGCACGCAGACGTGGCCGCGGCGCCGGTTGCGGCCACGTCTTCGACTGAGGGCGCAGCTCCGTCTTCTGCTGGCTGTTCGTTTTCGTATGCGGTTTTCGTTACGTTGTCCTGAGAAAGACGAGCGCCCGCGGTGTGCGAGCGCTCGTTGTTCGATGCGCATGATGTGTTGTTCATGCGCCCATTATACGGACGATGCCGGCGGTACATGCAATCGCCATGGTTGCATCGCGGCGCGCGCATGTTCAGGCGGTGAACGAACGCGCTGCGGCGGCGAACGGCGGAAACGCCTCGGCTTTCTCAGCGTTAAGCGTTCGCGATGGCTGCTTGGCGTGCGACGGTGGCGGCATCCGGCACTGGAGCACGAACGGCGCGGGGCCGCCAGCGCGGGCGGTGGCTGAGCGGCCGTTTGCGCGGAGCGCTGTCGCCCGCGCCCGTCCCACATCTGTTGATGAGTGCGCCCATCGTCCTTGCGCATCCGTTACCGAGGCGCGCTTGCGCGCCCCGTTCGGCCCTATTTCCCCCTTCCAAAGAGTCCGCCATTGTTAACAGACGGTTAGCCCGCCTGAAAAATGTTTGAAACAATTCATCCGTAACATTTTTGACTGTCAAGAGCGGCACATGCAAGGTACGCTTGATGCGCGGCGAACGCTTCGCAGAAGCACACCGGGACTCGCCGTAGGGACTGCCCGCAAGGGCGTTGCGACATCGTCGCAGCAGACAAGTGAAGGAGCAACGTTTCATGGTTCAAGTCGCAGATATCTATGGTGACTTGGTCTTCAACGACCACACCATGCAAGAGCGTCTGCCTCGAGAGACCTACAAGGCCCTGAGGAAGACCATCCGAGAAGGCGAACCGCTCAACATCGAGGTCGCCAACGTCGTCGCGCATGCCATGAAGGAGTGGGCGGTCGAGCACGGCGCCACCCATTACACCCATTGGTTCCAGCCGCTCACGGGCATCACGTCGGAGAAGCACGACGCGTTCATCAACCCGCAGGACGACGGCCGCGCCATCATGTCGTTCAACGGCAAGGAGCTCATCCAGGGCGAGCCTGACGCTTCGAGCTTCCCGTCCGGCGGCCTGCGCGCCACGTTCGAAGCCCGCGGCTACACCGCCTGGGATCCGACGAGCTACGCGTTCATCAAGGACGAGGTGCTGTGCATCCCCACCGCGTTCTGCAGCTACACCGGCGAGGCGCTTGACAAGAAGACCCCGCTTCTGCGCTCGATGGAGGCCATCTCGCACGAGGCGTGCAAGGTGCTCCACCGCTTCGGCACCGACGTTCCGCGCGTCGTCACCACGGTGGGTGCCGAGCAGGAGTACTTCCTGATCAAGGAGTCCGACTACGAGAAGCGCCAGGACCTCATCCTCACGGGCCGCACGCTCTTCGGCGCGCCGCCGTGCAAGGGCCAGGAGCTCGAGGAGCACTACTTCGGCGCCATCCGCCCGACCGTCAATGAGTTTATGAAGGAGCTCGACACGGAGCTGTGGAAGCTGGGTGTGGCGGCCAAGACCAAGCACAACGAGGTTGCGCCGGCGCAGCACGAGCTGGCTCCGCTGTTCACCATCTCCAACCGCGCCATCGACCACAACCTGCTCACGATGGAGCTCATGAAGAAGGTCGCCAGCCGCCACGGTCTGGTGTGCCTGCAGCATGAGAAGCCGTTCGAGGGCATCAACGGCTCGGGCAAGCACAACAACTGGTCCATCGCCACCGACGACGAGAACCTGCTCGACCCCGGCAAGACGCCGCAGTCCAACCTGCGCTTCCTGGTATTCCTCGCCGCCGTCATCGGCGCCGTGGACGACTATCAGGACCTGCTGCGCATCTCCGTGGCGTCGGCCGGCAACGACCATCGTCTGGGCGCCAACGAGGCGCCTCCGGCCGTCATCTCGATTTTCCTGGGCGACGAGCTCGGCCGCGTGGTGGACTCCATCGTCAACGGCAAGGAGTACACCAAGGTCAAGGACGTCTACATGGACCTGGGCGTCGACGCGCTGCCGAACTTCCTGCGCGACAACACCGACCGCAACCGCACGAGCCCGTTCGCGTTCACGGGCAACAAGTTCGAGTTCCGCATGCCCGGCTCGCAGGTGAACCTGTCCGACGCGAACACCGTGCTCAACACGGCCGTCGCCAAGCTGCTGCACGACTTCAACACCGCCGTGGAAGGCGCCGACGACTTCGAGAAGGCCGCGTTCGCCTGGGTGCGCGAGACGCTGACCAAGCATCAGCGCATCGTGTTCAACGGCGACGGCTACTCCGACGAGTGGCTCGACGAGGCCGAGCGCCGCGGGCTGCTCAACCTGAAGTCCACGGTCGACGCCACGCCGCACCTGCTCGACAAGAAGAACGTCGACCTGTTCGGCGAGTTCGGCGTCCTGTCCGAGGTGGAGCTGCACAGCCGCTACGAGGTGAAGCTCGAGCAGTACTCCAAGCTGCTCAACATCGAGGGCCAGACCATGAGCCACATGACCAAGCGCAAGATCGCCCCTGCGGTGACGGCGTACGCGACCGAGGTGGCCGAGTCCATCAACGCCAAGCACATGGCCTGCGCCGACATGGAGCCGGCAGCGGACAAGAAGCTGCTCCGCAAGCTCAACGACGGTGCCAACGACATGTCCGACGCGGTCGACAAACTGGATGCGGCGCTCGACAAGGCGCATGCGACCACCGACGCGCTCGAGAAGGCGCGCGTCTACCACGACGACGTGCTGGCGGCGATGGACGACCTGCGCGTCATCTGCGACTCCATGGAGAGCATCGTCTCCACCGAGGCGTGGCCGATTCCGACATACAACAAGATCCTCTTCTACTGCTAAGGTCCTAGTCCCGGCCTTATAGCAGACCTCGTTCGGATGCGAGGCAAGAAGGCGGAGCCCCCGGTCGTCGTAGGACACGGCCGGGGGCGTTTTTATGCCCGAACAGGCGGGGAAGAGCGTGCGGAGCAGGCGGGCGCGGCAGGCGGGCGCGGGCGCGAAGGACCCGCAGTAGGAGCGGTGATGCACGGGCCGCGGGCGTCATGACGCCGGTGGCCCGATGCCGGCGATGCTGCGCCTGCGATCAGCGTCGATGACTGAGCGCGCCGAAACCCGCCGTGCTGGCGGCCCTGATACGCTGGCTTGCCGCGGCGAAGCTGCTGCACGCGAAATGCGCACTGCTCGCATAGGCTTCACATTATGAAAAACGCCCGCATCGGCAGCTGCCGATGCGGGCGTTTCGCTTGCAGGGGCCGGCGCGTTTCCGCCGCTACCGTCCCAGTTTGGCGGCCACTTCGCCGGCGCAAACGAGGCCGTCGTGGATGGCCGAGGCGACGATCGAGGCGCCGATGCGCGCGTCGCCCGCGACGAAGACGGGGCAGGCGTCCGAGACCTCGTGCGAACGGGCCGCCTCGTGGCTGTCCGGCACCGTGGCCGGGCGCACGCTGCCCGCATCGCTCACAACCGTGATGCCGAAGGCGTCGAGCAGCGGTTTCTCGGGCCCGACGAATCCCTTGGCGATGAGCACGAGCTGGGCCGGAACTGAGGACTCGGTGCCTTCGACGCGGTGACGTCCGCCCTCGTAGGAGAGCTGCTGCGTGCGTACCGCCGTGACGGCGCCGTCCTCGTCGCCTTCGAACGCGATGGTGTCGGTGCTGAACAGGCGCGGGTCCGCCCCTTCGACGACGCGCGCCTCGGTCTGGCCGTAGCTTTCCGTGAACACGGACGCGCCGTTGGGCCAGGACGCGAGCTTGAGCTGCGCGAGCGTATCCGCGTCTGTCGGCTTCGCGGGCGCCTTGGCGGCGCGGATGACCTGGCGCACGCTCGCGGCGTTCTGACGCAGGGCCGTGGCCACGCAGTCGGTGCCCGTGTCGCCGCCACCGAGCACGACGACGTCCTTGCCCTCTGCCGTGATGGCGGGCTCGCGGCCGTCGAGCAGGGCGCGCGTGGATCCCGCCAGATAGTCGACGGCGAACACGATGCCATCCAGGTCGGCGCCCGGCACGTTGACGTGGCGCGCCGCAGTGGCGCCAGCGGCCACGACGACGGCATCCGACGCCTCAAGCAGCTCGCCTGCATGCGCGCCCGCATCGTAGTCGCAGGTGAACGTGATGCCGCTCGCCTTCATCAGGTTGATGCGGCGGTCGACGACGTCCTTCGGCAGCTTCATGTTGGGGATGCCGTACTCGAGCAGGCCGCCCGGGCGGTCGGCTCGCTCGACGACATGCACGCGCAGGCCGCGCCGCGCGAGCTCCCACGCGCATGCGAGGCCCGCCGGCCCCGATCCGACAACGCTCACGAGCGGTGCGTCGTCGGCAGCCGCCGGGAGCGGACGCACGCTGCGCGGACGGGCGTCTTCGTCTTGAGCCCAAGCCCAGTCGGAGATGGCGCGCTCATCGTCGTGGATGGTGGTCGCTTCCTCGTGAAGGCCCAGGTTGCAAGCCACTTCGCACGGAGCGGGGCAGACGCGCCCCGTGAACTCCGGGAAGGGGTTGGTAAGTGCCAGTCGCGCCGCCGCATCGTCCATGAATCCGCGGTACAAAAGGTCGTTCGTCTCGGGAATCAGGTTGTGCAGCGGGCATCCCACCGCGCGGCGTTGCCCAGGAAACACGCCCCCCACCTGGCAGAACGCCACACCGCACGCCATGCAGCGGCTCGCCTGCTCGCGCTGCTTCTCAAGCGGCAGCGGACGCACGAGGTCCTCGTAGTCGCGCACCGCCTCCGCCGCGGGGCGCACGTCGTGCTCGACGCGGCCCACGTTCAGATATGCTCCAGATTTGCCCATCGAACCGTTACCCCCTCATGGCCTCGAACGCGATTTCGACGGCACCCTCGTGCGTGGCGCCGGCGCGTTCGGCCTCTTCGGTCAGCTGCATCATGCGCGCGTACTCGCGCGGGACGACTTTCAGGAAGTTTCCGGCCGTGTCGTCGAAACGGTAGAGCAGCATGACGCCCAGCGGGCTGGCCGTGCGGTCGACGTGCTCTTCGATCATGTTCTTGACCAGCTTCAGGTCGGCGTCGTTCAAAGGAACGATGTCGACCATGTCCTGGTTGCAGTGCGCGGCCAGCGTGTGCTCGGCGTCGTAGACGTACGCGATGCCGCCGCTCATGCCGGCTGCGAAGTTGAGTCCCACCTCGCCCAGGATGAGCACGGTGCCGCCGGTCATGTACTCGCAGCCGTTGTTGCCGATGCCCTCGACGACCAGCTTGGCGCCCGAGTTGCGCACGGCGAAGCGCTGGCCGGCCAAGCCGTTGACAAAGCCGCGGCCGCTCGTGGCGCCGTAGAACGCCACGTTGCCCACGACGATGTTCTCCTCGGGACGGAAGTTCGCGCTCTTCGCGGGCGCCACGGACAGCACGCCGCCCGACAGCCCCTTGCCGAAGTAGTCGTTGGCCTCGCCGGCGATGTTGAGCGTGATGCCGTGGGGCAGAAACGCGCCGAAGCTCATGCCGCCCGAGCCCTCGCAGTCGATGGTGATCATGCCGTCGGGCAGGCCCTCGGGATGGTCGGCCGTCACGGCCGAGCCGAGCATCGTGCCCACGCAGCGGTTGACGTTGGCGATGTCGGCGTGGAAGTGCTGCGGCGTGAGCGTCGCGCGCGCCGCCTGCGTGTACGGGATGAACAGCGTGGCGTCGAGCGCCTGCGGCAGGGTGTTGGCGGGTGCTGCGCTTTCGAGCGAATGCGGGCAGTCCGCGCCCGGGATCTGCGGGTACTCAGTCTCGGCGGGGGCAAGCACCGGGGACAGGTCCATAAGGCGCGCCTTCCAGCTGTCGACCGGGGCCGTCTGCTCCAGGCACTCGGGATGGCCCACCATTTCCTCCACGGTGGCAAAGCCCAGCTCGGCCATGATGGAGCGCAGCTGCTCGGCCACGAACGTCATGAAGTTCACGACGTACTCCGGTTTGCCGGCGAAGTGCCCGCGCAGGTGGCAGTTCTGCGTGGCGATGCCCACGGGGCAGGTGTCCTTCTGGCAGGCGCGCTGCATCAGGCATCCCATAGCGATGAGCGGCATGGTGGCGAAACCGAACTCCTCGGCGCCGAGCAGGCACGCCACGGCGACGTCGCGGCCGTCCATCAGCTTGCCGTCGGCCTCGAGCACGACGCGCGAGCGCAGGCCGTTGCGCAAAAGCGTCTGCTGCGTCTCGGCCAGGCCCATCTCAAGCGGCAGGCCGGCATGGTAGACCGAGTCGCGCGGCGCGGCGCCCGTGCCGCCGTTCGCGCCCGAGATCAGGATCTTGTGCGCGCCCGACTTCGCGACGCCCGTCGCGATGGTGCCGACGCCGGCTTCCGACACCAGCTTGACCGAGATCTTCGCCCGGGGGTTCGCGTTCTTCAGGTCGAACACGAGCTCGGCCAGGTCCTCGATCGAGTAGATGTCGTGATGCGGCGGCGGCGAGATCAACCCGACGCCCGGGGTGGAGCGGCGGCACCGTGCGATCCACGGCCACACCTTGCCGCCGGGCAGGTGGCCGCCCTCGCCGGGCTTGGCGCCCTGGGCCATCTTGATCTGGATTTCCTTCGCGCTCATCAGGTAGCGGCTCGTCACGCCGAAGCGACCCGACGCAATCTGCTTGATGGCGGACAGCTTGCTGTCGCCGTTGGGCATCGTCACCTCGCGGGCCGGGTCCTCGCCGCCCTCGCCGGTGTTGGACTTGCCGCCCAGGCGGTTCATGGCGATGGCCAGGCACTCGTGCGCCTCGCGCGAGATGGAGCCGTAGCTCATGGCGCCGGTGGTGAAGCGCTTGACGATCTCGCTTGCGGGTTCCACCTGGTCAAGCGGGATGGGCTTGCGCGTGGGCCTGAACCGCAGCAGGTCGCGCAGCACGATGGTGCGGCCCTCGGGGTGGATGGCCTGGCTGTACTGCTCGAACAGCGCGGGGTCGTTCTCGCGCACGGCGCGCTGCAGCAGGTTGATGACCGTCGGCGTGATCAGGTGCTCCTCGCCGTCGATGGGACGCCACGCCGTGACGCCGGAGCTCGGCAGCTGGTCGGGCGCGGGGGAGGCGGCCACCTTGGCGACGGCGTCGGTGCGCTCCTGGCACTCGCGCTGGACGTCGTCGATGGAAAGCCCGCCCACGCGGCTGACGGTTCCCGTGAAGTACTGGTCGATGAGTGCGCTGTCCAGGCCCACGGCTTCGAACACCTGCGCGGAGTGGTAGCCCTGGATGGTGGAGATGCCCATCTTGGACATGGTCGACACGATGCCGGCCACGATGGCGTGGTTGTAGTTGTCGATGCCGGTGGCGGCGTCCACGGCGAGCTTGCCGGTGGTGGCGAGCGACGCGATGGTGTCGTGCGCCAGGTACGGGTAGATGCCCGATGCCGAGTAGCCGACGAGCGTGGCGAAGTCATGCGGGGTGGCCGCGTCGCCGCACTCGATGATGATGTCGGTCTTCATGCGCAGGCCGGCGCGCAAAAGCGCGTTGTGGATGGCGGACACGGCCAGAAGCGACGGGATGGGCTCGTCGCCCGACGCCGGGTCTGCGCGGTCGGACAGCGCGAGGATGTTGTATTCGTCGCGCACGGCCTGGCAGGCGTCGGCGCACAGCTTGTCGACCGCCTGCTTCAGGGCATGCGGGCCGTCAGCGGGGTTGAACGTGCAGCTCATGCGCAGCGCGGCGAAGCCCTGCTTGTTGACGGTGGCGAGCGCCTCGAAGCGCTCCTTCGTGAGGATCGGCGTGTCCAACTTGATCAGCCGGCAGTTGGCGCGCGCGTCTTCCAGAAGGTTGCCGTGATGGCCCACATACAGGCGCGTCGACGTGATGAACGCCTCGCGCAACGAGTCGATCGGCGGGTTTGTGACCTGGGCGAACAGCTGGTTGAAGTAGTCGAAGAAGCTCTTGGGGCGCTTCGACAGGCACGCGAGCGGAACGTCGGCTCCCATGGAGGCGAGCGGCGCCTTGCCCTGTTCGGCCATGGGCGCGATGGCCTCGCTTATGTCCTCGTAGCTGTAGCCGTAGAGCGCCTGCTGGGCGGCCAGCTCGTTGGCGTCGGGCTGGGGCTTCGACACGGGGCCGCTGCCGCGCTCGACCAGGTCGTCGATCGTGAGCATGCCCTCCTCGACCCATTCGCGGTAGGGCTTCTCGTTGGCGAACGCGTCCTTGATCTCGTCGTTCATGAGCACGCGGTCGCGCTCGGGGTCCACGACGAGCATCTCACCGGGGCCGAGGCTGCCCGAGATGAGCACGTCAGCCGGGTCGACGTCGAGCACGCCCACCTCGCTCGAGAGCAGCAGGCGGTCGTCGTTGGTGATGAAGTAGCGCGCCGGGCGCAGGCCGTTGCGGTCGAGCGCGGCACCGGTGATGCGGCCGTCGGAGAACGCGATGGCGGCCGGGCCGTCCCAGGCCTCGGTCAGCATGGACTGGTAGGCGTCCCAGGCGCGGCGCTTGTCGGACAGCGCGGTGTTGTGGTCCCACGGCTCGGGGATGACCATCGTGACGGCGCGGGGCAGGCTGCGCCCGTTCATCATGATGAACTCGAGCACGTTGTCCAGCATGGCCGAGTCGGAGCCCTCGCGGTCGATGATCGGCAGCACGCGCTCCAGGTTGGGGCCCATGACCGGCGAGTACAGGCCGGCTTCGCGGGCGCGCGTCCAACTGATGTTGCCGCGCAGCGTGTTGATCTCGCCGTTGTGCACGATGTAGCGGTTGGGGTGCGCGCGCTCCCACGCCGGCGTCGTGTTGGTGGAGTAGCGCGAATGCACCAGGGCGAGCGCCGTCTCGGTGGAGGCGTCGTCCAAATCGAGGAAGAAGCCGCGCATCTGCGTGGAGATGAGCATGCCCTTGTACACGATGGTGCGCGCGCTCATCGAGCAGATGTAGAAGATCTTGTCCTGAAGGCCGGGGTTTTGATGCCCCGCCTTCTCGATGGTGCGGCGGCACTCGTACAGGCGCCGCTCGAAGTCCATGCCGGCCGCGACGTCGGAGGGGCGGCCCAAAAACGCCTGCTTGATGGTGGGCATGCAGGCGCGCGCCGTGGATCCCAGATCGTGCGGGTCGACGGGCACGTCGCGCCAGAACAGAAGCGGGATGCCCAGCTTCGCGCAGCCGTCCTCGAACACGCTCATGCCCACGCGCGTGCCCTCGGCGTCCATCGGCAGAAACAGCATGGCCACGCCGTAGTCGCCCTCTTCGGGCAGCAGGTGGCCGTACTTCTGCGCCTCCTTGCGGAAGAAGCGGTGGGGAATCTGGAACAGGATGCCGGCGCCGTCGCCGGTGTTGCGCTCCAGCCCGACGCCGCCGCGGTGCTCGAGGTTGACGAGCACCGACAGCGCGTCGTCGATGAGCTGGTGGGAGCGTTCGCCGTTGATCTGCGCGATGGCGCCGATGCCGCATGCGTCGTGCTCGAAGCGCGGATCGTACAGTCCGCGGCTCGAAGTGGTCTGATCTGCCATGGGATGAGTCCTTGTCGATGGTTTTTGACGATGGTTCCAAAACGCGCCCGAAGCGTTCGTCGACGCTTCGGGCGCGCAGCCCGCATGAGTCCGCATGCGGGCGAAAACCGCTGGTAGCGGTCGGGTTACAGGTCGAAGGAGCCAGTGAAGCTCTGCTCTGCCGGGCCGGTCATGTACACGTGGTTGTCCTGGCGCCAGTCGATGTCGATCACGCCGCCGAGCACCTTCACGTGGACCTGCCGCGCAGCGCGTCCGGTGATGTGGGCTGCAACCGCCGTGGCGCAGCAGCCGGTGCCGCAGGCGAGCGTCTCGCCCACGCCGCGCTCCCACACGCGCATGACGATGGTGTCGCCGTGGACGGAGGCGAACTCGACGTTGGTCTTCTCGGGGAAGACGATGTGCTCTTCTACCTGGGGGCCGATGACGTCGACGTCGACCTTCATCGGGTCGTCGACGAAGGTGACGGCATGGGGGTTGCCCATCGACACGCAGGTGACGTCGAGGGCCATCGAGCCCAAGCGCACGGGCTGTTCGACGACGGCAGGCCCGAAGGGCGTGTCGGTCTCGGTCAGGCGCGCGGGGATCTTCGCGGCGCGCAGCTCCGGCTCGCCCATGTCCACCGTGGCGCACGTGACCAGGCCGTCTTCACCCAGCTTGAACTTCATCGGCTTGGGGCCGGACAGCGTGTCGGCCACGAACGACCCGGCGGCCGCGTCGACGATGCCGCGGTCGACCAAGAACTTCGCGAAACAGCGCACGCCGTTGCCGCACATCTGCGCCTTGGTGCCGTCGGCGTTGTAATAGTCCATGTACGCCGCGCATTCCGGCCGCGGCGACGGCTTGACCACGATGACGCCGTCCGCGCCCACGCCGAAGTGACGGTCGCAGATGTGCGCGATCTGCTCGGGCGTGAACGTGATCTGGTCGTTCATATCGTCGATCATCACGAAGTCGTTGCCGGCGCCGTGAAGTTTGGCGAATTCGTAGTGCATCTCACACCTCCGATACGGGAGTTTCGGGTGACCCCGTTTTCGAAATCAAGGTATTCAAGTCCCAGAAAGATAGTACCGGCGCCCCGGGTCCTTCACGTAACAGACGTGTTAAATCGACGTTTTCGACGGAGGGCGCCCGGTCGAAGGGCACGCGGGGTGCCCTTCGGCTTAGTATGAAGGCGTGGAAAACGAAAGTCGCGCTGCGGCGCGGCGAGCGGCGGAAGGACGCACATGGCAACCATCAACCAGAACTATCTCAAACTCCCCGGCAGCTACCTGTTCTCGGAGATTGCGCGGCGCACGGCCGCCTACCAGGAAGAGCATCCCGACGTCAAGCTGATCAAGATGGGCATCGGCGACGTGACGCGTCCGCTCGCGCCGGCCGTCATCGACGCCATGCACCAGGCGGTCGACGACATGGCCCACGCCGAGACGTTCCACGGCTACGGCCCCGAGCAGGGCTACGCGTTTCTGCGCGAAGCCATCGTCGCAGGCGACTTCGCGTCGCGCGGCGTGGACATCGCGCCCGACGAGGTGTTCGTGTCCGACGGCGCCAAGTCCGACACCGGCAACATCGGCGACATCCTGGGATTCGACAACCGCATCGCCGTGTGCGACCCAGTCTACCCGGTGTACGTGGACACCAACGCCATGGCGGGCCGCGCGGGCTACTACGACGAGAGCGTGCAGGCGTGGAGCAACATCCACTACATGCCCACGACGGCCGAGAACGGCTTCTGCCCGGCTCTGCCCGAAGACGGCGACGAGGTGGACGTCATCTACCTGTGCTCGCCCAACAACCCCACGGGCACGGTGCTCAACTTCGACCAGCTCAAGGCCTGGGTCGACTACGCCAACGCCCATGACGCGCTCATCATGTTCGACGCGGCGTACGAGCGCTTCATCACCGAGGAGGGCGTGCCGCACTCCATCTACGAGGTGCCGGGCGCCAAGACCTGCGCCATCGAGTTCCGCTCGTTCTCCAAGACGGCCGGGTTCACCGGCGCGCGCTGCGGCTACACCGTGGTGCCCAAGGACCTCGTGCGCCAGGGCACGCATCTGAACGACCTGTGGCTGCGCCGCCAGACGACCAAGTTCAACGGCGCGTCGTACATCATCCAGCGCGGCGCCGCGGCCATCTACACGCCGGAGGGCAAGCAGCAGGTCGAAGACACCATCGCGTACTACCGCCACAACGCGCACGTGGTGAAGGAGGGTCTGGAGGCTGCGGGCTTCGCCGTGTTTGGCGCTGTGAACAGCCCCTACATCTGGTTCAAGACGCCTGAGGGAACCGGCTCGTGGGAGTTCTTCGATGCGCTTCTGACCCGGGCGCACGTCATCACCACGCCGGGTGCGGGCTTCGGTCCGAGCGGCGAGGGCTACATCCGCCTGACCGCGTTCGGCGATGCGGATGCGACGGTCGAGGCCGTCGAGCGCATCAAGAAGCTCGCCGCCGAGGGCGCGTTCTAGGAGCGCGGCCCGCGGGCGCAGAGCGCGGCTCGCGGGCGAAGGCCGGGACTCGGGGCGGACTTGACCTGCGGGCTTTTCCCGTCCCGATGCGTTCCCGTACGGCACTTCCTCGTACGGTGCGTTCTACCCTGCGAAAAAGGCCGCCGCCCATCGCGATGACGGGCGGCGGCCTTCGTTGTTTTGGTTGGCGGATCGTGCGGCGCGTTGCGTCTTAATCGTCGGCGTCCTTGTCGCCGTGAATCTTCTGCTCGAAGCGGTTCTTGGACGTGTGCGTGGGGACGGCCGTGGGGTAGGGCTCGCCGAAACAGGCGGCGCAGAACCCGGCGTCCTTCTGCCCGGTCAGCTTCATCGTGTGCTCGACGCTCAGGTAGCCGAGCGTGTCCGCGCCGATGAGCTGGGCGATTTCCTCCACCGTGTGCTGGTTGGCGATCAGCTTGTCGGCGCTGTCGATGTCCACGCCGTAGTAGCACGGGGCCACGAACGGCGGCGCGCTGATGCGCATGTGCACCTCGGCGGCGCCGGCGCGACGAAGCATCTGCACGGTGCGGCGCGACGTGGTGCCGCGCACGATGGAGTCGTCGACGACGACCACGCGACGGCCCTCCACGACGGCGCGGATGGGGTTCAGCTTGATGCTCACGCTGTCGTCGCGCTGCTTCTGGTCGGGCGCGATGAACGTGCGACCGATGTACTTGTTCTTGGTGAACCCGAGCGCGTACGGGATACCCGACATGCGTGCATAGCCGATGGCGGCGTCCAGGCCGCTGTCGGGCACGCCGATGACCACGTCGGCGTCAACCGGGTGCTCCTGCGCCAAGAACTCGCCGGCGCGGACGCGCGCCTCATGGACGCTCGCGCCGTCGATGATCGAGTCGTTGCGGGCGAAGTAGATGTACTCGAACACGCACATGCTGCGCGGCACGATGCCGCAGCGCTCGCGGTTCGACGTGATGCCGTCGGGGGAGATGGTGACGAGCTCGCCCGGCTCGACGTCGCGCACGAACGTGGCGCCGACCGCGTCGAGCGCGCAGCTCTCGGAAGCGACGACGATGGAGCCGTCGTCGCGGCGACCCAGGCACAGCGGGCGGAACCCATAGGGGTCGCGGGCGGCGATGAGCTTGGTCGGCGACATGACCACCATGGCGTACGCGCCTTCGATCTGGTCCATCGTGCACGCGACGGCCTCTTCGATGGAGCCCACCTTCAGGCGTTCCTGCACGACGATGTAGGCGATGGCCTCGGAATCGGTCGTGGTGTGGAAGATGGACCCGCGCTCTTCGAGGCGCTGACGCAGCTCGTAGGAGTTGGTCAGGTTGCCGTTGTGCGCCAGGGCCAGGCGGCCCTTGAAGTGGTTGACGATGATCGGTTGCGCGTTGATGTCGCGGTCGGAGCCGGACGTGGAGTAGCGCGCGTGGCCGATGGCGATGTTGCCCTGCGGCAGGCTGGCCAGACGGTCGGGGGTGAACACGTCGCCCACGAGCCCGCCCGCTTTGTACGACGAGAAGACGCCGTCGTCGTTGACGGCGATGCCGGCGCTTTCCTGACCGCGGTGCTGCAGCGCGTACAGGCCGTAGTAGACCAGCGGTGCCACGTCGGTGCGCTTCGGGGAGAAGATACCGAAGACGCCGCACTCTTCGTGGATGCCGCGGCTTTCCTCGGGGATGACCGAACTCGGCTCAGTGACTGAGGTAGATGTCATGATCTCGACTTTCGTTGACCGTCCGGATGAGGCGCCGGCGTTTCGACCCGGGCGACCCGGAACAAAACGGCGTGAATCGCCTGAACCTGCATGATAAACCCCCGCAGCGCCCGCGGACAACGACGCGCGCCCGTTCGCACGGCGTTCACATCTTGCGTGGGCGCACGGCGCAGGCTCTGTGCGGGTCGCGGGGCGGTGCTATCGCCAGCGCGGGTTCGTGGCGGTGTCGGCGTCTGCTTGCGCATCCTGCGCGAGCTGCGCTGCACGCTCTTCCAGGGCGCGCGCGTCCCGCGCGGCCTGTTCGACCGCTGCCTGTTCGACCGCTGCCTGCTCGCGGGCGGCGCGCTCGGCTTGCGCCTGCTCGCGGGCGGCGTGGGCGGCCATGCGCCGGCGGTGGTTTCTCATGTTCTCCACGGCGCCCGCCATCCCGAGCGGCACGTACTCCAGATGCTCCAGGTCATCGGGCAGGTACTCGAACAGGCTTTCCGGCACGGGTTGCACGATGCTTCCGGGTGCGGGTGCGGGGCGCGGCCCCGGAACGGCGTCGATGGCGTGCACCGTGCCGCCGCGCTCGCTCGTCTTCAGCTCGTATTCGCTTGAGGGGCTTTCGCCGTCGGTGGCGCGCAGGTCGTCGGTTTGGAAGACCACCGTGTATCCGGCCAGGTCGAACTGGATGAGCGACCAGTCGGCGAACGGCTGGCTGTCGGTGCGCAGCCGCACCATGCCGCCCGGCGCGAGCAGCGTGCGGTATGCGATGAGCCGCTCGGCGTGGGTCAGACGCAGCGGCGCCTTCTTCTTCTTGGGGAACGGTGTGGGGAAGTTCAGGTAGATGCATCCCAGTTCGCCCGGTGCGAAGATGCGCGCAAGGTCGGGGTCCTCGTCCACGAGGAAGGCCGCGTTGGGGACGTGCTCCGCGCAGGCGAGCTCAGCGGCGTGCATGACGCAGACGCTTTCGGTGTCGATGCCGCAGAACAGCACGTCGGGCTCGCGTTTGGCGGCGGCAACGGTGAACGTGCCCTTGCCGCACCCCAGGTCGAGCCGCACTTCGCGGAAGGGACGCGGCGCGCAGGCGTCGTCGACGGACGCGCCGTCCTGGGCGGCTGCGTCGGCGACGGACGGGGCGGCGGGCTCTGGGCCGAAGGCCGACGGGACGGCTGGCTCTGCGTCGGTTGCCTCCGTGCCCTCGTGCGGCGCGCCGGTGTCGCCGTCCGCGAAGGCAGCGCTGGCCAGTTCGCGCTCCGCACGCCATCTGCTCCAGCTGCCGGCGTGCGCGCAGTCGTCGCGCTCGAGTGCCCATTCGACGGCGGCGAGCCGTTTGTCCAGGTCGAATCCCTTATGTTTGCGCGAACGCGCCGTTCTCATGATCGATGTCCTTCCAAGCCGCGCGGGCGACGTATGTGTGCGACGTGCGCACGTGCGCGGCCGAAGGCGCAGCGACAGATCCGCTTCGGTGGGGGTCTAGGGTATCATGGTCAAGCCGCGCGACACCGTTCGTGCGGCGAACGACAAGAACAATCGAGTGAAAGCGAACGAGCATGATCAAGGACATCGTGAAGGACGATCCCATCCTGGGCCAGCCGTGCGAACCGGCGACGGCCGAAGACGCCGCGGTCGTGCAGGATCTTCTGGATACCATGGCGGATTCCGAGGAGGCGGCGTGCCTGGCGGCCAACCAGATCGGCGTCGCCAAGGCGGTGTTCGTGTACCGCGACAAGAAGCAGCATACCCATGCCATGTTCAACCCCGTGCTCAAGCGCGGCCTGCGCCCGCAGCGCGTGAAGGAGGGCTGCCTGTCGCACGAAGAGGAGACGAAGTCCCGCCGCTACGACCAGATCGTGGTGGAGTTCGACGAGCTGAAAGACGGCGCGCTGGTGCATCGGCGCCGCGAGTTCGCCGGCTGGACCGCCCAGATGATCCAGCACATGATCGACCACTGCAACGGCAGGCTGGTGTAGCGCGTTTCGCGCTGCCTGAAGCGTGCGCGGCGGCATCGGACGTTGTGGATGGCGGGTGCGTGGGACGAGACGGGTCCTGCGCACCCGCTTTCCGTTCGAAGGGCTGGGTTGCGGGCGTGGCGTGCAGCGTGCATGCGCCCCTCAGTACGCCGCCATGCAGGGGATGCCGAGCGCGCGCACGCGGTCGCGGATGGCGTCGAGGTCTTCGGGCGGCACCTTCTCGAACCCAGGCACGGGCGTTATGCGGTCGACGGTGTAAACCTCGACGATCTTCGGGCGGATGCGACGCAGCGCCGCGAGCCAGGGACGCACGAACGCGTCGCCGGTGTTGTCGACGTCGTGGCCGAGCACGCGCCCGCGCACGAACATGGTCTGGATGGACACGTTGCCCTCGAACGACTCGTAGACGCGCAGCGTTTCGTCCAGGTTGAACCGCCCCTGCGGCCGGTCGAGGAAGCGCACGTAGTCCTCGTCAACCGCGTCGAGCTTCAGGATGTTGCCGTCGAGCTTCTCGAGCGCGGTGTGCACGGCGGGGCGCCCGGCAAGCGAGCCGTTGCTCAGAACCGACACCGTGGCCTGCGGCGCGAGCGCGTTGCGCAGGGCAAGGGTGTCGTCGACGATCTGCGGAAACGCGGGATTCACCGTCGGCTCGCCGTTGCCGACGAACGTGATGTCGTCAAGCGGTTCCCCTGCGGCGGCGATTTCGCACAGGCGGCGTTCGAGCTGGTCGACGACGTCTTTGCGCTGGGGCAGCGCCGAATGCGTGCGGCGTTCGCCGTTCATCCCGCATTCGCAGTACAGGCAGTCGAACGTGCATACCTTGCCGTCGGGCGGCAGCAGGTTGACGCCGAGCGACGCCCCCAGACGGCGGCTGTGCACCGGTCCGTAGATCAAGCTGGTATGAAGATGCGTGGGCATGCGATTCACCTCGGTTGGTTTCGCCTCGATGATACCGCGAGCCCGCGCGTGCGCATCGCACAGGAGCCGTGGCTCCGCAAATCGCTATTTGGAAGAGCTGTTGGAGTCCTCTATGAAGGATCGTCATCTCGAAGAATGGCGATTGGGAGGGGTGGAACCGAGAAGCGGGTCAAGCTGACAGCTAGCGGAATCTTTTCCGTTCAAGCTGCTTCTTGTACGACTGCATAAAAGACCTGCGGTTGCCGAAAAATCGCTCGTGCGTCTTGGACTGCTTGCCTGAATCATAGGCCATGGCGGCACGCTCAATCGTGCAGGTATAGTCGGCAACCTGCAAGAGCCGCCGCGCATGATGATCGGCGTCTCGAAAGTCTGCAACGTTCTTGGCGAGCACGAAATCGAGGGCATCGTGCAGGGCGGAACTTACAGCTCCTTGGCCGTCGTCGTAGTAGACGGAGATGGTGTCGAAACGCTGGAAGAAGGCGAGGTGATCGTAGACGAGGGAAGCCAGATCGCGTCGGATTCTCGATTCGAGCTCATCTCTGCTGTGGGTGTCCGAGCCGCTATAGCTCAATGTGAAAAATTCTACGGGGAGCTCGCGCACAAGACGAGCGAACTGCGTAAGCAAGCGCTTCCTGTCGCCCGGCGATGTTGCGCGGTACTCTTCGTTCCCATGTAGAAGATCTTTGCCGTGAAACGGTATGTCATCAAGCCCGGCTACCGTAAGCCGTTGCTCGTACGCCGCGATAGGCGTAGCGATATCCGCAGCGTGATTATGCAGCACCACTGCAACAAGGTAGAGCCCTTCAGAAAGATCTTGGTTCCCGGACTCGTCGATGTGAAGATTCAGACGATGCACCAATGGCTCCCCCACATACAGAAATGGCGAGGTACGAACCTCGCCGTTCTGACACCTGCAAGGCTATTCTGCCTCTTCGGTGAGACGAATATTACACGGGGAAACCCCTTCGCGCAAGGCGTCCTTTGCGAATACAGTTGCTCGGTTTTTGCTCGATGTCTGCGAATCTCAGGCCCCGCAAATCGCTATCTCAGCGGTGGTGCCGGGTTGCCAAGCAGGGCCGATTCGTGCTGCTACTTCATCAGCGCGTAGGTGGCGTTGCGCACGACCGAACGCGGCAGCAAGCGCACGGCGTGCGCGAGCAGACGCGTCCCGGCGCCCGGGATGGCCACGGCGCGGCCGTTCATCATGCTGATGAAGCCGAAACGCGCCACGTCGTCGGGCGATGCGTAGGAGATCGACGAGAACAGCGAGCTCGTCTGCGTGCCGGCGGCGTTCCAGAAGCCGGTGGAGGTGGGTCCCGGGCACAGCGCCGTGCACGTGACGCCCGTGTGCTTGAGCTCGGTGGCGAGCGCCTCGGAAAACGACAGCACGTAGGCCTTCGTGGCGAAGTATGTCGACATGAGCGGTCCGGGCATGAAGGCCGCAACGGAAGCGACGTTGAGGATGCGGCCCTCGTCGCGATCGAGCATGGGACCCAGATACCAGTACGTGAGCTCGGTGAGCGTGCGCACGTTGAGGTCGATCATCTCAACCTGGCGGTCGAGGCTGCTCTCGGCGAAGGGGCCGTAGTCGCCGAAGCCCGCGTTGTTGACGAGCACGTCCACGTCCGTGTGCTCGCGTTCGGTGAACTCGACGACGCGCGCCGCCGCGCCGGGCGAGGCGAGGTCGGGGATGGCGAGCGTTTTGACCTCGACGGGCCGCGCGACGGTCAGAAGGCGGGCGAGCGCGTCGAGCTTCTGCTGGTCGCGGGCGACGAGCAGAAGATCGTAGCCCTCGTGTGCGAACACCCGCGCGAACGCCTCGCCCAAACCGCCGGTGGCTCCCGTGATCAGCACCGTTTTGCCCATGGAATGCTCCTTCGCCTCGGTTTCGCGTGTGGTCACCCAGTCTAGCACGCGCATGTGACGGTGCTGCCGCGGCCCCGCGGCCGTTGCCCGGCCGTCGCTACATCCTCACGCGCGGGGGATGTCGGGCTGGAGCCGTCGGCTATAATGGGCGCGATTCAACGACGAGGCGCATAAACGAGGCGCATAAAGGAGCTGCAAGCCATGGCAATAGAGATGAGCAGGGATTATCCGCTGCGCACGCGGGACTTCGACCGCAACCGCCGCATCAAGCCGTCGTCGATCCTCGACCTGTTCCAGGAGATCGCGCAGGTGCAGGCCGATTCGATGGACATCGGATCGGACGACATGGCGGCCCAGGGCGTGTTCTGGGCGGTCGTGCGCCAGAAGTTCGAAGTGCTCGGGCAGCCGCACATGGGCGAGGCGGTCACGGCGCGCACGTGGCCGTACACCTCGTCGCGGTTCGCGTTCCAGCGCGACTACCAGCTGCGCGACGCCGCGGGCGGGCTTCTGGTGAAGGCGACGAGCGAATGGGTGCTCATGAACCGGGAGAAGCGCGCGTTCGAGCCGCTGGCCGGGCATTTCGACGAGTCGATCACGTTCAGCGAGGAGCGCAACTTCCCCAAGAAGGCGCGCAAAATCCGCGATTTCGACGCGGAGGGTCTGACGGCGTTTCGCACGACGCCGGGCGAGAGCACGGTCGATCTGAACGGGCACGTGAACAACGCCTGCTACGCGGATTTCGTCACGGACGCGCTCGCCGTGCTCATGCCCAAGAAGCTGGATGCCGTTGTGAAGACGTACCAAGTCGATTACCGCCACGAGGTGCTGGCGGGCGAGCCGCTTTCCCTGTACGCGATCGAGCCCGAGCCAGGCATCGTCCGCGTGAAGGGCGAAAACGAGGTCGGCGAGGTGGCGTTCGCCGCGGAGATCGGGCTCGCGTAGCGGCGAACGCGCTTTTCGTTAGTTGGCCTGCGCCGTCACCGTGGAGGTCGCCGGCGCGAACACCATCGTGTAGGGTGTCGGCAGCGTGCGCCACGGCATCTCGGCGATCACGCAGTCGGCGGCGGACGCGTCGAGTGGGCAGGTGGTCGGACGCAGCGTGCCGGTGGGCGCGTAATCGGCCGAGGCGAGCACGCGGTGGTACGTCAGCGTGCATTCCTCGTACGTGCCGTCATCGGTGTTCTCGCGCTTGAGCTTGATGTCGGTCAGGTTGCCGGCATCGTCGTACGTGTAGTCGGCGGCGGTGAGGGCGTGATGCGCGTAGGTCCAGCTCGTGCTCGTGCCCGTGGTCTCGCGCGATGCATCGGTCAGCTGGCCGAGCTTGTTGTATGCGTACTTCTCGGAAAGCGTGTTCGCGGTCTGGCCGGTGGTTTCGGCGTAGGTGCTCGCCGTCACACGGCCGGCGTCGTCGTAGGCGAAGGTGTACGAAAACGAGGTCGCGTTCTCGTCAGTGCCCGTCGGGGCGGCCTTCGCGGCGGTGAGCCTGCCCGCGCTGTCGTAGGCGTACTCGGTGCGCAGGCCGGTGCTCGCGGTGCACGAGGCCACGTGCCCCTGGTCGTCGTAGGCGTAGGTGTAGGTCGCGGCGACGACGCCCGTGCCCGACGTGGTCAGCGTGGCGACGCGCCCCTGGGCGTCGTAGGTGTAGGCGTAGGTCTGGCCGCTCAGGCTGACGGCCGTCGTGGGCTGGCCGGCGTCGTCGTAAGCGACCGTCCAGCTGAGCGCCGACGTCGAGCCCGCGCCGGTGATGGTGTCGCCGGTCGCCGTGGTCTGCACCACGTTCCCGGCGTCGTCGTAGGTGAAGGCGATGGTCGTGGTGCCGTTGGACGATCCGGCGGCGGCGTTCTCGGTGCTCTGGTAGGTGATGGACGCCAGGCGGTTGTCGCTGTCGAACGTGGCCGTGGCCGCAGCGTTCTCGCCGGCGGTCGAGCCGTACAGCGGGATGGATGACTGCATGCCCGAGACCACCCAGTACGTCTGCATGCGCGTGCTGCCCACGCCCGAAACCGCCACGCCATCGGCGCAGTCGAGCTTGACCATCTGTGTGTTCGATGACACGTCGAGCGAGGTCAGCGGCGTGTTCAGCACGTCGAGCGTCTGCAGGTTGGGCGCCTGCGCCACGTCGAGCGCAGAAACCTGCGTGCCTTCGACGTCGATCGACGTCAGCTTGGCGTTGTTGGACAGCGTCACGGCCGACACGTTGGGGGCGCCCGACAGGTCGAGCGTCTGCAGGTTGGGCGCGCTCGACACGTCGACGGTGCCGGCGTCGTCCGTCGCAACGGTGAGTGTGGTGAGGTTGGGGAACTTGCTTAGGTCGGACACGGTGCCGCCCGAGGTGATGGCAAGCGACGTGACGGCTTTGGCCTCGTCGCGCGAGAGCTTGCCGTCGCCGTCGGCATCGTATGCCGAAAGCGCTGCCACGACTCCCTCGTCGGGGAAGTCGCGCGAGCTGATGAGGTAGGGACGGAAGGACGAGCCCCAGATCAGGTACACGACCGAGGCGACGATGGCCGCGCCCACCACGACGGCGATGAACTTGTGGCGGCTCGTGTTCGCGTGCTTCTGGGCGATGGCTGCGGCGGTGCGGGGGCTCGATGCGGCCGACACCTGGGTGCGCGGACGGTATCCCGCGCCCGCCGTTCCACCTGCGCGCGTGCCGGCGCCGCCCGCGGCATGCGCGCCGGTCGGGCGCTCGCTGCACGTGCGGGGGTCGCGTGAGGAGGTGGCGTACGGCGCCGTTCGCTGTTCCTGATAGGAACGGTTGTCGCGGGAAGAGCGGCTGGCGTCGTTTCTGCGGTAGGCGCCGGCGGCCGACCCCGACGAGGGTGCGCGCCCCGCACGTTGGGACGCGCGTGCGAACGTCGTGCCGCAGTGCGGGCAGACGGTGGCGTTGTCGGAAACGGGTTTTCCGCAGTGCGGGCAGAGCATGGCAGCACGATCCTTCGATGCGCGATGGTTTGGTCAGTGGGGCAATCCTAACATGACGCCCCGCGCCGCACGTCCGTGCTCGTGCGAAGGAGGACAAAGAGAACAGGGCGCCGGCGATGCGTGCGCGGGCGCATGTGCGGCAGGTGTGCGCACGGGTTGCGCGCGATTGGCTCTCGTGCGTCCGTCGTGCACATCATAACGAAAGGCGCCCCGCAAACGAGAGGTTCGCAGGGCGCCTTTCGAAGGCATGGTGCCTGGCAGTTGCGCCGGGCGGCTCTGTCTGTCGGCGTTCGGTCTTACCGCAGGTCGCTGAACACGCGTTCGACGATATGGGCGCAGTGCTCGGCTGCTTTGTCCTCGAACTCCTGGTACAGCTCGGTCTGCGAGCCGTCGGCCTTGTCCGAGATGGCGCGCACGATGACGAACGGCACGCCGTTGAGCACGCACGCCTGGGCGATGGCGGCGCCCTCCATCTCGCAGCAGAGCGCGCCGAAGCGCGACGCGATGAGCTGCTTGTCGGCGTCTTCGCAGATGAAGCGGTCGCCCGAGGCGACACGTCCCTCGTACACGCCGATCTCGGGCGCCATGGCGGCTGCCGCCTGCACGATGCGCGCGCGCAGGTCGGCATCGGCCGCGAACGAGAACTGGTCCATCTGCGGCACCTGGCCGGGCTCGTATCCCAGGTAGGTGACGTCCATGTCGTGCTGCACGGCGTCGGTGGACACCACCAGGTCGCCAATGTCGATGCGCGCGTCGAGCGAGCCCGCGACGCCCGTGTTCACCACGTGCGTGACGGCGAAGCGGTCGACGAGCAGCTGCACGCACAGCGCTGCGTTGACCTTGCCCACGCCGCTGCGCGCCACGACGGCGGGGATGCCTTCGAGCGTGCCCTCGGCGAACGTTGCGCCGGCGATGCTGCTCTCGTGCGCGTTCTCCAAGCGGCCCTTCAGGTAGGCCGCCTCGTTGTCCATTGCGGCGATGACGCCGATCTTCATGAGCGCTCCCTCGCTTCCGAGCTTCCGAACGGGTGCCTGCGCTTTACGCCGGGTAGACGGTGTGCTGCTCGTCGAGGTCGGCGAGCGTGTTGTCCAGGTAGCGCTTGGCCCACCAGCGCGCCATCGGCAGGTCGGAGTCGTGCCAGTTGCCGCAGTCGCGCGGCGCGGCGCCGGGCACCTCGCCTTCGAACGCGGCGATGAACCGGTACATGCCGCGCACGAGGTCGGCGATGTCGCTCGGCTGGTATTCGCCGAAAAGCAGCAAGTAGAAGCCGGTGCGGCAGCCCATCGGGCCGAAGTACAGCACGCGGTCGGCCCAGTCGGCCTGGTTGCGCAGGTAGGTGGCGCCCAGATGCTCGATGGTGTGGACGGCGGCGGTGTCGATGACGGGCTCGCGGTTGGGCGCGGTCATGCGCAGGTCGAACGTGGTGACGACGCCGCCCGTCGCGGGGTCGGCGTCGACGCGCGAGACGTACACGCCCGGCTCGAGCTTGAGGTGGTTGATGGTGAAGCTGGCGATTTTCTCCATGGTTTCCTCCTGAGGAGATGTGTGTGGACTTGCCAGTATAGACGATAGGGACGGGAACGGCATGATGACCGGTCGCGCGCGCCGGTCGCGCGCAGGGCGGGTTGTATACTCGAAAGATACCGAACGATACGAACGCCGACGACGCGGCACAAGACGCGCAGGAGAGGAAGCGATTTCCCCGTGGCTTTGCAGACGACCGACGAAGCGATGGACGACCAGTCAAAACAGCCCGAGCAGCGGGGACGGGACGCAAGCCCTGCTCAGGTCGCGGCGCCGACGCAAGCGGGCCCGGCCGCGCAGCCTGGCGCGCGCGAGCAGGCGGGCGCATTCAGCGCGTCCGCGCAGACGGGCATGTCCGCACCGTCTGCCCAGCCTGGCGAACCCGACGATCCCGCTCAGCCTGACGCACCTTCGCGCGCCGCGCATCGGGCGCCTCTGCCCATCCGCATCTCGGGGCGCGCCGTCCTGTTCGTCATGCTGGCAGCGTCGTTCGTCACCTGCGCGGCGCAGAGCATGCTGTCGGCCGCGTTGCCGTCCATCATGCTCGACTTCTCGGTCGACGCCACGCTCGCGCAGCTGCTCACGACCGGTTACATATATGTGCTCGGCATCCTGTCGGTGCTCACGGCGTTCCTCATCAACGGTTTCGACTCGCGCAAGCTCTTCCTCGCATCGCTCAGCTTCTTCGTCGTGGGGTCGGTGCTCGCGCTGCTCGCGCCCAACTACCCGGTTCTCCTGGCGGCGCGGTTTCTGCAGGCGGGCGGCAATGGCATCATGCTGCCGCTTATCCAGAACGTTGCGGTGACGGTGTACCCCAAAGAGCGCCATGGCTTTGCGTTGGGCCTGGTCGGCATGGTCATTGGGTTCGCCCCGGTCATCGGCCCGGTGTTCTCTGGCGCCATCGTCCAGCTCTGGGGATGGCGGACCATCTTCCTCATCCTGGGGTCGCTTTCGGCCATCGCTTTGCTTGTGTCGTTTCTGTTCGTGTGCAACTTCGGCGAGCACACGCGCCAGGTTCTCGACGTCAAATCGTGCCTGCTGTACATCCCCGGCCTCATCATCATGATGCTCGGCGTCACGCTGACCGAGCAGCAGGGCCTCTACGAGTGGTACAGCTACACCTGCGATTTCCTGGGCGTCGTGCTTTTGTTCGTATTCTGCTACCGGCAGCTGCACATCGACCATCCGGTGCTCAAGCTGTCGCTGTTCCATGGCAAGCACGTGCTGTTCGGCGTGCTTCTGACCGCCCTTGCGCAGATTGCCATGGTGACGGGCACGGTGCAGCTGCCGCTGTACATGCAGGAGCTGCACGGCCTCTCGGCGCTCGAATCGGGCCTCATCCTTCTGCCGGGGTCGCTGCTCATGGCGTTCGCGAGCCCGGTCGTCGGCAGCTTCTACGACCACCACGGCATGCGCGTGAGCGCCACCATCGGCCTGTCGTGCTTGGCGGTGGGGTCGTTCGGATTCACCGTGTTCAACGGGTCCACGCCGATTGCGCTCATCGGGGCCGTGTACTGCGTACGCATGATCGGCCTCGCGTTTTTGATGATGCCGATGACGACGTACGCGCTCGAGAAGCTCTCGGGCGGTGACGTGGCGCACGGCACGGCCATCGTCAACTCGCTGCGCCAGATCGGCGGATCGCTCGGATCGAGCGTGCTCGTGGCCACGATGACGGCTGCCACGCAGCAGCTCGACCCGATGGCCGAGCACGCTTCGGAGGGGCTGTCGGTGGTGGGCCTCAACGCAAGCTTCGGCATCCAGGTGGCGTTTGCCCTGTCCACGCTCGTAATCGTGCTCGTGGTGGTGAAGCCGCTCAAGCGCAAGCGGTCGGCGGCGTAGCGAGCAGCTGGCTGGTGGCTATAGCCGGCAGCGTAGCGGACAGCTGGCTGGTGGCTGCGGCCGCCCCGCGCATCGGCAGCCATCGCGAAAGCCCCGCCTTGCCCGGTCGGTCGGTCAAGGCGGGGCTTCTTGAATTGTCGCTGTGCCGCGCACTTCGCGCAGCGGACGCGGTTCTAGTGCGCGCAGATGGGCGTGTCGGGCACCTCGATGCCGAGCGCGTCGGACGCGTCGGCGCGCAGCTCCTCGATGGTCAGCTCGTAGCAGGCGAGCGCGTCGATCCAGCGGCGCAGGCACGCGCGGCCCTTGTCGGTCAGCTCGAACATGCGCTTGGCCGAGCCCTCTTCGGGCATCTCCCAATGCGAGGACACCAGCCCGCTTTCCTCCATGCGCTTGAGCGCGCGGTAGATGCCGGTGGCGTCGGGCTTCTTGCCGCCGAACATCGGGGAGTTCGCCGCCTGCTGCACGATGACGTAGCCGTGCAGGGGCTTGTTGGAGCGGGCGAGCAGCGTCAGGATGGTCGGCTGCGACAGGCGGTTCAGCGACTTGCCGAGCGTCGCGCAGACTTCCAGCTCTTTATCGGATTTCGGATGGCACGCAGACCACATGGGCAAGGGCTTCCTCTCTGGGGCGGGCCGACGCGGTTGGGGCTCATCACAGCGCCGGCGAACGATATTGTCTGTGAATACTATCACGGCCGCAGTATTTGCACGCTGCAAATACTATCAAACTGAACAGGATGGCGAAAGCGAGCGCCGGGGACCGAGGGCGGCTGGTTTTTTCGCGCCACGACGAGGGCGCGGCGGCCCCGCGTGCGCGCTCGCTTATAATCGATGCATCATGCGGCCTGCCGTCGAGCAGCTTCCCGTGCGCTCTCGGCCAGCGCACAGGCCGCTTCCACCGTCGAAGGAGGATCGCCCCATGTGCGGTATCGTTGGTTACACGGGTGTCAAATCGGCTGCTCAGGTGCTCATCGAGGGCCTGAAGCGGATGGAATACCGCGGGTACGACTCCGCGGGCATCGCCGTTGAAGAGGATTCGGGCCTGCAGGTCGTTCGCCGCAAGGGCAAGGTGGAAAGCCTCGAGCACACCGTTTCCCATTTCGACCTCGCCGGCACGTGCGGCATCGGCCACACGCGCTGGGCAACCCACGGCCGCCCGAGCGAGGCGAACGCGCATCCGCACGTCTCCTGCGACGGCAAGATCGCCGTGGTGCACAACGGCATCATCGAGAACTTCGCCGACCTGCGCGACGAGCTCGAGGCGCGCGGTCACACCTTTGCCAGCCAGACCGACTCCGAGGTCATGGCGCACCTGGTCGAAGAGGCCTACCGCGAGACGCACGACCTGCTCACGTCCGTGCGCATCGCGTCCGAGCAGATTGTGGGCTCGTACGGCTTCGCCGTCGTGTGCGAGGACGAGCCCGGCGTCATCATCGCCACGCGCCACGACTCGCCGATCATCGTGGGCGCCGCGGCCGACGGGGCCTATGTCGCATCGGACGCCATCGCCATGATCGACGCCACGCGCGACGTCGTCGTGTTGGAGGACGGTCAGTTCGCCAAGCTCACACCCGTGGGCGTGTCGTATTTCGACGCGCAGGGCGCACCCTGCCAGCCCAAGGTCACGCACGTCACCTGGGACATGGACGTGGCGGAGAAGGGCGGCTACCCCGACTTCATGCTGAAGGAGATCCACGAGCAGCCGCGCGTCATCCGCGACACGCTGGCTGGGCGCCTGGTCAACGGCGCGCTCGAGATCGACGAGCTGGACATGACGCCCGAAGAGCTCAACCTGGTCGACCGCGTGTACATCATCGCGTGCGGCACGAGCTACCACGCCGGGCTTGTGGCCAAGGAGCTCATCGAAGGCTGGGCGCGCATCCCCACGGAGGTGGAGGTCGCGAGCGAGTTCCGCTACCGCAACCCCATCATCACCCCGACGACGCTGGTCGTTGCCGTGTCGCAGTCCGGCGAGACGGCCGACACCCTGGCAGCCATCCGCGACGCCCGCGTCAAAGGCGCGCGCGTGTTCGGCATCACCAACGTGCTCGGCAGCCCCGTGGCGCGCGAGTCCGACGGCGTCATCTACACCAAGGCGAACAAGGAGATCGCCGTGGCGTCGACGAAGTCGTTTTTGGGCCAGATCGTCAGCCTGACGCTGCTTGCGCTTCTGTTAGCGCAGGTCAAAGGCAAGCTGCGCATGAACCAGGTGCGTCTTCTGTTCGGCGAGCTGGCCGACACCGCCGAGCAGGTGGAAGAGATTCTGGCGCGCGACGGCGATTCGATCGAGGAGGCGGCGCGCGCGTGCAAGGACGCGTCGAGCGCGCTGTTCATCGGGCGCGGCATGGGCGCGGCGATCGCCCGCGAGGGCGCGCTCAAGCTGAAGGAGATCAGCTATCTGCACGCCGAGGCGTACCCCGCCGGCGAGATGAAGCACGGCCCGATCGCGCTCATCGACGAAGGGTTCCCCGTCATTGCCATCGCCACGAAGAGCCCGACGTACGACAAGGTCATCTCCAACCTGCAGGAGAGCAAGGCGCGCGGCGCGAAGATCGTCGCCGTAGCGACCGAGGGCGACGAGGAGATCAAGCAGTTCGCCGACCACGTGATCTACATCCCGAAGGTGCGCGACGCGTTCTCGGCCATCACGGCGAGCGTGCCGCTGCAGCTTCTCGCGCGCTCGATCGCCGTGCTGCGCGGATGCGACGTGGACCAGCCGCGCAACCTGGCGAAATCGGTGACGGTGGAATAGCGGGGAGCTGCCAGTATGCTTGGCGCCTCTTCGGGTCCGCTGGATACGGTTGGCGGACTGTTTCGGGAGCGGACGTGCATCCGAAGAGCACATGCCGACACGGCACATGAACGCCCGCTCTCGTAAGGAGATTTATGTCGCAGACTGATGACAATCCGCAGATCAACGAAGACCAGTCGATAACGGCTGCGAACACGTCCGAGCAGAACGCGTCCACGGCAGGTGCGTTCGCCAACCAGGTCGCGCGGGATGCGAAGCTCACGCTCCGGGAAGCGCTCGGCGAGCTGTACGGCACCGAGGCCGACGATGCGTCGGAGCTCGATGCCGCGCGCGCGGCGTCGGCGCTCGACGACCAGGAGCATCCCGGCGAAACCGGCGACGACGGGGCCATCGGCTTCTCGTCGGGCGCGGTCGGGCTGGGCGTGGACATCGTGGAGGTCGAGCGCATGGAGCAGGTGCTCACGCGCTCGCCCACGTTCGCGGAGCGCGTCTTCTCGCCCGACGAGCGCGCCTACTGCGACGGCACGGCGGTGCCGGCCGTGCACTACGCGCTGCGGTTCGCCGCCAAGGAGGCGGTCGTGAAGGCGCTCGGCTGCGGATTCTCGCACGGCATCGGCGTGCGCGACATCGAGGTCAAGCGCGCGTCGGGCGGAAAGCCCACGCTGGTTCTGAGCGGTCGCGCCAAGGAAATCGCCGATGAGCAGGGTGTTCGCGAAATGCCGCTGTCGCTGTCGTACACGCATGTCGAAGCCGTCGCCATCGCCATCGCGGTGACGGACGACTCGGTGCGCGCCACCGAGGAGCGGGTCGACCCGAAAGAGGAGCTGGCGCGCAAGTTCAAGGAGACGCGCGGCATCCTGGACGACCTGTAGGCGCGGGCGCGGGAAAGGACAGGGGGACACGATGGCTCAGGGAAACGGAAAACCGCAGGCGCGAAAGCGCTCGGCGGCGTATCGGACGGCGTGCGACCGCGCGGACTGCGTGATCGCGAGCCCGCATGAGCTCGCGGAGCTGCTCCCGCATCCGGCGCGCGACGCCAACAAGTTCACGCGGGGCAAGCTTGTGCTCGTGGCGGGCAGCGACCGCTATCCCGGTGCCGCGTGCCTGGCGGCCGTCGCCTCGCAGCGCATGGGCGCGGGCTACACCGAGGTCGTGACGGCGCCGTCGGCCGTGCAGCTCGTGCGCCTGTACCATCCCTCGCTCGTTGTGATGCCGCGCGCCGCGTGGAAGCCCGCAGCTCTTTCCCATGTTCGCCCTGGTCATCCGTGCGCGGTGAGTATCGGCTCCGGCTTCGACGCGGACGATCCCGAAACGCCGGCGCTTGTGGACGCGGCGCTGTCCCAGGCGGCGTGCTCCGTGCTCGCAGACGGCGGAGCGCTTTCGTACCTCGCGACCCCGGCCGGCCTCGCGGCGCTCGCGGCGCGGGCGCAGAC
>CAIFEB010000021.1:28485-37103 GCA_903789375.1 uncultured Eggerthellaceae bacterium | reverse complement strand
CGGCGCGGCCCCGCGGCCCTCGTCGTTCCAGCCTGCACCCGAGCCGGCGTACGCCCGCGCAGCGGGTCCGGCCGCCGCAACGGTCGCGCAGCCCGCGCCCAAGCGCCGCGGCTGGATCGTCGCCATCGTCGCCATCGTGGCGTTCGCGCTCATCGCGCTCGTGGGCCTGGCGCAGTGCTCGCGCGTCATCGACTCGGTCGAATCGCTCGGCGGCTCCAAGTCGGCGGGCTCGTCGGTGCCGCAGAACGCCGTCGCCACCATCACCATCGACGGCACCATCGGCTACGACGGCACCGCATCGAGCCCCGAGGGCCTGAAAACCCTGCTCGACCAGGCAGAGAACGACTCGAACATCAAGGCGGTCGTCCTGCGCGTCAACTCCGGCGGCGGCACGGCCACGGCCGGCGAGGAAATGGCTGCGTACGTGCGCGACTTCAGCAAGCCCGTTGTGGTGTCAAGCGCCTCGATGAACGCCTCGGCCGCGTACGAGATCTCGTCCCAGGCCGACTACATCTTTGTCAACCAGACGACCGAGATCGGCGCCATCGGCACCATCATGACGACGGCTGACCTGTCGGGCCTGCTCAACAAACTGGGCGTCTCCACCGACTC
Organism: uncultured Eggerthellaceae bacterium; assembly: GCA_903789375.1. Taxonomy (GTDB): domain Bacteria; phylum Actinomycetota; class Coriobacteriia; order Coriobacteriales; family Eggerthellaceae; genus CAIFEB01. Next base: position 36,491 of record CAIFEB010000021.1, on the reverse strand, counting down.
CATCGCCTCGGCTGACAGCAAGGACTCGAGCTACGGCCTGCGCCCGCTGACCGACGACGAGCGCGCCTACTACCAGCAGATGGTCGACGAGATCAACCAGACGTTCTTAGACAACGTCGCGTCGGGCCGACCCCTCACGTCCGACCAGGTCAACGAGCTGGCAACCGGCATGCCGTTCACGGGGACGACGGCGGTGACCAACGGCATCGCCGATGCCATCGGCACACGCGAGGACGCCGAGCGCAAGGCCGCCGACCTGGCGGGAATCAACGACTACAACAGCTACAGCCTGGCGCTCCCGTCGAGCGAGCTGGACAACCTGACGAGTCTTCTGTCCGAGGACAAGCTGTCGGTGTCCGATGTTGAGAAAGTTCTGAAACAATACGAAAGCGAAGGATCCGATGTCCGCTAACGAGGAATCAGCCGCAACGACAACCACGCGCGACACGTTCACGCGCCAGACCTGGCCCAAGCGCGCCGTGGTGACGGCGGGCATGCCCTACGGCAACAAATCGCTGCATTTCGGCCACATCGCCGGCGTCTTCGTGCCGGCCGACTGCTACGCGCGCTTCCTGCGCGACCGTATCGGCGCGGACAACGTCCGCTTCGTCAGCGGCACCGACTGCTTCGGCAGCCCCATCAACGAGGGCTATCGCAAGCTCGTGGAGGCCGGCGAGTTCGACGGAACCATCGCCGACTACGTCATGCGCAACCATATGCGCCAGAAGCGCACGCTCGAATCCTACGAGGTGGACCTGTCCATCTTCGACGGCAGCGGCATCGGGCACGCGGGCGCGGTGCACCAGGACCTCACCGACAACTTCATCCGCCGCCTGCATGAGAACGGCTACCTGCACAAGCGCTCCACGCTGCAGTTCTTCGACCCCGAGGCGCAGACGTTTCTGAACGGCCGCCAGGTGCAGGGCCACTGCCCGGTGCAGGGCTGCAAGTCCGAGCACGGCTACGCCGACGAGTGCGACCTGGGGCACAGCTACGCGCCCGAGGAACTCATCGCGCCGCGCTCCACGCTCTCCGGCGCCGTTCCCGAGCTGCGACCGGTGGAGAACTGGTACTTCGACCTGCCGGCGTTCGCTGCCGACCTGCGCGCGTACGCTCGCGAGCTCGAAGACGACCCCGATGTGCGCGCCATCGTGCCGCAGACCATGGAGGAGTTCCTCGGCGCGCCGCTCATCTACATCAAAAACGAGCTGCGGCAGGACTTCGACGCGCTCGCGTCCGAGCTGCCCGCGCACACGGTGCACGAGGCGCCCAAGGGCAAGCAGAGCTTCGAGGTGGAGTTCTCAACCATCGATGACCGCGACGCCGCTCGCGACGTGCTGCACGCGCATGGCATGCGCTTCCGCACGGGCAAGGCGCTCGTGCCGTTCCGCATCACCGGCAACATCGCGTGGGGTGTGAAATCCCCCGAGCTCGACGGCACCGAGGGCCTCACCGTGTGGTGCTGGCCCGAGAGCCTGTGGGCGCCGATTAGCTTCACCATCGCCGCCAACGACGCGCTCGGCCTGCCGCGTGACGCCTGGCGCGACTTCTGGTGCGACGAGGACGCCGAGGTGTACCAGTTCATCGGCCAGGACAACCTGTACTTCTACGGCGTGGTGCAGCCGGCGCTGTGGCAGGCGCTGCGCCCGGGCGGCATCTTCTCGCACGAGGCGACCGACCGGCCGCTGCGCCAGACGCGCCTCATCGCCAACCACCACGTGCTGTTCGGCAACAAGAAGGCTTCGTCGTCGGGCGCCGTCAAGCCGCCGTCTGCCGACGAGCTGCTTGAGTACTACACGCCCGAGCAGCTGCGCGCGCATTTCCTGGCGCTGGGCCTCGACCAGAAGTCAGTCGGGTTCAAGCCCAAGCCGTTCCTGGCGACCGAAGAGCAGAAACGCGATCCGCGCGTGGCCGACCCGGTCCTGAAAGAGGGCGCGCTTCTGACCAACGTGTTCAACCGCATCGCGCGCAGTGTCCTGTACGAGGCGAAGAAGAACTTCGCCTGCCAGGTGCCGCTCGATGCGCCTACGCCCGCGGTAGTCGCGCTCGCGCACAAGACGCTTGCGGAATACGACGCCATCATGAAGCGCGCCGAGCTGCACTCCATCATGTCGCTTGTCGACGGCTACCTGCGCGCGGTCAACAAGAGCTGGGCCGACGGCATCCGCGCAGCCGAGAAGGCCGACGACGACGCCGCGCGCCGCCAGGTGCTCGCCGATACCGCCTACCAGCTGTGGGTGGCCACGCTGCTCATGCATCCCGTGGTGCCGAAGGGCTGCGAGACCATCTGCGCGTACCTGGACTTCGACCCGGCACGGTTCTTCAGCTGGGACCACGACTTCCAAAGCCTGGCCGAGCTGGCTTCGCCCGACGAGATGGCGGCGGGCGTCCACCGCGTGAAGGAGCTGCCGCCGCGGTTCGACTTCTTCGAGAAGGCTCCGCAGAAGAAGGCGGAGTAGCGCCGCGCGGGTTGGGGAGCGCCTGCGCGCGGGAGCTCGGCGGCTGACGTGTGCGCGGGCGCGGGCCGAGCATTTTCGCGCACGCGCATCGAGCTCCCCGCCCGCATGCCGCATGCACCCGCGACTGGGCGCCGCCCGCGCCGAGCTCCCGCACGCGCGCGAACGTTCGCGTTTTCGCGCGCATCCCTTAGCCGAAGCGCCGCACCGCGCTGCCGGCCGGGGCGCAACCGCCGGTGCACGGCGGGGCATATACCGCGCTCCCGTTCGGATGCGCGGTATAAAATTCGTGGCGCGAACAGCGCTTATGGGCGCGCGAAGCCGTCGGATTTCCGCCCGTCGGCGCAAAATGGACGGTTTCTCCATAACGCAAGGTTAGCCGTCCGGTCTCGCGGTGCGCATGTCGCGTTAATGTCGGTTTCTGCGCCGTTTTCCCACATTCAGGTGTTACCGTGGAAACCATCGATTTACCGGGTAACTCAAACGCAAGACGAAAGGTATTCGATTATGGTTCGAACTTCGCTTAATTCGGCCGGCCGCAAGATCGCCGTCGGCGCGGTAAGCGCAGTGTTCGCCGCCTCCCTGATGGTTCCCGCAATCCCGCAGACTGCCTATGCGGATACGGCTGCCGAAAAGCAGGCAGAGGCTCAGGAAACGCTTGCGCAGCTCAATGCCATGCAGGAGTCGCTCGATAAGGCGTCCGCCGCGTACGGCGACGCGCTCATGGCCCAGCAGGAGGCTGAGGCCAATCGCGACCAGGCATCCGAGCGCATCGATGACATCAACGACCAGATCTCCGGCCTGCAGAGCCGCATGAGCGACCGTGCGCGCACGATGTACCGCGAGGGCAACACCTCCATTATCGACGCGCTGCTCGGCTCCGCCACGTTCACCCAGTTCGCCACGAACTGGGACCTGCTCACCAAGATGAGCGCCTCCGACGCCGAGATGGTGCAGGAAGCCAAGGACCTCAAGGCTGAGGCTCAGGAGCAGGAGAGCATCTACGCCGACCAGGCCGCCGAGGCCCAGCAGAAGGCACAGGAAGCGGCCGACGCCGAGGCTCAGGCGCAGAGCACGGTCGCCGAGATGCAGAACACCTACAACAGCCTGTCTGCGGAAGCGCAGCAGCTGCTCCAGGAGGAGCGCGCAGCGCAGGAGGCAGCGGCAGCCGCAACCGCGCAGCAGACGGTGGCCAACTCCGCGGCCCAGGCGATCGCCACCGCTTCGGCGGGCACTGCTACGGGCACCGCGTCTGACGGCGGCACCACGTACAGCGACAACAGCGGCTCGTCTGACAACGGCGGGTCCTACAGCGACGGCGGTTCGTCCTACAGCGACAACGGCGGCTCGTCCGACAACGGCGGCGGTTCGTCGTACAGCGGCGGCGGCAGCTCCTACAGCGACAGCGGCTCGTCCTCGAGCAGCAGCTCGTCGGGCAGCTACGAGGGCGGCACCGACGTGGTGTCCCGCGCGTACGCGTGCCTTGGCGCTCCGTACGTCTGGGGTGCGGTCGGCCCGAGCTCTTATGACTGCTCCGGCCTGGTCAGCTACTGCCTGACCGGCAGCCACACCCGTCTGGGCACCACGACCACGTTCATGGGCTGGACGCGCGTGAGCGACCCGCAGCCGGGCGATGTCTGCACGAACAGCTACCACTGCGGCATCTACATTGGCAACGGCCAGATGATCAACGCCGCCGACTACGGCATCGGCGTCATCATTAGCCCGGTCATGAGCGACATGATCATCGTCCGCTACTAGGCAAGCGGCGCTTGAGGCGATGCAGCACGGCCCACGGAGTGAGTCACTGCGCGCTTAGCAACAGTGCAGCAGCGTGCATCGGAAAGCCCGGCATTCGGCCGGGCTTTCTTCGTCTGAGGGGAGGGGCTTACTCGCCTCGGCTGCTTGGCGGTTTTGTCCGGCCGGTTTCGCCTCGGCAGCCCGAAAGCTCCGCCCGGCTGGCATCGTGCTTCGGCGTCTCTCGGCCGCATGCGCGCCCCTGCTCACGGACAACGCGCACGCGAGCGCAGCCGTCGCGGGCGACCACCGCCCCGCGTATTCACCTTCAAGAAAGCAAGGAGACCACCCATGATGCAGGTCGAGCTCTACTCCGACGGTTCGTCGCGCCACAACCCCGGCCCCGGTGGCTTCGGCACCATCCTGCGCTACACCGACCCGACCGGGCAGCGACACGAGAAGGAGCTGTCGCGGGGCTATCGCCGCACCACGAACAACCGCATGGAGCTCATGGGCGTCATCACCGGGCTCGAGGCGCTCAAGCGCCCGTGCACCGTCGACGTGTACACCGACTCGCAGTACGTGGTGAACCCCTTCAAGCAGAACTGGATCCGCGGCTGGGTCAAGCGCGGCTGGGTGAATTCCAAGAAGGAGCCGGTGAAGAACCCTGATCTGTGGAAGCGGCTGCTCAAAGCCATGGAGCCGCACGACGTGACGTACCACTGGGTGCGCGGTCACAACGGCCATCCCGAAAACGAGCGCTGCGACACGCTGGCGACAACGGCAGCCGACGGGACGGGCCTCATCGAAGATGCGGGCTTCGAAGGCTAGCGTCGGCCTTCGGCGGCAGCAATGGCCTGGTCGATGACGGCGCGCAGGTCGTCCATGCCCGATCCCTTGAGCGACGACGTGACCACGAGGGGAATGTTCGGCGGCAGCTCGAGCTGGCGTGCGAGGGCGGCCTTCTGCGCCTGGCACTTGCTGTGCGACAGCTTGTCGCCTTTCGTCAGCACGATGCAGAACGGCAGGTCCGCCTCAAGCAGGAACCCGACCATCGTCTCGTCGAGGTCGGTCGCGGGGTGGCGGATGTCGATGAGCGACGCCACCAGGGCGAAGTTGCGGTCCTGGTTGAAGTACCCCTCGATGAGCTCCGACCAGCGCCCGCGCTCGGATTTGGACACCTGGGCGTAGCCGTAGCCCGGCAGGTCCACGAAGCGCACGTCGCCGCTGCGGAAGAAGTTGATGGTGGCGGTTTTGCCGGGCGTCGACGACACGTACGCCAGCTTCTTGCGGTTGAACAGCTTGTTGAGCAGCGACGACTTGCCCACGTTCGAGCGGCCGGCGAATGCGATTTCCGGCCCTTCCGAAGGCGTGAGCTGGGACGATGTGCCGAAGGAGCGCTCGTATTCGACGGTGTTGTAGTTCATAGATGCGGCCTTTCGCGCGGGGTGGTTCTGCGCCAGCGTCCGGGCGCCTGCTATGACGGCGGCGGGCGGGACGTGGCGTTTCGTTGAGCGCCCGTGATTGTACCATGCGGTCGCGCGGCGCCGTATGCGCAGGTCGCTTGCCGACGGTCCGCCCATCATGTTCCCATCGTCGCCGACGCCGCGACCGCCCGTCGCGCTTTCGCAGCTCGGGGCGTGCGAATGCCGCATGCGCCAGCGAATTCGTATTTGCGCTCGGAAGGGCGCACCCTCAGGGCAGCGTCTTTTCCCACTTCAACCGTGTACAAATGCCGAACATTTCCGATGGGAATGAACAGCGGCGCCATTCTGCGGTACATTACATTTTCCTGATAATTCACGAGGAGACGCAAGGTGCTGCGCAAGGTCGGAAGGGGAGCGTGCCCATGCTCAGCAAAACGGAATTCTCGGTTCTGAACGCGGTGCGCAAGCATCCGCACGCGTCGCAGCGCGCTCTCGCCGAGGGTGCGAAGGTGTCGCTCGGAACGGTGAACACGCAGCTCAAGTCGCTCGCCTCCCGGGATTTCGTCACCGCCGACGGCGTCATTACCGATGCGGGTCTCAATGCACTTGCGCCTTATCGCGTGGACAACGCCATCATCATGGCGGCGGGCCTTTCGTCGCGATTCGCGCCCATCTCCTACGAGCGCCCCAAGGGCGTCCTGCGGGTACGCGGCGAGGTGCTCATCGAGCGCCAGATCCGCCAGCTGCACGAAGCCGGTATCGACGACATCACCGTGGTCGTGGGGTACAAGAAGGAGGAGTTCTTCTACCTGGAGGACCGCTTCGGCGTGTCCATCGAGGTCAACGGCGACTACGCCGCCCGCAACAACAATTCGACGCTCTTTTTGGTGCGCGACCGGCTGGCCAACACCTACATCTGCTCGTCGGACGACTACTTCACCGAGAACGTGTTCGAGCCGTACGTGTACGAGGCCTACTACGCCGCCGAGTACGCCGACGGCCCCACCGACGAGTACTGTCTGGAAACGGGTGCGCACGACGTGATCACCGGCGTGACGGTGGGCGGGCAAAACGCCTGGTACATGCTCGGGCAGGTCTACTTCGACCGCGCCTTCTCGCGCCGGTTCGTCAAGATTCTGGAAGATGAGTACGACCGCCCCGAAACGGCCCCGAAGCTGTGGGAGGACATCTACCGCGAGCACCTGGACACGTTGCACCTGCATCTGCGGAAGTACGCGCCGGGCGTCATCAACGAGTTCGACTCCCTCGACGAGCTGCGCGAATTCGACCCCGACTTCGTGCGCAACGTCGACTCGGAGATCTTCGACAACATCTGCCGCGTGCTCGGTTGCGGCCGCGAGGCCATCCACGGCATCGTGCCCATCAAGAAGGGCCTCACCAACCTGTCGTTCATGTTCGTCGTGGGTGATACGTCGTACGTGTACCGCCATCCCGGCGCCAACACCGGCGGCATCATTGACCGCGCAAGCGAGACGTTCTCGCAGCAGGTGGCGGCCAAGCTCGGCATTGACGACACGTTCATCTGCGAAGATCCGAAGACCGGCTGGAAGGTGTCGCGGTTCATCGAGGGCTGCACGCCGTTCGAGTACCACAGCGCCGACGAGGTGGCCGCCGCGCTTGCGCTCGTGCGGAAGCTGCATACCTGCGGCGAGCATTCGACATGGGCGTTCGACGTGTTCGAGAAGGCCCAGGAGCTGATCGACATCCTCAAGCCCACGGGAAGGCTGGCGTTTCCGGGCTTTGAGCCGCTTCTGCGCGACGTCGCGGCCGTGCGGGACAACGCGCGTGCCGACGCCGTGCCGACGTGTCTGTGCCACAACGACTTCTACGCGCCCAACATCCTGGTGGCGGCCGACCGCGTGCGGCTCATCGACTGGGAGTACTCGGGCGAATCCGACTACGCGAGCGATCTGGGCACGTTCATCTGCTGCTCGGACTACACCGAAGACGAGGCCGACCGCGTGTTCGAGACGTACTTCGGCCGCACACCCGAGCCCGCCGAGTACGCGCACTGCCAAGCGTACGTGTGCCTGTCGAGCTTCTACTGGTTCGTGTGGGCGCTCTACCAGGACGAATCGGGCAAGCCCGTCGGCGCTTACCAGTACCGCTGGTACCGCTTCGCGCGCGTGTACGCCGACCGCGCGCTTGCGGCGTACGCTGAGCTCGGACGTGCGGTGCCGCAAGCCGAGCAGCGCGCGTAAGCAGTCTGGCGCGCGCTCAGAAGCGTCCGCATCGCGTTTTCGCCTCGCAACGCGAACAGCCCCCGGGGGCCGGGTTGAGGGGGGGCGGGGGGGGGGGGTTGGGGGGGGGGTTTGCGGTGGGTGGGGGGGGGGGGGTGGGGGGGGGTGGGGCGGCCGCCCCCCGC
>CAIFEB010000021.1:0-28475 GCA_903789375.1 uncultured Eggerthellaceae bacterium | reverse complement strand
TCACCCAGTCGGGCGCGCGCCCATCCCCGCCCCAAGCGCTTTTGCCCCGCCCACCGCTAAATCCCCCCGCCCCCGCTTCCCCGGGCCGCCGGGGGCTGTGTTTTCGGTGCGCTATTGCAGGTCGTTCGCGTGCGGTGAGAGCCTACGGTGCCGCGCGACGCCCGCGCCCGTGCGATGCCGCTTGGAAACGCGGGAGCCGCAGGCGCGCATGCGCGGCGCGGGCGGCTACGCAATCTCCAGGTCGTCGCGGTCGCGCAGGGCGACGGCGCGGATGCTCGGAATCTTCGTCAGCGCGTAGTACAGCACGCCGCCGAGCAGGGCGGTGAAGCCCGATCCGGTGAACACGCAGAACAGCGGGCTTTTGATGGCGCCGGTGATCGGGTTATACACGAAAATGAGCGCCACGGCCAGCGTCACCAGGATGCACGCGACGCCCACCCAGTTCACGCCGCCGGGGAACCGGTACGCGTCGTGACCCTTCTGGAAGTACAGGGCCTTCAGCGAGAAGCGGCGCCGGCGCAGGATGATGTAGTCCACGAACATGATGCCGATGATCGGGCCCTGGATGTACGCGGCGATGGAGATGAACTGCCCGAAGTTGGCCGTCACCTCGCCGGAAAGCGTGAGGACGCTCACGTAGATGCACGACAGCCACACGAGCGTGCGGTAGCTCACCTTGGGCCAGGCGGCCTTGAGCACCAGATCGTTCACGTACGAGCCGACCGCCTGCGTGCCGATGTTGGCGAACGCGACCAGCATGAGCGACAGCAGCGCCACGCTCGGTCCCAGCGTGGCCAGCATCACGGTCGGGTCGCTCACGTACACGCCCGTCGACACGTACATGACGATGGCCATGATGCCGCCGATGAACACGAAGAACGGCGCCACCACGGCGTAGCCCGCGAACGTTCCCCAGTAGCCGGCGCGCTCGGTGCGGCACAGGCGCGGCAGCACGATGGCCTGCGTCGACCAGCTGAACGAGAACGCGACCATGCCCTCGGCGGCCAGCGCGTACGCCTGCGCGGCGTCGACGTCGAGCGAGGCCAGGTCGGGCTTGTACGAGGCGATGTCGGAGAACGGCACGATGGTGAAGCACAGCGCGAACACGATGACGCCGATGGCGATGAGCGCCGTCACCATGATGCGCGAGGTCCACTTGATGGCGCCCGGGCCCGCCAGCGCGATGAGCGAGCCGCCGATGACGCTGATCACCGATATCCAGTTGACTACGTCGGGCGGGATGACGAGTCCGAACCCGGCGCAGATCTGGGCGATCGACGAGCCGAACATGTTGGCCGCCACCGCGTACCAGAACCAGTTTCCCAAGATGACGACGGTGGCGAACACCTTCACGCCGTTCACGCCGAGCACCGCGCGCAGATAGACCCACAAATCGATGCCGTAGCGCACGGCGAAGATGACGGGCAGGCACTCGATGGCCAAAAACAGCCCGCCCATGGCGAAGGTGACGATGATGAGCTGCGGGAAGTCCAGGTAGCCGGCCGACAGCGCGCCCTGCGAATAGCACCACGTGGCGATGGCGAAGCCGCTCGTCACCAGAAGCGTGTCCCAGAACCCGTACTGCCGCTCGCTTTTCTTGACCGGGACCAGGCCGAAGATCGTCTCCTGATTGACGTATTCGGCCATCGTTTGCTTGGACATCGGCTCCCCCTACAGAAACGCGCCCGCGACCAGAAGGCACAGGCTGACGATTGGAATGATCACGATGGCGCGCCAGTCCGCGCGCGTGAGTGCGGCGGGGAACTCGTAGCCGGGCTCTTCCATGAGCGCGATGCGTTCTGCCACCTGCTGTTGCAGTTCGTTCTCGAAATCTTGCGGCGCTGCCATGCGCCCTCCCCTCGGTTCGTGCGCGCTCTTCCCACAGCGCGCCGATTTCGCATCCGCCGGAGGAGATTGCCCCGGCGATGGATGCGCGTGTGCTGTTCGCAACCGCGCCAATTCTGCGCCAACTGTTCAATATATGTAAACACAAAGTCAAATTGAACACAGATTGTACGGGAAGGGGGCCGATGGCAGGGTGGGTGGGATGCGAATCATGCATGCGACACCGTGCTGCATGCGGCTTCTGCACGCAGACGCATGAGGCGGGCGGGCGTGCACCGGAGCCCGCAATGTCCGCAGGCGCCGGCCGGGCACCCTCGGGTGTGCGCCCGCGCCGCCTGCTCCTGGCATCCATATGCAGGTCGTGTGGTCGGGCGGCACCGACGGCACCCGGCGCACGCTCGACGCGCTATACTGGGCAAGTTTCTGATCACACATGCCGGTGCGACCACGGCCGCGAGTGGCCCTTCGGGGTTGCGGAACCGTGGGATGACCATCGGCAGAGGCTTAACGAATGGAGCACACCATGAAGGTCAACATTCAGACCCTGCTGGACGCCGGGGCGCACTTCGGCCACCAGACCCGTCGCTGGAACCCCAAGATGAAGCCGTACATCTTCGGCGCGCGCGGCGACATCTACATCCTCGACCTCAAGAAGACCCTGATCGGCCTGGACAACGCCTACACGTTCGTGTCCACGCTCGCCCGCAACGGCGGCACCATCCTGTTCGTCGGCACCAAGAAGCAGGCGCAGGAAGTCATCGCCGACGCGGCCAACCGCTGCGGCCAGCCGTACGTCAACGCCCGTTGGCTCGGCGGCATGCTCACCAACTTCGTGACCATCCGCTCGCGCGTCAACCGCATGGAAGAGCTCGAGGCCATGGAGTCCGACGGCCGCATGGAGCTTCTGCCCAAGAAGGAGCAGATTCTGCTGCGCAAGGAGCTCAGCAAGCTGCAGACCAACCTCAACGGCATCCGCAACATGAAGCGCATCCCTGACGCGATCTTCATCATCGACACCAACCGCGAAATCATCGCGGTGCACGAGGCCCAGCGCCTCAACATCCCCATCGTGGGCACGCTCGACACCAACTGCGACCCGGACGATGTGGATTACGGCATCCCGGCCAACGACGACGCCATCCGCTCCGTCAAGCTGCTGGCGAACTTCATCGCCGACGCGGTCGTCGACGGCATCGGTGCCCCGGTCACGGCCGAGGAAATGGCTGCCGAGCCTGCCGCCGCAGCCGAGACCGCCGAGGAGGCCGCTCCGGCTGCCGAGGAGGCCGCTTCCAAGGAAGCCGCCGAATAGCGCGTGCGCGCTCAAAGCGGCGGGATGACCTGCCGCTTCATATTGGTAAACGGGCAGGGGCGTCGTGCGAAAGCGGCGCCCTTGCTTGAAAACGAAACGAAAGGAACTTCAATGGCTGTCACTGCCGCAATGGTCAAAGAGCTCCGTGAGATGACGGGCGCCGGCATGATGGAGTGCAAGAAGGCACTCGTCGAGACCGATGGCGATATGGAAGCCGCCGTCGACGTGCTCCGCAAGAGCGGTGCCGCGAAGGCCGTCAAGAAGGCCGGCCGCGCCACCGACGAAGGCACCATCATGGCGGTCGTGTCCGACGACGCGAAGAAGGGCACCGTTCTCGAGCTCAAGTGCGAGACCGACTTCGTCGGCATGAACGAGAAGTTCAAGGGCTATGCCGAGCGCATCGCCAAGGTCGCTCTGGCCAACGGCGAGTCTGACGTCGAGGCGCTGAAGGAAGAGACCGAAGGCGAGACCCCGGTCAAGGACATCATCGCCGACTGCATCCACGTGATGGGCGAGAACACCCAGCTCACGCGCGTGAAGACGATCGAGGCCGACGCGGTTGCTTCCTACATCCACCTGGGCGGCAAGATTGGCGTGCTCGTCACGTTCAACGTCGAGGGCATCGAGCCGACCGACGCCAAGCTGCAGGAGTGCGGCCGCAACGTCGCCATGCAGGTGGCCGCTCTCAACCCGATCTCCGCGACGCGCGCCGACGTTCCGGCCGACGTCGTCGAGCACGAGAAGAGCATCTACATCGCGCAGGCCGCTGAGTCCGGCAAGCCCGAGAAGATTCAGGAGAAGATCGCCGAGGGCCGCATGGAGAAGTTCTACAAGGAGAGCACGCTGGCCGAGCAGGAGTACGTCCGCGACTCCGACGTCACGGTCAACCAGTACGTGCAGTCCGTTGCCAAGGAGCTCGGTGGCAAGATCGAAATCACCGGCTTCGTGCGCTTCGCTCTGAACGACTAAGTTCGAAGCTCACCTACGAATGCTCAAGGGCCGGCTCCTGCGGGGGCCGGCCCTTTTTCGTTGCGCTGCGGCCGTGCGGCGGTGGGGGGAAACGGCGGCGCGATAGTGCCTGGGCGGTGGGGAAGCGACGCCATGGCGGCGCAACGGCGGCATGGATGCGACGCCGTTGCGGCGTGATGGTGGTACCGGGGCGGCACCGACGCGATGCGGCAGCGGTACCGGGGCGGCGTCGACGCGGTGCGCACGTAGCTAGTGCTCGGTGCGCGTTCCCATTGCGCGAGCCGCTTCGCCCTTTGCGCGCAGCTCGTGCGTTCGCTGTGAATGCGCAGGCGCTGCGCGCGCTGCACTTTATAATGGTCGGATAACAGCACGGGTGGCGCGCCTGCGTGGCGCGCGTGCCCCATGTCTCGGTTTGAGACCGAAAACACCTGATGAAACGCATAGGGGCGCAGGACTGCGCTTGTTCGCGCCCCTTTTCCACACTCAGACGGGAAGTGTTGCCGCATGGCCGAAGATATCATCCGGGTTCGGGGAAACAAGACGCTCGCCGGCGAAGTTAAGATTTCCGGTGCGAAGAACTCGGCCCTCAAGCTGCTGGCCGCCGCCATCCTGGGCCAGGGCCCGAGCGTCATCCACAACGTGCCGCTCATCTCCGACATCAAGGTGATGAGCGAGGTGCTCGATTGCCTGGGCGCGCACATCGAGCGCGACGGGCACACCATCAGAATCGACACGTCCGATGTCGACAAGTACGAGGCCCCCTACGAGCTGGTCTCCAAGATGCGCGCGAGCATCTCGGTGCTCGGCCCGCTGCTCGGCCGCTTCGGGCGGGCGCACGTGGCCATGCCCGGCGGCTGCCAGATCGGCGCGCGCAAGATCGACATGCACCTCAAGGGCCTCGAGGCGCTCGGCGTGGAGTTCAAGGTGGCCCACGGCTACCTGCAGGCGGTGGCGGCCGACGGCCTGCACGGGGCGGAGGTCATGCTCGACTTCCCGAGCGTCGGCGCGACGGAGAATCTGCTCATGGCATCGGTCGTGGCCGAAGGCGAGACCATCATCGAGAACGCCGCGCGCGAGCCTGAAATCGTCGATCTGGCGAACATGCTCAACGCCATGGGCGCCCAGGTCACCGGCGCGGGCACGTCGTCGATCCGCGTAGAGGGCGTGCCGCTGTCATCGCTCCATCCGTGCGAGCACACCACGGTGGGCGATCGCATCGAGGCTGGCACGTTCCTCGTGGGCGGCGCGCTCACGGGCGGCCCGCTTACGGTCCGCGGCGTCAACCCCAGCTACCTGCACATGGCCATCATCAAGCTGCGCGCCATGGGCTGCACCGTCGAGGCCGGCGACGATTGGATTCGCGTCGAGCGCACCGGCAGCCTGCAGCCCGTCGACATCCAGACGCTGCCGCATCCCGGCTTCCCCACGGACCTGCAGGCGCAGTTCATGCTGCTTGCGGCGCTGGCGCAGGGCACGTCGGTCATCACCGAGAACGTGTTCGAGAACCGCTTCATGTTCGCATCCGAGCTCATGCGCATGGGCGCCGACATCACAATAGAGGAGCATCACGCGCTCGTCCGCGGCGTCGACCATCTGGAAGGCGCGCCCGTGACTTCTACGGATCTGCGTGCCGGCGCGGCGCTCGTGCTTGCCGGCATCGTCGCCGACGGCGAGACACTCGTCCGCCGCATTCGCCACATCGACCGCGGCTACGAGAACTACGTCGGCAAGCTGAACAGCTTGGGTGCCGATGCGGAGCGCATGCGCATCGACATGGACGACGACGAAGAGTAGCGGGGTCGCACGATGGCTCGCAAGAAGGGCTTCACGGCCAAGCAGTCAAAGCGCACCTCGCAGCAGATGGCTTCGGCGGTGCTCGGCTCGCACATGCCGCGCTCGGGCAAGCGCGCGCGGCACATGAACGCCGATGACGTGTCGTTTTCGAGCACGCGGCAGTCCAATCGCGCGTCGCGCGGCCAGGTGGGCGCAATCCTGCCCGATTCCGCCGGCGACTACGCGGCCCATGTGGGCAGCTCCAACCGCTACGTGCAGGAGCGCCTGCACCGTGCGCGCGCCCGCCGCATCCTCGGCGTGGCGGCGGTCGTGGTCGTCATCGCGCTCATCGCCGCATTCGCCGGCGTGTCGACGTATATGTCCACCGTGGGGTCGAAGCTGGCGCTGCGCGATTCCGACGCCACGAGCGCGCTTGTGGCCGAAACGTCGGGACAACCGTACTACGTGCTCATCGACACGGAGCTGGGCCAGGTGGCCGACTCGCTCGACAACGGCGGCCCCGATTCGCTCATCCTCGCGCGCGTGGACGAGTCCGGCAAGACCGTCTCGCTCGTCGCATTGCCGTCCACGCTCGGCGTCTCGCTCGACGATGGCAAGACGCATGCGCTGTCCAACGCCGCCTCGTCGGGCGATGCGGCGCTCATCAAGGCGGTCGACAAGGCCACCGGCGTCAGCGTCTCGCACATCATCAAGCTGACGGCCACCGACCTGACGAAGCTCGTCGACGCGCTCGGCGGCGTCACCGTGGACGTGTCGGAGGAAATCGACGACCCCACGGCGGGCTCGGTGTATCTGGCGCCCGGCACTCAGGCGCTCGACGGCGAATCGGCGCTCACGTTCCTGCGTGCGACCAACCTGAGCGAGGGCGTGAAGACCCAGATGCGCAACCAGGACGCGTTCGCCGCGGCCGTCATCGCCCAGATGTGCTCCACGAGCAGCATGACGTTCACCCAGCGCATCGACGAAGTCGGCTCGTATCTGCAGACCGACATGTCGTCCAACGACCTGATCGACGCAGGCAACGCACTCGCCAACATCTCGGTGGACAGCATCATCTGCGCCATCACGCCGGGTTCGGTCACCACGGGCAACGGCGTCACGTCCACGGCCGCGTACTACACGGCGTCGAGCGACTTCTCGTCGGTGTTCTCGAGCATCGAGGCGGGGCAGAAGCCCACCGATTCTGACAACAGCAAGGGTTCCGAGAGCGTCGATCCGAGCCAGGTGACCGTCACGGTGCAGAACGGTTCGGGCATCACCGGCGCCGCGTCGGCCGTGGGGTCGTACCTGTCGGGTCTGGGGTATCAGGTGGGGTCAACGGGCAACGCCGACCAGCAGGTGTACACGAGCACGCTCGTCGTGTACGCGAGCGGGCAAGACGCCGCCGCCCAAGCAGTCGTTGACGGGCTCGGCTTCGGTCGCACCGTGCAGAACCCCGGGTACTATGCGTGCCCGACCACCGTGCTCGGCGTAAGCGGCTCGTATTACACGCCTCTTTCTTTATGGGGTGGCGGGGCGACGCCCGGGCAGGCTCGGGGGTTGCTGGCAGATGCGGGATCTCTGCAGCGCCGCTTCGCAGGCGCCGCTCGCGCTGTATGCGACGCGCGTAACGGGAGGCGCGGGCGAATCTGTTCGGCGGGTGCGGCGGCGTCTCCGCCGACCGTTTGCGTTGCACCTGCTTGTCGGGGAAATCCGTGCAGTGCGTGATGTTGCCGGCCGATTACCCGACGTGCACCGAAGTGTTGAGGGCCTATGCTAGAATCTACGGGATTTATTCAGTAAGGTGATTGGAGTTGTCATGGTAAACAAGTACGACGTGGCGGCGGTGCTCGACCTGATTCGCCCGAACCTCGTCGCTGACGGCGGCGACGTCAAGCTGATCGACGTGAACGACGAAGGCGAGGTCACGGTGGAGCTCACCGGCGCCTGCAAGGGCTGCCCGCTGTCCGAGCTCACGCTGGCCAACGGCATCGAGCGCATCCTGAAGGAGCGCGTGCCGGGCGTGACGAAGGTCTATCCGTACGATCCGGAGCTGGCCGAGCAGGAGCGCGCGGCCAAGGAGTCCGCCGAATAGCGCGCAGACGCCGCTTCGGGACGGAGAACCTGCCAAACCGGACGAACGGGGGCGAGCGTATCGCCCCCGTTTTCGTTTGGCCTACAATGGGGCCAGGAAGCGCAGCCGGTTGCCGCGACGATGGTGCGCACGCGTATGCGCAGGCGCGACGACTTCGGGGCTGCCGCGCCGCGGGCGATCGGAGAGGGCTGCGCGCGAATGCCGTGGGAGCGCGCGGCGAGAACCGCAGCGCGGCCGCGGCGCAGGTTTACGGTGCGGGGCGAGCCGTGTCATGTCCACGGTGAAGCGCGCGAGCGTGCGTTGGCGGAAGACGACGATTATGGAGAGGTGAGGGTTTATGGCGAAATGCTGGGAGCAGCGGTGCAGTGACGAGGAGCATATGAACCGGTGTCCGCACTATCTGGCGAACGACCTGTGCCCGGCCGAGTGCTGGAACGCGGACTGCTTCCGCCCGACGCACGTGGTGTCCACCAATTACGACCTGCTTCTGAACCCCGACCTCGACTTCGACTCGGCGGTGCGCGAGTGCTGCCACTTCTGCGAGTTCTTTCTGAAGAACGGTCCGAAGAAGTCCGAGCTCAGCGACGAGGTGCGCGAAGATGCAATGCACAACCACGTCGCCTCGCGGTTTCTGATCTAGGGCGGTCTGCTACAATCTGGGGCACGCGCACACGTGCGCCCAGGGTCGAAGGAGCGTGGCATGGCAAACAGAATCACGTGTCCGAACTGCGGTCGCATCAAATTCGACCTGCATGACTACGAGTCGATGATTGTGATCGACGACCGCCATGCGCTCTTCAGCCTGCGCTGCCCCACGTGCGGGCAGACGGTGTCCAGCGTGCAGGCGATACCGCTCGACTTGCGGGAAGAGGTCCGCTTCGCCGCCATCGAGGTGGGCGCGGGCATGGGCCGCAGCAACCGCTCGGAAGAGTAGCGGGTCGGTGCGAGCCGATCGGATGACACTGATACGGAGTGCGCCGCCTTTGGGGCGGCGCTTTTAGGTTTGAGGAGTTCGCGCGCATGCTCAACGGAATCTACCAGCATCTCGACCCGGTGGCGTTCACCGTCGGCCCGTTCTCGGTCCGCTGGTACGGCATCGCATACATTCTGGGATTTCTGGCGGCGGCGCTCCTTCTGCCGCGCATCGCCCAGCGCTGGAAGATCCGCTTCGACAGTGATGCCGTGCTCACCATCCTGTGCTGCGTGATCGTGGGCGTCATCTTCGGCGCGCGGTTCGGCTACGTGCTGTTCTACGGTGCGGGCGAGTATCTGCGACACCCCGAGCAGATCCTCGCGTTCTCGCAGGGCGGCATGAGCTTCCACGGCGGGCTCGTGGGCGCGCTCATCGCCGGCATCTTCGCCGCCAAGTTCACGAAGATCCCGTACCTGACGCTGGCTGACCTCGGCGCGATTGTGGCCCCCATCGGCCTGTTCTTGGGCCGCACGGCTAACTTCATAAACGGCGAGCTGTGGGGCGCGCCCACCGACCTGCCGTGGGGCGTCGTGTTCGGCGGCGCGGCTGGCACCATGCCGCGGCATCCGTCGCAGCTGTACGAGGCCCTGCTCGAGGGCGTGCTGCTGTTCATCATCCTGTACGCCATGTCGCGCAAGAAGCCGACGCTGCCGCGTGGCAGCTACATCGGCACGTTTCTGGTGCTGTACGGGTGCTTCCGGTTCGCCATCGAGTTCGTGCGCCAGCCCGACGCGCAGCTCGGGTACCTGGCCGGTGGCTGGCTGACGATGGGCATGACGCTGTCGGTGCCGCTTGTCATCGCGGGCATCTGCATGCTGGTCTTCGCGCACCGGCACAAGCTGCCCCAGGTGGGCCTGCCGCCGCTGGAGACAGCGACCGAAGGAGCAGAAACCGAAGGGAGCGCAGAGGCCGACGCGCATGAGGACGCGAGAGAGGCTGCGTGTGCTGCGACGAAGCCTGCCACGCCGTCGAACGGTGCCGACGGGGCAGAAGGGGCCGACGAAGCCGATAAGGCCGAATAGCCAGGTCTGCAAGGACGGGGCCGAAGAGTCAATCCGTTGGGATGGCGCCCCGGTTTGTCAGCGCAGCGTTCGCTACTTGTTCGCCAGGATACGCAGGCCGCGGACGATCTTGCCGTTGAGGAACGCGACGGCGGCGTCCACGAGATAGCGGGGCACGGCTCCCATCTGCACGGCGCGCAGCGGCATGTCGCGCATCATGCCCTTGAGCATTGTGCGCGTGTTCACGTCGTCGGCCGGAATCGAGCGGTTGGCGACGGTTTCGATGATGCGCACGACGGCGCGGCCCGTGCGCGTCGTCATCATCTGTTGGGGCGTGGAGTGCATGCTGAAGGCGGTGGCGGGCGGCACCTCGGGCACAGGGCGGCCGAAAACCGCTTCGAACCCCTCGTCGGTGAATCCGTGGGGCGTCACCTGGTAGTACGGCGCAAGCGCCTGGCGACGCGCG
Source organism: uncultured Eggerthellaceae bacterium (assembly GCA_903789375.1). Lineage (GTDB taxonomy): Bacteria > Actinomycetota > Coriobacteriia > Coriobacteriales > Eggerthellaceae > CAIFEB01. Next base: position 18,044 of record CAIFEB010000021.1, on the reverse strand, counting down.
GAATCGACGACGGCAGGCACGCTGACCGGCTGCGAAAACGGCGCGTCGCCGAGGCTGATCGAAACCGGCACCTCGGCGCGTACGTCGCGGCTCGATGCGGAGAAGCGCACGGTGTACGCGCCGGCGTCGATGCGCCAATCGCAGGCGCTCTCGTCCCAGTACGAGAAGGCGTCCGCGCCAAGCTCGATTTTCACCTGTGCGCGCTCGCCCGGTTCGAGCCGCACCTTCTTGAACCCCACGAGCCACTGCGTAGGGTGAAAGACCGCGGCATCGGGGGCGGTGGCGTACAGTTGCACCACCTCGGCGCCGGCGCAGTCGCCCGTGTTGACGACGTCGCAGCTCGCGACGAAGCACTCGCGCGCGGCATCGGGCTCGACGTGCGCGTTTTCAATCGAGAACGTCGTGTAGGACAGTCCGAACCCGAACGGGTACGCCGGTTCCACGTGGGCGGCGTCGTAGTAGCGGTAGCCCACGTAGATGCTCTCGCGGTACGCGATTTTGATGTTCTGGTCGGGGTACGCCGTGCCGAGCGCCGTGTCCTCGGTGCGCGCCGGCCATGTTTCGGCGAGCTTGCCCTGTGGGTTGGCGTGCCCCATCACCAGGTCGGCCACGGCGCCGCCGCTTTGGCATCCGCCCAGGTAGTTGAGCAGAATCGCCGCAGGGAGCGCGCTCCACGAGGTGTCTATGGGCGCGCCGCACGACAGCACGACCACGGTGTTGGGGTTGGCCGCGCACACCTCCTCGATGAGCTTCACGTGGCCTTCGGGCATGTCGAAGGACTGCCGATCGAAGCCCTCGGACTCGAAGCGGTCGGGCAGGCCGACGAACACGAGGGCGACCTCGCTCGCCTGAGCCGCGAGCCGCGCCTGGTCGAGCAGGTGCGGCGTGGTCTCGCCGGTGGCCAGGTCGTAGCCGGGCGCGTACAGCGTGCGGGCGCCGGCGGCCGTGAGCGCGTCGAAGGCGCAGTCGAGGGTCGTCGGGTTGATCTTGGACGAGCCGGAGCCCTGGTAGCGCGGGTGCTTGGCGAACGCGCCCACGACGGCGCAGCGCGTGCCGGGGGCAAGGGGCAGGACGCCGTCGTTCTTCAGCAGCACGGCGCTCTCGCGCGCGATGCGGCGCGCCAGGCGCGCATGTTCCTTGAAATCGCAGGTCACAGGCTCGTTTTGGGCATCATCGGCGCGCTTCTGCAGCGTGAGGACGCAACGTGCCGCCCGCTCGACGGCGCCTTCGGACAGCTCCCCGTCGCCGACGGCGCGCACGACGGCGCGCACGTGGTCGCCCTGCGGCCCGGGCATGGCGAGGTCGAGCCCGGCGTCCACCGAACGCGCGCTGTCGACGAGGGCGCCCCAATCGGTGACGACGCAGCCCGAAAAGCCCCATTCCCGGCGCAGCTTGTCGGTCAGAAGCGGCGCGTTCTCGGTGCAGTATTCCCCGTTCAGGCTGTTGTACGCGCCCATAATCGCCCACGGATGCGCCCGCTTCACGCAGCGTTCGAACGGGCGCAGGTACACCTCGTTGAGCGCGCGCTCGTCCACGAGCGAGTCCGATATCATGCGCGCCTTCTCCTGGTTGTTCGCCGCGAAGTGCTTGGGGCACGCGCCCACGCCGCGCGACTGCACGCCCTCGATGAAGGCGCAGCCGAGCGCGCCGGACAGAAGCGGGTCCTCGCTGTAGTACTCGAAGTTGCGGCCGCACAGGGGATGGCGTTTGATGTTGATGCCGGGGCCCAGCAGCAGGTCGACGTGCTCGGCGCGGCATTCCTCGCCGAGCGCCGCGCCCATCGCACGGATGAGGTCGGGGTCGAACGTGCACGCCTGCGCGCTCGCGGACGGGAAGCACGTGGCCGGCTCGGACAGGCGCACGCCCAGGTTGTCGGTCTGCGCACCCTGTTTGCGCAGGCCATGCGGGCCATCGGACAGGCAGATGCCGCGCACTCCCAGGCGCGGCAGCGCTGCGGTGGTCCAGAATCCGCTGCCCACCGTAAGCGTCGCCTTGTCCTCGAGAGTCATCCGCGCGAGCGTCTCGTCGACGTTCATGTCCGCTCCTTATCCGTCGTACGTCGATGCATTATAGGGCTTCGGCGCGCGCCGCCGGGCGCAGGCGGCGCCATCCCGCACAACAGCCGCGCGATTGTGGCGCAGACGCGCGCTGCTGGGGGACGATGGCGCACATCTGCGTGCCGAATGGGGTGCAATCCGCTGCGGCCGTCACTGCGCGGGCAGCCGATTCGCTACAATTCGAGGGAAGGTGGCGAAGTGGGCGCAGACCGCCGCTTGCCCTGCATCCGAAGAAGGAGAAATCCGATGGAATCGAATCGGCTGTACCTGGGAATCGATTACGGCGGAACCGCCGTCAAGATGGGCATCGTGTCCGAAGAGGGGCTGATCATGGGCGCGGAGAGCATCCCCGCGCCCAGCCTGCCGGACGAAGCGGCGTGTCGCGCCTTCGCCGCCCAGGTCGGAGAATTCGTCGCGAGCACGGGCGCGTACCGGTCCGAAATCGGCGGCATCGCGCTGGCCGTGCCGGGCGTCGTGGGCGAGGACGGGTCGGTGTTCTCGCCCAACGTCACCGTCGACTGGCCCGAGCTGCGCCGTCAGCTGGGACGCCTGTTCTCGCAGGACGTCGTCGCCACGCTCAACGACGCCAACGCCGCCGCGCTCGGCGAGCTGTGGCACGGGGGCAGCGGCAACGCCGCGAGCGCGTTGCTCGTCACCATCGGCACGGGCGTGGGCGCCGGCATCATCGCCGACGGGCACGTGCTGCAGGGGCGCAACGGTGCGGCGGGCGAGTTCGGCCACATGACCGTCGTGCGCGGCGGCCGTCCGTGCCGCTGCGGCCGCAAGGGCTGCGTGGAGCAGTACGCGTCGGCGCGCGGCATCGTGCAGTCGTTCCGCGAGGCGGACGAGCGCGGCGTGGGAAATCCGGTGACGTACACGGCCATCGAGCCCAAGCACGACACGGACACGGTGTCGGTGTTCAAGGCCTGCCGAGCCGGCGATGCGCGCGCCCAGTACGCGCTCGACGTGTTCAACGACCGGCTGGGATTCGCGTTGGCGCAGGTGGCCTGCGTGGTCGACCCGGACGTCATCCTGCTGGGCGGCGGCGTCGCCCAGGGCGCCGATCTGTTCCTGGACGATCTGCGCGCGAGCTATCGCGAGAAGTGCCTGTCGTCGTGCGCCGACACGGAGATCCGCACGGCGCGGCTGTCCAACCAGGCGGGCGTCTACGGCGCGGCCCGCTACGCGATGTTCGCGACGCAGGGGCTCGCAGACGAGTTCGACGCGTTCGGCATCAATCTGCATTAGCGTTTGGCGCCAGCCTGCGCGCTACGCCTGCTGCTTTGTCGACGGGGCGTCCGCGCTCGGCGCCTCCGCGCCCGTGTCCTTCTCGTCTTTCGCCGTGCGCTGAGACTCGGACAGGATCTGCTCGGCCGTGACCATCGAGTTCAGGATGTTGCGGCGCGACAACGTGCCGACGACCTTGTCCTTGTACAGGACCGGCACCTTTTTGATGCGCTGCTCGCTCAGCAGCTTGAACGCGTCCTCGGCATCGTCGTGCGCGTCGATCGAGATGACGCGCGGGGTGGCGATGCGCATGACGTTCAGCTCGAGCAGGTCGGCCAGGCGGCTCCAAAAGTCCTCGTCCTCGGTCAGCTGGAAGTAGTTCATGCCGTCGGTGTACGTGCCGGTCTGACGCGACAGGTACTTCATCACGTCGCCGTCGGACAGAAACGCCACGGCGTGCCCCGCTTCGTCGACGACGGGCACGCCGCTCGTCTCGGTGGCGCGCATCGCGTCGATGGCCTCGCGCACCGTCGCGGTCATGGGCACGGTGTTGGCTTTGGGGTTCATGACGTCGGCAACCAGAAACGGCCGATCGACGCCGGCGGTGCCTGAGGGCACGATGTCTTTGGACTGGGCGACGGTGGGGTAGGCCGCCATGGTGGGATTCTGCTCTTTGCGGTCGCGCACGAACACCATGATGCCGATGGCGACGATGGTGAGGATGGTGGCCATGCCGCAGAACGCCACGTGCACGCCCGACATCTGCACGGCGAGTGCGTCGGCGCCCGCGGGTGCGAACATGCCGCCGAGCGCGGTCAGGCTGACGATGATCGCCGTGCCGAGCGAGATGCCCACCTGGTTCATCGTGGCCGAAATCGGGTTGGCGTGCTGGACCATGCTGTTGGGCAGCGAGTTCATGCCCCAGGTGTTGAGCGGGGTGCTGAGGAACTGGATGCCGATGGCCATGGTGGTGTACACCACGGTGATCATGATGATGTGCATGTTGTACGAGAAGCTCGTCACGCCCACGGCGCCGACGAGGATCAGCACGGCGCCGAACAGCGCGAGCTTGCGCACGCCGTGCTTGTCGTAGATGCGGCCGGCCAGCACGCCGCAGATGGCGCCCACGACGGCGCCCGGCAGCATGAGCAGGCCCGACGTGGTGGCGTTGAAGCCGCGGATCTGCTGAACGTAGATGGGTAGCACGACCTCTGAGCCGATGAGGGCAGCCTGCAGCAGCGCGATCAGGATGACGGCCGTGCGGAACTTGCGGCTTTTGAGCGTCTCGACGCGCAGGATGGGCACTTCGAGTGTGGTCTGACGGCGGGCGAACAGCACGAGCAGCACGATGCCGCAGATGACGAGCGCGATGTTGGGCAGCTTGTTCGCCGCCGAGGTCATCGACGAGATGCCGTACAGAAGGCCGAGCATGCCGCAGGCCAGGAGTACGACCGACGGCGCGTCGAACGTCGTGCGCTCGAAGTTCGTGAAGTTCTTGAGCGAAAACGATGCGACGAGGACCACGACGGCCGCCAGGACGGCGACGATGACGAACAGCGCGCGCCAGCCGATGGAGTCGACGACGACGCCCGAAAGCGACGGGCCGATGGCGGGCGCGAAGCTGATGACCAGACCGACGATGCCCATGGCGCTGCCGCGCATCTCGCGCGGGAAGATGAGCAGGATCAGCGTGAACACCATCGGCATGACGATGCCGGTGGCCATGGCCATCACGACGCGCGCGAGCAGGATGACGCCGAAGTTCGGCGCGCATGCGGCTAGAACCGACGCGCCGGCGAACCAGGCGATGCCGCCGAGGAACAGCTTGCGCGTGCTGAACCGTCCGACCAGAAACGCGTTGAGCGGTATGACGACCGCCTCGACGAGCGAATAGGCGCTCGTGAGCCACTGGACGGTGGTCGCGTCGACGCCGGTATCCGCCATGATCGACGGCAGTGCCGGCGAGAGCAGCGTGGCGTTGAGCACGACGAGCACGGCTCCCGAAAGCAGCACGGCGACCATGGCCTTCTGTTGTTTCGTGATTCCCATTCATGCCTTCTTCTGTATACGCGCGGGCGCCACGATACGGACGCGGGGCGCAGCGTCCCCTCAAGCCCTGAGCGCGGGATTCCGCACTCAGGGCCCTCATCGGGGCTTATTCCATACGTTGTCGGTGCCTGTTAGGTGATGGGCGATTGCCCGAAACTGGTGACACAGCTCCATTGTATAGAGATGAGCAACCAGTCTATAAAATCTGCATTACCTTGCTACTCTTCCACGATATTTCAGCAGATGAGGAGAAACGGAACGCCACGAACGGGGAGGGTACGGCGGCGCGTGCGGGAGTGCTCGTCGGTGGGAATAGGGGACGGCGCGGCGGCGCGTGCGCAGGAGGGAGTCCGTCGGCGGGCGCCGGGGAGGCGCGGCGGCGGCTGTGGCCGCAGGTGGGCCGTTCGCGTACGGTGCCGCTCGCGCGCAGGCGCATTCGGTTGCCTTGCCGCGCGCGATGCGTGTTTGGCCGAGACGCCGTCCTGTGCACGCCGCTGAACCATGCGCACGCCGTCACCCAAGCGCGCACGGCATCGCCCCGCTCCGGTTAACGCCTCGTTAACGTTCATAGATACGGTGCGTGTTCGCCGAACTGTCCCCCCTGGCGCCACGCTGCTGGGATATCGTATCCCGTGTTCTCACAGGCGTTTTCCGGCTGGTCCGGAATGGAGCAACGGTTTTTGTGATTGCAGGGTGGCCATGCCGATGGAATTCGGAAAAAATGAAAACAATTCGACGATGACGAATGTCGGCCACCGTATTTCGCCGCTTATACGGAATGCGGCGTGATTGCAGAGAGCGTTTTGAGGGGGTAGGTATGGCCATGTTGTCCGTCGCGCCCAAGTCGCCCGATGACGAGCGGCTCGGCGCGTTCGTGGATGATTTTCGAAGAAGGGTGGATTCCACGCCGCTCGGCGTGTGCCCGCTCGTCGTGACGCTCACGGCGCTTGAGACCGCCGCCGGGCAGACGTGCGGCAAGTGCGTGCCGTGCCGCGATGGCATCCCGCATCTGGTTGAGCTCATGCGCACGCTCGTCGACTGCGACGCCGACGCGAGTGTGGTGGACGAGATGCGCGAGCTTTCGCAGCTCGTGCGCGACACGTCGGACTGCGCCATCGGCTACCACGCCGCCGACCAGCTGCTCGCCGCGCTCGACGCCTTCTCCGCCGAGGTGGAAAGCCACCTGGAGCGCCATGCGTGCACCGCGGGCATCGGCCAGACCGTCCCCTGCGAGACGGGCTGCCCGGCGCATGTCAACGTGCCCGGCTACATCGCGCTCGTCGCCGCGGGCGACAACGCGGGCGCCGTGGCCATGGTGCGCAAGGACAACCCGTTCCCCACGGCGTGCGGTCTGGTGTGCGAGCACCCGTGCGAGGCGAAGTGCCGCCGCCGGCTCATCGACGATGCCATCAACATCCGCGGCATCAAGAAGTACGCCACCGACCAGGCGCCGGCCGACCACGTGCCAGTGCCGCGCCGCAGCCCCGACACCGGCTGCCGCATCGCCGTCGTCGGCGGCGGTCCTGCGGGCATGACCTGCGCTTACTTCGCGTCACTCATGGGACATCGCGTGACGGTGTTCGAGCGGCGCAGCAAGCTCGGCGGCATGATGCGCTACGGCATCCCGGCATACCGCTTCCCGCGCGAACGCCTGGACGAGGACCTGCGCGCCATCCTGTCTGTCGGCGGCATCGAGGTGAAGTACGGCGCCGAAATCGGTACAGAGGAGTTCGAGGCCCTGCGCCGCGACTACGACGCTGTGTTCGTGGCCATCGGCGCCCACACCGGCCGCACGCTCTCCATCGACAACATAGACGCGGACGGTGTCATCCCCGCCGTGCAGCTGCTCGGCGACATCGGCGACGGCGCCGAGCCCGACATGACCGGCAAGCGCGTCGTCGTGATCGGCGGCGGCAACGTCGCCATGGACTGCTCGCGCACGGCCCTGCGCGCGGGCGCGCGCGAGGTGTCCATCGTGTACCGCCGCCGTCAGGAGGACATGACGGCGCTGCAGAGCGAGGTCCTGTCCGCCGTGGCCGAGGGCGTGGAGATGGTCACGTTGGAAGCGCCGGCCGCCATCGAGGTGGACGATGCCGGCCACTGCACGGCGCTGCTCACGCAGCCCCAGATGACGGGTCCCATCCGCAACGGCCGCCCGTCGCCGGTCGCTCTCGACGTGCCCCAGCACCGCATCCCCGCCGACCTCATCCTGGTCGCCGTGGGGCAAGACATCGTGTCCGGGCCGTTCAATGCGGCGGGCATGCCTACCAACCGCAACCGTTTCGTTGCCGACGACGCGCTGCGCGTGCCCGACATGCCGGGCGTGTACGCCGGCGGCGACTGCCAGACCGGCCCCAAGACGGTCATTAAGGCCATTGGTGCCGGCAAGGTGGCCGCCCGCAACATCGACGAGTACCTGGGGTACCACCACACGCTGCCGTTCGATATCGCCGTGCCCGCGCCGCATCCCAACGACCGCACGCCGGTCGGGCGCGTCAACATCGCCGAGCGCCCCGCGCGCGAACGCCGGTGTGATTTCGCGGGCGTGGAAATCGGCATGAGCGCGCAGGAGGCGCGTCAGGAGTGCGCGCGGTGCCTGCGCTGCGACGTGTACGGCATCGGTTCGGCTGAAGGAGGCCGGGTTCAGTATGAGTAACAGCCCCAAGAAGAAGCTGGTCACGCTTACGATCGACGGCTTTCAGGTGACGGCGCGCCCCGGCATGACGGTCAAGGCCGCCGCCGCGAAGGCGGGCATCACCATCCCCACGCTGTGCTTTCTGCGCGGGGTGAGCGCCATCGGCAGCTGCCGCGTGTGCTCGGTCGAACTCGAGGGCCATGACGGCTTCATCACGGCGTGCAACACGCCCGTGGCCGACGGCATGGTCATCCACACCGACACCGAGCGCGTGCGCACGTACCGGCGCAACCTGTTGCGCATCATCCTGGCCGATCACGGCCTTGATTCCACGGCGTACTGCTTCAGCTGCGCCAAGAATGGCGCGTGCCAGCTGCAGGCGCTCTGCAACGCCTACGGCGCCACCGAGCCGGCGTGGCGCGTCGAGCAGGAGCGCAAGCCCATTTTGGAGAGCAACCCGTTTCTGGCGTACGATCCCAACCTGTGCATCCGCTGCCAGCGGTGCGTGGGCGCCTGCAACACCCAGGCGCGCAACCACACGCTGCACACGGCCAAGCGCGGCATGCGCACCACCATCGAGGCGCCGTTCGGACCCGATTGGAAGGCCACCACGTGCGAGAGCTGCGGTTGCTGCGCAGCGGCGTGTCCCACGGGCGCCATCGTGGAGAAGCGGCGGCGCACGTACCGGTCGTGGGAGACGCGCCGCGTGCGCACGACGTGCCCGCACTGCGCCGTGGGATGCCAATACGACCTGGTCGTTCGCAACAACCGCATCGTGGACGTCGACGCGGCGCCCGGCCAGACCAACGACCGGCGTCTGTGCGTGAAGGGCCGCTCGGCCAGCTTCGACTTCGTCGACGCGCCCGACCGCCTGCGCACACCGCTCGTGCGCAACCCCACAACGCACGAGCTCGAGCCCGCGTCGTGGGACGAGGCGCTCGATGCCGTCGCCGAGGGGCTCGGCCGCGTGAAGCGCGAGTACGGCCCCGACGCGCTCGCCGGGTTCGCGTGCTCGCGTTCGACCAACGAGGACATCTACCTGTTCGAGAAGATGGTCCGCTGCGCGTTCGGCACCAACAACGTCGACAACTGCGCCCGTATTTGACACAGCCCCACGGTTGCCGGTCTGGCAACAACGCTGGGTTCGGGCGCTATGACGAACTCGATCGAAGATATCTGCCGTGACGCCCAGGTGATTATGCTCGTGGGCTCCAACCCCGAGGAGGCGCATCCGGTGCTCGGCATGCAGGTGCGCGCCGCCGTGGAGCGGGGCTGCCGTTTGATCGTGGTCGACCCGCGCGAGATCGGCCTGTCCAAGCGCGCTGACGTGCAGCTGCGCGTGCGGCCGGGTACCAACGTGGCCCTGGCCAACGGCATGCTCAACGTCATCCTGCGCGACGGCCTGGTCAACAAGGAGTTCGTGGACGAGCGCACCGAGGGCTTCGAGCAGATGCGTGCGGTGGCCGAGCAGTACCCGCCCGAAAAGGCGGCGGCCATCTGCAACATCCCCGAGCGCGACCTCGTGGCGGCGGCGCACCTGTACGCGCAGGCTGACCGTGCCGCCATCCTGTACTGCCTGGGCGTGGCGGAGCATTCCACGGGAACCGACGGTGTGATGTCGCTGTCCAACCTGGCCATGGCCACGGGGCACCTGGGGCGGCGCGGCTGCGGCGTCAACCCCATCCGCGGCCAGAACAACGTGCAGGGCGCCTGCGACATGGGCGGCTCGCCCGACGTGCTGCCGGGCTACCAGAAGGTCGCCAACCCCGACGTGCGCGCGAAGTTCTCGGCGGCGTGGGGCGTAGACATTCCCGAGAAGCCGGGCATGAAGTCGACCGAGGTGCTGCCGGCGGCCATCCGCGGCGACATCCACGGCCTGTTCATCTTCGGCGAGGACCCGGTGCGCACCGACCCGGACACGGCCGAGGTCGAGCAGGCGCTCGAGGCGCTCGATTTTCTGGTAGTGGACGAGCTGTTCCTGACCGACACGGCGAAGTTCGCCGACGTCGTGCTGCCGGGGCGCAGCTACGCCGAGAAGGAGGGCACGTTCACCAACACCGAGCGACGCGTGCAGCGCGTGCGGCGCGCGGTCACGGCCGAAGGCGACATGCGGCTTGACACCGACATCTTCACCGACGTGATGAACCGCATGGGATACCCGCAGCCGCGGCTTACGTCTGCCCAGCTCATGGACGAGATGGCAAGCCTCACGCCGTCGTATGGCGGCATGAGCCACACGCGGCTCGATGCCCAGCCGGCGTTCGAGCACGGGCTGCAGTGGCCGTGCCCGAAGGCGGACGGCCCCGACACGCCCGTCATGCACGTGGGGAAGTTCGCGCGCGGGTTGGGCCTGTTCGCCGAGACGCCGTATAGGCCCTCCGGCGAGCTGCCCGACGAGGAGTACCCGTTCGTCATGATGACCGGGCGCATCCTGTACCAGTACAACGCGCGGGCCATGACCGGCCGCACCCACGGGCTCGACGAGATGGGCGGCGAGTCGTTCATCGAGGTGAACACCCAGGATGCCGAGCGCTTGGGCATCGCGGACGGCGAGCGCGTGCGCGTGTCGAGCCGCCGCGGGCAGGTGGAGGTCGCGGCGCGGGTGTCGCGGCGGACGAATCCGGGCGAGACGTGGATGCCGCTGCACTACCGCGAAGGCAACTGCAACGTGCTGACGAGCGACTTTTTGGATCCGGTAGCGAAGGTGCCCGAGTACAAGGTCTGCGCCGTGAAGATCGAGAAAGCGTAGGGGAGCAAGGTTGGGCCGGGCGGGGCGGTGTCCCGCCCGGCGGCCGCCTGCCAGCGCATCATCCAGCCGCGCCGCTTCCGCCAACGCGTGGGGTATCATGGTCGCATGTATGCGGACTGGTACGAACATATCTCGGCGCCGTGGCGCGCGCACCCGCGGGCGCGGCGGGCGCTCGCGGTGCTCGACCGCGGACTCGTCTACCTGATTGCGGCGGTCTATCTGGGCACGCTCATGTGGCTGTGCGTTCGGCAGGACGTCCGGGTCGTGCGCGCGGCGCTCGTTCCTGCGGCGACGTTCGCTCTGGTGACCGTCGTGCGCTCCGCCGTGAACGAGCCGCGCCCATACGAGACGTACGCTGTCGATCCGCTCATCCACAAGGACACGCACGGCAAGTCGTTCCCGAGCCGCCATCTGGCGAGCGCGGTCATCATCGCGTGCGCGCTGACGTGGCTTCTGCCACCGGCGGGCATCGCGGCGTTCGTCGCCTGCGCCGTCGTGGCGTACTGCCGCATCGTGGGCGGCGTCCACTACCCGCGCGACGTCGTCGCGGCGGCGCTCATCGCGCTCGCGTGCGGCGCGCTCGGGTTTTTCGTGCTCTGAGGCCGACCCCGCTCGTCCGGCCGGTTCGTTGGCTGCAGTTCTCGCACCCCACCTCACAACGATTTGGCAACATCCTTCTTACCCCTCGTTTACCTGCGGAAACGAAAAGATTACCCCCTGCGGGTAATAGCGCGTGCGCCCGCGTGGGCGCATAACGGAAGCCACAGGGAAAGGTTGGAAGACGCCGAATCCCCGCGTGCGGCTCGCCGGCTGCGACGTCGTCGCTCACCGCGCGTGCAGCCTGCCGCCCGCCCTGCCGCGAAGCGCTGGGAGGTCCGCAATCCAAGATGCGGATGCGTTCGCGGCAAGGCGCGGCAGCCCGCAGAATGCGGTCGCGTCGCCCACGAGGGCGGTCGCGCTTGCCGCATGGCCACGCTGCCGTCCGCGCAAGCGGGTACGTGCCGCCCGTCGCTCGGCGGACCCACGCGGAGATTCGCCGTCTTCCCCGAAACGAGAGGAGGATGGAATGCCCGAGGAGGAAACGAGCCGCGCTCCGGAAACGGACGAGGCCGCCGCTGCGCCCAAAGCCAAGAAGCGCAACAAGAAATGGGTCGTTCCAACCGTCGTCGTCGCCATCATCGTGGTCATCGGCGTCGGGTTCTTCGCCTGGCACAACACGCCGGGATTCTGCAACTCGGTCTGCCACAGCCCCATGGACACCTACGTCGAAAGCTACTCGTCGGGGGACCAGGGCATGCTGGTGACCGCCCACGCCGAGGCGGGCCTAAGCTGCCTCGATTGCCATGAGGCCAAGCTCAACGAGCAGCTGACCGAGGTGATCGCGTGGTCGTCCGACACGTTCACCACCACCGCTGACGGGCATCTGGTCGACGCCAACGTCGATCGCTTCGCGAGCCCCGAGACCTGCCTGAAGAGCGGCTGCCATGACTGGAACGACGTCGTGGACAGCACCTGGGGATTCGACGGCAACGATGCCAAGTACAACCCGCACTCCAGCCACCAGGACGGCTCGGTTCAGTGCTCCGACTGCCACAAGTCGCACGAGACCTCGACGCTGTACTGCGCCAAGTGCCATGACATGAATCTGCCTGAAGGTTGGGAGGCGACGACTGATGCAGCATAGCGTATCCCGTCGAGGGTTCATCGGAGCCGCCGGCGTTGCAGCGCTCGGCGTTGCGGCCACGTCGCTGACGGGCTGCGGCAAGGGCGTGACCGAGACGGCCGCCGCTGCCGACACGTCCTATGACGTGCGCACGCAGCGCCCGAACAAGCCGAGCTGGCTCAACGACGCGCCCACCGTCGCCGAAAGCGACATCACCGAGACGCTCGAGTACGACGTCGTGGTCGTGGGCATCGGCACGGGCGGCGTCATCGCCACCATCAGCGCCGCCGAGAACGGCGCGAAGGTGCTCGGCATCGACCAGAAGTCCAAGGTCGGCAACGTCCGCGAGGACATCGGCGCCATCGACTCGCGCCTGCAGCTCGAGGGCTACGCCGACCATCCCGACTGCGTGATCGACAAGAAGGAAGCCATCGAGGACATCGTCCGCTACGCCAACGGCGCCTGCAATCGCGACCTTATCAACCTGTGGGCCGAGGAGTCCGGCGCGATGGTGGACTGGGTCACCGACATCTGCGAACGCGACGGCAACTTCAAGATGAACTGGGAAGCCGGCGTGGGCGACACGTCCGTGGCGGAGCGTGCGTGGGCCACGAGCCACAGCCCGCAGAAGCTCACCGACGACAAGAACCTGTCGTTCGGCCAGGACCTGGTGAACTACGCCACCGAGAAGGGCGCCGAGTTCCGCTGGGACACCTCGCTCATCAAGTGCGAACAGGATGCCACCGGCCGCGTGACCGGCGTCATCTGCCGCAGCGACCTGGACAAGCACTACCTGCGCGTCAACGCTAAGAACGGCGTCATCCTGTGCACCGGCGGTTATGCCGCCAACACCGAGATGCTCGAGGTGCGTCAGCCCTGGAACCAGGACATCCGCATCAACACCCCTCCGGGAGGAGGCAACTCCGGCGACGGCATCAAGGCGGCGCTGTGGTGCGGTGCGCACATGGACCCGGTCGGCACGGCCGTCACGTTCAACCGCGCGGCGGTGAAGCCCGGCGAGTTCCCGGGAGCCGACGTCAAGGGCGCGTGGTTCTGGTTCGGCGAGCAGCCGTTCCTGAAGGTGAACACGAAGGGCAAGCGCTTCTGCAATGAGTCCGGCCCGTACGACTACATCCTTCACGCGGCGTCGATGCAGCCCCATCACATGTACGTCGACATCTGGGACTCGAACTACTTCGAGGACGTCAAGCAGATCGACGAGCACGGCTGCTGCCGCCTGTACCCGTGGGACAACGGCGCACCGTCCAACAAAGACATCTCGACGATGCCGGCTGACCTGCAGAAACTTCAGGACAAGGGTTATGTGCAGACCGCCGACACCATGGAGGAGCTGGCGGAGAAGCTGGGCCTGCCCGTCGAACAGACGGTCGCCACGTGGAAGCAGTACAACGAGTACGCCGCTGCCGGCGACGACCCCGACTACAACAAGGAGCCGTACCGCCTGATTGCGCTCGACCAGCCGCCGTACTACGGTTGCCGTACCGGTTCGTGGTTCTTGGCCACGATCGACGGCGTCGCGGTGAACACGGACCTGCATCCGGTTGACGACGAAGGCGATGCCATCGACGGGCTGTACGTTGTGGGCAACGACGCGGGCGGATTCTTCTGCTTCACCTACCCGAGCATGTTCGTCGGCCTGGCGTGCGGACGCACGATGACGTTCGGCAAGCGCGCCGGCATGCTGGCGGCGAAGGGCCTGGCGTAAAGGGCGACCCGAGCGCAACACAGGTTCGATTAAGCCATAGGGGCGGATGCATGAAAGCGTCCGCCCCTTTCGTGCGTTAGGCACGATATGATGCTCAACATGGACAAGCGAATGGGCGGCGGCATGACGCCCTGAGGACGAGGGGGAGCGGTGAGCGCGCAGAACGAAACGAAGTCGCAGGCGGTGGCAAGCGCTCGCAGCGAAACGGAGCTGCAGACTCAGGTCGCGCCGCGCGAAGACGAGCGCGAAGGGCGCTGGGGCTTTCTGTGCGCGCCCTCGTTCTGGCGCCCGTTGTGCGCGCTCGCGTTCGTCACGCTGGGGACGCAGCTGATGAACGGCGTCGTGTTTCCCCTGTTCGATCCTGTATTCTCGTACGCGCGCGACATCTCGGTCACGGCGGGGGCGGTGGTGCTTCTAGCGCTCGGCGTGGTGGCGACGTTTCGGCCCGAGACAATGCGCCTCACCCGTACGTTCAACGCCGCGACGGCGCTGTGCCTGGCGGTGGGCGCCGTGCTGCTGCTTCCGGCGCTCATGTGGGGCAACGCGCCGCTGCTGGTCTTCTCGTCGTCCGTGCTCTCGATGGGTCGCTCCGGGCTGCTCGTGGGTGTGGGCTTGGCGGCGACCGGCATGGGCCTCCGCGAGACGCGCTGCATGGTGGCCCTTGCGTTCACCTGCGGGTACGCGGCTGAGGCGATGCTCAACTTCCTTCCGATGCTCGTTGGGCTCATCGCGTACCTTGTGCTTCCGCTTGTCGCATTCATATTGATCGCGCACCCGGCCGACGACCTGCTCGAAGAGGTGGCGGGCGTGCCTGCTCCGGCGGACCTCGCCATCACGCGCCCCTCGACGTTTCTGCCGCTCGCGAGCCAGCTGTTCGTGTGCCTGTTCCTGTTCAAGCTGGCGTTCGGCTACAGCCTGCGGTTCGGCGAGGTGGCCGGCGCACCGGTGGCGGATTTGGTCGTGCTCGTGCCCATCGCCATCCTTGCCGTTGTGACGCTGTTCGCGCCGCGCGTTCCTGGAGCCGACCTGACGGCGGAAATCGCATTCCTCCTGATCATCGGCGGATTCTTCATGATCACCGCGCAACTGCCCGACGTGCGGCTTCTGAGCAACGTGCTCCTGAACATGGGAAGCGCGCTGTTCGAGATGCTGATGTGGATCGTGCTCATCTCGCTTGCGGGACGCAACCGCGCGGCGTCGGTGTCGGTGTTCGCGTGGGGGCACGGCGTGTCGTCGTTCGGCACGCTGTCGGGCGCCGCGCTCGGCGTGTTCGGCAACGCGCTCGTCGCCGGCTCTCACGAGGGGCTCGTGGCGCTGTCGGGCGTGCTCGTCATGGTGATCACGGGCTACGCGCTCATCGGACTGCGCCGGTTCAGCTTCGAGAAGACGGTCGAGGAAGTGCAGGACGCGCAGGCGGAAATCGAGGCGAGCATCGACGTCGCGCAGAGCCCCGAGGACGAGTTCAACGAGCGGTGCGCGGCTATCGCCGACAAGTACGGGCTGACGCAGCGCGAGCGCGAGGTGTTCGGGATGCTCGCGCGCGGCCGCGACCGCACCTACATCGAAGAGCAGCTGGTCATCTCCAAGAACACGGTGAAAGCGCACGTCAAGCACATCTACGCGAAGCTCGACATCCACTCGCAGCAGGACCTCATCGACGTGTTCGAAGCCGAAGGGGCGGCGAGCTGAGGAGCGGGACGCGCTCGAGTGTCCGTGACGTGCGGCTGGGCATTCGCAGCGCGCGCAACACGGCGCTTGCGCTTGAAGCTCGTGTGGAGCCGGTCGCGTATGCTGGTCGCGCGCGGGCGTGCGTGTTATAGTGCAAAGGCTTGTCTTCCGCCTTGGTCGGAAACCAAGGCCCGAAAAAGGAGAACCCTATGAAACCTGGAATCCATCCTGACTACGTGGAGTGCACGGTGACGTGCAGCTGCGGCAACACGTTCAAGACGCGTTCGACCAAGCCTGAGCTCCGCGTCGAAATCTGCAACGAGTGCCACCCGTTCTACACGGGCCAGCAGAAGTTCATCGACACCGGCGGACGCGTCCAGCGCTTCGCCGACAAGTTCGGCTCCGCCAAGGAGCAGGTGGCTGCGCGCGAGGCCGAGAAGAAGGCCAAGCATGCCGCCGAGGCTGCTGCCGCCGAGGCCAAGCGCAAGGAAGAGCGCGAGGCGAAGGCCGCTGCGAAGGCCAAGCGTCGCGAGGCATACGAGAAGAAGGCCGCCGCTGAGGCTGCCAAGGCTGCCGCCGAGGCCGAGAAGGCCGCTGCCGCCGCTGCTGCTGCCGAGCCGGCTGCTGACGAGGCTACCGCTGAGGCTCCTGCTGCTGAGGCTGCGACCGAGGAGAAGGCGGAATAGCCTTTTCGCTTGCAGAGCGTGATTGGAATGCCAGTCCTTTCGGGGGCTGGCATTTTTTTTGAAACCGCCAGCCTCCTGAGCGTCCGGCACGTGGCTCCCGGGGACGGGCCTCGCACCCGCTCGCGCCTCCAGGGCGCATTGCCCCCGCGAACTCGCTCGCGTGTCGGCCTGCGAGTCCCCCGGGCGGCTGGAACGCAGGTTCCCGGGGCTGGCTTCGCACCTGCTCATACTTGCAGGGCGCATTGCCCGCGAACTCGCTCGCTTCGCTCGCTCAGACACGCGGGCAAGGGCATGCGCCCCTCCGGCATGAGCTGCTCAGCACGCCCCGGAACCCGCGTGCCAGCCGCCGAGGGTTACGATTCCGTTCGATCGGGCGCGCGGGCAAGAGCATGCGCCCCTCCGGCGCGAGCTGCTCGGGACGCCCCGGAAACCGCGTGCCGGCCGCTGGGTCCTGCGTTTTCGTCTGGGCGGCGTATTCTCCCTTGGCGAGGTGCTCGTTCCTCTGGCGTGCGACGATGCGCCGTTCGATAGGGATGAGCTTTCCGTTATCGATGACGTGACGAGATTCGTCAACACCTTCAGCAGCGTCATGGGCCTGTCCGATTGCTCCCATCATTTGAGCTGCTGGGTCGATAGCTCCGACGGGGAGATCATCGAGTTCTCGCGCGGGGTCTGCGAAGCTTCGCAGGCTATTCGCGATCGCATGGAGAGCGCGCGGTCATAGACGGGTGCCCTACGGCTCTGTGGCGAATGCGCACGCAAATCCCGAGCACGGACGGTTGCGCAGTGTGGAAGGTATCACATTCGGGGAAGTTCAGCGTAACGGCCGGGCCGGGCGCCATCGCTCGCAAGGTCGCATGGTGAGTGTATGCCTACGTCGCAAGCCGCGCTGCTGCAGAGCGCCTGGGCTTGGCCGTTTCGCGCACGCGACCGCTCAGCCCGCGCATTGGCATCGCACATATGAGCGTACGAACAGGGGATTTGCGCCAGATTGGGAAATTGTCGTAGCATGCTTTGGCGTTGCATTGTGCGAATGGCGGGACGCGTGCGAGGGTTCGCGGTACCCCTGCACGCCACGATTCGCAACGTTCGTCAGGGGAGGGCGCATGTACATCGACGACAACCAGAGCGTGGCCATCATGTGGAACGGCAAGCCCATCGGTAAGCTGTTCTGCGATTTCAAGCACCCAATCGAAGGGATAACTACCACGGTATGGCGCGGCACGTGCCTTGGGGAGGAAATCGTTGACGGCGGCCTCGCCAACGCCGAGATGAAGGCGATCAAGATAGCCTTGAGCCACGGTCTCACGGACATCACCGAGATAAACGGCGAGGGCATCGACAAGCTCTACACGCCCGCATTCGAAGATTAGTCGCCCCACAAGCAGGTCAAAGACGTCCCAAGAGGAAACACAGGACCCAGCGTCCGACATGCGCTTCCCGGGGCATGCTGAGCATCTCGCGACAGAAGGGCGTATGCCCTTGCACGCACGCCCGAATTAGCGAAATCCCAGTTCCAGCGTCCGACGCGCGGTTTCCGGGGCGTCCCGAGCAGCTCGCGCCGGAGGGGCGCATGCACTTGCC
>CAIFEB010000020.1 GCA_903789375.1 uncultured Eggerthellaceae bacterium | reverse complement strand
AGCCTGGGCTGCGCTGCCAGCCGCCCGGACCGCCGTTTTCGCCGGCGCGCTGGCAACAGCGCCAGCACGCCGCGCCCGCCAGTGATCGCGCAGCCCCACGAGCGCGGCCGAGACGCCGGCTCCCATCTGGAGCGCCGCCGCCTCCTTGCCCACGGAGCCACCGCCTGCGATCGTCGCCGTCGTTCCCAGAAAGATCGCCGGCGCAACCTTCCAGCTGGGCAGCTCGCCTGCGCGGCACTTCGCCAAAATCGACGCGGTGCTCGTGCCGAACGGGACCTTGAGCGCGCGATACAGCGCCACCTCCGCCACCGCCAGAAGCGGGAGCACCACCGTGGTCAAGGGGTTTGCGGCATGAACGCCTTCCATCCAGGCGACCACCACCGACAGCAGCACCGCCGCAAGCCCGGCGAACACGCCCACGACCGCGGCGAACGCCACATCGCGAAGCTTGTCCGCCGTCCCAGCCGCCGGCTCCTTGCCTGCCGGCTCGCCGCCAGCCGCCGCTCCGGCCGTCGTCGCTCCGGCGGTCGGCGCCGTGCCAGCCGCCGTCCCGGTCGCCGGGGCCTTGGCCGGCGCTACGCCCGCCAGCCCCTCGTCCGTCTGAGTCCTTCCGCGCGTCATCTGCCCTCCGATTGCGCATGGTATACTCCCATGCATTACGTTCGTAATCCATTCTAGGAAAGAAGACGAACCGCAATGCCGAAGGATGCCATTCTTCACGTGCGCATCGACCCGGACGACAAGGCCAAAGCCGAAGAGCTGTACGCCAACCTGGGCACGTCGCTCTCGGAAGCGGTGCGCATGTTCATCAAACAATCGATCAAGGACAACGGGTTTCCGTTCCGACCCATCGCCTCGACCGGCAAAGGCCAGATGAAGGCCCAGGGCCGTTTGAGCGTGTACGCACATCAGGAGCTGCGCGAATCGGAACGCGCGGCATGGATCAGATCGCTGGACGACAAATATGAGACTGCTAATCGATGAGACCGTGATCATGCGCTACCTGATCAAGGACCACAAACGGTACTTCAAGGAAGCGTCCGACGCCATCGCCACCGGCAACGCGTTCACCTACCCCGAAATCTTCGCCCGCGTGGCCGTCTCGCTGCGCGACGTGTACCGCGTGCCCCGCTCGCAGATCGCCTACGTGCTGCTCCAGCTTATGGACGACATCTACGTGGTGGACGAGGAAGCGGTGCGCTACGCCACGCGGCTGTTCGGGTCGAGCATGCTCGACTATGTGGACTGCCTGATGGTGGCCCGCAACGCCCTGAACAGCGACGTGAAGGTGGTGTCCTTCGACAAGCCGCTGCTCAAGCGCACGCTCAATGCGCCGCCGACCGAGCGCTAGGCACCCGCCGACGCAGCCGACACACGCACCCGTCAACGCAAACGCTCGCGCCGCCAACGTCCGCCAGCGCCGGACGCGTCGGCCGCCCATCGTGCCCGCGCGTGGTTGCGGTACCACGTATAGCCCGCACCCACGTGCCAGACATCCGGGGCCGCACACGCCGTGCCGCCCCGCCCGGCGCAGCCCCGCTGGGATTCGAAGCTGCGCCCCCATCAAACGCCCCGGGTCGGCGCCAGCCTGCTCGACCCGGGGTGTCGTGCTACTTCGTCTCCTTCTTCCGATACGAGAACCAGTACACCAAGCCGACGAAGATGCAGCCGCCGACGATGTTGCCCACGGTCGCCAGGCCGATGTTGTACAGCGCGCCGCCCATCGTGAGCACCTGCGAGCCGTAACCGCTGTTGGACGCCACGACGCCCATCGGCAGGAAGAACATGTTGGCCACGCAGTGCTCGCCGCCGAGCGCGACGAAGGCGATGACCGGCATCATCGACGTGAACACCTTGTCGATGACGGTGCGACCGCAGAATCCCATCCACACGGCCAGGCAGACCAGCACGTTGCAGACGATGCCGCGGCAGAAGATCTGCATCGGCCCGAGGTTGATCTTGCCCGCCGCCACGGTGACCATCTGGTTGCCGACGGTGTTGTCGCCCGCCTTCATGCTCATGAAGCCGGCACCCACGACCACGGCCACCAGCACAAGCGACCCCAGGAAGTTGCCGATCCAGACGATGACCCAGTTCTTGATCGTCTTTGCCCAGGTGATGCGCTTGCTGCAGGCGCCCATGACCATCAGGCAGTTGCCGGTGAACAGTTCGGAGCCCGCCACGATGACGCACAGCAGGCCAAGCGAGAACGCCAGGCCGCCGAGCAGCGACGACGCCGCGAACGACAGCGTCTGGTCGGCCTTCACGTAGGTCATGAACAGCGCGCCGAAGCCGATCTGCAAGCCCGCCATCAACGCCAAGACGAACAAACGCGCCGGGGTGTTGTTCGCCTTGCCGATGGCGACGTTCTCGCCTTGGGCCTCTGCCGCAGCGCCTGCGCGACAGTCGGGTTTGACGGCCAAAACATCCGCTTTGGAAATCTCTTCCGCCATTGAAAACTACGCCTCCTTGTATGCCGGCGCCGGACCCTCGTACGGGGGCGCGACGCTCGAGATATCGGTGCCTTCCTTCAACGCGTCGTACAGCGACTCCACCGATTCACGCACCGCTGGCGTGAGCGGATTCATGAACTCGGTCTGGGCCGGTTGCACGCCGATGAACACCACCTTGCCACAAGAATCGTGAAGCTCGTTGAGCAACAGCGACAGCGGTAGCGCATGGCTGGTCATGAGGCAATCGTCCGCCACGTCGTCCGGCTCCAGCTGCCGCAGGGCCCCCGGCGCAAGATCCATCGCCGCCGCATCGAACACGATGAGCACGTCGGGATGCGCACGCCGCACGACCGCGATGTAGTCCTCGGGCATCTGACCGCCCTCGAGCTCTTCCCAGCCGTCGACGGGATCCTCTTGGATCAGCTTGCTCAGGTACGGGCCCGCGGCATCGTCGCCGCGCAGCACCGCGCCCACCGTCAGCACGATGTTTCCGCTCATGGCATGCGCTCCCTTCCCATCAGGTACAGAACCGGATCACGCTTGATCTGTCCGACAAGCTTAGAAAACGCGGCGAGCCACGTCTTCTCGGCGGCGGGAACGTCCGGGTCGTCCTGCACCCGGGCGCTCACCTCCGCCACCGGCTCCTCGAGCTGCGGAACGCTCGAACGGTCGACCTGGATCTCGCCGCTGCGGAGGATGCCCTCAAGCTTGTAGCGGGCTTCGCCGCCTTCGGGAAACCGTGCGCAGATGGCGCGGTAGGTATCCAGCGGACAGGACAGCTCCTCGTCGAAGCAGTCGATGAGCCCGGTGTGGTGCCCGACTTCCAACGTGTAGTAGACGATGTCGGACGCCTCCTTGGAAATCGAGCGCTCCGTGTCGACGAACCTCCTGCTCAGCCGGTAGAACACAACCATCGGGACATCGGGCGTCTTCGTCGGCCCGATCACCTTCGACTCCGCGCACGCATGGTGCGCCCGCATCGCCTCGGATGCTTCCTCAGACGCCGCAATGCCCATCGCCTACTGCACCCCCGCTCCGCGAAGGATGGCCTGCGTCGTCGCATCCGGCTGGTCGCCATGCGGGACAACGCGCTCGAGACCCTTCTTCAGCTGCGCTTCCTGCTGCTCGGGCGTTACGACCATGTCCTCCAAATCGCCCCTCAGCTTGCGGAACACCTCGGCCTTGCGGCTGTCGGACTGCGCGGCGATCAGGTCGTTGATGTTGGCGAACACGCTGCCGTCCCGTTCGAGCGCCTCCATGAACTCATCGGACAGGTCCTGCCCGATGCGGTAGCCCGAGTACAGACGCGCCTCGCGCTCGAGCGTGGTGCGCACCTTGTACGGCACGTCGGCGAAACGCAGCTGCGCCTTGACTGAGCCGTCCTCCACGATGTCTTTGTGGTGGAGCTTCTGGCCCAGAAGCCCGAGCGCCATCGCGAACCCGTAGATGGTCTGCGCCGGCGTCGGCGGGCAGCCGGGGATGTAGACGTCCACCGGCAGGATGCGGTCGGTGCCGCCCCACACGCAGTAGTTGTCGTGGAAGATGCCGCCCGTGCACCCGCACGCACCGTACGAGATGACGAGCTTCGGGTCGGGGGCGCCATGGTACGCGCGCAGCGCGGGCACGCGCATGGGACGCGTCACGGCGCCGGTGTACACGAGGATGTCCGCATGGCGCGGGCTCGGCGTGTTCTTGATGCCGAAGCGCTCGGCGTCGAACACCGGCGTGATGGTCGCGAAGATCTCGATTTCGCAGCCATTGCATCCGCCCAGGTCGCAGCGGTAGATGTACACCGAGCGCTTGATGTCGTTCAAAAGCGCCGCCTTGGCCTTCTTCACGCTCTCGTCAAGCTCGATCTTCTCGGGCTTGTACTGGAGCCGGTCCGGAAGCGGACGATCGACGATCGTCATCAGAACCTCGCCTCCTTTCTCCGTTCAGCCTTGTTCTTATCAGCCTGCTTGCGCGCCTCGTCCATCTGCTCGGGCGTGGGGTCGGGCGTGGGGTCGCCCACGGTGTCGACCCGCCGCTTGGCGCGGTAGGCGTCGGCCTTCTGCTTGCACGTGGGGCAGACGCTCAGAAGCTCCCGCGCGCGCTTGGCCTCCTCGTCGTTTTCCGCCTGCTGCTCCAGGATGTCGCCCGCATAGGCGACCTCCTTGGCCGAGGCGAAGTACTTGCCGCACTGCGAGCACTTCTGCAGCGGGTACGTGCAGGTCTCCTCGAGGTCGTTCTTGTCCATGACGGCAAGCTCGAACTCCCGCGACAGCTTGATGCATTTGGTCGGGCACACCTCTTCGCAGCGCCCGCAGAAGATGCAGCGCCCGTAGTTGATGAACCACATGATGGTGCCGCCCTTGGGGTCGACGACCATCTGGATGGCGTTCGGCGGGCAGGCCACGGCGCAGGCAGCGCACGCGATGCAGTTCGCGCTGTCGTGCTCGGGCTTGCCACGCGCTCCCTCCGGTCGCTCGAGGGGAGCGAAGGGGTACTTCGTCGTGGCGTTTCCGACGCGCATCATTTCCTTGATCGGTTTGAACACGGCGCACCTCCCCTACATGTCGATCGGGCTGTGCTTTTGCGTGCGCCCGTACTCTTCGAACTGCTGCTTGGTCAGGATCTGCTCCTTGCGCTTCTTCACGTCGACGATGCTCACGCGCTCGGTGCACGAGTAGCACGGGTCGATGGAGCCCACGATGAGGGCGGCGTCGGAAATCGTGTTGCCGCGGAACATGTAGCGCAGCACCGGCCAGTTGCTGTACGTGGCCGCCTTCGCGCGCCAGCGGTAGGTCTTCTGGTTGTTGCCGATCATGGACCAGTGCACGTTCTCGCCGCGCGGCGCCTCGTCGTAGCCAATGGCGAACTTGCCCGGCTCGATGTGGAACTTGTCGTTGAGGATGGGGCCGGCCGGCAGCTCGTCGCGCAGCAGCTCCTCCACGATGTCCATGCTGTCGAGCACCTCGTGCACGCGGACGAGCGTGCGACCCTTCACGTCGCAGGACTCCTCCGTGAACGGCTTGTGGTGGTCGGCGATGTACTGGTAGCCCTCGAACGGGTGCACCCAGCGCGCGTCGCGGGCGAAGCCGCTGCCGCGCACCACCGGGCCCACCGGGCTGTAGTCGCGCGCGATCTTGGGCGCCAGGATGCCCACGCCCTCCACGCGCTTGCGGAAGTTCGGCGTGGACAGCATCTGGTCGCACAGGCGCTTGGTGTCGTCGCGCAGCTTGTCGATCTTCGCGAACGTCTCGGCCGTCTGGGACGCCAGGATGTCGCGCCGCACGCCGCCGATGATGTTCAAGCCGTAGGTCTTGCGCGCGCCGGTGAGCAGCTCGGCCAGATCCATCGCGTCCTCGCGGATGCGGAAGAAGTGCTGGAAGCCCGTGTCGAAGCCGGTGTAGTGGCACACGAGGCCCAGGTTCAGCAGGTGCGAGTGCAGCCGCTCGACCTCCATGAGGATGGAGCGGATGTACTGGGCGCGCTTGGGCACCTCGATGCCCTGGGCGCGCTCGACCGTCTCGGCGTACGCCACCGAGTGCGCGTAGCCGCAGATGCCGCAGATGCGCTCGGCCAAAAAGTTCACACCGTCGTAGTTCAGGCGCGACTCGGCGCATTTCTCCATGCCGCGGTGGATGAAGAACATGCGGTAGTCGGCGTCGATGATCTGCTCGCCTTCGACGTACAGGCGGAAGTGCGCCGGCTCGTCGGACGTGATGTGCATCGGCCCCATGGGGATGACGCGCGTCTCGTGGTCGCCCGTGTCCTTCAGGAAGTCGTAGTTCTCGATCTCGCGCGTGGGCGCGGGACGGAACCGGTAGTCCATCGAGTCCTTGCGCAGCGGATGCAGGTCCTGGGGCCAGTCGTCGGGCAGCACCAGGTTGCGGTTGTCAAGGATGTTGCGGCCCGTGAGGCCGAACAGGTCCTGCGCCTCGCGCTCGGACCACACGGCGGCGGGCACGCGCGCCGACACCGCCTGGAACTCGCCCGACACCGGGTCGAGCTCGCAGCGCACGGTGAGCATGCACTTGTCCTGCTCTTCCATGGACAGGATGTAGTACAGCGCGAACTTGTTGATGAGCGGGCGCTCGTCGTTGGCCGCCATGACCGGCATCCAACCGCCGCGCTCGTAGTACAGGTATTCGATGACGCCGGGCGCCGAATCCGCGTCCACGGTGATGACCGGCTGGTAGTCGGTCGACCAGGACACGTCGGTCACCGCGCCGGGAAAGCGCTCCTTGACCGCTTCCACGTGGGTCGCGCCCGGGCGGCCAGCGTACGGGTTCTTCTCTTTCGTCACAGGTGGTACCCCCTCTCTACTTTCCCTGGACGGCATTGGCTATGCCGGACAGAAGCGATCCGGTGTCTGCCGGGTCGACATCCTGCTGCAGCACGATGCTCGTCGCGTTGTCCACGCCGGTGAGGATCGGCTGGGGCAGCGCGCAGCCGAACCACAGGATAAGGCACGCCAGGATGATTTCCGGAACGAGGGCGCTCCAGGGAACGTCCTTCTTCTCCATGTGCTCGGGCGGCTCGCCCAGAACCGACGCCGACACCACATGGGCGCAGGCGCACACCACGACGGTGAGCGCGATGGCGAAGATCACGATGACGACGTACTGGTGCGCCGACCAGCCGGCCATGAACGCCGTGATCTCGGAGTTGAACATGGCGAACGGCGGAAAGCCTGCCAGGGCGAAGAACGCCATGGCCATGATGGTGCCGGTCGCCGGCGCCGCCTTGATGACGCCCGTGACCTTGCGCAGGTCGCGCGTGCCGTACTTCATGAGCACGTTGCCCGAGATGCAGAACAGAAGCGCCTTGGTCAGGCCGTGGAACACGCTGTGCAGAAGCGCCGCGGCGATGCCGAGCGGACCGCCGAAGCCCAGGCACAGCGCCACGATGCCGATGTTCTCGCACGAATGGTACGCCAGCTTGCGCTTGAGGTCGTTCTGGTAGTACACGGAGAACGCCGCCACCACGACGGACAGGATGCCGATGGTCGTCAGCATGATCGACGGGAACAGCTGGCCGATGCAGCCGATCGTGAGCACGTAGAAGCGGATGATCACGAGCACGGCGACCTTCAGCAGCACGCCGGACAGAAGCGCGGACACGGGGCTGGGCGCCTCGGAGTGCGCGTCGGGCAGCCACGTGTGCATCGGGAACAGTCCCGCCTTGGTGCCGAAGCCTATGACGCAGAACGTGAACGCGATGGCCACGACCGTGGGGTCGAGCTGCGAGGCGTACGGCAGGATCTCGCTCCAGAACGCCGCCTTGGTGCTGTCGGCCAGAACCGACGCCGCGTTGGCATAGAACAGAAGCGTGCCGTACAGGCCGAACGCCACGCCCGCGGTGCACACGATGACGTACTTCCACGCCGCCTCGAGCGCGAGCTTGGTCTGGTAGACGCCCACCAGAAACACCGTGGACAGCGTCGTCGCCTCGATGCAGATCCACATCATGATGATGTTGTTGGACGAGGCCGCCAGAAGCATGGTGAACAAGAACAGGCTGAAGAACGCGTAGTACGTCTTCACCTGGCCGTTGTCCATGTTGCCCACTTCCACGTCGTGGCGGATGTAGGGCACCGAGAACAGGCCGACCAGAAACCCGATGACGCCGATGAGCGCGATGAAGATGCTCGCGAGGGCATCCATGCGGAACCACTCGGCGGCCGCCATGATGTTCTGCCCAGTGGTGAACTGCTTGAACACCAGGTATACGGCGAGACAGAACACGACGACGATGGACAGGATGTGCAGACCCTCGTACACCGGACGGCCCACCGACTTCGCGGGCAGCGCCGCCATGATCAGCGTCGCGATCAGAGGCGATACCAGCAATACGATCAACAGAACCGACAAATCCATGCGATATCACCTAGCCTTTCAGATTCATGAGCTCGCCCGCGTCGAGCGAGTCGTTCTTCTTGTAGATCTTGTACGCCACGATGACCATGATGATCACGGCGAAGATGGCGTCGGTGGCGATGCCGGTCTCCACCAGGCCGGGAGCGCTCGGCGCGAGCAGCGCGAGCGTCACGTGCGAGCCGTTCTCCATCAGGCAGTACCCGAAGACCTGCTTCAGGATGTTGCGCTGGGACACGATGCACGTCAGGCCGATGAAGAAGTGCGCGAGCGCGATGGCGAGCGCCGGATGGGCCTCGGCCGCGGTCGGAAGCGTCACGTTCATGACGGCCAGGTAGCACACGACCAGCTCGATGACCACCAGGATGACGCAGCCGATGGGCCCGAGCTTCGAGGGAATCTCCTCGTCGGCTTTGGGGCCGATCTTCTTGATCGCGTAGAGCATGATCGCCGGCACCAAGACGACCTTCGTGATGAAGGCCGAGCCCGACCACAGGTACAGGTCGGTCGAGCCGCACGTCACCGCCAGCGTCAAGAACATCGCGACGATCACGAGGGACTGGATCGCGTACGTGTAGGCGGCTTGCTTGAGCTTGCGCGAAAGCACGACCAGCGTAGAGGTGATGATCAGCACGCAACCGAGCAGGTTGACGATCATATAACCAGTTTCCATTCTCCCCTCCTAACCAAGCCACGCTGCCGCGATAACGCTGGAGCAGAACGTCATGACGATCAAGACGACGAACACGAACGCCATCGCCTTGGGGAGCGGAGCGGACTTCTCGACGACCTCGCTGGGCTCGCCGAAGACCACGCTGCCGATCCACTTGAGGAACCACATGAAGGTGAGCACCGTCTCGATTAGGGCGACGACGACGATGAACATCAGAGGCCCGTTGTTCGCCGCGGTCAAAAAGCCGCCGGCGAAGATGTAGAACTTCGAGAAGAAGCCGTTGAGCGTCGAGAAGAAGCCGTTGAGCGGCGGGCACCCGGCGATGGCCAGAGCCGCGCACACGAAGCCCACGCCCAGAAGCGGCTGCTTCTTGATGACGCCGCGCAGCTGCGGGAGCATGCGCGTGCCCATGATGGTGCTGAACGCGCCGGCGATGAGGAAGAACAGCGTCTTCGCCCACGCGTGGTTGAAGATGTGCATGATGGAGCCGGTGAAGGCCATGTCGCTTCCGAAGATCGCGAACCCGAAGCCCAGGAAGATGTAGGACAGCTGGCTGATCGTGGAGAAGGCGAGCAGGCGCTTCATATCGGTCTGCGGCAGGTACATGAGGAAGCCGAACACGCAGGTGATGATGCCGCCGATGACGACGACCCAGCCGACCGTGGTCGACACGGTGCCGGCGTCGATGAGCGCGCGGGCGAACACGCAGACGCCCACCTTCACCATCGAGGCGCCGTGCAGATACGCGGACACCGGCGTGGGCGCGTTCATGGCGGACGGCAGCCACATGTAGAACGGGACCTGGGCGGATTTGCCCCAGGCGGCGAACAGGATGCACAGCATCACGAACGTCTTCCAGCCCGGTGCGAGCGCCGCAAGCGACGTGAGCTCGAACGAGCCGGTCTGCACGAACATCGTGATGGCCGCCAGGTACAGGCCCAGCGACGCCACATGCGTGACGATGAGGGCCTTCATGGCGGACTTCTTGGCGATGTCGGTGCCGTAGTAGCCGATCAGCGCCCACGAGCACGCGCCCGTGATCTCGAAGAACACCAGCTGGCCGATGATCGTCGAGCTGTAGACCAGCCCCGCCATGGCCGCGATGAAGATGATCATGAACGCGTAGAAGCGACGGCGCGGCTCATCGGGATGCTCGCGGTTCTCCGGCGTGAGGTACGCCGTGGAGTAAATCGTGACCAGAAGGCCGATGATGACGAACGTCGGCGCCAGAAGGCAGCTGACCTTGTCGAACACGAAGCCCATGATCGGCACGGTGCCGAACTGAAGCCACGTGACGACCTGTGTTTCCATACCACCGGAAGCGAACACTGCGCCGACGCCGAGCGTGGCGAGCGAGGCCAGAACGGCGCCCGCGATGCACAGCGCCTTGTCGACCTTGCGCGGCGACACGACGATGAGGAACGCGATCACGAAAGGTATGAGAATGGAAGCAGCGGCAAGCATAGTCATGTTACATTCCCCCTTTCGTTAGATTCCCAGCACGCAGAATGCGAAGGCGCACACTGCGATGGCGAACACGAACCACGTCTGATGGCCGACGAACTTCCAGCGAACGCGGCTCACGCAGTTCTCGATGACCATGGTGACGACCAGGATGACGACCATCTTGACCAGGTACACCACCGTTCCCACGGCCAGCCCCGCGACCGACAGGTCGACGGCGCTGCCGAACGGCAGGAAGATGGCGACGAACATGCTGGCCAGCACCACCTGCTTCATCGGCACGGCGATGTGCATCATGGCCAGAGACGGACCGGACAGCTCCTGCAGCGGACCTTCCTGCAGTTCCTGCTCGGCTTCGGCCTCGTCGTAGGGCAGCTTGCCCATCTCGATGTAGCAGGCCACGGCGAACGCGATGCCGGCGATGACGAAGGCGATGGGCGACTGGACCGTGCCGGCCCCCACCATCTGGCCCATCGTGCCCACGTTGGTGGTGCCGCACGCGATCGCGGCGACGAACAGCGCCAGCATGAGAGACGGCTCGATGAGCGTGCCCATGATCAGCTCGCGGACGCCGCCGGTTCCGGCGTAGGCGTCACCCGAGTCGATGCCCGACAGCGCGAAGAAGAAGCGCGGAAGGGCAAGCATGTAGATGACCAGGATGATGTCGGCCAGAAACGGAATCGGGCTGAAGCGCGTCGCCATGGGCATGCCCATGCCCAGCACGATCATGCAGCCGATGTAGAGCGGCGGCATGATGCGCGACACGCGGCTCGAGACGTTGCTGTGGACGTCCTGGCGTTTGAGCAGCTTGGCGATGTCGCGGTAGTCCTGAAAGATGCTCGGGCCCTTGCGGGTGTGCACCTTCGCGCGGAACCACCGTGCGATACCGGAAGCCAGAGGAGCAAGGAGCACCAAGAGGATGCCTTGCACTAAAGCGATGATGAATTCTGCCATGTGAAGCACCCCCTTAGATGATTGCGATGGCGAGCACGAGGAACACGACGAGCGCGACCACGATGTAGCAGATGTACACGCGGAAGTCGCCGCCTTCCAACTTGCTCGACAGCTTTGCCGTGGCATCGACGAACTTGGCGATAGGATCGACCAAAAGGAAGTCTCCCCAGTTCTGAACCTTGTACGCCCAGTTCTGGATGCCCTTGAACGCACGCGCGTACCCCGGCGCCTGAGACGCCAGACCGTCGCGCATGGCGTACAGCGGATGCCAGAACATCTTGACCTGCGCGCCGACGCTGTTGGCGACGAGCGGCATGTCAGCGCTCGGGTAGTAGCCGCACGCCCACGGATCGGGCTCTTCGGACACACCGCCCGTGCTCTTGGCCTTGATGATGCCCCACGGGATGAACACGGCGGCGATCAGGAGCACCGCAAGCAGCGGCGTGGAGATGGTCGCGTCGATGACCGGGTTCACGAGCATCGCGCCGGACGCGGAGTCGATCGCGGCCTGGCCGGCGATGACGGCCGCAGCCTGCGTGAGCGCGGGCACCACGAGCGGAGCGCCGATGCCCAAGAAGATGCAGATCACAGCCAGAACGACCATGGCGATCCTCATCGGGGCGGGCACTTCCTTGGCGTTGGCCGCCACGTCGGAGCGCGCAGCGCCCAAGAAGGTGATGCCGTACGCCTTGACGAAGCAGGTGACGGCGAGGGCGCCCGTGATGGCCAACATCACGGCACCGAACGCGCAGACGAGCTTGATGATGCCGTCGCCCGTCATCGCAGCGGTGATGAGACCCTGGTAGGTGAACCACTCGGACACGAAGCCGTTGAGCGGCGGGATGGCCGAGATGGCAAGCGAGCCGATGAGGAAGCAGATGGCGGTCGTCGGCATGGCCTTGCGCAGGCCGCCTAAGATCTCCATATTGCGCGTGCCGGTCGCGTACAGAACCGAGCCTGCTCCCAGGAACAGCAGACCCTTGAACATGGCATGGTTGATGAGGTGGAACAGGCCGGCCAGCAGTCCGAGGACCGCGAGCAGCGGCTGGTTCGCCGCCCATCCGATGAGGGCCACGCCCACACCGAGGAGGATGATGCCGATGTTCTCAACCGAGTGGTACGCGAGCAGGCGCTTGATGTCGTGCTCCGCCAGCGCGTAGGCGACGCCGAGAACCGACGACACCGCGCCGAACAGAAGCACCACGATGCCCCACCACATCTCGGGCGTAGACGCGCCCAGCAGGTCGAAGCCCACCTTGATGATGCCGAAGATGCCGATCTTGATCATGCCGCCGGACATGAGCGCCGACACGTTGGACGGCGCGGCCGGATGGGCCATCGGCAGCCACGAGTGGAACGGCACCATGCCGGCTTTGAAGCCGAAGCCCAGAAACGCCAGGATGAAGCACACCGACGCGATGCCCGGCGCGAAGTGCGTCGTGCGGAACGCGGCGAACTCGAAGCTCCCGGTGACGCTCGCCATGATCAAAAACGAAATCGTGATCATGATGAAGCCGATGTGGGCCATGATGAAGTACATGAAGCCGCCCTTGATGGACGCTTCGTTCTGCTCGACCACCACGAGGAAGTACGACGTGAGCGACATGAGCTCGAAGAACACCAGGAACCAGAAC
Source organism: uncultured Eggerthellaceae bacterium (assembly GCA_903789375.1). Taxonomy (GTDB): domain Bacteria; phylum Actinomycetota; class Coriobacteriia; order Coriobacteriales; family Eggerthellaceae; genus CAIFEB01. The sequence continues at coordinate 25,121 of CAIFEB010000020.1, read as the reverse complement.
ACGTTGTCCACGGCGATGACGCAGTCCATGGACGCGATGAACAGGTTCATGAAGAAGCACATCACGCCGATGCCCTTGCCCTTGTAGTCGTCGAAGTACGAGAACCCGTACACCCAGGCGGCGAACGCGAGCACCGAGATGACGGTGATCAGGATGCCGGCGAGCGGGTCGAGCCTCAGCGAGAAGGCGAAAAACGGCATCGCCGCCGTGGTCGTCTGGATCGGCCCCGTGATGGCGCCGATGCCCGACGCGATGGCGAACAGCGACGCGATGGTGCCGGCGGTGCAGCCCAGCACCTTGCCCGTTTGCTCCGACTTGCTCGTGAACAGCGCCAGCAGCGCGCCGACGCCGGAAACCGCAAGCGAGATCAGAAACAGTTGCATGTCCTACTTCCCTCCTTCCGCAGAATCATCGAAGCGCGCAGCTTCGGGGTCGTCCTCGCGCGGGTCGAAGTTCTCGAGCATCGCGATGCTCTTGTAGCCCGACACCACGCGCTTGCGCTCGATCTCATCGCCGTCGTCGGGGTCTTCCACCAGACGCAGCGCGTTGGTGATGCAGGCGTCGACGCAGTGAGGATGGCCGTGGTCGTATGCGCACAGGTCGCACTTGACCGCCGCCGTGATCACGCCGATCTGCCACCGGATGAGCGGATCGGTCGAGGCCGGGAACGTGGGCACGTGGTACTCCATGCCCGCGACGCCGGAAACCGGCGTTCCCGCCATGTGTATTGCTCCGAACGGGCAGGTAACGGCGCACAGCTTGCAGCCGATGCATTGGTGCTCGTCAACGCGGACGCACCCGTCCTTGCAGTGCTGAATCGCGTTGACCGGGCACACCTTCACGCACGGCGCCCCTGCGCAGTGGTGACAGGTCAACGACGCTACGACGTCGCGGCTCTCGTACAGCGCCAGACGCGGCTCGGATTGCAAGCCCGCCTTGCGGTGCCCTTCGCTGCACTCCGCACGACACGTGCCGCACGCTACGCACCGGTTCGGATTGATAGCGATAAAGCGACTCATTGATTCACCCCTTCTCGGGTATCGCATCCCAGGGGGACGGCCGCAGGTGCGAAGCGGCCGTCCCCTTCTCCGATTCGTGTTCGCGCCCCTTACGCCGTTGCCGGCTGCGGGTCGGGCGTGACGTCCGCCTCGTCCAGCTCGGTGGGCACCCCCAGCTCGTCGGAATCGACGTACTGGCGGTCCGCCTTCTTGAACAGGCGTTCCTTCAGCGCCATGTACAGCTCCTGGCAGTGCTCTTCGGCCCACATCTGGTCGTCGATGCGCTCCACCTGGCAGGCGCAGTACTTGTCCTCGGGCGTATGCGAACGGGAATCGACGTGGTGCAGCATCAAATCGTTCGTCTTGCCGATCCACCACTGGTACGTCATGTAGATGGCGCCCTCATTGATGCGGTCGTCCACGAACGCACGGGTGATGATCTTGCCGCGGCGCGAGTAGACCCAGATGAGGTCGTCGTGCTCGATGCCGCGCGCCTTGGCGTCCGCAGGGGCGATGTGCGCGTAGCCCGGCTCGTCAGCCAAGTCGGTCAGCTGCTCGCAGTTGCCCGTCATCGAACGGCACGAATAGTGGCCGACCTCGCGGACCGAGCACAGCACGAGCGGGTACTTCTCGTCGGGCATCTCGGTGGGATACACGAAGTCGTGGGCGATGAGGCGCGCACGGCGGTCCGGCGTGGAGAACTTGCCGCCCAGGAACAGGTCGGGCGAGCCCGGATGGTCGAGCGTCGGGATGGGCCACTGCGCATGTCCCAGACCCGCCATCTTCTCGTACGTGGCGCCGTAGGCCCCGGGCCACAGCTCGCGGCATTCCTTGTCCCAGATCTCCTTGGTGTTCTCGTAGTGCATGGGGTAGCCCATGCGCGTGGACAGGTCGGAGATGATCTGCCAGTCGTGACGGCACTCGCCCTTGGGCGGAACCGCCGCGCTGAAGTACTGGAACGTGCGGTCGCATGCCGTGAACACGCCCTCGTGCTCGCCCCACGAGGTGGCGGGCAGGATGACGTCGGCTTCGGCGCACGTCTGCGTCATGAAAATGTCCAGGCAGACGAACAGGTCCAAGCCTTCGAGCTGCCGCTTGAGGTTGGCGGCGTCGGGCTCGGTCTGCAGGGGGTCTTCGCCCATGTTCACGAACGCGTGGACCTTGCCGTCCTCCACCAGATGGCCGATGTCGGACACCTTGTAGCCCACGTGGTCGGACAGCTTGTCGACCGGGATGTTCCAGGCCTTGGCGAATTTCTCGCGGACCTCGGGATTGGTGACGCTCTGATAGCCCGGGAAGAAGTTCGGCAGCGCGCCCATGTCGCAGGCGCCCTGCACGTTGTTCTGGCCACGGACCGGGGCGACGCCGGAGTTCGGCTTGCCGATCTGGTGCGTGATGCACGCGATGGCGGCGCAGGTGTGCACCGCTTCGACGTTCTGCACCTGCTGGCAGACGCCCATGCCCCAGCAGATGATCGACGACGGCTCGGCGGTGGCATACATCCGCGCGGCCTCGTTCATCATGGCCGGGTCGATGCCCGTGATGTCTTTGGTGCGCTCGGGCGCATAGCGCTCGACGACCTTGACGAAGTCCTCGTAGCCCGTCGTGTGGTCGCGCACGAACTCCTCATCCACCAGGCCCTGGTCGATGATCGAGTACGCGAACGAGTTGAGGAACGCGACGTTGCTGCCGTTCTTCAAGGGCATGTAGATGTCGGCGATGCGCGCGGTTTCGATGAAGCGCGGATCGGCGACGATGATCTTGGCACCCTTCTCCTTGGCGCGCACGACGCGGCGTGCCACGATGGGGTGCGAGGTGTTCGGATTGTAGCCGAACAGGAATAGACAACCGGCATCCTCCATACCAGGAACGCCGCAACTCATAGAACCTGCTCCGATGGTGTCAATCAGACCGACGACAGTAGGTCCGTGTCAAGTGCGTGCGCAGTTGTCGACGTTGTTCGTGCCGATGCACGCACGGGCGAAGCGCTGCATGACGAGGTTCGACTCGTTGCCGGTGCCGCGCGACGAACCGGTGCAGTAGATGGAATCCGGTCCGTACTTCTCTTTGATCGCCAGCAGCTTTTCGGCGACGAAGTCGAGCGCTGTATCCCATGAAACGCGTTTCAGCGGCTTTTCCCGCGAAGTGCGCATCATCGGATGGTACAGACGAGGCGTCAAGATCTTCGTGTCGTTGATGAAGTCGTAACCGCTGTAGCCCTTCAGGCACAGCTCGCCCTGGTTCGTCAAGCCGTTCAGTGGCTCAGACCCCACGACGAGGCCGTTCTCAACCAGAAGGTTGAACTTGCAGCCGGACCCGCAGTAGGGGCACACCACCATGTGCTTCTCCATGTTTCCCTCCTTAACCACTCGTTCCCCTGATGCTTTCCGTTATCACGTCGACCGCATCCCCCGCGGTCGCAATAACGCAATCCCCTGCGAGCCGAGGCTCGCAATGCGCGCGTCCCTTCGCGCGCCCGCGGAAGCGCCTGCGCTCCCGCCTCTTCGCATCCGCGCTGCACCTGCGGCGCCTGCGCGAAGCGAATGACTGCCGCCGGCGTTCCCAGCGCCGGGGCTCACCTCACAGCACCGACTGCGGCGATTCCACCGTCTTGGCGTGCTTGGCGGCGACGGTCTGCCGGAAGTCCGCGTCGGAAACCAGCCGCAGCGCATGGGACGTGCACGCCTCGATGCACGCCGGGCCGTTCTCGCGGTCGACGCAGCGGTCGCATTTGATGACGTAGGATTCTTCGACGGGATTGAGCTTGACGTCGCGCAGGCGCGCCGTGCTCTGCCGCGAGACGATTTCCACAGCCCCGAACGGGCACGCGATGACGCAGCTGCGGCAGCCGATGCAACGGCTGATGTCGACCGCCACGCGGTCGCCGTCGTGGTAGAGCGCCGTCGTCGGGCACGCGGCCGCGCAGGGCGCGTCTTCGCAGTGATGGCACACGATCGGCGTGGTCATGCCGTTGCCGATGGACACGACGTTGAGCCGCGCCATGGGCACGTCGCCGGGCACGAAATGCTTCACCAGGCAGGCGGCCATGCACGAATGGCAGCCCACGCATAGCCGTGGATCGGCGATCACGAACTTGCTTCCCATACCAGCATCCTTCCTTTCTTCCAATCGATAGGTTTTCGTATCTATCCTGCTCAGGGCGCACTTCACCGCCCATTGCATGCAGTGTGAAAAGATGAGGTAGGGTCACGCTTCGTGGTTTTCGTCAGAAATGATACGGATTTTGTGAAGATACGTCAACGAAAATTTGCCACCGTTTCGTAAATTTGGCTATTTTCCCTGGTCATTTCTATTCTTTTATTTAGATAAGGCGCTGCTTTATGAATTTCGTCCACATTCGACGTAATACGCATGTGACACATCATGACCGCTCAAACGCATGTAACCGGGTAAAAATGGCGTGATACGTTCGTGTGACATTTCGAGAAGTTCACCAGGGGTTTCGTTATAAATGGAAGCGTTTTCGGGTGTTTTGAGGTACCTTTTCATGAATTGTTCGTCGGTGCTAACTCTACGCCGGAGCCCCTCCGGGATTCCGACGAGAGGCGGCACGTGAATCGGCGAACGGCGGGGGCACGCAGCGCGGCAGAGGGCAACGGCTTCGCTCATCTTTCTCAAATTCGCGTTGAGCCGGCGCGCGTTCGAGGCTATAGTGAGTGCCCATGAAAAACCGCGGACGGGGCAAGCGCAGGGCGCCGTGGCGTGCAGGAGGACACAGCTGAGCGCCGCGGTCGCGGGACGCCACGTGGTGCACGAACACGGACGGCTGCGCCGCACAGCAGGGCACGGCAGCGAACCGCGCAACTGCGTGGAACGTGCGCCGGCAACAGCGCGCGCGGCAGCGTGGGACGTGCGCCGACAACAGCGCGGCGCAACCGCGCAACGTTGCAGCGGCACGCGCGCTCAAGCTCTGCCGTGCAGCAGGGCACAGCCGAGCGCCACCCCGCACCACCGCAAAGGAGCGAACAATCTATGGCCCGACCTCGAAAGAACGCCACCGGCAAATCGAAGCGAACGCCGGCAAAGCAGGCGCAGGAGAACCAAGTAGCCGAAGCCGAGATGAAGCACCCGTTCGCCGCCGTGATCGTCGTGCTCGTGCTGGTCGTCGCCTCCACCGTCATCGCGTACCAGGCGTTCATCACGGGAAAGCTGTTCGTCAAGGTGGCGGTGGCCGACGGGCAGTCGACCGACCCCGTGCTCGTGTGCGTCTACCAGGGCGATCAGACCGATGCGCTCAGCGCGCTTTCCACGGAGAACGCGCCCCAAGCGCAGGCCGCACTGCTTGTGCAACCGGACGCGGAGACGCGCATCGAAGGCAGCTGGCACGGCCCCTACACGATTGCGGTCGTGGACCCCGAAGGGCTCGCCGACGCGGCGACCAACGTGCAGACCGCCTACGTCGGCCGCGGTGAGACACACGTGGGATTTCTGATCGACCGCGCTGCAGAGACGAGCGCGAACGTCGCAAGCAACGCGGAAGGCGTCTCCCGCACGGCGGCGACCGGCACGGAAGCGGCGGGCACCGCTCCGAATGCGGCGTCTTCAAGCGCGGCTTTCTCCGCGAACGTCGCATCCACGGCTTCTTCCGCGAACGCGGAGGCCGCGGCATCGGGAGCTTCCGGCGCCGATGCGTCAGCCGCACAGGCAGACTCCGCGAGCAGCTCGGCCGCTCGTGCTTCGGAGCGCTAACGCTTCAGAACCTCGGCGATGAGGGCGCACCACGACGCGTAGACCTCGTCTTCGGAGAACGCGTCTGCCGTCGCGCGCGCATGGGCGGCCATGTTCGCGCGCAGAGCGTCGTCGTCCATGAGCTTCTCGAGCGCCGCAGCGAACGCCGCGCAGTCGTACGGCTTGATGAGGAACCCATCCTTGCCGTCTTCGATGATGTCGCGCGGGCCGGTGTCCACATCAAACGACACGAGCGGCAGCCCGCACGCCTTGCCTTCCAGCAAGAACAGCGGCAGGCCCTCGCGGTAGCTCGTGAGCGTGCCGATGGCGTAGCCGTCGTAACGGTCGTACATGTCGTCGACGCGCCCGCGCAGGACAAGGCGTCCCTCCAGCCCGCGCTCGTGAATCGCCTGATCAACATCGAAGTCGTTCGTCTTGAGCACCGCCTCGCCATAGACGTCCCAGGTCCACGCGGGATGGTTCGGCAGCACGCGCGCTGCGATGTCCACCAGGTGGTCGACGCCCTTCTCGCGGTCGAGCCGGCCCGCCCACAGGATCTTGCGCGACGCGGTGTCGTACGTATGCGGCCGTTTCATCAGCTCGTCGGGCACCCAGTTGGGAATGCAGCACACCTTGGCTGCGGGCGTGTGGAAGATGCGCTGGTAGTCGTCGGCCGTCTGGTGCGTGAGCGCCACCGTCTTCGCGCTGAAGCGAGCACAGGCGCGGCGGGCGAATGTCGTCGTGCGGTCGTCGAGCTGGTTCACGAGCGCACCGTGATCGCAGAAGATCACCGGCACATGGGCGCGGCGGCACGGGCGCAGCGCGACGAACGTGTCGTCGCAGCCGATGCCCAGCATCACGTCTGTAGGATGCGCCTGCAAAGCGGAGAACAGCGCCTTGTTCATCTCGCCGAGGCGGCCGCGGATGCGCTCGGCCTGCACCCGAAGCGGCACCACCTGCACGGCGCGCTCGAGCGGAAACGCCAGACGGTCGTGGTCGGTCACCTCGAAGATTGTCACCGCGTAGTCGCGCTGCATGCGGTTGGCGATGGACACGGCCACGCGCACGGCGCCTCCCATGTCGGCAAGCGATGAGAGCAGGATGCCCACGCGCGTGCGCTTATCGACTGAATCCATGTTCGACCTCGGCTTTCCCAAACTGTTTCGCCGCCTGCGTCGCAGGCTTCCGTCGACGCGTGCGACATCAATGCGACTCGCGTTCCGTTTCCGCGTCCTTGGCGCTTCCGTTTCCGCCCGCCGTCATGGCGCAACCGCCGCAGCACCGCGGCACAGCCCGCGCGGCGCCGTCTGCGCTAGTTGTAGTGGATGTGGCGGTTCTGCGCCCGCACGAGCGCGCGGTACATGCCCTCGTTGGCCAGAAGCAGGCGCAGTCCGAACTTGCGCCGCCAGCTGACAGCCGGATGCGCCAGGATGTCGTCGCGGTGTTCGCGCAGGTACGCGACGATGTCGTCCTTCGCCGGGTCGTCGATGCCGCTGAGCATGATGCCGTCGAGCACGTCGAAATGCGCCCAGTAGCAGCGGAACATGACGTCGGGAAGGATGGCCGGATACTTCTCCTCCACGAGCTGGCGGTTGCGCTCCCACGCCTCGATGAGGTCCAGGCGGGCGCGCGTCTTGGGCGTGGAGGTGATGGTGCCCTCGTTGTGGCAGTAGTAGTAGCGCGGCTTGGTGTCCACGACCACCTTGTTCACGCGCGAGATGAAGTCGACGACGACGAACGAGTCCTCGTGGGTCTTCCCCACCGGCTCCTGCACTTCCTTGGCCAGCCACGCGGGATACATGCGCGGCGGAACGCCCACCATGAGCGTCTTGTTCAGGAAGATGTCCGACAGCGTTTCCTCGGGGGTGAGCACGCGTACGTCCTGCTCGGACGGCACGTCGGTGTGGTCGGCGTAGACGTCGGCGACACCGCAGATAGCGAGCTCGGCGTCGTTTTCGCGCATGAGCCGCACGAGCGCCTCGCAGAAATCGCGCGCCACGTAGTCGTCGGAATCGACGAAGCACACGTACACGCCCTTGGCCGCGGCGGCGCCCACGTTGCGGGCATCGGACAGGCCGCCGTTGGCCTTGTGGATGACGCGGATGCGCGAATCGCGCGACGCCCATTCGTCGCACAGCTCGCCGGAGTTGTCGGGCGAGCCGTCGTCGACGAGGATGACCTCCATGTTGAAATAGGTCTGCCCCACGATGGACTCAACGCAGCGGTTCAGGCTTTTCTCAACCTTGTACACGGGCACGATAACCGAAACGAGCGGTTCGGCCGCCCGGCGCTGCTGCGCCTGCGCGTTCTCGCTCTCGTTGACTTCCACAACCATAGGGCCTCCCAAATGGCCACGCATGAACCCGAAGCGACGCCTATACGACCGCGGCGTCAACAATTTGTCAAATAATGGTATCCGACGAATGTGAACGGGCGGTGGTACCGAATCTTCAGAGCCGGCACATCTTCAAGAATCCACAAACGCGAACGGATTACCCGCAAGCGGAGCGATTTGGAAACGGGCGTCGTAGAGCGCGGGCGCGTTCCGCAGGCGAAGCGATAAGGGAAACGCGCACCGAACCATGCAGGCGCGGGCGCAAGCAGCGCGCGTGCGCGCGACGAGCCCGCGGGGCAGCCAGGGGACGCTGGTATTCCCCACACGCGTGTGACCTGGGGATAATTGCGCTTGCAGCACCACCGCGCACACCCTGGGACCCCGCCGCGCCCCGGCGAACGCGTACAATGGGGACAAGCGAAAGAGAGGAGCCTTGAGCTATGGCGACGATGCTCGATTATCTCGATTGGTACGGCGACCTGGATTTTAACGTCATCCCCTTCAACGAGGTGGACAACCTGATTCTGTCGCAGCTCGCCTACCTTGACCTGACGGGCGCGGTGCCGGCGCCGCCGACGTGGGACGACGTCTGCGACATGTCGCTCGATCCCCACCCTTCCGTCACGCTGCAGGCGGCCGCGCGGTCGTTCTTCGCGCTGCATCCCGCCGACCGCCCCGAGGACCTGGGGCCGCTCATCTCGCCTCTGACGGTCGACCTGCTCAAACGCGCCGCCGAGTCCGGACGACGCTTCGCAAACGTGCGCCTGTCGTGCTACGAGCGCCATTTCGACCCCGACCGCCACGAGCAGTTCGCGGCGTTTCTAGCCGAGCTTCCCGACGGTTCGTCGTACGTGGCTTACGAGGGCACCGACGCGTCGCTCGTCGGATGGCTGGAGGACTGCGAGATCAGCTACCGCGTGGTGCCGTCGCAGGCCGATGCGCTCGCGTTCCTGGAGCTCGCTGCGGCGCTGACGCGGGGGCCGCTGCGCGTCGGCGGGCACTCCAAAGGCGGCAACCTTGCCGCATTCGCTGCTGCGACCTGCGACGATGCCGTACGTGGGCGCATCTGCGACATCTGGTGCAACGATTCGCCGGGCTTCGAGGACCGCGTCGTGCCGCTCGATCTGTTCCGCCCGCTGGCCAGCCGCATCCACCTGTACACGCCCGAGTACAGCGTGGTGGGAGCGCTGTTCGACCATGTGGTTCCCGCCGTGGTCATCAAGTCGGCGGGCGCCGGCGTCATGGAGCACTCCGCGCTGGACTGGCAGGTCATGCGCGGCTCGTTCGTGCGCGGCTGCGAGCTGCCCGTGGGCAGCAAACACGTGAACCAGGCGTTCGAGCGCCTCATCGACTCGCACGACCTGCCCGAGCGCAAGAAGCTGCTCGACAACCTCTACGACGGCCTGCGCGGCGAGGGTGTGGAAACCATCGCCGACCTGTTCGCCGCCGGGCCGCAGGGCATCCGGCGCATGCTCGGATCCATCAACACGCTCGATGACGACGACCGCACGGCCATGAACGACTTTCTGGCGGGCATCGTGCGCGGGACGGTCTCGGGCGCCGTCATCGACACCGTGACACCCGTGGCCCGAAGCATCGGCCAGACGCTGGGCGAGGCCGCCACCGAGGCGCGCGCGAACGCCACGAAGATGCTCGAGGACTTCCGCGCGCAGCAGCAGGCGCGCGCCGAAGCCGCCCGCGAGCAGCGCGAAAAGCGCGCCGCGAACAAGGCCGCCGGCCAGGAGAAACTGCCGGAAGAGCAAACGCCCGCCGACAACGGGGCCACCGGCGCCTCCGGCAACCCAGAGAACAGGCGCATCGACTCCGCCAAAACCTGTTGACCTTTGCGCCGCCCTTCCCCACACAATGGCACATCGGGGTAAAATCCGCGTTTTCGCTCTATTGCAGAATTGCAACCATGCACCGCCGCGACGCATATCCGCTGCACAAGCGGGTACGATAGTGTCTGGTCGCATGAACGACCCCGTGAGATTCTCAAAAGGAGGAACAACCGTATGTGCACAGCAGTTCGCTTCGCCGACGGCGAGGGCAACCTGTACTTCGGGCGTAATCTCGACTGGAGCGTTTCCTATGGCGAGAAGGTGGTCATGACGCCGAAGGGGTTCAAGCCGGCATCGCCGTTCGGCGCCACCCCCGAGGTGAAGTTCCCGATCATCGGAACGGCCATCGTCGAGGAGGCGAATCCCCTCTACTTCGACTGCGGCAACGACGCCGGCCTCGCCGTCGCCGGGCTCAACTTCCCCGGCTACGCGCAGTACGAGACGGCCCCGGTCGCGGGCAAGACGAACATATCCTCGTGGGAGTTCCCGCTGTGGGTGTGCGCGACGTTCTCGAGCGTTGACGAGGTCGAGGCGGCCCTCGAAAACGCCGCCATCGTCGATGCGCCGATCAACGACAAGTACCCCACGTCGCAGCTGCACTGGATCATCGGCGACGCGACGCGCAGCATCGTCGTCGAGTACACCGCCCAGGGCATGCAGGTGTTCCACAACGACGCCGACGTGCTGGCCAACCAGCCCGGATACGCCTGGCACGCCGAGAACCTGCGCAACTACTTGAACGTCACGCCCGAGGTAGCGCCCACGACCACGATCGGCGCGACGGAGCTTGCACCGTACGGCTCGGGCGGCGGCATGCGCGGGCTGCCCGGCGACTACTACTCGCCATCGCGGTTTGTGCGCGAGGCGTACTTCAACGCCCACTACCCCGCCCAGGTGGGCGAGCGCGCCAACGTCATCCGCCTGTTCCGCGAGCTTGAGAGCGTCGAGATGATCGACGGCGCGGCGCGCATGATCGACGGCGACTTCGAGCGCACCATCTACACAGGCGGCTTCTCGTCGGCCACCAACACCTACTACTGGACGACGTACGACAACCCCGCCATCCGCCACGTCAGCCTGGAGGCATACCCGCAGACGGGCGACGCCGTGGTCGTCTGCGACACGCTGGCGCGCCAGGATGACGCCTGGTAGAAGTCGCTGGTTACACGCCCGCGGCTGTGGTCCGCAGCGCGAGGGACGCGGCGGCACGCAATCCCGGAACGCCCCACGGGCGCACAAGCCGGTACGGCGCGGCAGGCTCGTGCAGGTGCCGCAGCGCGCCCGCAACAGCACGCGGACCCGCAAGCCTCAGCATGCCCCAACGCACAAGCGCCTCGGTTGCAAGCGACATCTCCTGCAACCGGGGCGCTTTCGTTTTACGACGTCGGTCGCTGCGCGACCGCCGGGGCGGACGCCACGGCGCCGGGCGGCAGGGGAAGCGGGTTGCCGCACGAGGTGCAGACGGTGGCCTGCGGGTCGTTTTTCGCCTGGCAGAACGGGCACGTGCCCGGCTTGATCGAGTTGTCCTGGTACGACCCCGGGCCGCACTTCCCGCAGTGGTGGCAGTACATGCATCGCGCCATCGGCTACCTCCTTCCCTCCTCGCTCATGAAAAACCGCCAGCGATTAAACCCCCCTTTGCCATACACCGGTTCGCTCCGGGATACAATGGTGTGAAATGAGATGAGCATGGGGGTGCATGCTTTCATCTGTTGCAGATTCCAAGGACGCGTCGCCACTTATGCAACGTGCGCATCCCGATCGTCTCACATGGTGTCCAAGAGAGGATGTTGTCCCTATGCCCAAAATCAGCAGCACGGAATCAGACCGTCTGAAGATCATGTCGAACGCCGAGCTCAAGATGAGCGCCGCGACCGCCCTTGACGAGCTGATGGAGAGCAAGCCGATCGACGACATCAGCGTGAACAGCATCTGCGACAAAGCGGGCATGTCACGCGCCACGTTCTACCGCTACTTCAGCGACAAGTACGCGATCTGCACCTGGTTTCTGCGCTATCTTCAACTCCAAGGCGTCGACCGCATCGGCCGCAGCTGCTCGTGGTACGAAGGCTACTTCCTGACCGAGGCGCTCATCATGGAGCACATCCATTTCTTCAAACACGCCGCCGCCTCGAACGACTCGCATTCCATCGACCGCGCCACGCCGAAGATCCGCCGCAACACTCTGTTCGTCACGCTGGAGGAATACCACCACGTGACCATCGACGACCACATGCGCTTCCTCGTGAACGCCGCCGTGCTCGTGGAGACGCACCTGTTCCCCTCGTGGCACTACGGCAAGTACGACTGCTCGCTCGAAGAGGCGTGCCGCTGGACCGTCGAATGCGTGCCGCACGAGCTGTTCGAGCTGCTCAACACGCCCATCAAGCCGAACGCGAACTCCGTCACCCGCAAGCTGTAGCGCACCTGGCGCGCCGCGAGGCGCGACCGCCTGGTCGCTCCCCTCGCGGTGCGCAGACGGACCTGCCCTGTTTGCGACGCACCCAGCCTTGCAGACTCCGGCGCCCGCCTGTAACGGCGGACGCCTTGCATTCTTTTCGTCCCAACATTCAGCCGGAGATCATCAGAACGCCTAAGCCCGCAAGCCCCGGCACCCGCAGCGCCTCGCTACTTCTTCAGCGCCTCGTTGCCCCGGCCCTCGGCGATGGCGCGCATCGGATGCAAAAGCCCGACGACGGCGCAGACGGCCGCCATCGCGATGAGCACGGGGAACACCGCATCCACACCCATCGACGGCATGGCCAGCATCGACGCCGAGAACACGTACGGCCCGATGAACGGTCCCAGGTTCATCATCGACGTCATGACGCCCGACACGAACGGCACGCGGCTCGCCGGCGAGATGTTGCCCGTCGCGTTCTGCGCGGCCGTGAAGAACGCCGACCCGCCGAACCCGAGCAGGAACACGCCGAGCGCGTACACGGGCAGGCTCGTCGCGAACATGCACGGCACAATGCCGATGGCCGTGATGGCCGCCGATACGCCGAACAGGCGCATCTTGAACGCCTTCACCAGACGCGGGAACACCAGACCGCACAGGATGGTGCCGATGCCGCAGCAGTTGATGACGAGCGCCGCCTGGCTGGGACCGGCGAGCTGGCGCGCGTCGAGCACGGTGGACGTGACCACCTGCACGGTGACGACCGACGTCCAGCACGCCAGCGCGAACAGCGCATAGCCCCAGATGGCACGCGGTATCTTCTCCTTCGGCGCATCCTTTTTCGCCGCACGTTCGCGCTCGCGCGCCTCCTGCACGAGCGGCTTTGCCTCGGGCATCCACGCGAGCGCCAGGAAGAACGGGATGAAGCCAATCAGGTACGCGAGGAACGAGTAGTTCCAGTCGATCTCGGTCAGATAGCCCGCGACCGTCGTGTAGATCAGGTTGAACACGAACTGGATCGTGATGCCCCAGCCCAGATACTTCGACCGCTCGCGCCCTTCGAAGAACGCGATGATGGTGGCGTTGCCCACGGGGAACATAATGCCCAGCCCCACGCCCACGATGACGCGCGAGAAGATGATGTACGCGTAGTTGGTGATGTTCGGCATCAGAAACGGGAACGCACCGCCGACCGACATCACGAAGATGCCGATGAGGGCCGCCCGCCTGAAGCCGATCTTGTCGAGCACCGACCCCACCAGGATGCTCACCGGGACCGACACGATGCCGGTGATGCTGTTGGCCAGCATGATCGTCGTCACATCGGTGTTGGCGAAATGGTGGGAGAACGACGCGATCGACGGCGTCAGAATGGCAAACTCGCTCATGCAGCAGAACAGCGCGAGTATGCCGACGATGTTGAGCTTCGTCAGCTGCTTGGAACGTTCGGAACCTACGCTTATGGGTTTGTCCTGTCCCATAAATCCCTCCTCGGACGATGGTTCGCGTGTCTTGGACGCCCGTCCCATGAGGACGGACTGCGCCGGGCCGCACCGCGATCCCGGGGTTGAACCGATTCTGGTTTGGTGGGAGGGGACCCTTGGGGCCCCAGAAGCCCCAAGGGGTAGAGCCTATGGCGGGTGCGCACCGCCCCTGCTGCGACCGCGGACCCGCTGCCCGCACGCCTCAGCAGACGCGGTTCACGCATCCGCTTGGAGCACGGCGATGGCGAAACGACGCCTCCGCCCATGAGCTGCGGCCGCGCGCGCCTCGAAAACCGAGTGGAGGCATGCGCGCTTTCGCCGCCAAACGGCGGGACGCCTCTCGGCGCCCCGCCGCATCAGAACCTCAGTCGCCCGATCTAGTCGACGTCGGTCGGAGCCCACAGCACCTGCTTGGGCTTCTTCGCCAGCTCAGCAGCCATCTCCTCGATGGTGCCGAACTTCATGCAGGCGCCCAGGCAATTATGGACGCACACCGGCTCGCGGTTGCGGCCGAGGCGCTCGGCGCACAGGTCGCACAGGTCCGTCGGGACCGGGATGTTGTTGAAGTTGAAGCTGTGACCCTGGTCATCAGCGTCGTCCTTCTGCCACGGTCCGTCGACGTACAGGCGGATGCCGTACTTGCCAACGGGCAGATGGTGCTCTTCCTTGCAAGCCACCTCGCAGGAGTGGCAGCCAGAGCAGTACTCGTAGTCGATGAGCAGCGCGTACTTGGGCATGTCTATTCAGCCTCCTTCACGGTGTAGCTGTCGATCGTGGCCTGGGTGATGCCGAACTTCTTCTCAAACTCGTACATGTCGACGTCGAGGTTCTCGTCGATCGGCTCGACGTTGCAGCAGTTGCACTTGTACGGTGCGCCCATGCCCAGTTCGTTGGTGTGGTGGTTCGGCACCAGGTCGTTGCAGTTGGACTGGAACACGCCGAACAGGTTGGGCTCGTTGCCGTCCTGCTCGGGGAACCACCAGCCGTGCTCGGCTTCCAGATAGCCCGGACGGACCTTCTGGGACACCTTCGCCTTGTACTTGGCGGAGCCGTACTGGTTCCAGATGCGCACCCACTGGCCGTCGGAGATGTTCTTCGCAGAGGCGTCCTTCGGGTTGATCTCGAGACGCGGGTTCTGGTCGATCTCACGCAGCGGCACGACCTCGCGATGCTCGGAGTGGAACGAGGTGAAGCGGCGGGCGCCCGTGGAGAGGATGAACGGGTACTTCTTCATGATCTCCTCGTGCGAGATGTCGCGCGCGTGCCACGCCTCGCGGTCGGCCTCCGGGATGAACGGCGACTTCGTGATCTTGCTCATGGCATCGACCGTCTCGGCATCGGGGATGCGCGGCGACTGGTCGGGCTCGTAGTAGTACGGCAGCGGATCCATGCCGTTGTTGTTGTACATCGTGCTCCACAGTTCGACGCGACCCGTCGGAGTGAGGAAGCCGGGCTGTCCATCTGGACGGAGCTTGCCGGTCTCGTATTTCTTGTAGTACACCTTCCGCTTGAACTTGACGAGCTTCTTGACCTCGTCAAACTTATGACGGCCCTCGAGACGGTTCTTCTCGAGGTAGGAGTGGTACTCAGGGTACTTCTCGTATGCGAAGCGAGCTTTCGGGTCATCCGGGAACATCTCGGCCATGCGCTTGGCGAGCATGCAGTAGATTTCCAGGTCGGCCTTGGCCTCGCCGACGGTGATGGCCTTGTTGCCGCAGCCGGTGGTGATGGAGGCAGCGCCATAGTGCGTGCGGTTGACGCCGTCGTGCTCGACGACCGTGCTAATCGGCAGGAACACGTCGCAGCAAGACTGGATGGTCGGCGTGATCATGATGTCGGTGCCGAACGCGAAGCCCTCGTCGGAACCGAACGTGCGGAGAAACGCCTTGTGGAAGCGAGTCGGCTCGGCAGAGCAGGTCGGCGAAAGCAGGTTGGAGTTCGCAACCCAGCCGAAACGAACCGGATACGGATCGTCGGTCTCAAGGATGTCGAGGACGCTATCAGCCTGAGCACCAGTGATCTGGTTGCAGTACAGCGGGAACTTGTCCATGCCGATGCATTCCTGGCGCTCTTCGTCCGTCATCTGGTACCAACCCTCGGTGATGAACGAACGGGTGTCGGTATCGTTGCTGCCCTGGTTGGCCGCCTGGCCCTCAGACAGGTCCTCGGGCATCGACAGGTCGGCGATGATGTTGCCGCCCGGGACGTCCAGATTGCCGCACATGCAGATCATCGCGAGCATGCAATGGCCTGCCTGCATGCCGTTGGTGTTCTGGTCGAACGCGAGGCCCCAGGCGATGGACGCAGGATGCGCGTTCGCGTACATGCGGGCGACGGTGTAGATGTCGTCGACCGGCACTTCGCAGATCTTGGCAGCATGCTCCGGTGTCATCTGCATGACGCGCTCTTTGAACTGGTCGAAGCCGTAGGTCCAGCGCTCGATGAAGTCATGGTCGTACAGGTCTTCGCTGATGATGATGTTGCAGAAGGCCATGGCCAGCGCCGCATCGGTGCCGTTGCGCGGACGCAGCTGGATGACCGAGCGGCTGTTCAGCCAGTTCACGCGCGGGTCGATGGAAACGAGCTTCGCGCCGCGCTTCATCAGGTCGATGACGCTGTGGCCGAAGAAACCGTCCGGGTTGGACTCGAGCGGAGCCTTGCCCCACATGACGATGAGCTCGGGCACCTGGTACTGCGGGTCGTCGTAGCCGCCCTCGAGGCCGCCGGCGTAGTCGATCTCGGGGTAGAGCGCGCCGAGAACCATCTGCGAGGACATGTTGCGCGGCTGGTAGCACGCGTAACCGGACTGGCAGTACGCCAGGTTCGGCGTGCGGAAGATCGACAGCTGGAAGTCCTGTGACAGCATGGCGTCGCGGCCGGTGCCGGCGAAGATGATCATGGTCTTGCGACCGTACTTCTCGGTGAGGCGCTTCCAGTTGTTCATGATGAGGTCGAGAGCCTCGTCCCAGCTGCAGCGCTCCCAGGCGTCCGCCTGGCCGAGCTTGCTGTGATCGCGCTTCATCGGGTAGATCACGCGCGAGGGGTTGTACACGTAATCCTTCAGCGCCAGACACCGCGGGCACAGACGACCGCCGGTGGTCGGGTCGTTCTCGTCGCCCTCGATATGGTCGAGACGACCTTCTTTGTCGACATAGATCTTGATGCCGCATCCAACCGGATGGCACCCCGGAGGCGACCAAACCGAAGAACGGACGACCGTGAAGTCACCATCTTGGAACTTCCAAGGCTTGCCAAGGTCGTTTTCGAATTCCATAGCTACCTCTCTCTGTTAATGCTTCCGGACCGCATCGGGAGGCGATGCCGCCCGGCCCTCTATTCGAATCGCCCGACCCACCGCCTCGCGAAGGCATTGGGGGGTGCCAAGCCCAACCGCGCTGCGGCGAGCCGGACGATGTCGACCAACTAGGTGCGCACGCTCGTGCGCTGCGGGGTTCTCCCGCGCGAGGTTTGAGGCCTCGTTGCTGCTGCGGCGGTTGGGCTGCGGCGGGTGGGCTGTGGCGTTCGTGCCGATGCCCAGGACGTGCTCGTCGGCGCGCTGCGGGGTTACCGTTCGCGGTGTTTTGGCTCTCATGCACCCCGCGCTTGTGCCGCCTACCGCGCTGCCGACGGCCGCCTTACGCCGCCTGAGCCGCGCCCTTCTTGTCGCGCGCCTTCAGGACGAACAGCAGGGCGATCGAACCGACGAACAGAACGATGCCCGCTGCCGTGAGGATGCCCGTGGCGTTGCCCCATCCGGAGGCGACGACCGCGCCCACGGTGCCGAAGATGATGCCGCCGACGCACTGGCCCAGAGACATCAGCGTGGACGACACGCTGGCGAGCTCGGGACGCGGGGCGATTTCCGCGACCATCGTGAAGAAGATGGCCGGGACGATGCCGTTGGACAGGCCGAACAGGATCATCCACAGCGTCAGACCGCCTTGCGAAACGGTGTAGGCCATGGCGAACGTCACGCCGAGCACCGCGGACGAAACGACCAGGATGGCGAGACGGCCGGAGCTCTTGGTCACCTTGTTCATCACGAAGCCGATCGCGATGCCTCCGATGACCACGGCGATGTTGACGGTGTTGAAGGTGGCGTTCGCAGTGCCCTGGTCCATGCCCATAGTCTGCACCATGTACAGGGTCTCGAAGTTCATGACGCATGCGGTGCCCAGCGAGAACGCGGCGAACGCGATCATGGCGACCCAGCAGCTCAGGCTCTTGAAGCCCTCGGAGACCTTCGGCTTCTCGCCGGAGTTGCCGCCCTCGTCTTCGAGATAGGAGTGCTCAGGGTTGCGCACGGCCACGATCCACAGGACCGTGATGACGGCCAGCAGCACGACGACGAACCAGAAGACGTTGTGGTACGTGCTCGGGTCGCCCACGTTGAAGAAGAATCCGGACGTGCCCAGAATGAACATGGAGCCGAGCGGGACCCAGACGGAGAAGATGCCCATCGGGACGCCGCGCTTGCTCGGCGGGAACCATTCGCTGAACAGAACCGGAATGACCGTGCCGATGCAGGAGTAGCCCACGCCTTCGATCAGACGGCCGACGAGCAGCATGTCGTACGTCGGCGCCGCGGCGCTGATGACCGCGCCGGCGAGGGCGCAGATCAGAACGAAGAGCGTCGCCTTCTTCGAACCGAACTTCAAGATGATCGTCGCGGCGAAGAACGCTAGGACGAATCCAACGTAGCCGTTCAACGACATCATGAAGCTCAGCTGGGTAGTGTCGATGCCCAGAGCCGGCAACACCAACGACGCCGTCGCCGGCAGCTTGTTGTTGTTTACCGAGATCAGAATCGACGCGATGATGGCGATGATCGCAACCACCCACGCGCGGCCGGTCTGATTGACCTCTGCCTTCTTTTCTTCGGTGCTCATACCTCTCCTTTTTTCTACGACGGGGCGGTTTCGAATGGCTCATGGAACGCGTGCTGCGACGGTGGTGCGGCTGGCGGCTGGCGTGAGTGCGGTTGGCTGGCAGCGTGCGGCTGGCTGCCGACGTGCCCTTGCGCCTCGCGGTGCGACTCATTCGCCGAGCCCTTGGCTGGCGTTTGGCCGCCACCCTGGCTCTTGTCGACGAGCCGCATCGGGGCGAATCGCATCGCCGTTGCCGGCCGTGCGTTTCGCTCGGGTTCGGATGCAGCGACGAGCTGCATACCGCCAAGCGACCCGAGACGCTGTCGTCGTGCGTGCCGTTCGCCTCCGCGAACTGCGTTCGATGGGAAATACGGAACCGTCCTGGTTTCGGGCTCCTCATGCGCGAGGGCGCTGTGAGGACCCGCCTTTTCAGAGCGAGGCGCGCAAGCGGCAACCGTCCTCCCCAACGGTCGCCCGGACCTCTCGTCTGCGCCGCCTGCCCTCTCTCCCCGGCAGGCGCCCGGTTTCATCGGATGCTCAACGTGCGGGCGGGTGCTCGCCGGCCGGGCGTTTGCCGCCCGGCGGAGGAGCTTCCGCTCGCTGGCTTGACCTTCACGCGCGGCCTCGAGTTCTCAACCCGTCGGCTGAGCCTTTCGCCTGTCGTTCGCCGAACTTCCTTCGTTCGATCCGCGACCGCTTCGTACCCCTCCTTCAGGTTCTCGATGCGAGCTCGCTGAGCTTCAGCCACCCATTCGCCGAACTTTTTCGTTCGACCCTTGAGCTTTCCAATTCACCCTGCTCACTCTTGATGCTTCGACCTTACGCGGCGAAAAAGGGCTTGTCTTCATGCGGAAATAGACACCAAGAGGTGCGGCGAACGGTCGATTGAAACAGATGAGCGGCGTTGTCTCACACATGAACATGCAGCCGAAATGCGTCTTGCGGCCTGTTGCTTGCGGCTTGTTGCTTGAGGCGCGCGGCTCGAGGCTCGCGATTTGAGGCTCGCGATTTGCCGAATGTTGCTTGCAGCGCGCGGCCTGTTGCTTGCAGCGCGCGCAAACCCGCCGCGAAGCCGCCGGTTCGCCACCTTTTTACCGCGAAATTGCCGCTTGCGAGCCTTCTGCCGGCTATCGGTCCGCCGCCAGCCCACCGCGCTCAGACCGCGCTCAGACCGCCCCCGAACCGCACGGAATCCGTGTCCCAGACAAACACGGCGAGCGGTCGTTTCTGGCGCTTCATCAGGTGTTACACTACGCGCATGACAATCGTGCTCTCACATATCTCCGCACTCGAATACTGGCTCGCGCCCCAGGGGAGCAAGCCTGCGGCGACGCTTGCGTCCGAGTCGTTTCAGCTTCCGGCGACCTCTGTCTCAGCGGCATCCCTTCGCACCAAGCTGCCCAGCGGGCTTGCGTTGAGCCGCCCACTGCACGTCCTGACTAGCAAGCCCGTGCATAGCCAATCGGAAATCATCGCTTACCACTGTCGTTTTGAAGCTCCGCAATCCAAAGCGTTCTACCGAATATCCAATGACGTGTATGTCTGTTCAGTAGAGCTGGCATACGTGCAGGTGGCAAAGCGCATGGATCTAACAAACCTCATCCGCCTAGGATTCGAGCTATGCGGAACCTACTCGATCAACCCGCAATGTCAACTTGGTTTCATTCAACGAGAACCGTTGACGACTGCTCGCAAGCTCAAGTCATTCGCCAACGCCGCCACCCGTATGCACGGCCGCAAGAACGCTCTCCGCGCACTTCGATATATTCAGCAAGGTTCAGCTTCACCAGCGGAAACACGGCTTTCGATGTTTCTTACGCTTCCCTACAGTCTCGGTGGTTTCAATCTGCCACGTGCAACGCTGAACAAGGCGATAGCGCTCTCACCGGAAGAGCAAGCGATCTCGCAACGACGTTTCCTCGTATGCGATATGTACTGGCAACATGCTCGACTTGGCATTGAGTACGACAGCGATGCTCATCACATTGGCGCCGCAAAGATTTCCTCGGACGCCCAGAGACGAAATGCGCTCGCCATCGGAGGAATCACCGTCATCACTATTACTCGCGCCCAATACAACAACTCACCGCAATTCGCCAAAACAGCTGGGTCCATAGCGAAGCTTTTAGGAACATCCGTCCGCCCGCGCTGCGCCGATTTCGAAATCAAGCAAACCAGGCTGAGGAACGCAATGCACTACGATCCCAAATGGGCGACCTCGATCGTAGAGGACCCTCTTTCGAAAGCTTTAGAGGCGAATGGGACAAAGCTGTCATATCGCGCCTGATAGCACAAGCCATGACCCTTCTGACGTCGGCCGCACACGCGGCTGATGCCCGTTCAGTCAACATGCTGGTGCGACGAAAGCGGGTGCAGATATAAGCGGAGATGGAATAGGGCAACTGGCGATCTGCCGAAAGCACACTGGAGTCCGGGAGACTCCCTATGCAACCCCATGAGAATCGTTCTACCCCAACGAGCCGATTTCGACGCTGCTGGAGTTTGGAAGACCCCTACGCACCCCTATGAGAAGGCAGCGGCGCAAAAAGCCAGCAACAGAGGGCTCGATCGAGTTCGCGCGCCATCCCCCCATAGGACTACGTGACCTCTTCGCGACAGGGATTGTTAAGAAGTCTGCGTAAGCCTTCTCAGAGATACGGCTTTTTCCGTCGCTCGATTGACTTGTCGCAGAGCAGCTGGCTGCTCACTTTGGACCATCCTGGCTGGGGACGGGTTTGTAGAATCCTCTGTGTAAGTCCCAAGGAAGGAATGGTGTCTCCGGAGACAGAAGGACTTGCCCCGCCGTCATCCAAATTCTCGAAATAATGCCGATTCCGGGCAATTCTTCCAAAGTTTGGATTTCAGGATGCCGTTATTTACACTTATTGGATTACTCAGCGATCGTCTCCACAATCCTGGAATTATTCGCTTTGCGTATTTTCTTGAAATGAGAATTTATCCGATTATCGTATAATTTTGAACTGGGTTTTCACAAGCTCATCCCGAAACGAATCTCGCATCAGCAGCAGAATGTATGTTCCTATATTCTAAAATTCATTTATTTTCATATGTATATAATCCAAACTCTGTAAAAAATGTCGCGATTCGGCAATATTTCCAGAATTTGGAACAGAAGCCTAATCGCAAGATTCCAGCAACACATAAAGGCCGGCACCCCGTTCGGAGAGTGCCGGCCTTTAAAGCACCTGATGAATCGGGCTGTTATCGTTGCCGCTCACGGGCTCACGCTGGCATTGCCCGCGCCGCCCGCAGGCTCGTGCCGCCAGCGCAGACGCCCGCACGCGCAACGCGCTCCCTCACCGCCCGCAGGCTGCCACGGGCACTCGCACCGCCCACGGACCCGCGCCGCTGCCGCAGACACTCGCAAGCTCACACTGCAAACGCCATCGCCCGCGCAGACGCCCGCGCGCTGGCATTGCCCGCGCCGTCCACCAGCGGGAACTGCCCACAAAGCGTCTCTGCCTGCGCTGCATTGCCCGCACGCACAACGCGGGTCCACACCGCGGGCGCCCGCGCCGCCAGCGTTCCCGCGCGCCGCCAGCGCAGTCGGCGCCTTATGCCTCGAGCATCTTGCGCGCCAGGTCGAGCGCCTCGACGATGCCCGACGCGTCCTTGCCGCCGGCTTGCGCCATGGACGGCTTGCCACCGCCGCCGCCCTTGATGGCCGGCGCGATCGTGCGGATGATGTCACCCGCGTTGAACCCGGCAGCAACAGCCCCGTCGGTACCGGCCGCCATCAGAATCGGCTTGCCTTCCTTGTCCGACGCGATGACCGCCGCGCCCGGCCGGTCGAGGCGCGCCCGGATGACATCCCACATGTTGCGCAGGCCGCCCGCCTCGACGCCCTTGAGGTGCGCGATGACCACCGGATAACCGCCCTTGCTCTCGAACACGTGGTCAAGCAGGGCGTTCACGCCGTCTGCCGCGATGGCCTGTTTGTTGCGCTTGGCTTTGGCCTGCAGGTCCTTGAGCGCCGCAGCGTTGGCCTGCGCGCGCTCCGACACGTCGAACAGCGGCACGTTGAGCTCGGCCGCCGTCTCGCGCAGCTCGCGCTCCACCCGGTTGACGTACTCGAACGCACCGTAGCTGGTGACGGCCTCGATGCGGCGCACGTTCGAGCCGACGCTCGATTCGCTCGTGATCTTGAGCAGGCCGATCTCGGCGGTGTTTTTCACATGGCAGCCGCCGCACAGCTCGCGCGAGAACGTGCCCACCTCGACGACGCGCACGACCTCGCCGTACTTCTCGCCGAACAGCGCCGTGACGCCTGACTCGCGCGCCGCCGCAAGCGACGTCTCGTAGATGTTGGTATCCTGAGCAGCCATGATCTGCTCGTTGGCGATGCGCTCCACCTGGTCGAGCTCCTCGCGCGTCACCGGTGCGAAGTGCGTGAAGTCGAAACGCAGGCGGTCGGGACCGACGTAGCTGCCGGCCTGGTTCACATGGTCGCCGAGCACGCGGCGCAGCGCGGCATGCAGGATGTGCGTCGCCGTGTGGTTGCGCGTGATGCGAGCACGGCGGGCGGCGTCGACCGTCGCCGTCACCTCTTCGCCCTCCACGATGGTGCCATCCACAACCTTCACGAAATGGCTGGTCAGACCCTTTTCGGGCGCCTTGGTGTCCACGACTTCGGCGCGCGCGTCGCTCGTCTCGATGGTGCCGATGTCGCCCACCTCGCCGCCCATCTCGGCGTAGAACGGCGTGGTGCCCAGGATGATCTCGCCCTCGTCGCCGGCGGACAGCGACGCCACGCGCTTGCCGTCCTTCAGCACGGCGATGACGTTGCCGTACGCCGTCAGCTTGTCGTAGCCGACGAACTTGGTGGCCCCGTGCTTCTTCAGAATCTCGGCGCGCACGCCGCCGAACGTGCTCCACGCAGCCTCGGCGTCGTCCTTCGTGGCGGCACGCGCACGCTCGCGCTGCTGTTCCATGCACGCGTCGAAGCCGGCGCGGTCGATCGTCACGTTGCTCTCGGCGCAGATTTCCTCGGTCAGCTCGATGGGGAATCCGTACGTGTCGTGCAGGGTGAACGCCGTCTCGCCGTCGAGCACCTTGTCGGCGCCGAGCTTGAGCAGCGCGTCGGTCAGGTAGCTCTGGCCGGTGCGCAGCGTGCGGCCGAAGCGCTCCTCCTCGGACAGGATGACGTGCTCGACCAGCTCGCGGTTGGAGACGACCTCCGGGTACACCGCACCCATGAGCTCGACGATCTTCGCCACGTACTCGCGCAGGAACGGCCCCTCGATGCCCAGCTTGTGGCCGTGCATGACAGCGCGGCGCAGCAGGCGGCGCAGCACGTAGCCGCGGCCCTCGTTGGACGGCAGGATACCGTCGGCGATCATGAACGTGACCGAGCGGCTGTGGTCGGCGATGATGCGCAGCGACTTGTCGATTTCCGCCTGTTCGCCCACTTCGGACGCGGTATTGGCCGCGCCGACGTACTTCTTGCCGGACAGGCGCTCGCCCACCTCGATCAGCCCGTGCAGCACGTCGGTGGCGAAGTTGCCCTGGACGCCCTGCATGATGGCGGCCATGCGCTCGAGGCCCAGGCCGGTGTCGATGTTCTTGGTGGGAAGCGGCTTCATGGTGCCGTCTTCCTGGCGGTCGTACTGGGTGAACACGAGGTTCCAGTACTCCAGGTAGCGGTCGCATTCGCAGCCGGGGCCGCAGTCGGGCTTGCCGCAGCCGTACTCAGGACCCTGGTCGTAGTAGATTTCCGAGCACGGACCGCACGGACCGGTGGGGCCGGCCGCCCAGAAGTTGTCATCGGCGCCCAGGCGCGTGATGTGGCTTTCGGGCACGCCGAGGCTCTTCCAGATTTCGATAGTCTCGTCGTCGTCCAGATACACCGTGAAGTACAGCTTGTCCGCCGGCAGCTCGAGCACCTGCGTGGAGAACTCGTACGCCCAGGTGCACATCTCCTTCTTGAAGTATTTGCCGAAGCTGAAGTTGCCGAGCATCTCGAAGAAGCTCAGATGGCGCCCGTCGGTGCCTATGATGTCGATGTCGTTGGTGCGCACGCATTTCTGCACGGTGGTGGCGCCGATGTAGTTCGGGTCGAACTCCTTCACGTGGAGGAAGTACGGCTTGAACTGCACCATGCCGGCGCTGGTAAGCAGAAGCGACGGATCGTCGGGAATGAGCGACGACGACGGCAGGCGCTTGCAGCCCTTCTTCTCGAAGAAGCTCAGATACGCCTCGCGGATTTCTGCGGTGGTCATGTACTTCATGGATTGATCCTTACGTAGTTGCTCCCGATGCCGCTCGTTTGCAGCACCGCGTGCGATTTTACCTCACGCGCCCGCGCCCGCAGCCCCGCGCCCGGTATCCGCCGGATTCCCCCACATGAACGCCGGGTCTGCGGAAGATTGGGGAAGGCATCGCGAGCGCCGTGGCGCGAACGCGGCAGCGCGAAGCCGGAGCGTCGTGCCGCCCCGCCGTCAGCGGCGCCCGGCGCGCTTGCCGTGCCCGCGGCGCGATCGGCGCT
>CAIFEB010000019.1:27826-38256 GCA_903789375.1 uncultured Eggerthellaceae bacterium | reverse complement strand
CGCAACCAGGGCAAGATCATGTTCATGGTCCTGCGCGAGCGCATGGGCGACATCCAGCTGTTCTGCCGCATCAACAACCTGGGAGAGGAAGCCTTCGGCAAGATGAAGGACCTCGACGTGGGCGATTGGATCGGCGCGCGCGGCACCATCATGCGCACGAAGCGCGGCGAGCTGTCCATCGCCGTCGACGGCTACACGCTGCTGTCGAAGTCCATCCGGCCTCTGCCCGAGAAGTTCCACGGGCTCACGGACAAGGAGACGCGCTACCGCCAGCGCTACGTCGACATGGTCATGAACCCCGACGTCAAGGACGTGTTCGTCAAGCGCTCGAAGATCGTGGCGGCGTGCCGCGCCTACATGAACTCCCTCGGCTTCCTCGAAGTCGAGACGCCCATCCTGCAGGAGATCATGGGCGGCGCCAATGCCAAGCCCTTCATCACGCACTTCAACGCGCTCGACCAGGAATGCTATCTGCGCATCGCCACCGAGCTGCACCTCAAGCGCTGTCTCGTGGGCGGTCTCGACCGCGTGTACGAGATCGGCCGCATCTTCCGCAACGAGGGCATGGACCACACGCACAACCCTGAGTTCACCACCATCGAGGCCTACCAGGCGTTCGGCGATCTGGAGAGCATGAAGGAGCTGGCCGAGGGCTTCATCAAGTGCGGCCTGCACGTGGTCAGCGACTCCGAGGTCATCACCTACCAGGGCCAGACCATCGACCTGTCGGGAACGTGGCGCTCGGTGCCGCTCGCGCAGGTGGTCAGCGAGCATCTTGGCGAGCACGTCGACATCGACACGCCCGTCGAGCATCTGCGCGCGCTGCTCGACGCAAACCACCTGGAATGGCAGGACGACTGGGGCGCGGGCAAGCTTCTGTTCACGCTCTACGACGAGCTGTGCGAATCCGAGATCGTCAACCCCACGTTCGTGTGCGACTACCCCGTGGAGGTGTCGCCGCTCGCCAAGCGCCAGGAGGACGACCCCCGTCTGACGTACCGTTTCGAGCTCGTCATCGCCGGGCACGAGTACGCCAACGCGTTCTCCGAGCTCAACGACCCCGTCGACCAGGAGACCCGCTTCGCCGCCCAGATGGAGGCCAAGCGCCACGGCGACGAGGAGGCCATGGAGTACGACACCGACTACATCCGCGCGCTGCAGTACGGCATGCCGCCCGCCGGCGGCATCGGCATCGGCATCGACCGCATGATCATGCTGCTGTGCGACCAGGAGTCCATCCGCGACGTGCTGCTGTTCCCGCACATGCGCCCTGAGCGCAACGCCCGCAAGACGCAGGCCGCGGCGACCGATGCGGCTGCGGAAGGCGCCGCGGACGCTCCCGCAGACGATGCGGCGAAGGACGGCGACGCTGTCGACGCTCCCAAGCCCGAGCGCCGCGCCGTGCTCATGGACGTGCCGCCGGCTCCCATTCCGGGCCGTCCGATTGACGCCGGTATCACGCGCGAAGAGGCCTTCGACCTGTTGCGCGCTCACAACAAAGACGATTTCCACATCCGCCATGGGCTGACGCTCGAGGCGCTCATGCGCTACTACGCGCGCAAGTACGACCCGGTCAACGAGGAGTTCTGGGGAATCGTCGGCCTCCTGCACGACCTCGACTGGGAGGAGTACCCCACGGCCGAGGACCACACGGTGAAAACCGCCGAGATGCTCCAGGCCGCTGGCGCCAACCCGGTGCTCGCGCGCTGCATCCAGACGCACAACTCCGACCTCGCGCCCGACCTGCCCGCGCCGCAAGCCAAGATGGAGAAGGTCCTCTACGCGTGCGACGAGCTGTCCGGCCTCATCCAGGCGGCCGTGCTCGTGCGTCCGTCCAAGTCGGTGCAGGACTTCACGGTGAAGAGCCTGAAGAAGAAGTTCAAGGACAAGTCGTTCGCCGCCGGGTGCAACCGCGAGGTCATCGCCAAGGGTGCCGAGATGAACGGCCTTGAGCTGAACGACCTGTTCGCAAGCGTGATCGAGGCCATGAAGGCCACCGACCCCGACCGTAAGGACGCTTCTGCGGAATAGCGGGGCGCGCCCCGGGCGTTACGGGATGGTTTCAGAACGGCAGCGCTGGTGTGTCTCTTTGGCACTCTAAAATCATGAGTGCTAACATAGCCGCGTACCACACGCGGGAGGGGAGAACCGGCCGCGCGGGCGCGCCTTTGCGGGGCGCCCGGTTCCGGTCGGCGCTCGCCCGCCCGATCCCCGACGCGTGCAGGCGCTTGGCACCTGTATGGGAAAGCGAAGGAAACCATGTCATTCGAGAAATTCACCGACAAGGCGAGGAAGGTGCTCGTGCTCGCGCAAGACGAGGCGCGGGCCCTGCACCAGCCCTACGTCGGCACCGAGCATCTGCTGCTCGGCCTCATCAAGGAGAAGGACGGCCTGGCCGCCCAGGCGCTCGGCCGGCTCGACGTCAAGTACGACGATGTCGTGCAGAACATCCGCCAGATCGCCACGATCGACGAGGACGCCGACGTGTCCGGCCACCTGTCGTTCACCCCGCGTGTCAAGCGCGTGCTCGAGAACGCGCTGCGCGAGGCCATGCAGATGGGCCAGAGCTACATCTCAACCGAGCACCTGCTGCTCGGCATCGTGCGCGAGGGCGAGGGTACGGCGCTCGACGTGCTCGGTCGTCTCGGCGTTTCGGGCGACGACATCCGCGGCGCGCTCAACGATCTCGTCGGCCAGAGCCCCGTGTACGCCGGCCGCAGCCCGTTCTCGCCTGCGGGTGCGAAGAAGCCCGACAGCCTGCTCAAGGAGTTCGGCACCGACCTCACGCAGAAGGCACGCGACGGCAAGCTCGACCCGGTCATCGGCCGCGCGGGCGAAATCGAGCGCATCATGCAGGTGCTCTCGCGCCGCCAGAAGAACAACCCGCTGCTCATCGGCGAGCCCGGCGTTGGCAAAACGGCCGTCGTCGAGGGCTTGGCGCAGCTGATCGTGTCCAACCAGGTGCCCGACATTCTGCGCGACAAGCGCATCGTCACGCTCGACATCCCCGCGCTCGTTGCCGGCAGCAAGTACCGCGGCGAGTTCGAAGACCGCCTGAAGAAATGCGTCAAGGAGGTGCAGGAGGCGGGCGACGTCATCCTGTTCATCGACGAGATCCACACCCTCATCGGCGCGGGCGCAGCCGAAGGCTCGATCGACGCGGCAACCATCCTGAAGCCGCCACTGTCCCGCGGCGAGATCCAGGTCATCGGCGCCACGACGCTCGACGAGTTCCGCAAGCATCTGGAAAAGGACTCGGCGCTCGAACGCCGCTTCCAGCCCATCAACGTGGGCGAGCCCAACGAGGAGCAGGCCGTGCGCATCCTCGACGGCCTGCGCGACCGCTACGAGGCGCACCATCACGTGCACTACACCGATGACGCACTCGAGGCCGCCGTGCAGCTGTCCGACCGCTACATCCAGGACCGCTTCCTGCCCGACAAGGCCGTCGACGTCATCGACGAGGCGGGCGCGCGCATGCGCATCCGCAACATGACCCTGCCGCCCGAGCTGCGTCAGATGGACGAGGACCTGCGCCAGTGCCGCTCCAAGAAGGAGAAGGCCATCGCCGATCAGAACTTCGAGGAGGCCGCCCGCCTGCGCGACGAGGAGACCCAGCTGAAGGAGAAGCGCGAGAAGGCCCAGAAGGACTGGGAGGACCAGTCCAAGAGCAAGGTCCAGAACGTCACGGTCAAAGACATCGCCGACGTCGTCTCCATGACCACGGGCGTGCCCGTCTCCAACCTCACCGAGGCCGAGGCGGAGAAGCTCCTGCGCATGGAAAGCGTCCTGCACGAGCGCGTCGTGGGCCAGGACGAGGCCGTCACGGCGCTGTCGAAGGCCATCCGCCGCTCGCGTGCGGGCCTCAAGGATCCGCATCGTCCGGCCGGGTCGTTCATCTTCCTCGGCCCATCGGGCGTCGGCAAGACTGAGCTGGCCAAGGCGCTCGCGGAGTTCTTGTTCAACAGTGAAGAGGCCATGATCTCGTTCGACATGTCCGAGTACATGGAGAAGTTCTCGGTCCAGCGCCTGATCGGCGCGCCTCCGGGATACGTCGGCTACGACGAGGGCGGCGAGCTCACCAAGGCCGTGCGCCAGCGCCCGTACTCGGTCGTGCTCTTCGATGAGATCGAGAAGGCCCATCCCGACGTGTTCAACATCCTGCTCCAGATCCTGGAGGAGGGGCGCCTGACCGACGGCCAGGGTCGCACGGTGGACTTCCGCAACACGATCATCATCATGACGAGCAACGTCGGCGCACGCGACATCGCGGAGACGCAGACGCTCGGCTTCTCGTCCGAGCCGACCCGCGGCCTTTCCGACAAGGAAATCAAGAGCCGCGTCATGTCGGACCTCAAGAAGCAGTTCCGTCCCGAGTTCCTCAACCGCATCGACGAGATCATCGTGTTCAAGTCGCTCACAGACGAGCAGATCGTCAAGATCGTCCACCTCATGGCCGGCGAGCTGCGCGAGCGCATGATCGCGATGGGCATGTCGATCAACCTGACCGACGCCGCCTGCCGCGTCATCGCCAAGGAGGGCACGGACAAGACGTTCGGTGCCCGCCCGCTGCGCCGCGCCATCCAGCGCCTGCTGGAGGACCCGCTGTCCGAGCAGATCCTCGAGGGCAAGTGGACGGCCGGCGACATCGTCGACGTCGATGCCGCCGATGGCGAGCTGACGTTCACGAAGGGGTCCGGCGAGATTCCGGAGCCCAAGAAGCACGACACCATCGCGCGTGAGGCCGACCTGCTGCTCAAGGGCTACGACCTGGGCAACGCGTCGGTTCCGGCCGGCGGCCTACCCGCACAGGGCGGCGCTGCCGAATAGGGCGGTTGCCGTAGGCGCGATTCCGGCAGCCGTCTCGGGTTGTGAAGCCGGGTGCCTGAGCTGTCGCAAGCGGCGCCGTGCGGATGCGGAAGCGGCTGCGATCGCAAACCGACCAGCGCGTACCTTCGACTGACGGCGGAGCGAGCAGGTGAGAGCCTGCGAGCTCCGCCGTTTTTTCATGCCCCGCACCGCGTGGGATCTGAGTTATCTGCGCGCCGCCGGATCGCGATGCACGGCGCTGCGTCCAGCCCGGCCGTGCGCCCTGGCCCCGTGTGCACGGCGTGCGGTCGGCGTTGGCGTCCCGGCGGGCGCGGTTTTTGGTCTATCATGGATGCCAAGATTGATTCGCTCGTGGATATCAACGCAGGCAGCACGGGGCCGTCGCGCCGAAAGGGGAGTTGCGCATGGACACGTTCGAGGATTCGATAGGCGTACCCGACGTTCTGGAGCCTCCGGTGCTCAAGGACGCCGACCTTGTCTTGGATGAGCTCGAAGAGCCGTATCCGCAGCTCAAGGGCAAGCTCGACCGCAAGCCGCAGACGGCTGCCATCATTTTAGCGGGAGGAACCGGCGAGCGGTTCGGCCGCGAGGGCGGCAAGCAGCTCGTCGAAATCGCGGGCAAGCCGGTGCTCACCTGGTCGGCGGAGGCGTTCGACGCCGTTGGCGACGTGGGGCTCATCGTCATCGTGTGTCCCAAGGACCGCTCGGCGGAGTACATCAAGCGCGCTGTCGACCCGTTCCCGTTCGTGACGCCGGTCATCGTGGCGCCGGCGGGGGCCACGCGCCAGGAGTCGGCGTTCTCGGGGCTCGAGTACGTGCCCGAGGACTACGAGTACGTCATCCTGCACGACGGTGCGCGCCCTCTCGTCACGCCCGAGATCATCGAGCACACCATCGCCACGCTCAAGGGCAACCTCGACGCGGACGGCGCGGTGCTCGCGCATCCCGCGGTCGACACGCTCAAGGTGGTGGAGAACGGCGTCATCGTGGGCACGCCCGACCGCAGCGTGTTCTGGAACGCCCAGACGCCGCAGGCGTTCCGGGCGGGCATCTACCGCCGCGCCCATGCGGCGGCGCTGTCGGACGGCTTCGTAGCGACCGACGACTCGGCGTTGATCGAGCGCCTTGGAGGCAGGGTGCTCGTGGTCGAAGGGCCGCGCGACAACATCAAGCTCACCGTGCCCGAGGATTACGAGCTGCTCGAGGCCGCGGTGCTCAAGCTCTACGGAAGGAATCCCGAACTATGAGCGATGCAACTTCCGTCCAGGCGTTCGACGTGAGTCGGCTGCGCATCGGCCAGGGCATGGACGTCCACGCGTTCGCCGAGGGGCGCCGGCTCATCATCGGCGGCGTCGA
This sequence comes from uncultured Eggerthellaceae bacterium, assembly GCA_903789375.1. GTDB lineage: Bacteria > Actinomycetota > Coriobacteriia > Coriobacteriales > Eggerthellaceae > CAIFEB01. The sequence goes on along the minus strand of CAIFEB010000019.1, from coordinate 32,070 downwards.
CATTCCCTACGAGCGCGGTCTTCTGGGTCATTCCGATGCCGACGTGCTCGCTCATGCGGTCTGCGACGCGCTGCTCGGCGGCATTCGCGGAGGCGACGTGGGCAAGCTGTTCCCCGACACCGACCCCGCCTACGAGGGCGCGGACTCCCTCGTGCTGCTTGCGCGGGTGGCGCAGGTCGTGCGCGATGCGGGTTATCGCATCCTCGACGTGGACTCGGTCATCGCGGCGCAGGAGCCGAAACTGTCCCCGCATCGCGACGCCATGCGCGAAAACCTCGCGCACGCCATGGGCATCGCTGTCGACAACGTGGGCGTGAAGGCAACGACGACGGAGCATTTGGGATTCGAGGGGCGCAAGGAGGGCATCTCGGCCACGGCCGTCTGCCTGCTCTACCGCGAAGCGGACGTGTAAGAAGGGTCACGTTGGGAGGGTTGCGCCGGAAGGGCCACGCCGCGGCGCTTCCGCCAGCGGTGGGGCGATGCGGCATGAGCTGTGCCCGACGAAGCCGTGCCAGAGAAGCTATGCCCAATGGGACCGCGCCAAAGAAGCTGTGCCCAACGGAGCCGCGCCAATCAAGAAAGCCGCACCGACCTCGGTCGATGCGGCTTTCTTATGCCTTGGGGCGTATGCGGAACCCGTCGGTTCCGCCCGCCTGGTTTTCGCGGCAGCGCATGCAGGTGCCGGAAGCGCCTGCATCTTCGCCGGCTCGCTAGTCCGAAAGCTCCGGGCGCTCGATGTCGCCGGTCAGCAGCTCGACGTACGCAAGCTTCACACACAGCGTGAACACGTCGAGCGCGTTCGACAGCTCGTCGATCGGCGGCAGCGTCGGGGCAATGCGGATGTTCGAATCGTGCGGGTCGACGCCATGCGGCCACGTAGCGCCCGCGCCCGTCAGGACGACGCCGGCGTTGCGCGCCAGCTCGACGATGCGGCGCGCCGTGCCCTCGGGTCCGTCGAACGACACGAAATAGCCGCCGTTCGGATTGCTCCACGTGCAGCCGCCCACCTCGTCGAGGGCGTCGGAGAGCTTCTTCTGCACCAGCTCGAACTTCGGCTTGAGGATGCGCGCGTGCGCGGCCATGTGCTCTTTGATGCCGTCGGCGTCTTTGAGGAAGATCACGTGGCGCATCTGGTTGAGCTTGTCGTAGCCGATGGTGCCGATGCGCAGGTGCTGCTTCATCTCGCTGATGTTGTCGGGGCTCGCGGCCATCGCGGAGATGCCCGCGCCCGGGAACGTCACCTTGGACGTGGAGCAGAACTTGATGTAGCGGTCGGGGGTTTCCGCCTCGGCGCAGGCGATGCCGATGTCGAGCAGATGATCCTGCTCGCCGCCGTCGTCGAAGTGCAGATGGTGCACGCAGTACGCGTTGTCCCAGAAGATGCGGAAGTCCTCGGCGGCGCAGTGCATGCGCGCGAGCCGCTCGACGACCTCGTCGGAGTACGTGGTGCCGGCCGGGTTGGAGTACTTCGGCACGCACCAGATGCCCTTCACGCTCTCGTCGTCGGCCACGAGCGATTCGACGACGTCCATGTCGGGGCCGTGCTCGTCGCAGGGCACGGGGATGAGCTCCATGCCGAATTCCTCGGTGATGGCGAAGTGCCGGTCGTAGCCGGGAACGGGGCAGAGCCATTTGACGTTCTCGTAGTCGCTCCACGGTTTGGACCCGAGCGTGCCGAACAGGTACATGCGCGCGATCTGGTCGTGCATGAGCGTCAGGCTGGAGTTGCCGCCGACGATGATGTTGTCGATGTCCTCTTCGTCGAGCAAGGGTGCCAGAAGGCGCTTCGCCTCGGGCAGCCCGTCGAGCACGCCGTAGTTGCGGCAGTCGACGCCGTCTTCGGAGTAGCAGTCCTCGAGCGCGTGCACGCAGGTCAGCATCGGCATGCTCAGATCAAGCTGCGCGCTGGACGGCTTGCCGCGCGCCATGTTGAGCGTCAGGTCGCGCCGCTTGATCTCGGCGTAGTCGTGTTCAAGATCCCGCTTGAGCGCCTCGAGTTCGGTGTCCTCTAAGTCTGCGTACATGTCGGTCCTTCCCCCGTCTGGGCGGGTGCGTCGAAACTATGGCGCAGCATGCTGCGCCGTGTGCTTCTTCATTATACGCATGCGCCGTCTGAGCGCCCGCGCTTCCCATCGAATCGGCGAAGGGAAGCGCGCGGCGTCGCATGGGCAAAGAGCCGTGTCGAAAGCGCCGCACGCGTATCGCCCGCGGCGAGAGCTGGGTTGTCCCGATGGCCGGGCTCGCTCGTCTGCCTCTTTCGGTGTCTCCGCATTTCCGCCCGCCCTGCGCACTGATTGCAGCGGTTGCGTTTCGTCCGACAGGCTGCGGTTGGCGTTGCGCTGGGCGTGGAAGGTTTTATCCGCTCGTTCGCGCAGCTCTTTCGGCTGGTAGCCCGCGTTTCGGGCTCCTCTGGCGGGGAGGCGCGCGCACATTGGGTATAATGCCTCCGTTCGCTGTACGTTTTTGCTCGGAGGGGATTGGGGTATGGGTTCCATGCAAGGCAACTTCTTGGTGCTGCTGGCGATGCTCATCTATTTCGTCGTCGTGCTCACCATCGGCTTCGTCTACGCGAAGCGCTCGAACTCGTCGGCAAACGAGTACTTCATCGGCGGCCGCACGGTAGGGCCGTGGCTCACGGCGCTGTCAGCTGAGGCGTCGGACATGTCGGGCTATCTGCTCATGGGCCTGCCGGGGCTCGCGTTCTACACGGGATTCTCCGACGCGGGCTGGACGGCCATCGGCCTGGCCGTGGGCACGTACCTCAACTGGCTGCTCGTTGCCAAGCGCCTGCGCAAGTACACGGTGGTCGCAGGCGACTCCATCACTCTGCCGGGCTTCTACTCGCGCCGCTTCCACGACGACAAGAACGTCATCAGCACGATCGCCGCGATCATCATCCTCGTGTTCTTCTGCGTCTACGTCGGCAGCTGCTTTGTGACCTGCGGAAAGCTGTTCCACACGCTGTTCGGCCTCGACTACGCCACCATGATGATCTTAGGCGCCATCATCGTGTTTCTGTACACGCTCGTCGGCGGCTACCTGTCCGTCGTGGCGACCGACTTCGTGCAGGGCTGCCTCATGTTCTTCGCCTTGGCGGTCGTGCTTCTGGGTTCGCTCGCGTGGGCCGGCGGCGTCGAGAACGTGGCGACGTTTCTGAAGGACATCCCCGGGTTCCTGTCGGGCACCCAGATCGCCACGCCCATCGTCGATGACATGGGCAACCAGGTCATGCAGGACGGCGAGGCGATGTTCGGCGACGCGGCCGAGTACGGCATCCTGTCCATCGTGTCGATGATGGCCTGGGGCCTCGGGTACTTCGGCATGCCGCAGGTGCTCGTCCGCTTCATGAGCATCCGCTCGGCCGAGGAAATCAAGATCTCGCGGCGCATCGCCGTAACCTGGGTCGTCATCTCGATGTTCTGCGCCGTGGCGATCGGCTTGGTCGGACGTGCGGTCATTCCGACGGCGTTCGCCACGCAGTCGGCGGCCGAAAACGTCTTCATCGTGCTGTCGCAGATGCTTTTGCCGGCGTTCATGTGCGGCGTCGTGGTATCGGGCATTCTGGCGGCGTCGATGAGTTCCTCATCGTCGTACCTGCTCATCGCCGGTTCGTCGGTCGCCGAGAACATCTTCCGCGGCGTGCTCAAGCGCGACGCGACCGACAACCAGGTCATGATCGTTGCCCGCATCACGCTCGTCGTGGTGTTCCTGTTCGGCATCTTCGTCGCCTACGACGAGAACTCGTCGATCTTCTACGTGGTGTCCTACGCCTGGGCGGGTCTCGGCGCCTCGTTCGGTCCGCTCACGCTGTTCGCGCTGTATTGGCGCCGCACGAACAAACAGGGCGCCATCGCCGGCATGCTCACGGGCACGATTGTCGTGCTTGTGTGGCACAACCTCATTCGCCCGCTTGGCGGCGTCTTCGGGCTGTACGAACTGCTGCCCGCGTTCCTTCTGGCATCGCTTGCCATCTTCGTGGTGTCGAAGCTGACGGCGCCCCCCGAGCAAGCCGTGCTCGACGAGTTCGACCACTACATGGACGCTCCCGACGACCGCGTGCCCCGCATGGCCGCAGGCGAGTTCGAGGCGATTGACGACTAGCGTTCGCGCAGCGTGCGAAGATCGGGAATCGAAGATCGGAGCCAGCTTGCAGAAGCGCCCCCCCCCGGGCTGTGGGGCGGGGGGGGTGGACAATGGGGCGGATTGCGGCCCCCCCCCCAGCCAAACGGGGTAAGCCCCCCCCC
>CAIFEB010000019.1:0-27816 GCA_903789375.1 uncultured Eggerthellaceae bacterium | reverse complement strand
ACTCCGTTCCGCCCCGGGGCGCACCCGGGGCACGCGCGTCCCGCCGCGGCAGAGACCCCCCCCCCCCGGGGGCTGGGCCGGGGGGGCCGCTTCGACATTCGGCCGTATGCCGGCACCTCCGCTATCGATCGTCGTTCCGCACCGCCGCGGCGAGGGGCGCGTACGCGTCCACGAGGTCGTCGAGCGACATCCGCGCGTTCGCGGCGCTCGTGGAGGGAAGCGGCGTGAACGGCAGGTCGGGCCAGCGCTCCGCATTGAAGCGCCGGTAGAAGCTCGCCGCCTTGCCGCCCGTCGTGAACACGTGCGCGATGGGCGCCGCGTCGATGACGCGCGCGAGGTCGTTGGGGCGGGCGTTGCGGATGCTCGCATCCTGCGCGCCGGCGATGTCGCACGACGCGAGCACGTCCCAGAGCGCGATGCCGTGCGCCAGGACGAGCTTCGTGCGCTCATCGTTGTCGGATGGCACCGGCTCGTCGAACAGCCGGGCGAGCACGCGCCAGAACCGGTTCTGGGGGTGTCCGTAGTAGAAGCGCACCGCCCGCGAAGCGGGGGAGGGCATCGTCCCCAGTACGAGCACGCGCGCGTTCTCGTCGAACACGGGCGCAAGCGGGTGCACGATGTGCTCGCGGGCGGCCTGCGATTTCGAAGCGGGCGCCATCTTCACCGCGCCCGGCTCGGCAGCGCCACGTCGACGCGCTCGATCACATGTCCGCGCAGCGCTCGGCGCAGCTCGTTCAGGTAGAATCCTTCGTCGAGCCCCAGCACGCGATCTACGGCGAACACGGAAAGCGTGTACTCGTGCGTCGCGTCGGGCGGCTTCGGACCCGCGTAGCGGAAGATGACGCGTGGGTCGGTGTGCCCGCCGCCGAACGGCGACCAGTAGCTGTTGCGGCCCTGCGTCATGCGCACGCTCTCATCGACGCTCGCGTTCTCGGGAACAAGTCCCACGTGCGGGTCCAAATCGCACGCCGTCCAGTGGATCCAGCAGAAGCCGCCGACGGGGATGGCGTCCCAGTCCAGGAACGTGAGTGCGAGCGATTGCGCGTCTGCGGGCACGTCCGAAATCGTGATGGGGAACGACCGCGCGGCGCACCCTTCGCGCGTGTCGGCGGCTGCGCAGAACTTTCCGAACCGGTCGGGCAGAAGCCCGTTTTCCAAAGGCACTTCGATCTTCATGGGCGGACCTTTCTCTTCGGAACGCGGATACGCTCTGATTATAGGATGCGCGCCGGTAATCGGCTGTGGGCTGGGCATCGCCGCCGGCCGCGCACCGGCAGCATTTGGGGCATGGGTTGCTGGTCAGGCACCGGACGCTGTTTGGGCGGGGCGCATGGTCGTTGGGTTCGCAGCGTCTTTGGGCTCGGAGGGTCGCCGTCGCGCAAAAAAGGCTCCCATTCCACGTGGACGACTTGTGAATGCGAATTTTCCCAAACGGCGCTCTCTTGGGTCTCCATTGCCGGTTGAATGCCATTGATCTGGGTAAACGTAAGAGTTGTGTAGACACACCCGGACGCGTGTAATTGTGTTGACAGGGTGGGGTGGGTAGCGTATTATCCTCTTGCTCGTGTGAGAGGGAACGCCTTCGAACACGGCGGCAGCTTGAAAAACGCACATGAATTTAAGCGAGCCGATAATGGGCGTGTGCCCGAGTGGTTAAAGGGGACGGGCTGTAAACCCGTTAGCTTAGTCTTACCTAGGTTCGAATCCTAGCGCGCCCACCATTTTTTGCCCGCGTAGCTCAGTCGGTAGAGCACTTCGTTGGTAACGAAGAGGTCACCGGTTCAAGTCCGGTCACGGGCTCCACGTGGCGGTGTAGCTCAGTTGGTTAGAGCACACGGTTCATACCCGTGGCGTCACTGGTTCGAGTCCAGTCACCGCTACCATTTGCATTTTCTAAGCATCCTTTGGGATGCTTCTTGTTTATTATCGGGTTCATATCGCGTCCAGCGATTTAACACTGAGGAAGGATGATTCCATGGCAAAGGAAAAGTTCGACCGCACCAAGCCGCATGTAAACATCGGCACCATCGGTCACGTCGACCACGGCAAAACCACGTTGACGGCTGCTATTTCCAAGACCCTTTCCGAGAACGACGGTTCGCATGGCACCGCTCATGCTGACTTCACCGCGTTCGAGGACATCGACAAGGCTCCTGAGGAGCGTCAGCGCGGCATCACGATCTCCATCGCTCACATCGAGTACGAGACCGACAAGCGCCACTACGCTCACGTTGACTGCCCGGGCCATGCTGACTACGTCAAGAACATGATCACCGGTGCTGCTCAGATGGACGGCGCCATCCTGGTCATCGCCGCCACCGACGGCCCTATGGCTCAGACCCGCGAGCACATCCTGCTCGCCCGTCAGGTCGGCGTTCCTTACATCGTCGTCTTCCTCAACAAGTGCGACATGGTCGACGATGAGGAGCTCATCGACCTGGTCGAGATGGAGACGCGCGACCTGCTCACCCAGTACGACTTCCCCGGAGACGACATTCCCGTCATCCGCGGCTCCGCTCTGAAGGCCCTCGAGGGCGACAAGAAGTGGCAGGAGAAGATCTGGGAGCTCATGGACGCCGTCGACACCTACATCCCGACGCCTGAGCGCGACAACGACAAGCCGTTCCTGATGGCTATCGAGGACGTCATGACGATCACCGGCCGTGGCACCGTTGCTACGGGCCGTGTCGAGCGTGGCGAGCTCCACATGAACGATCCGCTGGAGATCGTGGGCATCAAGCCGACCCAGACCACCGTCTGCACCGGTATCGAGATGTTCCGCAAGCTGCTCGACTTCGCCGAGGCTGGCGACAACATCGGCGTGCTGCTCCGCGGTATCAAGCGCGAGGACATCGAGCGCGGCCAGGTTCTCTGCAAGCCGGGCACGGTTACCCCGCACCAGGAGTTCAAGGGCCAGATTTACGTTCTGACCAAGGAAGAGGGCGGCCGTCACACCCCGTTCTTTGATGGCTATCGTCCGCAGTTCTACTTCCGTACGACCGACATCACCGGCGTTGTGCATCTGCCTGAGGGCACCGACATGGTCATGCCCGGCGACAACGTCGAGATCACCGGCGAGCTCATTCACCCGGTCGCCATGGAGAAGGGCCTCAAGTTCGCTATCCGCGAGGGTGGCCGCACCGTTGGCTCTGGCCGCGTGACTGAGATCATCAAGTAACTTGCCGTTCCTTTCTGGAACGCTTTAAGCAAGCATCGCTTCAAGGGGGCTTGCACATGCAGGCCCCCTTGTTTCCGAATTCATGTGTGACAAGCTTCAAAGCACAGAGAAGAACCTTTAGAGGAGTTTTCATGCGTACTTTGGTCACCTTGGCCTGCACCGAGTGCAAGCGCCGCAACTACACGACCAAAAAGAACAAGCAGCACAACCCTGATCGTCTTGAGATGAAGAAGTATTGCAAGTGGTGTGGTCATCACACTCTGCATCGTGAGACCCGTTAGAATCTGTTAGGTTGTAACGAGCGTCAGGTTCGCACAAGCATAGGCCAGTAGCTCCAATTGGTAGAGCAGCGGTCTCCAAAACCGCCTGTTGGGGGTTCGAGTCCCTCCTGGCCTGCCAGCTTGTTTTTTGCGAGCAGCTTGTTTCCAGGCCGCTGAATGCAGCAGCTTGAAGACAAGCTGCTTGTTTGGCGTTACGGGACTTTGTTTTGACCTCGGATTTTTCGTTCGTGTAAGGATTTTCATGCCTCATAAGTCAAAAACTCAGCGCGCAAAGGCCGCTCAGGCGCACAAGAATCGCAAGGATCGTGAGATTCGCGACGCGAAAGCAGCTGAACGCGCGGCGCAGATGAAGTCTGAAGAGCCGAAGAAGAAAAAGGGTTTCGGCAAGGCGAAAAACGAAGAAGAAAAGAAGCCATCGAACGACAACAAGCAGAAGAGCGAGGAAAAGGCGAAGGAGAAGCCCAACAAGGAACGCTTCAAGTTCATCAAGGAAGTTCGCGCTGAGATGAAGCGCGTCACGTGGCCGACGCGCCAGGACGTGATTCGCTGGACCGGGGTTGTCATTTTCGCCCTCGTGTTCTTCGGCGTGTACGTCGCCATCCTCGATAACATCATTATCACGCCGCTCCTTGTGGGCGTCACCAGCTTGGGAGCATAACGATATGTCGCGCAAATGGTATGTCCTGCACACCTATTCGGGATACGAAAACAAGGTCAAGCAGACCATCGAGCAGCGTATTGAGACGCTCGGCCTGGAAAACAACATCTACGACATCAAGATCCCCACGGAAAACGTCGTCGAAATCAAAGAAGGCGGACGTCGTGTGGAGTCTGAGAAGAAGGTGCTTCCGGGCTACGTGCTCATCCGCATGAACCTCGACGATCGCAGCTGGGCCGCCGTTCGCAATACCCCGGGCGTCACGGGATTCGTCGGTACCGAGGGCAAGCCCGAGGCGCTCACCCGTGAGGAATACAATAAGATCATGGGCATCGGCAAGCCTAAGCAGGGCGCGCCGCGCAAGACGTCGACCGACATCGAAGTCGGCCAGTCCGTCAAGGTGGTCTCCGGACCGTTGGCAGAGTTCGATGGCACCGTTTCCGAGGTCGAGCCGGAATCTGGCAAGGTCAAGGTCATGGTGTCCATCTTCGGACGAGAAACCCCCGTCGAGCTTTCGTTCGACCAGGTGGCGAAGATTTAGCAATCAGGCGCTGCGTGCCCGCGTGGACTCGGGGCTTCTCACGCGCCGCTTGAGAGATAGACGTTAACCCGAAAGGATTCGAAATCATGGCTGCTAAGAAAAAGGTAACCGGCTTCGTGAAGCTGCAGATTCCTGCTGGCGCAGCGAACCCGGCGCCTCCTGTTGGCCCGGCGCTCGGCGCTCAGGGTGTCAACATCATGCAGTTCTGCCAGGCGTTCAACGCCCAGACGGCAGAGCAGAAGGGCACCATCATCCCGGTCGAGATCACGGTGTACGAGGACAAGTCGTTCACGTTCATCACCAAGACCCCGCCGGCGGCCGTGCTCATCAAGGAAGCGCTCGGCATCAAGAGCGGCTCGGGCATTCCGCAGCTGAAGTTCGTCGGTACGCTGACGACCGACCAGCTGCGTTCGATCGCCGAGACGAAGATGCCGGACCTCAACGCCAACGACATTGATGCTGCGATGGAAATCGTCGCTGGCACCGCCCGCAGCATGGGCGTGCGCATCGAGGGTCGCGAGATGAAGAAGGTCTACGTTCCGTCCAAGAAGCTGGCGGACGCCCTCAAGGCGCAGGCGTAAGGCGTGTAAGGCATTAGCGTTCGCCTCCGTGCGAACGAGCAAGTGGAAGAGCGAAAGCTCGCTAAAGACCACGAAAGGTTGAAGCAATGGCAAAGAAGTCCAAGAACTATCGTGCCGCCGTCGAGAAGATCGGCGACAAGACCTACGCGCCGCTTTCGGCGTTCCGGGTCCTCAAGGACGTCCACGCGGTGAAATTCGACGAGACCGTCGAAGTCCACTTCCGTCTGGGCATCGATACCCGCAAGGCCGACCAGCAGCTCCGCGGCACCGTCGCGCTGCCGAACGGCTCGGGCAAGCAGGTCCGCGTCGCCGTCTTCGCCGAGGGCGAGAACGCGCGCGCTGCTGAGGAAGCCGGTGCCGAAATCGTCGGCTCTGACGACCTGATCGCCGACATCCAGGCCGGCAACATCGATTTCGATGCGACGGTCGCGACGCCCGACCAGATGAGCAAGGTCGGTCGTCTCGGCAAGATCTTAGGTCCTCGTGGCTTGATGCCGAACCCCAAGCTCGGCACCGTCACCAACGACGTGGCGAAGGCCGTCAAGGAGCTCAAGGGCGGCCGTGTGGAGTACCGCGCCGACCGTTACGGCATCGCGCATGTGATCATCGGCAAGACCAGCTTCACGGCTGAGCAGCTCGCTCAGAACTACGGCACGGTCTACGACGAGATCCTGCGTCTCAAGCCGGCAAGCGCCAAGGGCCGCTACGTCAAGTCGATCACGGTGGCTTCGACGATGAGCCCGGGCATCACGGTCGATCCGTCGGTCCAGAAGGATTACGACACGACGACCGAGGCTGCTGAGGACTAATTCGGGTCCAACGTTATCTCTTGAGAAGCGGGGTCGGGTGCGCTGAGCACTCGGCCCCGCTTTTTGTTTGCGCCGAAGAAGCGGGCTCGGACTGCGGTAGGGGTCCGGAAATGCTGAAGGGCGATACCGATGTTGAAGGGCTACAGGGGCTTGGCCGAAAGTGCGCAAACATCTTAACGATACTGATGTGAGTCGAGTTGGCGCGACGGCCAAAGGGGCAATCAGCCAGGCGCAGCACGTCTATAATGCGGACTGATACAACGAGGGAACGAGGACATCCCATGACGATATTCGTGAAACTGCCGCACGAGCTCGAGGCGATGAAGGTTTCGGGAGAGCTGTCAGCGCGCGTTCTGCGCGAGGTGGGGAAGCGCTGCCAGCCCGGTGTGAGCACCTGGGAGCTCGACCAGTTCGCAGAGGAGTACATCCGCGACAACGGGGGCACGCCGACGTTCAAAGGGTACGGCGGCTATCCCGCGTCGCTGTGCGCGTCCGTGAACGACGAGGTCATCCACGGTATCCCATCGAAGGACAAGGTTCTGAAGAGCGGCGACATCATCTCGATCGACATCGGGGCGACGGTTGACGGCTGGGCGGGGGACAACGCCTGGACGTTCGCCGTGGGAAACGTCGCTCCCGAGGTGAAACGGCTGCTCGAGGCGACGGAGAAGTCGCTCTGGGCGGGCATCGAGGCGGCGCGTGCGGGCAACACGACCGGTGATATCGGGCATGCGGTGCAGCAGGTGGCCGAAGCTGCCGACATGAGCGTCGTGCGCGAGTACGTGGGGCACGGCATCGGTCGCGACATGCACGAGGAGCCCGACGTGCCCAATTACGGCCGAAAGCACCGCGGCGCCATGCTCGTGCCCGGCATGGTCATCGCCATCGAGCCGATGGTGTGCCTGGGCCGGCGGCGCCTCAAGGCGGGCGGCGACGGCTGGCTCGTGCGCACGCGCGACGGCAAACCGGCGGCCCACTTCGAGAAGACGGTCGCCATCACCGAGGACGGTGCTGCCGAGCTCATCTCCGTCGAGCCCGACCACGTGCGTCCGCTCTAGCGGTCGATAAGTGGACGCAGTTTAAGTTGCGCGCGCGCTCGGGGTTGTCATCGCCGCCCTTGCTTCGCGTTCGCTTTGCATGACGTCTCCGTTTGGGTTCGCGTGCGCTGTGAATGACGCCTTCGTTTGGGCATAACTCGATGCGTGCGAGCTCTGCGCATCTGCCGCGGTTGCCCTTCAACCCTGCGCGAATGGAAGGCGGATCGCCTATGCGCTCTGGCCCCTGCGACCCTTCAGCTTGTTGAGCAGGCGCGATATGACGGCGGTCTCGGGCACGCGGAACAGGTAGCACAGCGCGTACGCCGCGACCAGCCCGACGCCGCCGCATACGACCAGGTGGATGAGGCCCGATACGATGCCGTCGTGCAGCGGGATGAGGACGTTCAGCCCGGCGGTCGCGGCCACGGCGATGGCTGTCGCGGCGAGCGTGCGCACGAACGTCCAGACGATGGAGCGCATGCCGAACGAGCCGATGAAGCGTCGTAGGATGACGAGCAGGATCACGCAGCACGCCGTGTAGTACACGAAGTCGGCGACCGGGACGCCTGCAAGCCCCATGACCTGCGCGTTGCACAGGACGGCGTACAGCGCGCACTGGACGACCACCATGACGGTGCTCACGCCGGCGAACACCATGAACTTCCGGATGCTCGCGTAAACGTTGTACAGGTACATGAGCGTCGAGTAGAACGGCATGCTGACGACCCACAGGGTAAGAACGCCCGCGACCGTGCGCACGTCGTCGGCGTCGAACGCGCCAGCCTGGAAGATCTGCATGATCGGCACGGACAGCGCGCCCATGATGCCCGCCATGGGGATGATCAGAAGGAACGTGCCGCCGATGCCGGCCTTGACGTGGTGGCGCAGCGACTTCAGGTCGCCTTTGGCCATCGAGTCGCTCATCTCGGTGAACAGCGCGCGCGACAGCGATACGGCGACGACGCCGTGCGGCAACTGGTACCACGTCCACGCGTAGATAAGCGTCGACGGGCCGTTGTCACCGGCCTGCAGCGAGAACGCGTTGCGGCACGAGTACGACACCATCGTGCCCACGATGTAGATGAACGTTGGCACGGCGATCTTGAGCGCCTCGATGAGCGCCGGGTCGTGCAGGTCGATGGACGGCCGGAACCTGAATCCCTGTTTGGCGAGCGCCGGCAGCTGGATGGCGAATTGGACGGCCACGCCGAGCGTTGTGCCCACGGCGAGCACCAGGATGGCGAGCTCGCTGTCGACGTGCGACAGCGGGATGTACGCGAAGAACGACACGATGACGACGACGTTGTTGAGCGCGGGCGCGAGCGACGGCAGGAAGTACACGCGGTTCGCGTTGAGCAGGGCGGTCACGATGCCGCCGATGCCGTAGAACACGATCTGGATGGCGAAGATGCGGAAGAACTCGACCGAGCGCTGCGTCACCTCCGCCGTATCGCCGACGGTGAACGTCTGCGTGGCGATGACCTGCGGCGCGAATACGGTGGCCAGAACGGACAGCACGCCGAGCACGACGATGGTCAGGTTGAGCAGGTTGTTGGCGAAGCGGTTGCCGCCGTCGGGGCCGAACTTCTCCTTTTGAAGCAGGTAGACCGGGATGAAGGCCGCGCCGAGCAGACCGCCGGCCACGAGCTCGTACACCACGTTGGGCATGTTGTTGGCGACCTGGTAGGCCGAGGTGAGCAGCCCGTTTCCGAGCGCGAACGCCATGGCCCACGTGCGGATGAGGCCCGTCGCGCGCGAGCCGAGCGTCGCGACCGACATGAGCATCGTCGACTTGGCCACCTCTTCGCCGGTGTCGGCCGCCGGCGCATCCACCTGCGCGTCGTCGCGTGCCACAGCGTTCGCGGCATGCTGGCCGGCGGCCGTTTGGACGCTTTCGCCATCCGCCTGCGCAGCGGCGCTCGTCTGCGGTTGCGCGTTTTTCGCGACGGCTGCCGCATGCTGGGGCGCATGGCGTTCGCCCTGCGCGCACCCGGCCGCATCCGTTGCGGCCACAGCGTTCGCAGATGCGTGCTGAGCGATATGTTTTGCCTGTTCAGAAGCGGACAGGGGAGCGTCTGACTGCGACGGGCGCGCGTGCCGCGGAACGCTTTGGAAGGTCTTGTGGTCCACCGTGCCGCCTTTCTGCGACCCCGCATCGGTGGTCTATGAAACTTTGGCGCACATGGGAAGCGGGGATGAAGGGGAAAATAACAACTTGCCTATAATGGTTTATCTCGAGAACGCGGAATCCAAATTCATCTAAACACCCGAAAAGGAAAACACGATTGAACAGCCCAGTTGATTTTGAATCAGTCCTGCTCGGTGGCGATGCGAACGCATACGGCATGGCCCGTTCGTTCTACGAGGAATACGGTGTGAGGTCCCACGCCATCGGCAAGGGCGCCTTCCACATCTGCCAGAATTCGAAGATCGTGTCCTTCGAGGTGGCCGAGCCCAACATCGAGGACGACGAGGTGTTCGTGCGCACGCTCGTGAACTTCGCGAAGACCCGCCCAGCCGGCAAGACCCTCGTCCTTTCGCCGTGCGGCGACAACTACACCAAGATGCTCGTGCGCAACCAGGACGCGCTGCGCGACTACTACCGCTTCAGCATCATGACGCCCGACCAGTTCGATTTGCTGTCCACGAAGGACCGCTTCTACGGCACGTGCGTGAAGTACGGGCTGGAGTTCCCCAAGACGTGCGAGGTGACCAAGGAGACGGCCGAGGGATTCGAGCCGCCGTTCGACTACCCGGTGGTGGCCAAGCCCGCCAACAGCGTCGCGTACTGGAACTGCGACTATCCGGGCAAGAAGAAGGTCTTCGTCGTGCGCAACTCCGACGAGCTGGCGCGGATCCTGCGCGGCGTGTACTCGTCCAGCTACGACGACGCGTTCATCGTGCAGGACTTCGTGCCCGGCGACGACACGCGCATGCGCGTCATGAACTGCTACAGCGACCAGGCGGGCAAGGTACGCATGATGTGTCTGGGCGACGTGGTGCTCGAGGAGCACACCCCGCTCGGCATCGGGTCGTACGGCGCCATCATGACCGGCTACGACGAGGACATCACGCACCGCATCAAGAGCTTTTTGGAGGAGATCGGCTACATCGGCTACTCCAACTTCGACTTGAAGTACGACGAGCGCAACGGATCGTACAAGCTGTTCGAGATCAATCCGCGTCAGGGCCGCTCGAGCTTCTTCACCACGGCGTCGGGCAAGAACCTCGCGCGCTACCTGGTGCGCGACGTCGTTCTGGGCGAAAACGAGCCGCTCGACGTGGCCACGCTCAAAGACGAGGTGCTGTGGACCATGATCCCGCTGTCCATCATCCGCAAGTACACGACCGACCCGGCGACGCTCGCGCGCGTCGACCGCCTCGTGCGCGCCCGCAAGGTGGCGGAGTCGTACTGGTGCGGCTACGACCGGTCGCTCGCGCGATGGATAAGCTACCAGGTGAACCAGCAGAACTACCGGCGCCAGTATGCGCAGTGCTTCGGACACCGGCACGTGGACGACTAGGCGGCGCGTGCCATGGAGAAGCTCGGCATCATCGGGGGGCTCGGTCCCGCGGCGACGGCGCGGCTGTTCGAGCGCATCGTCGAGTACACGCAGGTCGATCGCGACCAGGACCATATCGACATCACCATCCTCAATCGGCCGCAGATTCCCGACCGCACGGCGTACCTCCTGGGCAAGCCGGGGGCGCGTCCGTTCGCGCCGGCCATGAGCCAGGCCGCCCACGAGCTCGAGGACGCCGGCTGCACCGTCATCGCGACGCCGTGCAACACCGCCCACGCCGCGCACGACGAGATCGCGGCCGGGCTCACCCGCGCGCGCTTCGTCAACATGCTCACCGAGACGGCACGGTTCATGGCGCGGCTCGGCTGCGCTCGCGTCGGCGTTCTGGCGACCGATGGAACGGTGCAGACGCGCGTGTACGAGCGCGCGCTCACGGGCGAGGGCATCGGCATCGTGCTGCCCGACGACGCGTCGCAGCGCGCGGTCATGAGCCTTATCTACGACCAGGTAAAGGCCGGCACCATCCCCGGGCCCGAGCAGCTCGAGGAGCAGTGCGCCCGGCTTGTCGCCCGCGGCGCAGACGGCGTCATCCTCGGGTGCACCGAGCTGTCGGTCATCCCGTGCGCCCGCATGATCGCGCAGGCGCCGGTGGTCGACGCGCTCGACATCCTGGCCTGGCGCTGCGTTGTGGAATGCGGCGCCCCCACCTTCGACATGAAAACGCGCTACGACGAGCTCGCGCAGGCGGCCGTCGCGGCCGATGGAAGCAAGGAGTAACCAATGTGCGGTATCGCAGGCTTCACCATAACCAACTCGGTCATCAACCCGATGCGCACCGCTGAGCTCATGGGCGACCGCATCCGCCACCGCGGCCCCGACGCGGGCAACATCTACGTCGACGACAAGGTGGCGTTCGTGCACCGCCGCCTGTCGATCATCGACATCGAGGGCGGCACGCAGCCCATGCGCAACGCCGACGGCAGCGTCGTGCTCGTGTTCAACGGCGAGATCTACAACTTCCTGGAGCTGCGCGTGGAGCTCGAGAACCTCGGCTACGCGTTCACCACGAAATCCGACACCGAGGTGCTGCTGCACGGCTACGAGGCGTGGGGCAAAGACGTGCTCGACCGCCTGCGCGGCATGTTCGCGTTTGTGGTGTGGGACGCCAAGAAGAACAAGCTGTTCGGCGCGCGCGACATCTTCGGTATCAAGCCGTTGTACTACTACCGCGAGAACGGCGAGTTCATGTTCGCGTCGGAGATCAAGAGCTTCATGGACCATCCCGGCTTCAAGCCCGAGGTGGACCGCACCCGCATCCCCGAATATCTGTCCTATGAGTACATCCCCTACGAGAACACCCTGTTCAAGGGCGTGTACAAGCTGCTGCCGGGCAACTGGTTCGAGTGGACGCCCGACTCGTTTACGACGGGCTCGTACTACGACATCCGCTACCGCATCGACGAGAACCTGACGCTCGACGAGTGGGCCGACCGCATCGAGGAGGCGCTGTCCGAGTCCGTGGAGGCGCACCAGATCGCCGATGTCGAGGTGGGCGGCTTCCTGTCGTCGGGCGTGGACTCGAGCTTCGTGATCGAGCGCGTGTTCCACGGCGGCGCCAACATCCGCACGTTCTCGGTGGGCTACGAGGAGGAGAAGTACTCGGAGCTGTCGTACGCGCAGAGCTACTCGGCGGAGCTGGGCGCCGAGAACATCTCGAACAAGATCTCGGCGGACGACTTCTTCGACGCGATGCCCGACATCCAGTACCACCTGGACGAGCCGCTGCCCAACCCGGCCGAGAACCCGCTGTACTTCCTGTGCCAGAACGCCGCCAAGCACGTGAAGGTCGTGCTGTCGGGCGAGGGCGCCGACGAGCTGTTCGGCGGCTACCCCAACTACACGCAGGAGGACCACATCGCCAACTACGAGCGCCGCGTGCCGCTCGGGGTGCGGCGCGCCCTGGCCGCCACGGCCGAGAAGATGCCGCACGTCAAGGGCCGCCACTTCCTCATCCACGGCGCCATGGAGCCGTGGGAGCGCAACTCGCGCGCCGACTACGTGTTCGAGAATGAGGAGCGCCAGCAGTACCTGAAGGATCCCATCGTCGACGGCGACCCGCAGCTGTACTCCAAGCGCTACTACGAGGAGGCGGCCGACGTCGATCCGGTGTCGCAGCTGCAGTACGTCGACATGAAGACGTGGATGGCCTACGACATTCTGCTCAAGGCCGATCGTATGTCGATGGCGCATTCGCTCGAGCTGCGCGTGCCGTTTCTGGACCGCCACGTGCTCGAGGTGGCGCTGCAGATTCCCACGCGCTATCGCGTGAAGGACGACAACACCAAGATCGCGCTGCGCAAGGCGGCCGAGCGCCATCTGCCCGAGCGCGTGTACAACAAGCCGAAGCTGGGCTTCCCGTCGCCTTTGGCGGAGTGGCTGCGCCAGGACAAGTACTACAACATGGTGAAGGAGGCGTTCCAGAGCGATATCGCCGAGGAGTTCTTCGTCACCGACAAGCTGATGGCTCTGCTCGACGAGCATCGCACGGGCGCCGTGTCCAACATGCAGAAGATCTGGTCGTTCTACTCGTTCATCGTGTGGTACCGCGAGTTCTTCGGCGACGGCGAGCGCGCCCGCTGCCGCTCGTAGGCGCGGCGCCCGCCGCGATGGTTTGCTGTCGCTGTAGCGGGTGGCTGTCGCGGCGGCGGATGGCGGCTTGTCGCTGCGACGGCGGCTGCCTGCCGCGGAGCCGGCAGACGGCCTTGTGCTGCAGCCGGCTCCCCGCGCTGGGGGGAGCCAGTCGCGGCGCCGTCATCTCATGGCGGGGCGGTGGAGCGCATCTGCCGCCGCCCACGCCACGGTGGCGCAATCGCGCCGTTTCCCGTAGAATCGAAGCCTGAACACGTCCCGTCTTTCGCGCAAGCAATAGACCCCACTGCAGCAATCAAACGGATCAGGTGCCTATGTACGAATCTCAGCGACACTTCCATCGAGCTTCCCTTCCGCACGCGGTCACGGCCGCAGCCCTTGCGGCAGCGCTCGCGGCGAGCGGTTTCGCCGCCGTGCCCAGCGCTTACGCCGAGACCTCGGCCGAAAAGCAGGCGGAGGCCGACGCCATCTCCACCAACATCGATTCGCTCCAAACGCAGCTCAACCAGGCGACCGACGAGTACAACGACGCTCAGGCGCGCTACGAGGACGCCTCCGCCAAGGCGCAGGAGGCCCGTTCGCGCGCCGATGCGGCGTCGGAGCGCATCTCCAGCCTGCAGGACCGGCTGAGCACGCGCGCGGTCGACATGTACAAGGCGGGCGGCGCCGTCTCGTACCTCGAGGTCATCTTGGGAGCCACCAACTGGGACGACTTCGTCACGTCGTGGGATGCGGCCGTGACGGTGGCGTCGCACGACGCCGACCTCGTGCAGGAGACGCGCGCCACGCGCGCCGAGGCGCAGGACGCCCAGGCCGAATACGAGGCGCAGACCGCCGAGGCTGCGAGCGAGCGCGATCGGGCGAGCCAGGCGCAGAGCGATATCGCAGCGGCGAAGTCGTCGATGGAAGACGAGCTGTCGCGCGTCAACGAGGAGATCGCGGTGCTGCAGGCCCAGGAGGAGCAGGCCCGCATCGAGCAGGAGGAGGCCGAAGCGCGCCAGCGTGCGGCCGAGGAGGCCGCTGCCGCGGCGAACATCCCCACGGCGTCGAACTCGTCGAGCGCGGGTTCGTCCAGCTCCGGCGCGAGCTCCGGGTCCGGTTCGGGGTCGAGCTCCAGCTCGGGCGGCTCGTCGTCCATCAGCGGCTGGGTCAACCCGTGTCCGAGCTACTACGGCGTGACCAACGAGTTCGCCTGGGCGGGCGCGTGGGACGGCAACTACCACAACGGCATCGACCTGGGTGCGGCGTACGGCGCCGACATCTACGCGGCCGGCCCGGGAACCGTCACCTACACCGGCGACTACGGCACCGGCGGCCAGGCCGTTATCATCACCCACGGCAACGGCGTGCGCACCATCTACATGCACATGTCGGGCTTCGCGGTGTCGCAGGGCCAGCAGGTGAGCGCCGGCGACCTGATCGGCTACGTGGGCATGACCGGCTACACCACCGGCCCGCACCTGCACTTCCAGATCGAGATCAATGGCACGCCGGTGAACCCGCGCAACTACTACTCGTTCTAACGCGGGCGCGCTGGGGCGGTGGTTGCCGTACGCCCTGCGCGGCTGCGCATTCGCGGGCGGCGGCTGCGCGTGCAATTGCCGTGCGGATGGGTGACGCTGTGTGCCGGATGTGAGCTGGCGCTGCGCAACTGCCAAGCGCTGTTCCGGCCGAGTCCGGCTACGCGCTGCGGATGCGGGCGGCTGTACTATACTTTCAGCGGAATATGACGAGCGCGGGCCCGCCGGGGTGCGGGCCCGCTGCGTTTCTTGAATGGTGCCCGCGGGCTGGTTTTCGCCCGTCTGCGGACGAGGAGGTTTGCCATGCGTGTGCTCATCGTGCGGAACAGCTTCAACCCGGCTGCGATCGACGCGTCGCTTCTGCTGTCGACATACCTGGTCAGCCAGGGAATCGAATGCTTCGCCATCGACTCGGTGGACGCGGAGGGCGCCGTTGCCGACGACGCCCCGGCTCGCGCGCTGCGTGCGACTCCGTTCGATTTGGCCATCGTGCTCGGCGGCGACGGCACGCTGCTGTCGTGCGCGCGCCTGCTCGGACCCACCGACACCCCGATTCTGGGGCTGAACTACGGCAACCTCGGCTTTCTGACGAACGAGCGGACCTGCGGCGCCGTGGAGGCGGTCGCTGCCGCGCTTGCAGGCGAGACCACCGAGGAGCGGCGCACCAACCTGCGCATCGACATCGTGTGCGAGGGCGAGCGCGACCCGTGGCCCGAAGACGACGCGCCGGCGCAGGCGGCCGACGAAGACGCGGACCAGCTGGGCGAGGGCCCCATCGACCTGCCGCGCGCCGACGGCAGCACGCGGTCGTTCTTCGCGCTCAACGAGCTGGCGGTGACGCGCGGCGAGAACGGCCGCGTCATCGACATCGACGTGAGCATCTCGGGCGCGTCGCTCGGCGCCGTTCGCGGCGACGGCATCGTCGTGTCCACGGCATCGGGTTCGACCGGCTACGCACTGTCCGCGGGCGGACCCGTGGTGTCGCCGACGTCGACGGGGCTCATCGTCGTGCCGATCGCCTGCCACACGCTGCGCGCGCGCCCGATGATCGCGTCGGGCAACGACATCGTCTGCGTGGATTTGAACGGCAACAGCGAGAACCGCAACCCCGCGCTGTTCATCGACGGCGAGCCCGTGAAGCTCGATGGGCGGGTGCGGCGCGTGTACGTGCGCCGTGGCGAGCTGCCCACGCGCCTTCTGCGCTACCGTCAGCGCGCGTTCTTCGAGCGCGTCGCCGACGCGTTCGCGTAGGCGACGGCGGCGGGCGATGTCGTCACCGTCGCAAGAGGGCGCCTTGACCAGCCGGCGCCTTTCTGGCTCGGGCGACATATCCGGTTGATCCGAAAACGGGGTTCCCGAGCACACGAACGCCCCGCACGCGCGTCATCGCTGCGTGCGGGGCGTCGCTGCGTTCCTGTGGCGTTGTTCCCGCCGCGATCAGTCGTGGTAGTAGCGCTTGCGCTCGTAGCGCGGCTCGCACGACACGTTGATGCCGAGCGTGCCGAGCAGCCGCTCGTCCTCCTCCGACAGGATCACCGAGAAGAACGCGTCGCAGCCTGCGAGCTCGGGCAGGTGGTCGAGCGCCCGCGTGGCCAGCTCGCTCGTGCGCGTGCTCGACGACAGGGCGATGAGCATCTCGCCTGGGTGCAGGCGCGGGTTCTGATGGCCGAGCAGCTGCGTGCGCAGCCGGCAGATGGGCTCGAGCGCCTCGTCGTCGATGATGAACGTCTCGTCGGGGATGTCCGCCTGCGCCTTCATGGCGTTGAGCAGCACCGACGAGGCGGCGCCCAGAAGCTCCGACGTGCGGCCGCACACGACGCGCCCGTCCGGCAGCTCGAGCGCGCCGGCCGGCGCTCCGGTCTCGGCGGCCTTGGCGAGGGCGGCGCGGTGCGCGGGCAGGTAGTCCTCGCTGATGCCGGCCGACTTCATCAGCATGCCCGCCTTCTCCACCTCGTTTGAGTCGACGCCGCTTCTGCGGTGCTCCTCGGCGATCTTGAAGTAGCGGCGCACGATCTCGCGGCGGGCGGCATCGCGCACGACGTCGTCGTCGACGATGGCGAAGCCGGCCATGTTGACGCCCATGTCGGTGGGCGATTCGTACGGGCTTTCGCCGAGCATGCGCTCGAGCATGGCCTTGAGCACGGGAAACGCCTCGATGTCGCGGTTGTAGTTCACGGCCTTCTGCCCGTACGCTTCCAGATGGAACGGGTCGATGGCGTTCACGTCGGCGAGGTCGACCGTGGCCGCCTCGTAGGCGATGTTGACGGGGTGGTCGAGCGGCAGGTTCCACACGGGGAACGTCTCGAACTTGGCGTAGCCGGCGCGCACGCCGTGTTCGTGCTCGTGGTAGAGCTGCGACAGGCACGTGGCCATCTTGCCCGAACCCGGCCCGGGAGCGCACACGACGACGAGCGGTCGCGTGGTTTTGGCGAACTCGTTGCGGCCGAAGCCCTGCTCGCTCACGATGCGGTCGACGTCGTAGGGGTAGCCCTCGATGGGGTAGTGCACGTAGGTGGGCACGCCCAAATCGCGCAGCCGCTGGCGGAACCCGTCGGCTGCGGGCTGGCCGGCGTACATGGTGATGACGACGCCGCCGACGAGGAATCCCAGCTCGCGGAACGCGTCCATGAGGCGCAGCAGGTCGTCGTCGTAGGTGATGCCCAGATCCCCGCGCACCTTGGAGCGCTCGATGTGGTTGGCGTTGATGGCGAGCAGAATCTCGATGTCGTCGGCCATGCTCTTGAGCATGCGCAGCTTGGAATCGGGCTCGAACCCGGGCAGCACGCGCGAGGCGTGGTAGTCGTCGAAGATCTTGCCGCCGATTTCCAGGTACAGCTTGCCGCCGAACGACGCGGCGCGCTCGCGGATGCGCTGCGCCTGAAGCTCGATGTAGCGGTCGTTGTCGAATCCGACGTTCATGGTTTCGTCCTTTCGAGAATCGCCGCGGTGGTCCCTCGCCGCAACGAGCGTGATAGCAGGCTATTATACCAGCGAGGGCGCGGCGCAAGGCGTTGGGAGCTGCGGCGCGCAGGGCGTTCGTTCTGTTTCGCGTATGTAAAAAGCGCCCTGAACCGGCTGGTCGGCCGCCGCGGCTCTTAGAATATCGCGGGAGCAAGTCGGGTCGAATGGAGGCATGCATGGCAAAGCACATTTTCGTTACCGGCGGCGTCGTCTCGTCGCTGGGCAAGGGCATCACCGCGGCATCGCTGGGGCATCTGCTCAAGGCGCGCGGCTACAAGGTGACCATGCAGAAGATGGACCCGTACCTCAACGTCGACCCGGGCACGATGAGCCCGTTCCAGCACGGCGAGGTGTTCGTCACCGACGACGGCCATGAGGGCGATCTCGACCTGGGCCATTACGAGCGCTTCATCGACGAGAATCTCACGAAGGCTTCCAATTTCACGCAGGGTTCCATCTACAAGGAGCTCATCGCACGCGAGCGCCACGGCGACTTCCTCGGCGGCACCGTGCAGGTCATCCCGCACGTCACCGACTCCATCAAGGAGCGCATCCGCCGCGCGGCCGAGAACACCGGTGCCGACGTCGTCATCTCGGAAATCGGCGGCACGGTGGGCGACATCGAGGGCCAGCCGTTCATCGAGGCGGCACGCCAGTTCAAGAAGGAGATGCCGCAGGGCGACGTCATCTTCGTGCACGTGACGCTCGTGCCGTACATCTCGGCGGCCCACGAGGTCAAGACCAAGCCGACGCAGCACTCGGTCAAGGAGCTGCGCTCGATGGGCGTCCAGCCGGACTTCATCGTGTGCCGCAGCGACCACGAGGTGACCGACTCGGTGCGCAAGAAGATCGCGCTGTTCTGCGACGTCAACACCGACGACGTGCTGGCCTGCGAGGACTCGTCGTCCATCTACCAGGTGCCGTTCAAGCTGTACGACCAGGGCTTCGACGTGCGCGTTTGCGAGCGTCTGGGCCTGGCGCCGCGCGAAGCCGACCTGGCTCCGCTGCGCGCCTTCGTCGACGCGCAGGACCACTGCACCGACACGTGCGAGATCGCGGTCGTGGGCAAGTATGTGCGCCTGCCCGACGCCTACCTATCGGTGCACGAGGCGCTGCTGCATGCCGGCGTGCATCTGGGCTGCAACGTCAACGTCCGCCTCGTCGACGGCGAGACGATCACCGACGACAACGTCGCCGACATCCTGGGGACGGCCGACGGCATCCTCATCCCGGGCGGCTTCGGCCAGCGCGCGTTCGAGGGCAAGATTCGCGCGGCGCGCTACGCCCGCGAGCGCAAGGTGCCGTTCTTGGGCATCTGCCTGGGCCTGCAGGCGGCGGTGTGCGAGTTCGCGCGCGACGTGGCCGGCATGCCGGGCGCAACGTCGGCGGAGTTCGACGAGCTGGCCGAGTACCCGGTCATCGCGCTCATGCCCGACCAGGAGGACATCACCGACAAGGGCGGCACGATGCGTCTCGGTGCGTACCCGTGCAAGATCGTGCCGGGCACGCTCGCCGAGAAGGTGTACGGCGCCGAGATGATCTCTGAGCGCCATCGCCATCGCTTCGAGGTGAACAACGCGTTTCGCGACCAGCTGGTCGACGCCGGGCTCGTCATCTCGGGCACGTCGCCGGACGGTCGCCTCGTCGAGATGATCGAGCTGAAGGACCATCCGTACTTCATCGGCAGCCAGGCGCACCCCGAGTTCAAGAGCCGTCCGACCCGCCCGCATCCGCTGTTCACGGGCCTGGTCGACGCGGCCATGCACTACAAGAACGCGTAGCGGATTTCTTGCCGGCCGAATCGCGCAGCGGCGTTTCGGCCGGTTCGGCGGCTGCGGCCGCGTGTTCAGGCGGGGCGCCGTGCGGCGCCGGCTTCCTTCGCGGGGCGAACGGGGTCGGCACGCGGGCGTCCCGCTTTTCGCATAAGGGACAGGCGGCGGGCTGCGAACGCTGGCCGGGCGGTTCCGAAAGATCGTCTCGGGTCGCCCCTCGGGTTTCGCGGCTGGACGTGCGGCGTCAGCGCCCGCTCCGACACGAACGCTGCGCGAAGAGGGTGCGGGCGGCGGGCCTCGGGCGATGCGGGGGGAAGGGAGACGGCGATGGCGATCGAGCGGGCGTGCTCGGAGTACCTGTCCTACCTGCGTGTGGAGCGCGGCGCTGCTGCGCTCACAGTGGAGGCGTACGGGCGCGACCTGCATGCGTTCGACGCGTTTCTGGAAGAGCGCGGCATCCACGATATCGCCGGCGTCGACCGCGATGTCGTGTTCTCGTACGAGGCGCGGCTCGCCGAGGACGGCTACGCCGTGACGAGCATCGACCGCATGATCTCGTCGCTCAAGGGGTTCTTCCGCTTCTGCCTGCGCGAGGACATCGTCACGCGCAACCCGCTCGACACGGTGTCGGTGCCCAAGCCGCCCGAACGCCTGCCCGATGTGCTGTCGGTGGACCAGGTGAACCAGCTCATGGCGTCGGTTTCGGGAACGCAGCCGCGCGACCTGCGCGACCGCGCCATGCTCGAGGTGCTCTACGGCTGCGGGCTGCGCGTGAGCGAGCTCGTGGGCCTCGACTGCCGGCGCTGCGCGCTCGACGAGGGGTTCATTCAGGTCATCGGGAAAGGCGACAAGGAGCGCATCGAGCCCATATCGGGGGAGGCGGCCTCGGCGCTCGAACGGTATCTCGTAAGCGGACGGCCGGCGCTCGTGAAGCAGGGGGCGGCGCAGCCGGCGGTGTTCCTCAACGCGCGCGGCGGGCGCATCACGCGCCAGAGCGTGCATCGGATCGTGGCGACGCGCGGCCGGGACGTGGGCATCGAGGGGCTGCATCCGCACACGCTGCGGCATTCGTTCGCCACGCATCTGCTGCAGGGCGGCGCCGACCTGCGCATCATCCAGGAGCTGCTCGGACACGCCGACATCGGGACGACCCAGGTGTACACGCACGTGAACCGCGCGCAGATGCGCGAGGAGTACCTGGTGGCGCATCCTCGGGCGTGAACGGCGCGCGACACCATGCACGGGCGCGTTTGCTCGAACGCGCGGTCGCCATCGGTCTGTCGCCCCGCGGCGCTTGGCGGTCTGTGAAAGCGACGATGCCGAGCGCATTGTCGCTCGACGCTCTCTCAGTCGACCGGGCGTTCGCCTTCCGTGCGGTAGGGCTCGTCCATACTGCCTGAGCGGATGCCCGCCACATCGAGCGTCGTGTAGACGAATCCCAGGTCAGAAAAGCGCTTCAGCAGCTTTTCGCGGAACGCGTTGTCGGTAAGGAGTGCGAACTGCCCCGGTTCCACCTCGATACGCGCGAGGTTGTCGTAGCAGCGCACGCGCACGGGGCTCACGCCGGCGTCGGCGAGGAAGCGCTCCGCCGCGTCGGCGCGCGCGAGCAGGTCCGCCGTGACGGGGTGGTCGTAGGGCAGGCGCGTGAGCAAACACGGGCTCGACGGCTTGTCCCACGTGGGCAAGCCGAGCCGCCGCGAGAGGGCGCGCACGTCGGCCTTCGACAGGCCGCAGGCGGCAAGCGGGCTGAGCACGCCGGCTTCTGCGACGGCGCGCTCGCCGGGGCGGTACACGGCGCGGTCGGACGTGTTCGTGCCCTCGGCGATCGTGCCGATGCCGCGCGCGTGCGCGAGCTCGGCCAGCTGGGCGAGCATCGTGCGCTTGCAGTGGTAGCAGCGGTCGCGCGGATTGTCGGCGAGGTCGGGGTTGCCGAGCGGGTCGACGTCGAAGACGACCTGCTCCCAGCTGCGTGCGGCGCACAAGGCGCGGGCGCCTTCGAGCTCGCGCGCGGGGATGACCGACGAGCGCGCGGTGAACGCGACGGCGCGGTCGCCGAGCGCCTCGTGGGCGCAGGCGAGCAGCAGCGTCGAATCGACGCCGCCCGAATACGCGATGGCTATCGACTCCTCGCGGGCGAGCAGGGCGATGAGCGCCGCGTGCTTTTCTTCGAGAACGGCGTCGGTGCTTTCCGTCGCGGGGTCGGCAGGAGCCGTCGTTTGGCTGATGGGCTGGTTCACGAGGGTTTCCCTTTCGTTGTCGGGGTGGGGTAGCGTGTGCGGGACGATGAGGCGCGCATGTGGGACCATCTGGTGCGCGCGGCGCGCTGCCGGTAGGCGAGCTGCGCGGCGCGCCCGCGATTCGTCTGCGCTTCGAGCGCACGTGTGCGGGACGGGCGCAGCGGGCCGCACGCCGCGCCGTCTCGCACGCTACCGCAGCGCGCTCGCGAGCTTGTGCAGCGCGTGCGGAACGTCGATCGACTGCGGGCAGTGGCGCGTGCACGCGCCGCAGGCGATGCACGTCGCGGGGATGTCCGTCAGGTCGTCGGCGCGCGCGGCGGTGCGCATGGCGCGCTTGCCGTCCGTCTTCATCTTGTTGTACAGGGCGAGCATGCGCGGGATGTCGATGTGCTCGGGGCACGAGTCGCAGCAGTACCGGCACGACGTGCACGGCAGGACGTTGCGGTTGTGGGTGGAGCGGCAGACGTTCTCGAGCAGCAGCGCGTCGGCGTCGGACAGCGGCGCTGCCTCGGAGAACGTCGCGACGTTGTCGCGCATCTGCTCGAGCGTCGACATGCCCGACAGCACCACCTTCACCTGCGGCAGGCGCATGAGCCAGCGCATGCCCCACGAGGCGATCGAGCGCTCGGGCTCGCGTTCGCGCAGCTGCGCGTTGGCCTTCTTGCCAAGGTCGGCCAGGCGTCCGCCCTTCACGGGCTCCATCACGATGATCGGCAGGCCGAACGAGCAGGCGATGTCGTACTGCTCGCGCGCCGTGCCGAAGAGCCAGTCGTCGTAGTTCAGCTGCAGCTGGACGAAGTCCCAGTCGTGGTGCTTGCAGAATCCGCGCAGCATCCCCGGGCTCATGTGCGACGAGAACCCCAGGTGCCCGATGCGCCCGCGTTCCTTCTGTTCCAGGAAGTACTCGATGGCGCCCGACGAGCGGTAGGCCTTCGAGGTGACGTCGAACACGCTGTGGATCAGGTAGAAGTCGATGTAGTCGGTTTTCAGCTTGGACAGCTGCCGCTCGAAGACGGACTTGTAGTTGGGATTCGCGCCGATGAAGAACTTGGTGGCCAGGTGGTACGAGTCGCGCGGGTAGCGCGAGAGCGCTTCGCCCAGAAACGACTCGGAGGCCCCCTTGTGGTAGATGTAGGCGGTGTCGAAGTAGTTCACGCCCGACGCCAGGGCGAAATCGACCATGGCGGTGGCCTGCTCGGCGTCGATATGGCCGGCGAGCTTGCCGCCCTCGACCGGCAGGCGCATGTTCCCCATGCCCAAACGCGACAGCTTCACGCCGTCGACCTCGGTGTATTCCATTTTGCGTCCTTCTTTCGCCGCGCTGCGCCCGCGCCTCCTAGTCGTCCTCCGTCGGCTGGGAGCGGTACAGGCACCCGACGCGCGTGCCGTCGTCGATGACGAACTCGCACGGGTTGAGCTCGTGGCAGTCCTCGATCTGGGCCATCTGGGTGCGCCATGCGTTCATCTGCGCAATGATGAAGTCGACGGCCTCGGGATTGAGGACGTAGTGGATGTGGTAGCTGTGGCGGAAGCCCGTCACGATGCCGGCCTTCTTGAGAACCGCCATGTGCTGGGACACGGCAGACTCGCTGATGCCGAGCGTGAGGGCGAGCGACCGCGAGCAGTGATGGCGGTTGAGCAGGAGCTGCACGATCTTGAAACGCGTCGGCTCCGCCAGCGTCTTCAACATCGTTCCCAAGCGTTCCTGATCTGCATCCACCGTCGTTCGCTTCCTTTCGCTTGTGTTCGCCTTGTGCAAGTATACGCGACGGGAACGCTCCGGCGCGGGCGGAGCCGGTCGGTTGGCATACGTCCGCCATACGCGGGCGGGTGGTGACGTGCGGTGGGCGGGGAAGGTCGGGAGCGTGCCGTCCGAAACGGAAACAGCGCGCGTTTGTGCTCTCGGACGGCCGGCGGTCTCCCGATGCTTGCTACCGGTACCCGGATGGCTGTCTGGCCGCGCGCTTCCCGGCGCCTGCGTCCGCAGCCGGGTGCTTCCGCCGGCGGCGCGCTGCGCGTTTCCGGTGGGGGCGGCGGGACGTGCGGGCGCGGCCGGGCGCGGTCGGGTAGACTGAGACGCTATCGTGTTCACGACAACCAATGGGATTTCCGCAGAAAGGAAGCGCATCATGAGCAACGAAGGCAAGAAGGTCAAGGTCCACTACACCGGCACGCTCGATGACGGCACCAAGTTCGATTCGTCCTACGACCGCAACGAGCCGCTCGAGTTCACGTGCATGGCGGGCCAGATGATCAAGGGCTTCGACAACGCCGTGCGCGACATGGAGGTCGGCTCCACGGTGACGGTGCACATCCCGGCCGCCGAGGCGTACGGGGAAGTGAACCCCGCGATGATCCACACGTTCAAGATCTCCGAGCTGCCGGGGTCGGAGAACCTCGAGCAGGGGCAGAAGGTCATGCTGTCCTCGCCGATGGGTCAGCCCGTCCCCGCGACGGTCACGGCGAAGGACGCCGACACGGTCACGCTCGACATGAACCACGAGATGGCGGGCAAGGACCTGAACTTCGAGATCACGCTGCTCGAGGCCGAGTAGCCGCAGGTGGGGCGCGTGTCGCGAACGACGTTGCGCAGGCGGTGCGCGCGGAACGTTTCCGTGGGGCGCCGCTTCGCCGGCTGTTTCGCCGACGTCCCGCTCCGCGCGGATCCGCGGGCGGCGGGAAGCCTCCGCGTTTCGCAGGCGGTGCCGAACGGGCCGCGTCAGGCGTTCTCCGGGACGTCGGACGCGGCCTTTTCCGTTGGCGCGGGCGGCCGCGACACCAGGATGACGGTCGCGCACATGAGCACGAGTCCGGCCAGGTCCCAGCGTGTGAACGGCGTGTGGAGCCACAGCGCCGCGAGGATTGTCGCGTTCACGGGTTCGGCGGTGCCCAGCTGGCTTCCCACGACGCCGCCGACGAGCGACACGCCGTGCAGGAACAACCCGTAGGCGCCCACCGTGCCGATGAGCACGACGCCTGCGATGGTAAGGACGCCCGTCGCGTCGAGCGGCGGCAGCAGGGGCGACCCCGTTGCGACGGTGCGCGCGATGCCTACGGGCACGGCGAAGACGGCGCCCGCCATCATGCCGCACGCCGTCGTGGCAAGGCTTCCGAACTGGGAGAACATCCGCCGCGGCGCGAGCGTGTACACCGTCGCACACACCGCCGTGCCGATGCCCCAGGCGAATCCCGCAGGCGAGATGCCGAGCGTTCCCGGCGCGCCCTGGATGGCGATGAGGTACGTCGCCGCGATGGCGCACACGAGGCCCGCTGCCTGGCGCGCGTCGGGCAGACGCCGCGTCGTCGCGCAGGCGATGGCCATGATGAACACGGCGTTCAGGCTCTGCAGGACGGTCGCCGTGCCGGCGTTGGTGAGCGCGATGGCGATGATGTAGGTGAGCTGCGAGCCGTAGAGCGCCGCTCCGAACGCGAGCGTGTGGAGGCGCGCCGTGCGGTCGGCGAGCAGTGCGTGCAGGTGCGCACCGTCGAGCACGTGCGCCGCCGCCATGAGGATGGCGCCCGCCGCGAGCGTGCGGATGAGCGCGAGCGAGGTGGGGTCGACGGCGTAGCGCCCCGAAAGAAGCTGCATGGCCGATGCCATGTATCCCCACATCATCGCACCGACGAGCGTGCAGACCACGCCGCGCGCGAAGTGGGCGCGGCGTGCGCGGTCGTCGGAGCCGTCCGCCGGAAGCGGCGATTCTGCGTTCGCCGCCGAATGCGGCGCCTGCGCGTGGCGCGTTTCGGGCGTCCGCGTGCCGTCCGCGCACGTCGGGCGCGCGTCGGCGCTGGCGCCGGGCGCACGCATGCCATCAGGCGGGAGTCCCTGAGTCCCCGTCATGAGCAGTCCCCTCGATTGTCCCTGTGATCGTCGGCAACGTCCCGTCAACGATTTCCCTTAAGTGCACCATGGTCTCACGGATGCGCGCGGCGCGCAATCCTTGCCACCTCCTCCGGCATGCCGGCATGTGCCCTGATGAGGCGCGTGCGGACGGGGAGCCCGTGCGCTGCGGCGCCCGCCGTGCATTGCGTGTGCGTTCTGGAACGCACCCTGCGGCCGGCCGCCACTCCCGATAGAATGGACAGAAAGCGTGCGGTGCGGCTTTCCGCATGCGGCGGGGCAAAGATGCGCCGCCGGGGCGGGCCGTCGTCTGCGGCTCGCGGCACGGCTTTTCGCGCGGGGCCCGCCGTCGCGGCGGGAATCGTTCAGATCAAGGAGCGCCATCCGTTTTGTACAGCAATCATCCTGCAGATCCGGTGTTGACTGAACGGGAGAGCGTGCGCCTATCGCAGGACGCCAAGGGTCCTTCCGGCTCCAAACGGCGCGCGGGACGGCATGCGAAGCGCTACGCCGACGGCGAGGAGTCGCCGGTCCGCGCGGCGCGCCGCGAGAGCGCCGAGAAGAACCGCAAGGTCAAGGCGGAAGAGGAGCGCGGGCGGCGCGCTCGCCGCGAGGGCCCGGTTCGCCGGATCCTCAACCGTTGGTGGGACCGTCTGCTCGGCGCCGCGTCGGAGCGCTCGTTCGCCTCGCAGGAGGAGGAGTATGCCGCGCACCGCACCACGCGCGACTATCTGTGGAACTCCGTCGGCTTCGGCCTGTGGGGCATGGTGTTCCCCATCCTTACCATGGTCGTCACCCAGCTCGTGGGCGTCGAGCGCGCCGGCATGTTCTCGTTGGCGTTCGTGGCCGCGCAGATGCTGTACTTCTTGGGCATCTACGGTGTGCGCACCTACCAGGTGTCCGACCTGGACGGCGAGCACTCGTTCAGCGACTACCAGGTGCAGCGCCTGCTCACCGTCGTCATCATGCTCGCGGGCGGCTACGCGTACTGCTGGGTGCGCGGGTTCACCGGCGAGATGGCCACGATGCTGTTCGGCGTGGTGGCGTACAAGGCGATCGACGCGCTCGGCGAGGTGTACGAGGGCCGCATGCAGCAGGTGGACAAGCTCTACCTGGGCGGCATCTCGCTGTCGCTGCGCTCGGTGCTCGCGTTCGCCGTGTTCACGGTGCTGCTGTTCATCACGCGCGACATGGGCGTGGCGTCGGTCGGCATGGCCATCGCCGCGGCGGCCACCCTCATCCTGGTGACGGTGCCGCTCGCGTACTTCGAGTCGCCCAAGTCCGACCCGTTCTCGCTCGCCAGCGTGGGGCGCATCTTTAAGGCGTGCTTCCCGCTGTTCGTGGCGCTGTTCCTGTTCAACCTCATCGACAACCTGCCGAAGTTCATGATGGACGGCGTGCTGTCCTACGACAACCAGCTGTACTTCAACGCGCTGTACTTCCCGTCGCAGGCGGTTTTGATCTTCGCGGGCTTCGTGTACAAGCCGCTTCTAGTGCGCATGGCCAACGCCTGGGCCGATGTGTCGCGCCGTCGCAAGTTCGACCTGTTCATCATCGCGATGATGGCCATCATCGTCGTCATGACGGTGCTCGGCATCATCGTGATGGGGTGGATCGGCCTGCCCATCATGGGATTTTTGTACGGCATCGACTTCAGCCAGATGGCCACGCTGTCCTACATCATGCTGGCGGCCGGCGGCGTCACGGCGGGCATCGACTTTCTGTACCAGGTCATCACCATCCTGCGCCGACAGAAGGTGGTGAGCGAGCTGTACCTGATCACCACCGTGTTCGCGCTCGTCGTGCTGTACGCGATGATCCACATGCAGGAGCTCGACGGCGCCGTCATCGGCTACCTGCTGACGATGGTCGTGCTGTTCGTGCTGTTGCTGCGCGAGTACATCGTCGCGCGCGTGACGTTCGCGCGCCATCCCGAGGCCGAGCCGGCGCCCGCACCCGAGGAGCCCGAAGTGCAGCGCTCCTACGTCGTGATGTACGACGAGCCGGCGAACGCCGCGCAGGGCGCACGTCAGCCCGACGCCGGCCAGTCTGCGGCGCAGCAGGCGGCGCGGACGCAGCATCCGGCTGGGGTCCATGCGGCGACCGGGCGCGTGCAAGAGGCGTTCCGCCGCGGGCGCGCTGCCGTTGCGGGCGACGACGAGTCGACGGGCAAGATCGCGCACACGGCGGCCGAGGAGCGCGAGGAGCGGCTGCGCCAGCGTGCGGA
>CAIFEB010000018.1 GCA_903789375.1 uncultured Eggerthellaceae bacterium | reverse complement strand
CCCTTGCCCGCGTGTCTGAGCGAGCGAAGCGAGCGAGTTCGCGGGCAATGCGCCCCGCAGGCATGAGCGGGTGCGGAGCCAGCCCCGGAAACCGCGCGCCGGACGCCAGGGGGACTCGCAGGCCGACGCGCGGGCAATGCGCCCCGCAGGCGCGAGCGGGTGCGAGGCCCGTCCCCGGAAACGGCGTGCCGGACGCCCCGGGGGATTCAGGGCTTCAGCGCTCCGCTTCCCGAATGCGCTTGTCCGGCAACGCAACCGTCACCATCATCATCACGATCAGCGCAGCCCCGACCAGGTCGTATCCGGTCACCAGCGTCCCCAGAAGCACGGCGGAGAATACCATCGCGCTCACCGGCTCCATGCAGTCAAGCAGACTCGCCACCATGGGACCGGCGCTGCGCACACCTTGCAGGAACAGCAGGTACGCCAGCACGACGCCGAACACGACGGTGACAAGCACCGCGACAACCGCCATCGGGCTGAGCTCGAGCGGGTGTTCCCATGGTCGCAGCGTGGCGACCGACGCCACCGCTCCGATGGTGATGCACACGGCCGTCACGGACAGCCCGCTCCAGCGTTTCATCAGGCGCGCAGGCAAAAGCACATACAGCGCCATCGTCACCGTGGACGCCAGGCCCCAACCCAGGCCCGCGCCCGAGATAGCCAGTTTCGTGGGGTCGCCGTGGGTGCAGATGAAAAACAGGCCGCCGATCGCCAGAATCACCGCCAGCACCTCGCGCGTGCGCGGACCGCGGCGGGCGACGATGCACGCGTGCGCCACGACGATGACCAAGCCCAGCTGCTCGATGAGCGTGGCGATGCCCGCGTTGCTGTTCGCGATGGTCATCATGTACGTCACCTGGCAGCCGAAGCACCCGAAGACGCCGTACATCACCAGGTCGCGCCAGCTGCGCCGGTCGCGCACGAGCCGCGTGAGCTCGTCGCGCCGCAGCGCCAGGCACAGCCCCACCAGCACGATGGCGCTGAACGACATGCGCAGCGACGTAGCCCAGGCGACGGCCATGCCCAGATCCTGCGTCAGGTACTCGATGCACGTGCCCGAAAGGCCCCAGCACAGAGCGCCGCCGAGCACGCAGACCACGCCGCGGGCCCGGTCGGTACGGGCAAGCGCGGACAGCCGCCGCCCCGAGCGGTCGCGGTCACCCGTCGCCTTCGCCATCAGCCGATTCCTCCCAGAAGCGATCCGGCGATCAGCACGACGAGCGTCACGCCGCAAAAGCCGTACCGCGCAAGCGCCACGTAGCCCCGCCCCAGCTTGCGCGTCCGGCCTTTGTTGACCTCGCCGAGCACGCGCGTGGGCCCGAGCACCCAGAAGAACATGATGGCGGCCAAAAGCGCGCCGATCGGACACCCGTAGATGGAACACACGTCCATCCACGGCGACACGATCGGCTGAATGAGCAGGCCCACGACGATGCTGACGCCGCCGATGAGCAGGCATGCCGGACGGCGCTTCATGCCGAACAGCTCCTGCAGCGTGGAGATGGGCGCTTCGAACAGGTTGATGAGCGACGACAGACCGCCGAACAGCACCGCCACAAAAAATACGATTTCGAACACGCGCCCGGCGGGCATTTCGGCGAACAGCGTGGGCAGGTAGATGAACAGAAGGCCCGGACCGCCGCTCGACAGACGTTGGCCAGCCGTCGCCATGACCGGGATGATGACCGCCGAGGCGAGCAGAGCCGCTAGCGTGTCGAACAGGGCGACCATCCCCGCGCTGAACGGCACGTTGACGTCGTCTTTCAAGTACGAGCCGTAGATGAGCGTTCCGCAGCCCGCCACCGACAGCGAGAAGAACGCCTGGCCCAGCGCGAACACCCACACGGCCGGGTCGAGCAGACCCGCGGGGTCGAGCATGAACAGGTACGCGTAGCCCGCGCTCGCGCCCGGCAGCGTGGCCACGTAGATGGCCAGGCCCACGAACAGGAAGAAGAACAGCGGCATCATCACTTCGTTGGCGCGCTCGATGCCGCGGCTCACACCGAACACCAGGATGGCGACGGCGGCCACCATGCCCACGATGAGCCACAGCGAGTTGTCGGCCGCGGTTTCGGAGAACAGCTGCGCGAACTGCTCGGCGCCGGTAAGCCCCGCATCCGCGCCGACGATGGCGTCGAAGAGGTACTTGCAGATCCATCCGACGACGACCGAGTAGCCGATAGCCATGGCAAGCGAATTCACCACCGGGAAGATGCCGGCTGCGGCGCCCGGCGCGCGATGGCCGAAACGCTCCTGTGTGGCCTGCGAGAACGCGCCGATCGGCCCCTTGCGCGTGGCGCGGCCGAACGACATCTCGCCGATGACGCCCGTCGAGGCGATCAGCACGACGAAGATGAGGTACGGGACGAGGAACGTCGCGCCGCCGTACGTCGAGATGCGCGTGGGGAACAGCCAGATGTTGCCCATGCCCACCGCGCTGCCGATGCACGCCAGGATGAATCCCGCGCGCGACCGGAAGCTCTCGCGCCCCGCGACGCTCGATTCCATCCCGTTCACGTTCGCGTCGAGCATGCCGACTGTCTCGGAGCTGGCCACGCCCCGCGCACCTGCGTCAACTCCGCCGCGCGCACTTACGCCGGCCTCGCTAGCAGCCGAGCCCGCCTTCGAATCGCCTGCGCCCGCGGCGTTGCGCGCCGCCCGCGATTCGCTATCTGTACCGTTGATCCCCATGTCCCACTCTCGAATTCGACTCAACGGCGCCCTAACCGAGCGCCGAAGACGCGTATGCGCCCAGATGGACTAAGGTACCGTGATGCCGCTCGCAACGCAACACGAACGCCGCCATTCGGGCGAAAGCCACACCCGGCCCCACCCAGAGGCGCAGGATGGCAGCGGAAGCCCAAGAACCGCCCAGGCGCGCGTCTTGCGCGCGGGTCGCGAAATCCCCCAGCGACGCTTACCGAGCGTCCGGCAAGAAAGGCCGCTTCACCAACGGTTCTGACCTCATTGCGGCGGCGATGGCTTGATGGCGAGGTTGACTGCCGAGTTCTCTGCCGCTTTCTTCGAACGCACCGGTGCCCACGACGAGCTGTTCAGGTGATGGGCCCACGGCATACTGATAGGTCCGCGACTTGCTTCAGCCGCCCAAGACGTCCGAGGCGGGTCCCAGATCGACGAGCCCCGTGTTGAGCGCCCGGTACAGGTACCGTACGGCGGTCGAAGAGTACGGCCGCCACAGCGAGCACACCACCTCGCGCACGTTGCCGTCCGCAAGCGGCGCACCGTAGAGCCACGTGAACACCTGGCGGACCGCTCCGTCCTCCACGGGCAGGACATCCGGGCGCTCCAGGTAGAAGATCAAGAACATGTCGGCGGTCCACTTCCCGACGCCGCGCACCGCCGTGAGCGCCGCACGAACCTCGTCGTCGGGGAGCTCGGCGAGCGCCTGTAGCTTCGGCTCGGGCATCGTCCTCGCGAGTTCCTGCAGCGTGGCGGCCTTGCGCGCGGCGACACCGCAGGAGCGAATCTCGTCCAGGGAGAGGGAAAGGATCGCCTCGCTGGTGATTTGGCCGCCGCAGAGCCCGCGCAGCCTGCCCTCGATCGTTCGCCCGGCCTTAATCGAGAGCATCTGCTCGATCACGGCATGCGCCACATGCCCGAAGGCGCTGCCCGGAGCCTCGTAACGCAGATCGCCCACCGTCTCGATGAGGTGACGAAGCCGCCAGTCCCGCTCCATAAGGTAGGCGACTTCAGGCGTTTCCGTTGTGAGCGTGGGCATAGCGAAACTCCTAACGATACGTTTCCACCAACGATACCAGCGGCAACGCGACGAAGTAAGAGACCGCGCAAAGCGCCGCCCCGCCGAACAAGAGCCGCAAGCCCTGGGCCAATCAGGCAGCGCGCAGCGAAGCACCGCCACGCAAGCAACCAAACCCACCCCAAGCGAAAACGCAGAACCCAGCGGCCGGCACGCGGTTCCCGGGGCGTGCGGAGCAGCTCGCGTCGGAGCGGCGCATGCCCTTGCCCGCGTGTCTGAGCGAATGGGCCGCGGCCCTCAGCGTTCGGAACGCAGGTTCCGGGGCGTGCGGAGCAGCTCATGCCGGAGGGGCGCATGCTTTTGCCCGCGTGTCTGAGCGAGCGAAGCGAGCGAGTTCGCGGGCAATGTGCCCCGCAGGCATGAGCGGGTGCGGAGCCAGCCCCGGAACCTGCGTGCCGGACGCCCCGGGAGTCCCGCAGGTCGACACGCGAGCGGGTGCGAAGCCAGCCCCGGAAACCGCATGCCGGCCGCTCAGGGGGCTGGCGGTTCCAGCGCCTATCCTTGTTCCTTCTGCAGAAACTCCGCAAACCGCACCGCCGCCGGCCGCGGCGAATTTGGCAGCGCGATCCCCAGCTGGCGCGCGACGGGCGGCTCCAGCTTCAGCACGCGCACCGAGTCGGGCACGTTCTGCAGGCTGAGCTCGGGCATAGCCGTCACACCGAGCCCCTGCGCCACCATCGACAGCACGGTGGTGTCATCGTCGCAGGTCAGCGTGAAACCCGACGCGGGCTTGGGGCTCAGATACGCCGCGAGCGCGTTGCACGTCGCCATGATGAACGGCCGCTTCACCAGCTCGTCTTGGGTGATCGATGTCGCACCCGCAGGCGCCCACGACGCCGGCATCACCGCGTAGTACGGATCGTCCACGAGCGGATGCCAGCGGAACCCCCGGCAGCGCTCCGCATCGCCAAGCGCCAGGTCGATTTCGCCGGCGAGCAGCCAGTCCGACACCGAATCTGTGCCCACGCGCACCTCGAACGCCGCCTCGGGATGGCGCTGCTGGTACTCGCTGATGGCGCGCGGCAGCCAGCGGTTGGACACCGACGAGAACGCGCCGATGCGCACCGGCAGCACCGTGTCCTGCTTGACGCGTTTCGCCCGCGCCGCCAGACGGCGCAGCGCATCGTCGGCTTCCACGAACAGCGGCAGCAGCTCCTCGCCCTCCGGCGTCAGCGTGATGCCCGCGTGGCTGCGGTTGAGCACCTTCACACCAAGTTCATCTTCGAGGGAATTCATCAGCTGGGTCACCGCCGATTGCGAGCAGTGCTCGCGCGTGGCCGCTTTGTTGAAACTCCCCGTCTGAACTGCGGAAAGAAGCACTTCAATGCGCCGGTCGTCCATGGGTTCCTCCACTTAATTCAGTTTCGCTTATATCCTGTCAACATAGTCTCTCTTCTCATCGCGCGCGTCCAGCGTTTAAGTGGCAATCGGGCAGGGAAACGCGGGTGCGCGCACGCGCGAGAGCTGCATGGCGAGCGCGCGACAGCGCAGTCGGAAGCCCTTGAGCGCCCGCGCAAGCGAGCCGCCGCAGGTTTCCCGCCAGCGCGAACAGACGGACACGAACGCGCGCACGCGAGCAAGCACGAGAGGAGCAGCGCATGGACAAGCTGACGCATCGGGGCGCGGGCTCCGGCGCAGGATCGAAGGCGGCGCGCGGCACGGCCGCGGTCGTCATCGCCGGGCTTCTGTGGGGCTGCATCGGCCCGCTCATGGTCGAGATGGAGAACGCCGGCGCAACGACGCAGGTCATCGCATTCCTGCGTATCGCCATCGCGGCGCTTGCGCTCGGCGCGTTCACCGTCGTGCGCTGCGGCTGGAAGGCGTTCCGCGTCGACGCGCGCACGCTCGCGTTCTGCGCGCTGCTCGGCATCGCCTGTCACGGCGCGTACAACGCCTGCTACGTAATCGCAGTCAAAGGCGTCGGCGTGGCCGCGAGCTCGGTCCTTTTGCGCATCGCACCGGTGTTCACCCTGATGATCGGCATCATCCTGGCCACCGAGCGCTCGACCGCCGTCAAGGTCGCGGGCATAGCCGTGGACATCGTCGGCTGCGCGCTCGTCATCGCGGGCGGCCAGACGGCATCGGTGGGGCTTTCGGTCGCGGGCATCGCGTTCGGCGTGGGCGCGGCGGCGCTCTACTCGCTCAATCCCCTGCTCAGCAAGGCGGCCGACCGCAAAGCCAACCCGCTCGTCGTGACGACGTACAGCTTCCTGTTCGGCACGGCCGCGCTCGCGCTGTGGCTGCAGCCGTGGAACGGCACGCTCGTCGTGAATCCCACCATTCTGGGGTACGGCGCCGTGCTCGCGCTCGTCCCCACGGCGCTTGCCTACCTGCTGTACTACGCCGGCGCCGGCATGCTCGACGAGAGCAGCAAGCTGCCGGTCTTAAGCTCGCTCGAAACGCCCGTCGCCGCCCTTCTGGGCGTGGCGCTCTACGGCGAGCAGCTCGGACTCGCCGGCTTCGCGGGCATCGTGCTCGTCCTGGCCTCGGTCGTCCTGCTGAGCCGCCCGACTTCGCACCGCACGGCGCACAGCCATCGCCCGCACAGGACGCACGGCGGCCGTTCCGGGGTGCCGGTGGCCCAGCGGCTTGCGAACGTTCGTGAAGGGGACGTGCGCGCCGCGTAACAACGCGCTGCGCGCATCCCGTGCGGCTCCGGGTGCGACGCCATCGTTCACACGCGCCCCATCAGGCGGTATGGAACCAATTGAGAATTCCCTTGCCCCTGTTGCAACGGCTCGGCAACAGACGCGGCGCGGTCTTTGAGGTTCGTTTGGCTTCCGTTCGTATCGTGGGACCCGTTCCTGCGACACGAAAGGAGACCGCATTGAAGACCGCATCATTCGCAACAAAAATCGTATCCGTCGGCCTTGCACTCGCCGTCGTCGCTCCCCTCGCGCTCCACGCTCCCGAGACCGCGCACGCCGCGGAGCAGAGCGCTCCTGCAATCACCTCCGTCGAAGACGCGTCGGGCGTTGGGGAATCGGAATCCGCTTCCCCAACCGAGACCCTTTCCCCGGCCGTGAACGATCGGGCAGACAAGCCGGCGGCATTGGGCGTGTCGGCCGCCGCCGCTGAAGGCGATACCGTGTCCGACAACGCCACGGCGTCCGAAGACGATGACGCGTCCGGCAGCACAGCATCGCCCGCAGACAACACGGCGCTGGCCGCGTCTACGGACGCTGCCGAAACCGCAAGCGAGAGCCTCATCTCCGACATCGTCGAAGACGCCCTCGCGGCGCTGCGCTCGTCGACGGTCGCCACCGCCCCTTGGCAGCGCCAGCACTACC
Source organism: uncultured Eggerthellaceae bacterium (assembly GCA_903789375.1). Taxonomy (GTDB): domain Bacteria; phylum Actinomycetota; class Coriobacteriia; order Coriobacteriales; family Eggerthellaceae; genus CAIFEB01. The sequence continues at coordinate 31,910 of CAIFEB010000018.1, read as the reverse complement.
TCCAGGACGAGGAGGACGCCCTTCCCCGCCCCGGCAGAGACGACCTATCCTTGGACCGCGCTTCGACCCCTCCTTCCGAGGCGTAGCGTCCCTCAATCCTGCGCGGCGGGCGATTCCCTCCTTCCCTGCGCCCGTCGCGCCCCTACACCGATTCAGCCGTCGCTTCATCTATAATGGCGGCCACGTGCGCGCGCGACGGAGCGCCTGGCGCTTGTCCTACCCGTCGCGCTGCGCATGCGGAAGACGCATGGCGCGCACCCCAGCACGTATCCGGATCCCGCCCAATGCCCGTGTTCGCGCATCCCCAATGCATGCCACGCCCGCGCGCCAGCACGCCAGCGTTCGTGCATCCCCAATGCGTGCCCCGCCTGCGCACCAGCACGTCCCCTGCTCGCGCGCCAAGGCGACCCTGGCCCACACCCTTTCGAACTCGCCGCGTTCGCGCATCCCCCTGCCCATTCGATATAATGGGCGCCGTATGCGCAGGCCGCATCCGAGGCCCACGCATCGCTCAACGGATCACGCACTGCAGCCAAGCCGTTCGCCGGCGGTTGCCCGACAACCGCCGAATGGGGAACGAACGCCGTATGAAACTCATTGTCCCGCAGAGACGCCTCGGCCCGAAACGCCTACTCGCATGCGTTATCGTCGTCTATCTGATCCAGATTCTCGCCATCGACATGTACGCGCCCGCGCTGCCTTCAATGCAGGTCGAGCTGGGCGTTTCCCCCGCGGTGCTCAACAGCACCGTCTTCTCGTTCCTCATCGCGTCGACCGTGACCATGCTGCTCGCGGGCTCGATTTCCGACCGTTTCGGCCGCCAGCGCACCTTTTTGGCCGGAAGCATCCTGTTCACCGTGGGATCGTTCGGCTGCACCGTCGCTCCCGGCGTGGGAGCGCTCACGGCGTGGCGCGTCGTCGAGGCGCTGGGCATGGGGACGTGCGCGACCGTGTCGAGCGCGCTCATCAAAGACTCGTTCGCCGGAGATGACCTGAAGCTTGCCATGACGCTTCTGCAGTCGCTCATCATCATCGGACCGGTGGCGGCGCCGTTTCTGGGGTCGTTCGCGGTAGAGCACGTGGGATGGCGCGGTGTGTTCGTCCTGCTCACCGCAGGCGGCGTCCTCTGCTGCGTGCTGTCCGCCCTCATCTCGGAGACCTACCACGCAAGCAACGCCACGCTCACGACAGCATTCGGCAGCATGCTCTCGATCGCGCGGGCGCTCATGGGCCAGCCCGGATTCGGCGCGCTCGCCCTGTTCGTCGGCATCACGGGCATCCCGTTTTTCGCGTTCATCGCCACCGCGTCGTACATCCTCATCGACGGATTCGGGCTGTCCTATACGGGGTACAGCATCGTCTACGCCGCCACCTGCGCCGTCAACCTTATCGCACCCGCCGTGTACCTGAAGCTCCAGAAGCGGTTCGACGTGCCCGCCATCCTGTTCATCTGCATCGTGTTGGTCGGCTGCGCCACCGTCCTGCTCGCAGCGTTCGGGATGCGCTCGCCCGTGGGGCTGTTCTGCGGTTTCGCCCCGTACGCGCTCGCCGAGGGCATCGTGCGGCCCGCCGCCTACCTGGTGCTGCTCGATCAGCCCGAGGAACGCGTGGGCACGGCTTCCGCCTTCGCGAACTTCGCCTACGGCGCCATCACCGCCACCGCGACCGTCGCCGCCACGCTGCCGTGGCCGTCGTTCACGCTTGCGCTCATCGCGCTCACGGCCGGCTGCGCCATCACGCTCTCGGCGCTCTACGCCCAAGGTCATAAGAACTGGAAGATGCACAGCGACAATTAACCCGGTGCCGCCGCAGCAGCGAGCAAGCATGCGCCGAACAGGAGAAGAATCCGCAGGCCACCTGCGCTTTGCGCGAGAAAAGGCATGCATGGACAGGCCCTTGCGCCTGCGAGAAAAATGCGCGGGTGCGCGGAGCCCACGGGCGCGTACGCCCCACGCGCCCCGCGCACCCGCGCGCTTCGTTACACCAGCCGCATGGGCTGTGGCTTGCAGTCGGCGCGGTACGGGCAGCCGTCGCAGTCTTCCGACGCCGCCGACTGGTCGGTGTCCGCCCAGCTCATATTCGTGAAACCGAGCTTGCGGTAGAATCCGACGCTCGTGCCGCGCGCAATGAGCCGCAGTTCGCCCGCGCGCTCGTGCGCATCGTCCATGAGCGCGCGTCCCACGCCTTGGCCGCGCCACGTCGGGTATACGACGACCGGGTTCACGTACGCCACGCCCTGCGCATCGGGCTGCAGCCGCAGAAACCCGACCACCTCGTCGGCGTCGTTCACGGCCACGCGCATGCGCTCGATGCCGGGCATGCGGTCCATGCCCTCGCCGAGCGCCATGAAGTCGACGCTCGGCAGGTCGGATTCGCGCGCGTCGCGCAGCGTGAAGAGCGCCGGCCCCTGCTGTCCGTCGGATGCCATAAGCCCTCCTAGATGCGGGTGCCCGAGCCGCGCATCGGGAACAGGTACACCTTGTCCCGCTCCTGCGGAATGACGCGTTTGCCCAGTTCGCGCACGCCGCGCACCACGTCGTCCATCAGCTCGATGGGGATGCCCATCATCATCATGTCGTCGCCCAGATCCGAGCTGGCGCGGCCGCCGTAGCACCCGAACGAGATGTTGATCTGCTTGGACGTCATCGGCAGAAGCGTCGCCTCCACGCAGTGCGAGTTGTAGCCGCTCGCGTGGAAGTCATGCCGGTGCCCGGTATAGTACGATGTGGCCATGGACAGCCACATCATCTGCTCGGGCGTGCCGAACACCACCACGACGTCGGCCTTCGCGTGCGGGTCGTCCAACGGGCACACGCACGTGGCGTCCATCGAGCGCGCGGGCAGCATGGGCCGCTCGTTGACCATGCGCGCCGCCGCCTCCTTGGTGTCCAGTTTGTGGAACAGGATGTAGATCTCGCCCGACGCCAGCTTCTTCGGCACGCCCGTCAGCCCCAGAATCGACGTGCCGTCGGGGCACGAATGGCGGTTGGCCGGCATGAGCAGCGACACGCCGCGGCGGGCGGCGTTCATCGACTGGCAGTAGCGCATGCGCTCCTTGGGGATCTCCACCCCGCGCGGATACGGCGCGCCCGCCCTGATGAGCGTCACGGCCACCGCGTGCCAGCGCAGCCCCAGCACATCGTGGAGCGTCTTCGCCCACTCCTGGTAGCGTGCACGTTCCTCGTCGTCGATAAGGTCTTCGACCACATGCCCCTGCAGCGGGTCGACCTCGCCCGAGGTGGCCGCCACGTCGATGGCTCCCACGGGGCAGTTGCCCGAGCACGTCTCGCAGCCCCAGCACGCCTCCACGCGCGTGGCCTGCGGCGCGCCGTCGACCAGGTCGTACACCTCGGTCGGACAGAACGCCTCGCACAGCCCGCACTTCGTGCACAGCGCGCGGTCGATGGTGATGCTGTAGGCGACCTCGCCCGCAGCGTTGCGGTTCGTTTCGGACATCGGGGACATCTACCTCTCGTTGTTCGGCAGCAGGTACTTCGCAATGAGCGCGCTCGCAGGTTCGCCTTCGCGCAGCTCTTCCTTCAACCAGGGCGGATACAGCCGGCAGCCGTTCGCGTCGGTCAGATGGTACGAGCAGAACGGGATGGCAAGCCCCGACGGAACGGTGACCATCATCGAGCATTCGCGTAGGCGCTGCGTGTCCATGCTGCGCGCGTCCATGTAGTTCATGATGATGATCGACAGACCATCGGACACCTGGTAGCCCTTGCTGACCAGGATGTCGGCGAACACCGACCCCTGCGGGGAGTCGGGGCTGAACGACGCATGGTATTCCTCGGGCGTGATCAGCTGCGACGCAGGCACGAAGCCCGACGGATGCGTCGCCACGTCCGGGTCGTGCAGAAGGAACACGCCCGTGTCGCACAGAGGACTCGACGTGCCGAGCGGCCAGATATCGTAGGGGTCGAGCAGCCCATCGGACTGCGCGGCCAAATCGAAGATGACATCGCCCGACGACATGGCGATGGAACGCTTCGCATCGAAACGACCCGACGTGAACGCGGGCTGCAGGGCGATGCCGGCGACCACGTCGGCGTTGTCCATCGCGAAACGCAGGATGTCGCCCAGCTGGCCGTCGTTGAGGCCCGCGACCACGACCACCGACAGCACCACCTGGATAGCGCATTCGCGGCAACGCTCGATGGCGCGCAGCTTGACGTCCAGGATGTCACGCCCGCACGTGCCTTTGTACACGTCGCCCGTAAGGCCGTCGAACGACAGATAGATGCCCGTGACGCCCGCTTCGACAAGCGACTCGAGGTATCCCGGCTTCGAGGCGATGACCAGGCCGTTCGTGTTCACCTCGATGCCCCAGAAGCCCTTCTCGCGCCCATGGCGGATGATGTCGGGCAAATCCTTGCGGCACGTCGGCTCGCCGCCGGTCAGCTGCACGGCGCCATCGGTGCCCACAGCCGCGGCGATGGTGTCGTACATCGCGTCGATTTCCTCGAGCGTGGGGTCGCCCTCGCCCGTTTCGGCCGACATGAAGCACACGGGGCAGTGCAGGTTGCAGTTGCGCGTGACCTCGATTTCGAGCAGCGTGCCCCGGCGCTCGTGGCGCGAGCACGTGCCGCATCCGAACGGGCACGGCGCCTTCGCCTTGAAGTTGGGATGCGGCGGACGCACCTTGGGAAACCCGTGCGAACGCACCCATTCGTAATGGTCCGCATCGTTCCACACGCGCGTGATGGTCTCGCCGTGCTCGGGGCACGTGCGCGTCATCCACACGACGTTGTTCTGGTCGGCGTACACCTGCGCCTTCAGCTCGCGCAGGCATTGCGGGCAAAGCGCCGTCGTGGCGTGGAGCGCGCGGCGCACCTCGCCGTCGACGACGCACACGTCCGGCGCCTGCGCGCCCGCGCCTGCGGCAGCAGCCTGGGCTGCCCCCTGCGCGCCCGCCGTCGCAGTCCCCTGCGCGGTCTTCGTTTCCTCGGTCATGGTCCTCATCCGATCGTTTCAGTCGAAAGCCACAGCGCGGCTATTCGTACTTCTTGCGCTCGTAGCCGTATTCCTTCTTGCGCGCGTTCTGCACCGACGCCATGCCCTCGGCGATGGCGCGGCGGGTCTCGTCGTCCACGCTCGCCTGGGAATCGCCCAGCTCAGCCGTCTGCTTGGGGTCGAGCTTGTCGTCGGGGTCGGCTGCGTCGTGCGCGTGCGCCGCACGTGCCGCGTCCTCGGGCTCGGCACCGTCGAGGTACTGGCGCGGATCGTGCTCCTCGTTCGGCGGCGTGGTCACGCGAATGCCCATGAAGTCCACCCAGTCGAGCACGCGCTGCGGCACGAACAGGTCGGTCTGGTAGCGCGCGGCCTCCTTGATGGCGCGCATGCACGACACGGCGTGGGCCAGGTCGGTCACCTCGTCCACGTCGGCCACCGGCGCGAAGTACGCGGACGGCACATCGCCAGCGTCCTGCAGCTTCTGCACGTAGCCGTCGAGCGCCGCGCGGCCCTCCATGTTGTAGTAGATGCCCTGGTTGTCGATGGGCGTTTCGGAGCTGAATCCCACGAGCGACGTCCCGCATTCCTGGCACGGCGCCTCCACGAACCCGGGCTTGCCCAGCTTCTGGAAATAGTCGAGCCACTGGAACGCCTGCGTGATGTGGCTCTTCGGCATGGTGGGGATGTCGGCGCCCACGGACACGACGCTTTCGTAGCCCATCGCGAACAGCTTGGAGAACGCGTCGTCGAAGTGGTCGTCGAAGGTCTTGCCCTCGTCTTCGAGGTAGTGGATCTCCATCGGCCACGGTCCGATGGCGTCGTACAGGTCGCGCATCTTCTGCACGCTGTCGGCCGGCGTGGTGGAAATCCAGAAGTCGTACTGGATGGCGTCGGCTTCGGGGTCGGCCGCCACGGCCGCGTCGTTTTCGGTCTGCAGCTGGTAGAGAGCCTGCATGCACATCTCGCTCACGTCGTACAGGCTGCGCGTGAAGAAATCAGCCGCCTGCTCGTACGTGAAGATCCCGCCGTAGTCGCGCGTCAGGCGCGTTTTCACCAATCCGGGAATCGGCGGCTTGCTGAACACCAGCAGCGCTTCCTTCTTCTGTGCCATCGCTTGGTCCCTTTCTCGTCTGCGCCGCGCGCATGCGCCGCGCCGTAAGCCTTCGGGCGAATGCGCCCACGGGTGTGTTCGGGTTCGTCCCGCCGCGCACAGCGCGCGTCACGGGTGATTCGACTTGCTCATATCATAGACTATGTCCGTCAGTGGGCGTTGTCTACGGGGTAAGGTTCCTTATCATACGACAACGGCTCGTCCACCTTGGTCATGACGCAGTCGATTGCGTTGTACGCCCACGTCCCGATGAGCGGCTCCTGCTGCGCGCACGACGTCAGGCAGTTGACGTTGGATTCCCACATGCCGCCGAGCCGCGGCGCGCCGTCAGGGTTCCATTCCGGATGCCACCAGCCGTAATCAACGTTGACCAGGTCGTCGCGCATGCGCGCGATGCCCAGCACGAACCGCGCCGACCCCTGATCGGTCGCAAGCTCCACCGTGTCGCCGGCTTCAAGCCCCAGACGCTTCGCCGTAGCCGCGCTCACCTCGGCGAGCGGGTGCGGCGACTTCTTCCGGAACGCCGGGTTTTCCAGGTACATCGACGCGTTGTAGGGCTGCTTGCGCGATCCGGTGATCATGTCCAAATGCACGCCGCCCGCCTGCTCCGCACACGCGATGAGCTCGTCGGAGCAAAGACGCATCCGCCGCCCCTGCTCGGGAAGGCGCTGCCCGCCCAACTTGGGCAGAAGCTCGCTTGCCAGCTCGATCTTGCCCGTGGTGGTGGCGAAGCCCTGCGGCGACCCGTCCGGACCCGGCTCAAGGAACTTCTCGTAAGCTGGCTGACGGTAGTAGATGCCGGTCTGGCAGTACTCGTCCCAGCTCATGCCCGCCGGCTCCAATTCGCGCGCGAACGCGTCGGCGAGCGTGGCGTCGGGCCAGGCGTCGGCCTGCCCCAAACGCAGGCCCAGCTCGCGGAAGACGTCGTAGTCTGTCTTGCGCTCGTAGTACGGCTCCACCGCCGCCGGTCCGCCGTAGCCCACGTTGGCCACGCCGCCGTGAATCTGGAAGATCGGCCGCTCGATGGCGCCCGCGATGGGCAGGACGTAGTCGGCGATCTGAGCCGTGGGCGTCAGGTAGTAGTCGAGCACGACGATCAGGTCGAGCTTCATAAACGCCCGGTAGACGCGATGCGTGTCCGCATACGTGAGCAGCGGGTTCGTCGCGTTGACGATAAGCGCGCTCACGCGGTACGGTTCGCCGGTCTCCATGGCCGTGAGCACCAGGTCGGGCAAAGCCGACGTCATGTAGCGCATGGGCAGCCGGCGACCGAGCTTCTCGGTCTGCTCGCGCACCAGGTCGTAGCCCTGGAAGCACTGCAGCGGCGTATGGGCGGTGTTCAGGCACGTTGCGCGCTGTTCGGGCGTGAGCGCGTCGGACATCTCGAAATCGACCTCGGGCGTGAAGTCGCTGCGCTCCGTCATCAGGCACGACCCCGGCCGGTCCACGTTGCCTGTGATGGCGCGCAGACAGCAGATGGCCCGATGCGTGGGCGCCACGGACTCCCCTGTCTGGTCGATGCCGCGCCCCGACACGAGCGCCGCCGCGCGCGCAGCTCCGAACAGCTGGGCGGCACGCACGACGTCCGCGGGATCGAGGCCGCAGACGCGCCCGACGAATTCGGGCGTGTACGGCTTCACGTGTTCGATTAGCTCGTCGTAGCCGTGGCACCAATCGTGCACGAATTCCTGGTCGACCAGGCCCTCTTCGATGATTTCGTGCACCAGTCCAAGCGCCAGCGTGCAATCGGTGCCGGGGCGCACGGGAAGCCACAGATCCGCCGCGGCCGCCGTCTGCGTGCGGCGCGGATCCACCACGACAAGCGTCATGTCGTCGGCCTTCGACACCGCCAGAAGCGTGCGCCAGAAAGCGGAGTTGTCCGATTGCGCGGGATTGGTTCCCCAGATGAACACCGTCTCGGTATAGCCCATGATGATGTCGGCCTCGATGGTCCAGCCGAACGTGATGGTGTCCATCCAGATGCGCGGATTCCAGCAGATCTGCCCGATGCCCATGTTGTTGGGCGAACCGAACAGGCTCATGAACCGGTGCAGCGGCCAGAACGACGCGTGCGGGCCGCCGATGGCGCTCGCCAGCGTTGCCGGCCCGTACTGATCGGCGAGCTTCTGCAGGCGCGCCGCGATGTCGTCGAGCGCATCGTCCCAGCTGACGCGCTCCCACGTACCCGAACCGCGATCGCCGGTGCGCCGCAGCGGGTAGTTCACGCGCCGCGGGCTGTCCAGCACGTCGAGGTTCATGCGCCATCGGCGGCACCCAGCCAGGATGCGCTCATCGTAGGGGTAGCGCGTGGGGTCGGGGCGCAGATCGACGACCCGCCCATCCTCGACGCTCGCGATGAAGGCGCAGCAGTAGCCGCAGAAATGGCAGTTGGTACGTTTTTCCTCTAGCACGACGCCTCACCTTGCGCGGCCGCATCGTCCGCGGCCCCTTCCCCGTCAAGCCCTACGAACGAGCGCGCGCCTTCGACATCGTCGAACAGGAAGCGCGTCTTCATGTACTGGTCCACGTCGTCCCATGGCACGCGCCAGTTGAACAGCAGCTCCAGGTAGTGGTACACCGGCAGCTCCTGCTGGAGCTTCGAAAGCAGCAGCGTGCAGCTGACGCACGCCGTGACGATGGCGTTCGCCCCCGCCGCGCGCGCTTCGGCCACGTGCTGGTCCACCATGCGCTGCGCCACGTCCGCCCGCCCGACGGCGCGGGGACGCGACCCGCAGCAGAACGAGTGCGCGCGCGTGTGCGCAGGCTCCACGAGCATGCTCTGTGGCATAATGGTGCGCAGCGCGTCGGCGAACTCGCCCGTCTCGCGATCGGGGCAGCTGTCGTGCACGGAGAAGACAGGGGACGCGGTCATGCGCGCATCCTTGGCGGCCGCCTCGGCAGCACCGGACGTTCCCACGCGATAGCCCAGCTCGACGAGCACCTTCGGCAGCGGAACGACCTCGATGGCGCGCGTGCGCTCATCTTCCGCGAGCAGACGGCGCAGCGAAAACACGCAGTTGGGGCATGCGGCGATGATTTTCTTCACGCCCACGGCGGCCATGCGGTCGCGCAGATCCTGCTCATGACGGCGACGCAGCGCACCCTCGTCGGGCTCGTATTCCAGAATCTTGCCGCAGCACAGGAGCGAGATGCCGCCCACCTGGCCCGCGTCCGTCAGGATGTTGTACACGGACTGCACGAGCGGCATGCCGTAGTTGATGAGCGAGCAGCCGGGGAAGAACAGCGCCTCGCACGGTTCGAGCGGTTTGTCGTTGGGCTGGCACGTGGCGACCATACCCGGATAAGCGCAGCTGACGGTGCCCCGCGCCAGCGCATCCTCAAACGTGTACTCGTTCATCTGTGCATCCTCTCTTGCCGGCGGCCGCGCTCCCTGGGCGCTGCCGCATTCGCGTCTGTCTGGCATGTCCGGCGAAACCGTTGCCGGACGAATCCGCCGCCCACTTCGACGGATTTCCCACCTGCCCAGCATATCAATTGCGCGACATGCGCGCCCGCCACAATATCGGCGCGCATACCCGCCGATGCCCTTTCCGCTCCGCTTCGCTTCGCTCACTGCGAAGCCCATCGGAAAACGCATCGTGCGCCAACAGCCGACGGCCCCTTCCTGTGCGCCGGAGTGGATGCCGACGCGGCCAGCGCCACCGCATACGCAAACGGCGGAAACCCGGCCTCTGCCGAATTCCCGCCGCTTGCTCAACGCATTCGAATCACGCTCGGCACGAAGCTTGCGCATCGCGCCGGGACGGCCTCGCCTCACGGCAGGCCGTCCCAAAGCTCGTGCGCTTCCGCGCACGTTCACGCGTCCTTAGTACAGGTCGCCGTCCTCCCACGCATGCAGGAACTGCGCATCGGACTTCGGCAGCTTGTTGTAGTAGCGCTCTTCGCCCGGCAGCGGCTGACGGTCGTCGGTCCACACGCACAGGTAACGGAGCAGCAGGCCGCCGCAGAGGACCAGCACCGGAGCCACGCCGTTGGACATGGCCGAAACGCCGGACAGGTACATGCACAGCGGGATGACCAGGCCGAAGCCGATCATGCCGATCCAGAACCAGCCCGCATACGCGCCGCTGACCCAGCGTTTGGCCGCACGCTTGGCGGTACGGGTGCCAGAGCCCAGGAAGGACAGAACCATGATCAGCAGGATACCGATCTCAACGAACACCAGGACGATGTCGACCACATGCAGCACCTCGTGGATGGCGACGGCGCCCAGGTAGGAGGCCATCGTCATGTGCACGGAGCCGGGCCACACGCCGAGGCTCAGCGAGATGGCGGCGCAGCCGGTCGAGGTGGCCGACGTGGTGAACAGGATCGGCAGAGCCGGCGTGGCCCAGAAGGAGTGCGCCTTCAGGGTGGACAGCATGACGCCGGTGTAGATCATGATGCCGAGGCCCATGATGCCCGCAACGCCCAGGTTGAACGCGCGGAACGGCATGAAGAAGTTCTCGAATACCGGGAACCACGGCACGTACGCCAGCACGTAGAAGAGGTTGAAGAACATCGCGATCGACAGCATCGTGGCGCCCCATTTGATGATGGCGGTCGCCGTGGTGAACACGCGCCAGAAGACGGGCGGCTGGCCCAGCTCAAACACCAGGAAGAAGCAGCCGAGCGCCAGGCACAAAAGCGCGATGAACATCGGTCCCGCCAGAGCCGGGCCCAGGACGTCGGCCTGGCCGGCGAACACGAACGCCGACATAATCCAGGCCAGGAACATGATGCCGCCACCAAGGCCTCCCAAGAAGAGGTAGATGGCGATGGGGGATGTCCAGTAATGGCGTTTCATTATCTATGACCTCCCAGGAACGGAATGTAGTAAATCTGCGGATTGGTGCCCAGCTCTTCGAACAGACGGAACGTCTCGACGCTGTTGATGAGCTTGGAGACCTCGGAATTGGGGTCTTCGATGTCGCCGAAGATACGTGCCTTCTGGTGGCACGTCTGCACGCAGTACGGATCTTTGCCCGGCTCGTTCTGACGACGGTCGCGGCAGAACGTGCACTTGCGGACGTACTGGTCGAAACGCGGAACCATGTGCGACACGTCGCGCATGCCGTACGGGCACGCGTTCACGCACACCTTGCAGCCCATGCACTTGGTGTGGTCGACCCACACGGTGCCGTCCTCGTCCTGCTGGCTGGCGCCGGTCGGGCAGCACGGCACGCACTCGGGGTTCTCGCAGTGCATGCACAGCGTGGGCAGCCAGTTGCGATGGACGTTGGGCCAATCGCCCTGGACGCCCTCGGTCAGAACCGGGTTGTAGATGATATCCATCGGAAGATCGTTCCACGTGCGGCATGCGACGGTGCAGGATTGGCAGCCGACGCAGCGACGCAGATCGATAACCATGACATTACGCGTCATCTTCTACTCCTCTCCCTCACCGGAGACGATTTCCTGACGCGTCTCCATGTCGTAGTGCTTGCCGGTGTTAACGTCCACGAGATTGCCCTGCGTGGGGTCGTAGGCGTAACCGGTCACCAGGTCGTAGTAGACGCTGGTGGCCTCGTCGATCAGCCAGCCGGAATCGGGGTCGTACACGAAACCGGTCTCGGGCTGAACGGCCTTCAGGCGGTTCTTGTCCCACACCAGGCCGTCAGGCACTTCGAACGTCGGCTTGGGGTCGTACGGAATCGGGTCGAACGCGAGCTTCGCGTCGGACGGCATCTCGTGGATGCCCGGCTCCTTGGCGTTGCCCGGGATGGACCAGGAGGTATCCTGGCGCAGCTTCATGTCGAGCTCGGTGCACTTGTACACCTTGCACAGCAGGCCGCGGTTCATCCAGCTGCCGCCCAGAGGATCGCAATAGTTGTCGTCGACGCAGGTCAGAACGTTGGTGTTCGACTCAAGGCAGCCGAACGGCGCCTCGGGGTCGTCCACGCCGCGCTCGGGGAACCACCAGCCGCGCGGCACGAACACGACGCGAGGATCGCACAGCGACTCGATGTCGGCGCGCTGGCGGATACGGCCGCGCTGCGTCTCGATCCAGCACCAGTCGCCCTGCTCGATGCCCAGCTTGTCAGCCAGCTTCGGGTTGATGGTGAAGTACGGGTCGGGATACAGGTAGCGCAGCGACTTGATGTTGAACTGCTCGGAGTGGTGGAACGGCATGAAGCCGCCGCCGGTGGTCAGCGTGATCGGGTACTCCTTGGCCAGCTCCGGGTTCTCCACGGCGCTTTCGGGCGAAGGCGTGTACGTGGGCAGCGCCGGGTAGCCGAGGCGCTCCAGGATGGACGACTTCAGCTCGCAACGGCGCGACGGCGTGCAGAAACCGGCGTCGCCGTACTTGTAGAAGCGCTGCGGCGGGAAGTACATGCGGTACGTCTCGACGAACTGGTCGTAGTTCTCGACCGGGTAGCCGAGCGGCGAGATGATGTAGTAGAAGACCTCTTCCTCGGTCTTCCACGGCCAATCCTCTTCGCTCTGGCCGGTGGCCAGGCCGAGGTCGCGCCAGAACGTGAAGTCCGTGTGGCGGTCGTACAGCGGCTGGATGGCGCGCTCGGAGCACAGGATGGAGTCCGTGACGCCGTAGTTGGTGTGGATGGTCGGGCGCTCAAGGGCGTTGGCGATCGGCATGACGTAGTCGGAGTACAGCGCCGCCGGCGTCATCCAGTAATCGCACGTCACCATGAACTCGACCTTCTTCAGGGCGGCGAGCGTCATCTTGGAGTCGCCGTAGGAGTTCACCGGGTTGGTAGCGGACACGATGAGGGCGCGCACCTGGTAGGGATCGCCCGTGAGGATGGCCTTGAAGACGCTCGGGCCGTGAGCCTCGCACATCCACTCGGCCGTGGGAGCCTTGCCCCAGGTGGCCTTTGCGGTGTCGGCGATGATCTGGTAGCCGGGCCACGACGTCAGCTTGTACTTGTTGGAGCCGATCTGCTTGGCCTTCTGCTCTTCGGGCAGGCGGTCGTTGGCTTCGATTTCCTCGTCGGTGACGTAGCCGAACGACGGTCCGGGCATGGTGTCGCCGCCCGGGCGGTCAAGGTTGCCGGTGATGGCGCGCATGAGCGCACGCGCCTGCGTGCCGGCGCCGCCGTTGGCGCCGATCTGGTCCCACGTGCAGCCCCACTGGATGTTCGACGGAGTGTTCTTGGCGTACATACGCGCGGCTTCGCGGATCTGCTCAGGATCGAGCCAGGTCAGCGGCGCGGCCCACTCGGGCGTGTACTGCGCCATGTGCTCGACGAGCTCGTCCCAGCCCACGCACCAGTTCTGCACGAACTCCTGGTCGTACAGGCCTTCGTAGATGATGGTGTTGAGCATGGCCAGCGACAGCGCGGTGTCCGAGCCGGGGCGCAGCGGCAGCCAGATGTCCGCCTTCGAAGCGGTCTCGGAGTAGCGCGGATCGATGACGATGATCTTCAGACCGGACATCATGAGGTCCGTGTAGCCCTTCATGCCGGGCATGCTCGAGGCGCCGGGGTTCATGCCCCACAGCACCAGGCACTTGCTCGATGCCAGGTCGGTCTCGAACGGGCTCCAGCCGGAGATGGCCGTCTCGATCATGAACGTCGGGATCCAGCAGAGGAGCGCGTTGTGGAAGCTGTTCGGCGAACCGAACAGGTTCATGAAGCGGCGGCGCGACCAGTCTTCGGTGCGCAGCGTGCCGCCCGCGGTGGCGACGGCCTCTGCGCCGCTTTCCTCGCGGATCTTGTTCAGACGCTCGGCGATTTCGGAAATCGCCTGGTCCCAGGGAATCTTCTCCCATTTGTTCTCGCCCTTCTCGCCCACGCGCTTGAGCGCATGGTTGATGCGAGCCGGGTGATGGAGATGCTTGAGAGCGATGTTGCCGCGGCAGCACAGACCGCCTGCGTTGGTGTATTCGGGATCGCCCTCGATTTTGATAACGTCGCCGTCTTTGACGTAAGCAAGCACGCCGCAATTCTGATGGCAGAAATAGCAGGCGGACTTTCTCACCTCGACGCCGGGAGCATGGATATCGACTTCCGTCATCGACCTACCCCTCTTCTCTTATGGTTCCTCCACGGGCGGCAAGCCCGCGCCTAGCCAGCTGCCGCTTCGCGGTCGCATGGATAAGCTTCACTGCGTCACCACATCGCCGCGCTCACTCCGCGCGACCACGGATGCCGGCCCCATGTTCTTCGACGTTAAAAAACACGTTGCCAAAGATTCGGGCGCTTCCTCTCAAAGCGCTCATCCCCCACGGCACCACGTTGAGCCTTGGAGCCAGTCGCGCTCGGTGCCGAATGTACACCACACATTCGGACGCATGGGGCGGGCTGCCACAAGTACTAGATGTGGTCGGCTAGTGATTATACCGAGAGAGTTGATGGAGTACCACTGTAATTTGCATTTCGAAATACCAAACGGCAAAGGTATTCCGCTATTGGCTCAGCCTAAGGAATGTCGCAAACACGAGGCGCGAACAGGGAGTACGGCTCACGCGTGAAACATGCGGAAAACAGCGTGACCAAATGGGATGAAAACGAGTCTATAAGGGCGGTGACCTGGGGTGTTGGAGCAGCCGAGGCACGGCCCCGCCCGCGCCTGCAGCGCGCGCCGGACCCCACGCCGAGCCGCCGGTCAGAGACCGAGGAACTCCCGCCACTGCGGCAGCTCGCGCTGCGCCTGCAGATAGCCGCGCTGGTAGTTTGCCTGCAGCCGGGCAAGGTTGGTCGTGAGGCTCGATGCCGACACATCGTCGGCGTAGAACACGCAGGCGCGCCCACGCCGCTCCAGCTCGTCGACCTCGTCGCAGAGCGCGTTGTACGGCTCCCACCGATCAAGCGTGCGCTGGGCCACGAGCGGATCGCTGTGCAGGGCGCGGGTCACGGCGCGGCGGGCGGTGGACGTGGGCTGCTTCATGCGGAAGCCGCGCGGGCGCGACCTCACGATGAAGAACCGCTCGTAGCCGTCCCGCTGCGCGGAGTGCAGCTGCAGACCCCAGTCGCGGCCCAGCCCGCCGTCGGCGAAGCGGTGTCCGTCGATTTCGATGCGGGGCATGAACAGCGGCATCGTCGAGCTGGCGCGCACGCGCAGCATCAGGTCGCGCAACGTCGGCATGTCGGACTTTGACCAGGTGACCGTCGTGCCGTCCGTCGCATCGAACGCGTCGATGTGCACGTTGGCGCGGTTCGCGACGAAGGTATTCCAGTCGAACGAGAATTCGCTGTTGCTGCCGGCCATCTCCTCGGCGATGCCCTCGTACAGGTACTCGGCGTTGAAATAGCCACGGCGGAGCAGAAGGCTGGCCGTGCTGCGGAACCCGGGCATCATCGCCACGTCGACGAACGACTGCTTCACGCGCAGGGGATCGCGCGACAGGTAGTCCACGGCGTGGCTCGACCCGGCGGAGATGCCGTACACGTCGGCGAAGTTGATGTTCTGCTCCAGAAGCGCGACGACGGCACCGGCGGAGTAGCTGTCGCGCATGCCGCCGCCTTCGATGATGAGCGCCGTGTCGCACACGTTGGGAGCGATGTCGGCCGTGGCGGCCCGATGGAGCTCGCCGCTTTCGGCCCGCATGCGCTGGCGCACGATGAGGCTCATCTCGGTGCTGGTCAGCGGCTCGGCGCCGGCGGGATTGCCCGCACCGCCAAGCGCCGGAGGCAGAAGCAGGCGCGCCCGGCTGACGACGCCTTCGGCAGCGCTCGCGACGCCGCTACTCTCCATCGTCAAACCCCCACATACGCACTTCGGGGTGAAGCTCCACGCCGCTGTCCGCCAGCACGCGCTCCTGAACGGTGCGGATGAGTCCGCGCACGTCCGCCGCCGTCGCGTGGTCGGCGTTCACCAGAAAGCCCGCGTGCTTGCGCGAGACCTCGGCGCCGCCCACGCGCAGGCCCTGCAGACCGGCGTCCTGGATGAGCTTTCCGGCAAAATGGCCGGTTGGGCGCTTGAACGTGGAGCCCGCGCTCGGCATCTCCAGCGGCTGCTTCTCGGCACGGCGGCGCGTCAGGTCGTCGATGCGCGCGCGAATCTCCTCCGGGTCGTCGGGAGCGAGCTGCAGCGTGGCCGCCACCACCAGGTAGCCGCGCTCGTCCATCATCGAATGGCGGTAACTCCAATCGGCCTGAGCCGCCGAGACATCCACGAGCTCCCCTTCGGGAGTCACGCAGCGCAGCGACGTTGCCACCTGCGCGAACTCGCCGTCATACGCGCCTGCGTTCATAATGGCCGCGCCGCCGACGGTGCCCGGAATGCCGCAGGCGAACTCGTAGCCCGAAAGGCCCGCACCCAACGCGGCCGTGGAGACCTCCTCATTCGTGGCACCTGCCTCGGCGTAGACGACGGCGTCGGGCAGGATGCGGATGTGCGCGAGATTGTCGGCGATTTGCATGACGACGCCGCGCAGCCCCCGATCCGCCACCAGAAGGTCGCTGCCCCGCCCGATGGCGCGCAGGCGAACGCCCTGCTCGTGGCAGTAGCGCACGACGTCGGCGACCTGCTCGGGCGATTGCGGCCGCACGAACAGCTCCGCCGGACCGCCGATCTGAAACGTGGTGTGCCGCGCCATCGGCTCGTCGCGCAACACGTTCTCCGCGCCGACGAGGTCCGCCAGCGCCCGATATCTCTCGTCTGCTTCCATGGGGCACGCCTCCGTTCTTGGCCCGACCGCGCGACGGCCTCGGCGCGAGCACGCGCATGCCGTCGATTGCGAAATGGGAATCATGGGTATTGTGCCATAGGGCGGACCTGCGGGCGGCGCGCACGGGCGCACCTTCGCAGCTCCTCGACGAAAAAGCGCGTCGGCTGGGGATTATCCCCCGCCGACGCGCCGTATGCGGTTCGATCGGTTCTCTGCCGGACAGCTCGCCCGATTCTGCGTGAGGCAATCGGCTTCGGGCGGTACCAGGCCCTCAGCCGATTGACGCCGCTGCGGTTACAGCGTGCCGGCCTTGCGCGCTTCCTCGATTTCAGCGAGCGCCTCAGGCGGCGTGTACTCGCACGTGCCGTCGCCGAGCGAGACGATTTCGATACGGTCGCCCTTCTTGGCCATGCCGCCTTCCAGCACGACGCCGAAGATGCCCTCGCGCGGGAAGATGCAGTCGCCGGCCAGGTAGTAGATGGCGCAGCGCGTGTGGCATACCTTGCCGATCTGGCTGATCTCGACCAGGATGTCGTCGCCGATCTTCAGACGCGTGCCGATAGGCAGCTTCAGAAGGTCGATGCCCTCGGTGGTGAAGTTCTCGCCGAAGTCGCCTTCCTTCACGTCAAGGCCCATGGCCTGGGCCTTTTCGATGGACTCCTGCGCCAGGAACGACACCTGGCGATGCCAGTCGCCCGCATGCGCGTCCTCGTCGAAGCCCCAATGCGCCTTCACGTGCTTCGGCTCGTCACCCACCGACGTCTTGCGCGTGCCTTTGCGCTTCGAGATGTTGATCGAGCGAACGAACGCCTGCGATTCTTCAGCCATACTCCCCCCGCCTCTCCAACGCTGCACCCGCCGCCCTCGCGGACGGTTTGCGAGCGTCCTTGAAATGTATTCGTGAGTTCCAATAATCATCAATAAGATTATTTCTGCGTACATCCTACCGAGAATCGGCCCGCCGTCAACGTTTTCACGAGGATTTCTCCTCTGTTTGGCACTGTTCGCACCGTTTCGTCACTGTTCGGGAAACTGGTTAAGCCATACATATATTAGTAGGGACGCAAAGGCCAGAGACGGGCGTTAACAGCGACGCGGAGGGCCAAAGGCCGGCGCGGGCTCGCTGCGGCTGCGATCCCATCCCGATGCTGCCGACCGCACGAATCGCCCCGTCTGCAACTCAGTTGGATTGACGCCGCACCCACGCATGCGCACCCCTGGCGCCTGCGGCTGCGCGCAATCGCGTTCGATTCCCCATTCAGTCCGTTACGGCTCTTGACATATCGCGCTGCACTCGTATACTCACGGTATCATATGAATGTTTGTTCATATGTTTAAGCGTTTCGCACAACCGCCAACTAGAAGGAGACGCGATGGCAGAGCAGAGATATCGGGAAGAAGACGCGCGTCCACCCGCAGCGCCCGGCAGCGAATCGACAGCCCAGGCGGCAAGCGCCGCGCTCGCCGCAAGCGCCGCCGGTGAGCACGGCGAAGCCGAGGACAATGTCATGCCCGACGAGGAGATTCTCTACGACCTGGCCGATCTGTTCAAGATCTTCTCGGACACCACCCGCATCAAGATCCTGTACTCGCTCATCGACGGCGAGCACCGGGTGGCCGACATCGCCGACATGGTGGGCGCCACGCAAAGTGCCGTCTCGCACCAGCTGCGTGTGCTCAAGCAGGCGCGCCTTGTGCGGTTCCAACGCGATGGCAAGAACATCGTCTACTCCCTGGCCGACGACCACGTGCTCACCATCCTCGCCCAGGGCATGAACCACATCTGCGAGTAGCGAGCGCCCAAAGCGGCCGGTCAGCGAACGGCAAACCCGCACACGGCGTTGCGCGAGCGCGCCGTTTGTCAGCCGCCCCGCACGCACCGCGACCGAACAGGCACCCGCCGATCCGGCCACCCATCCACCCGCACGCTGCGGTTCTCGCAGCACCTCATCCGACGCACAGCGCCGGCCGATTCAGAAAGGAAGCATCATCATGCGGAAGGTCTACAAGCTTGAAGGCGACATCTGCGGAAACTGCGCCGCCAAGATTCAGGACAAGATCAACAAGCTCGACGGCGTCAACAGCGCCAAGGTGAATTTCCTCACGCTGAAGTTCACGCTCGACGCCGACGACGACAAGTTCGACGACCTGGTCAAGCAGTCGGTGAGGATCTTCGACGACATCGAGCCGACCTGCACGGTGCTCGTGAAGTAACCAACGCAGCATACCCACCCTCTCCCCTCCCAAGGAGCCTTCCATGGACACCCGACAAAAACGAACGCGCAACCGCATCGCCGTCGCGCTCGTCCTGTTCTTCATCATCGAGCTTCTCCCCATCGACAGCTGGTTTGCCAGCCCGACGTCCGTGTACGTCGAGTTCGCGCTGTTCCTCGTGCCCTACCTCATCGCCGGCTACGACGTGCTCGGGCGCGCCGTCCACGGCATCCTGCACGGCCAGGTGCTTGACGAGAACTTCCTGATGGCCATCGCCACCATCGGCGCCTTCGCGCTGGTATTCTTCCCCAATTCGTCGCCGCACATGGCCGAAGGTGCGGCGGTCATGCTGTTCTACCAGGTCGGCGAGCTGTTCCAGAGCTACGCCGTGGGAAAGTCGCGCAAGTCGATCGCCGCGATGATGGACATCGCGCCCGACTACGCCAACATCACGCGCGACGGCGAGCTCGTGCAGGTCGACCCCGATGACGTCGCCGTCGGCAGCCAGATCGTCGTCAAGCCAGGCGAGCGCATCCCCATCGACGGCGTCATCGTCGAAGGCTCGAGCCAGCTCGACACGGCCGCACTCACCGGCGAATCGGTGCCGCGCGTGGTCGAAGCGGGCGCCGAGGTGGCATCCGGCTGCGTCAACCTGACTGGCGTGCTCACCATCCGCACCACCAAGCCGTTCGGCGAGTCCACCGTCTCGCGCATCCTCGAGCTGGTGGAGAACGCATCGGAGAAGAAGGCGCGCACCGAAAACTTCATCACACGCTTCGCCCGCTACTACACGCCTATCGTCGTGGGTGCGGCGTGCGCCATCGCCATACTGCCGCCGCTGTTCGCGGGTCTGAGCTGGGCAAGCTGGATCGAGCGCGGCCTCATCTTCCTCGTCGTGTCGTGTCCGTGCGCGCTCGTCATCTCGGTTCCGCTGTCGTTCTTCGGCGGCATCGGCGGCGCGTCGCGCGTCGGCGTCCTGGTGAAGGGCGGCAACTACCTGGAGACGCTCGCGCAGGTCGACACCGTCGTATTCGACAAGACCGGTACGCTCACCAACGGCACGTTCAACGTGGTGGCGGTCCACGCGGAAAGTGGCATCGACCCCGACCTCGTGCTGTCGTTTGCCGCACACGCCGAAGCGTACTCCGACCACCCCATCGCGCTGTCGATCAAGGCGGCATATGCCGGCCCCATCGACGAAGAGCACATCAAAGACGTGCGCGAGCAGAGCGGCCACGGCGTGAAAGCCCAGGTCAACGAACATACCGTCCTTGTGGGCAACGATAAGCTCATGGAGGAGTGCGACGTGTCGTGGCACCCCTGCGACTTGACGGGAACCATCCTGCACGTGTCGCTCGACGGCGACTACATCGGTCACATAGTCATCGCGGACGTCGTGAAAGAGGATGCGGCGCGCGCCATCGAAGCGCTGCACGAAAGCGGCGTGAAGAAGACCGTGATGCTCACGGGCGACCGCGCCGAGGTGGCCGAAGCCGTGAGCACGCGGCTCGGCATCGACGAGTACCACGCGCAGCTGCTGCCGCAGCAGAAGGTGGAGGTCGTTGAGCAGCTGATCGACGACGAGCAGAAGCGCGCGCATGAGCATGGTCAAAGCGAGGCCAAACGCCGCAAGGTCGCGTTCGTGGGCGACGGCATCAACGACGCCCCGGTGCTCACCCGCGCCGACGTCGGCATCGCCATGGGCGCCATGGGGTCGGACGCCGCCATCGAGGCGGCCGACATCGTGCTGATGGACGACAAGCCCTCGCGAATCGCCACCGCCGTCCACATCGCGCGCAAGACCATGCGCATCGTGTGGCAGAACATCATCTTCGCTTTGGGCGTGAAGTTCGCCGTGCTGATCTTGGCCGTGTTCGGCCTGGCCAACATGTGGATGGCTGTGTTCGCCGACGTCGGCGTCGCCTGCATCGCCATCGTCAACGCCATGCGCAGCATGCGCGTGCCGAAGGAGTAGCGGCGAAGCGACAAAATTCCGAGAAAAAAGAGCGCGCCGGCAGTTTGCCAGCGCGCTTTTTTCATGCCGGCACCCGCCGGCGTTTTCATATCTGAGGGAACGCGGATCGCTGCGACTTCCCGCAGCCGCAGCTGCAACCACATGCGCCTACAGAAAACGGGCGACCTCGCCAAGCGAACGCTTCGGCACGTGGTAATCGTGCCGATCGTCCAGGTAGTACGCCAAGTCGGCCCCGGCAGGCGCGTCTTCGATCGTGCTTGCGTGGTCCGGATACCCCAGCGCGATGACGAGGCGTGCGCGTTCTCCCGCCGGCAGCTCGACCAGGCGCTCGACCGACGCGCGCGAGAACGCGCCCATCATACAGCTTCCCACGCCCACCGCGGCGGCGGTCATCGTGAGCGCATGGGCGGCGATGCCCAGGTCGACGTCGGCGAACGGCGTCGGCTCGCCGTCGCGCAGCACCTGCGAGACAACGACGAAGGCGCGCGGCTGCTCGGACGGCTTGGGCGTGCCCAGCTCAGGCGGCAGCGACGCCGCCCATTTCACGAGCGGCTGGAAGCGCTCCACCATGTCCGGCGACTCGACCGCCGTGTAGCGCAGCACCTGGGCGTTCGCGGCGCTGTTCGCCGTGCGCGCGCTGTCAATCGCCCGCACGATCACCTCGTGCGGCACCGGTTCGGACTTGAACCGCCGGTAGGTTCGATTCCACTTCATGAGCTCAACGACATCCATCGCAACAGCCTTTCGTCTCAGCGTCGCGCACGCGACCCATCGCTCCCGTCAACGCGACCCCCTTGCGCCCGCCAGTCAGACAAAATTCTCAGCGCGCCCATCTCCGTGCCCTCAGGCTATGCGCGTCTATCGTGCCGACGCGTCAGACCCCTCTTTGCCATCGCCGGTTTGGGCAGCGGCCCCATCGGAAGACCCGTTCGAAACCACGCCGGAAGTTTCGGCATCAGAGGCCTTGTCGGCGGCCGCCGCAGATTCCGCGCCGTCGGCTAAGATCCCGCCAGCACGGCCCACACCGGATGCGTCAGAGACCGCCGCGTCAGCGGAGCCATCCCCATGCGACGCATCGTCCGCACCAGCAGCCCGGAGCGGCGCCACCGAGTGGGCTTCGGGTACCTGCGTGCCCGCCGCCGCTGCGTTCGCCATGGACTCGGCCGCCTCCGCCGCCGAGCCGCTCGGATGCGAAGCGCCCGCATCGCCGCTCGCGGATGACTGTGAGCCGTTCTGCCAGCCATCAGCGGACTGCTGCGGCTGCTGCGTCCACGGCTGCTGGGCTTGCGCCTGGTACGGCCGTTGCTGCGCGTACGGTTGCTGGGCCTGCCCCGTATACGGCGCCTGAGCTTGCGCCCACGGGGCCTTCTGCTGCTCGTAGCTCGCCGCATACCCCGACCACGGCGCGTAGTACGCCGCCGTCGGCGCACCCTCCTCGAACGGCATCGGCTCGTCCTGTCCGCGCCAGTTGGGAACGTCGAACTGGCTCGTCCAATAGCCGCACGCGCGAATGACGACGGCGTTGGCAATCATGTCGATGACCGACGTTCCGAACGCCATGATGGCGAACAGGGCGATCACGATCGGAGCCATGACGGCGAGCAGCGCCGTCTCCGCCGATCCGATCGCGCCGCCTACGCCGAGCACGAGTATCGAGCCCAAGGACACGGCGACCGCGATGACGCTCATGATGAGCGAGAACGCGAACAGGATCAGGCCGAACACGATCTGGATGCCGAAGATACGCAGCAGGCCGCGCACGTCCTTGCGCATCATCTTCCACACGCGCCCGAACTGCAGGCCGGCGGATACGCGGTTGTAGACGCTCGTGCGCATCGAGCCCACCCACAGCAGCAGCTGCATCAGCACGAAAACGACGATGGAGGCGATGATCGCGAGCACGCCCCATCCGAAGTAGCGATAGGTCGCTGCCGGGGCCACGCCGTAATAGGACGAATACGGATCCATCCCGTACTGGATGTCGGTGCCGAAGTCGCTCAGCATGCCGGTAAGCGACGCCCCCACGAAGTACAGCACCCCGGGGATGATCAGATACACCACCTGCACGACCAGCACGAAGAAGCCGCGTCTGTACAGCTTGCCGTCCTCGTTTCCGAAGATGTGCTCGGGCAGCGGCTCGTGCACGTTCCACGCGATTTCGCGCGCCCATCCGTACAGATAGCCCAAGGAGACGATCTGCCCGAAGATCGGGATGAGGTTCAGCAGCGCAAGCAGCACGATTTTCCCAAACCAGCCAGGGGACTGCCGAAGATCGTCCCATGCCGTGCGAAAGTACCTGATCTCCATTGAAGCCCCTTTCATAGCGGCTGAAGCGAACGGTCCCGCCATTCGTCTACCCGGTCGGCGGCGACTCGTTGTCCCTGATATTCCGCACATTTCCGCATTCTGTGGAATCCCGTGCGTACTTTCACTTTATACCCTCGCCCGCCTGCGGCATGCTTTGTTGATGATTCGTCAGTTGTACTGGCAGCCGGCCTCCATTGAGCCCAAAAAAAGAGGCCCCGCATCTGCGGGGCCTCTCACAGCCGTTCTGAAAGCAGTCGAACCGAGTCGAAACTACTTCAGGGTAACAGCGGCACCAGCTTCCTCGAGCTTGGCCTTGGCTTCCTCGGCCTTGTCCTTGGCAACGCCCTCCAGGATGGCCTTCGGAGCGCTCTCGACAGCGTCCTTGGCATCCTTCAGGCCCAGGCTGGTGAGCTCGCGGACGACCTTGATGACGGCGATCTTGTTGTCGCCGTAGCCCTCGAGGACGACGTCGAACTCGGTCTTCTCTTCCTCGGGCTCAGCAGCAGCGCCACCAGCAGCGGCGACGGCAACCGGGGCAGCGGCGGAAACGCCGAAGGTGTCCTCGATCATGTGAACCAGTTCGGAAGCCTCGATCAGGGACTTCTCCTTCAGAGCCTCGATAATCTCTTCGTTGGTCAGAGCCATTTTGCAAATCCTTTCAAAGGGGCCGCTCATGCGGCCTGTCTATTCTGGTTTGATACGGCGCTCACGCCGCATCGGCTGCGGTTAGGCAGCGGGCTTCTGCTCGGCGACCTGCTTGATCGACTGAGCCAGGCCACTCGGGATGGCGTTGATGGTAACGGCCAGGCCGCGAGCGACTGCAGCGATGGAGCTGGCGATCTGAGCGTAGAGTTCGTCGCGGCTGGGCAGAGAAGCGATCTTGGAAACCTCCGCCGGCGTGACGAACTTGCCGTCCATCAGGCCGCCCTTGATTTCGAGCTTCTCGTTCTCCTTCGCGAACTCCGAGATGGCCTTTGCGGCGGCTGCCAGATCGGACTTGCAGAACACGAAAGCGGAAGGACCGGCCAGAGCCTCGTCCATCTCGCCCATCTCGGTTTCCTTGAGAGCGATCCGCACGAGGGTGTTCTTGTACACCTTCATGACAGCGTCGGCCTCGCGAATGTTGCGACGCAGGACCTCGACCTCCTTGACGGTGAGACCGCGGTAGTCGACGACCCAAACCGCGCTCGCCGCGGCCAGGTCCGCCTTGATGGCGGCCATCATCGACTCGTTCTGAGCGTTGGGCATGTGTGCACCTCCTTTTCGAAAACTCGGGTTCCGCACCTGGATAAGTGGGGCCGCGTTCTCGAAAAAGAAACGACCCCTGCCGTCCTTCAGACAGCAGGGGTCGATGAGCTCGCGCATCATGACCACCTCGGCGGGCCGCTTACGCGTTTGAGCCCTTGCGGGCACCGGCTGTCTTCGGCAGCGGAACTGCTTGCGTTTATGGCACGGGGCGTGCGCCCTGTGCGGCTTTTATATAGTAGCGGATGCGTCCGCTCTGTCAACGAAAACGAGCCGGCAACGCCCTCATCTGCACGGTTTTGGCACATGGGGGCACGCCAGAGCGCCCGCAAGCGAAACGGCACGCGTGCCATGCGCAGTGCGTAAGCCCGGGCGCCATGCAGCCAAACCGCGCGCCGCGGCAGCCTCCGCGCGCGACGCAACCCGAGCACCAGCCCGCTGCGCCGCGCCTCGGCAACCGCCCTCGCCACTATGCGGCAGCGGCCTCGCCCATCGCCGCGCTCGCAGCCTGCGCTTCGCCGGCCGCCGAGCTCGATGCCTGCGCCTGCGCATCCTGGGCCGATGCCGCGGCAACCGCCGCCTGCTGAGCGCTCTGTGCCCCCGCCGGCGACGACAGAATCTGCTGGACGGCGTCGGTCGTCTGCCCCTCGACGTAGCTGAACGCGATCGTGTCGCCCACCTTGTAGGAAACGACGTTCACCTGGGCAGGCAGCACGAAGTCGTAGATGTTCGCATCGCCTTCGAGTGTCACGTAGAAGTGCGTGTTCCCGTCGATCACGGCCTGCGCCATCGTACGGATGGTGCCGCTCGTCGTCTTGTAGTCGTTCAGGTTCGAAGGCGACGCCGTGCCGTTGGCCGCCAGCAACGCCTCGTACGACTTCTGGCAGTCAGCCACCGTATCGCCCACGGCCACGTTCTGGTAGCGCTGGATGTCCACCATCGCGAACTTCTTCACGGTGCCGGCATTGTCCTTGAGCGACATGAAGTACGTCGGCTGATTCGCCACGTTGATGAGCAGCGGGAACGTGGCCGTGTAGCGCAGGTTCTGCACCTGACCCTCGGCCGAGTCCATCGCCGACGCCTCGGTCGCTCCCGACACGGAGTAGTAGTGCGACTCCGCCGTGCGCTGGTTGATCAGGACGAATCCGACGATCGAGCTGTCCGACGTCGCCGACGTGACGCCCGTGTACACCCACACGTCGTCATCTTTCGCCAGGTAGTTGTACCCAGGATTGCCGTCGGTGCCCGGCGTGGTCTGCACGACGCCCGACTGTCCGAGCCACGAGTTGAACCAGCCGTTCTGAT
The DNA here is from genome assembly GCA_903789375.1 of uncultured Eggerthellaceae bacterium. GTDB lineage: Bacteria > Actinomycetota > Coriobacteriia > Coriobacteriales > Eggerthellaceae > CAIFEB01. The sequence continues at coordinate 6,224 of CAIFEB010000018.1, read as the reverse complement.
ACTTGCCGCTCCAGTTGTACTGGCGCAGCAGCAAGCTGGCCGGATACACGCGATCCACCCACTGCGGCACCTCGTCGACGGACAGGTCGGTGCATTCGCCGGTCGTTGCGTTCACCATGACCACGCGCGAGATGGTCTCGCCGCCGAACAGACCGATCGTGTACGTGCGCACCGGGCAGATCCACCACGGCTGCCCGTCGTCATCGATTTCGAACGACTTCTCGTCGAAGATGTAGAACGGGTATTTCAGCTGCACGTAGCGGTCGATGTTGCGCGCCAGAGGCTCCGACTGCGAGTAGAAGATGGCGTTGTCGCCCAGACGCACCACCTCCGCGTCCTGCGTCGTCATGTCGACGAGCACGTATGCCGGAATGCCCTCCGTGCGGTTGAACAGCCACTTGAACAGGTCGGCATAGTTGAGCGGGCTCACGCGCACCGGTTTGCCCTGGTAGTTGATCTGGCTGTACAGGTTTGACACCTCGAACTGGCTCACGTACTCAGGGATGGAGCCCATCTCGCGGTTGCCCAGGAGCTCCGCCGTGTCGTGGTCGATCACGGGAATCTGCGAATAGTCGACCTCCTGGATATCCGACGCGAAATCGAGCTGCTCGGTCTGCAGGACGTTGGCATACTTGTGCGCATTGCCGGGGAACACCGACAGCGACAGCAGCGCGCCGATGACGCCGACGCACGCAATGACCACTGGAATGATGGCGATGTTGCGTGCACGCTTGGACCGGCGCAGGTCGGTCTCGACAGCGCCCGTCCCCTTGCGCAGGCTCGCCGACTTGCTCGCGAAGACGACGAACAGCGGCAGCAGGATCAGAATGCCAACGAATTCCCAGGTCTCAGGGCTGTTGATGCTGATGGGCGGATGGAACCACCAGTACACGGCGTACAGGATGGCCAGCACCACGATGACGGCGATGACGATGGTGCGCTTGCTCCACGTCGCCATGTGGTTACCGAACAGATCGCCCATCTCGATGTGGGGCGGTTCGGCGCCGCCGGCGCTCCCCGCACCGCCCGCGTCGGTGCGCGCGCCGCCGAAGCCCTGCGCCGCGCCGGCACCCGTAAAGAAGTCGGCGGCGTCATGCGCGAACCGCGAGAAATCGCCCGAACCGCCGGACTTCTTGCCGCCCGCGCTGCCGGCGCTCTTCGCCGTGCGCTTCACCTTGGCGTCCTTTGTCTTCTTCGTGCGGCGCGAGCTGCGGGCGCGCTCAGATTTCTTCGCCGTGCGTCCGCGCCCGGTCGACGACGCTTTCTTTTCCCTGGATTCCTTCGTCCCCTGTGCGCGTCCCGCGCTCGACGAGGCGCCCTCCTTCGACGACGAGCCGTCCGCTGCGTGGCCGGAACCGTCGATGGCTCCGACGTCCATCCCCGATTTTCTCAGGGCTTCCAGCAGCTCATCGACGCTCGAATGATCGTCGGTATGATCGTCCATGTGTCCCTCCTTGGTTTGAACGGGGCCCATGTCCTCCACTATACCGTACGATTTGTCCTGTCAAACTGACGGCTGCGTTTCAGCTCGAACGCGCTTCAGGGGCTTTTGCAGGTTCCTGGCGCGCTCTCGGGGCCTTGAGGCCCGTCCGGCCTCGCAGGCCGAAAGCTTCGCTTCGGAAAACGCTGCTCGCGGGCGCCCACCGCGACCGTGTCGCGCTGAGCGCCCGCGATTGTTCCCTCGTTCCGTGCACAAACCGCGTGCTTCGCTCTTCTTTCGAACCTACGCCTTCAGCAGGCCGCGCAACACGTACTGCAGAATGCCGCCGTGCGCGAAGTAGCGGCCCTCGGTCGGCGTGTCCACGCGCACGAGGCATGAGAACGCGACCGTCGAACCGTCACTCCGCTTCGCCGTGACGTCCACGACGCGAGGATTCGGCATGCCCTCAGAGAAATCGACAGCCCCGATGGTGAAGCGCTCGGATCCGTCCAACCCCAGCGACGCGGCGTTTTCGCCTTCTTGGAACTGCAACGGGAGAACGCCCATGCCCACCAGGTTCGAACGATGGATGCGCTCGAAGCTCTCGGCGATGACGGCACGCACGCCGAGCAGCATCGGGCCCTTGGCCGCCCAGTCGCGCGATGATCCGCTGCCGTACATCTTGCCGGCGACCACGATCTGCGGCACGTTCTCGCGCTGGTAGCCCATTGCCACGTCGAACAGCGGCTTCACTTCCTGCGCGTCGAAGTCGTACGACCAGCCGCCCTTTTTGCCTGCCGCCAGTTTGTTCTGCAGCTTCACGTTGGCGAAGGTGCCGCGCATCATCACCTCGTGGTTGCCACGCCGCGACCCGTACGTGTTGAAGTCCTCGCGCGCAACGCCGTGCTCTTCCAAGTAGAGCGCCGCCGGCGAACCGTCGGCGATGGCGCCCGCCGGCGAGATGTGATCGGTCGTGATGAAGTCGCCGAGCAGCGCGAGCACGCGCGCGTCGACGAGCTGCTCGAGTGGCGCCGGATCAGCGCCCATGCTCTCGAAATACGGAGCCGGCCGCACATACGTCGAGTCGTCGTCCCATGCGAAGGTGTCGCTCGGCTCGGCCGAAAGCGCGCGCCATGCCGGGCCTCCGTCGTACATGCCCTGCGACCCCTGCGCATACAGGTCCGCATCGACGCACGAATCCACGAGCGCATCCACTTCGGCATCGGTCGGCCAGATGTCGCGCAGGTAGACCGGCGTGCCGTCGGCGCGCGTTCCCAGCGGGTCGGATTCCATGTCGAAGTCGAGCGTGCCCGCCAGCGAATACGCGATGACCGCCGCGGGCGTCATCAGGAAGTTCTGCGCAACGTCGGGCGAGATGCGTCCTTCGAAGTTGCGGTTGCCCGAAAGCACGCTCGTAAGCTCGATCGTGTCGCAGACGGCATGCATTTCCGGATAGATGGGGCCCGAGTTGCCGATGCAGCTCATGCATCCGAATCCGCAGGTGTAAAAGCCCAGCTTGCGCAAGCTGTCGGTCAAGCCGGCGCGTTCGAGCAGCAGCTCGGTGGCATGGCTGCCCGGCGCCAGAATGCACTTGACCCACGGCTTCGGCGCAAGGCCCGCTTCGGCTGCGTGCTTCGCGATGAGGCCGCACGCGAGCATCATGCGCGGATCGGTGGCCGTCGTGCAGCTGGTCACGGCCGCAATGGCGATGGCGCCGTGCGTCAGCTCGAACGACTGCCCGCCGAACTTCACAGTGGCCGTCGCAGATGCATCGACGGAACGCTCGGCGCAAATCTCCTCGAAGCGGCACTTGCCGTCGGCGATGTCGAACCGGTCGTGAGGACGCGACGGGCCGCTTGCAGACGGGCAAATCGTCGACAGGTCGATTTCGACGACGTCCGAGTAGACGCGCGGAGCTGCTGCGGGGTCGTACCAGGTGCCCTGCGCCTTGGCGTACGCCTCCACGAGCGCCACCTGCTCTTCTGCGCGTCCGGTCATGCGCAGGAATTCGACCGTCCGCTCGTCCACCGGGAACAGCGTGCACGTGCTGCCGTACTCCGGCGTCATGTTGGAGATGCAGGCACGCTGCGTGGCGCTGAGCTGCGACAGCCCCTCGCCGAAGCATTCAACGAAGCAGCCGACAACGCCTTTCGCGCGGAGCTGCTGCGCGAACGTGAGCGCCACGTCCATAGCCGCTGTGCCTTCGGGCAGCGTACCCGTCAGCTTCACACCGACGACGCGCGGCACGAGCGTGGTGATGGGCTGGCCCAAAGCCGCCGCTTCCGCTTCGATGCCGCCAACGCCCCAGCCCAGAACACCGATGCCGTTGGCCGTGGGCGTGTGGGAATCGGTGCCGACGAGCGTGTCGAAATAGGCGGTCTTCCCGCCATCGGCCCCCGCTGCGGTTACCACGTGCGCGAACTTCTCGATGTTCAGCTGATGGCAGATGCCCGACCCCGGCGGCACGATGCGCACGTTGTCGAACGAGTCCTGCGCCCACTTCAAAAACGCGTAACGTTCGCGGTTGCGCTTGAACTCGATGTCCATGTTCTTGTCGAGAGCGGCTGCGCAGCCCGACACATCGGCGATGACCGAGTGGTCGATGACCAGATCGCAGGGCACCTGCGGGTTGATCTTCTTCGGATCGCCGCCCAAACGCTCGCACGCTTCGCGCATGACGGCGAAATCGACAAACACGGGCACTCCCGTGAAGTCCTGGAAGAGCACACGCGCCGGCGAGAAGGCAACTTCGGAACCCGTTTGCCCCGCCGTGCCTGCTTCGACGATGCGCTGCGCCAACGCGCGCGCCTCGTCCTCGTCCTCGACGTTGCGCAGAACGTTCTCAAGCAGAATGGTCAACGACAGCGGCAACCTCTCTGCCCCGGGAATCCGATCTACCGGATAGTACCGGTAGGTGGCAGACCCCACCTGCAGTTCAGAGCTGAATCCTCGCTTCGCCTGAGTCATGTTCGTCCCTTCTGCTCCGCCGCGAGCGCCCGCGGCACTGCCATCAGCTGCTATCGTTTCTCCGCTGCAAATGGTGCTCAGCTCAACAGCAAGCGTCCATCGTCGACGTACAGACCATTGTGCCAGCACGACAGCCCGCATGCTCGATTCTTTACCTCAACGAAACACATATTCCCATAAATGACGCGTACCGCTTCATCCCCAAACGAGAAAACGGAAAGGGCGCGCGCCACGCTTACACGCTGGCTCGCGCCCTCCCCGCATTGGTCCTATCGTCATACTGGCCTTATCGCCGCATCGGCTCCATCACCGCATTGGATTATTCGCCGCACTAGCTCTATCGTCGCACTGGCTCTTGCGCCGTATTGACCCTCTTGCCTGATTTCGCTTGTTTGGATTTCAACCAAGAGATTGAGGCAGTTCCAAATTTCCTGAGCCGTCAATGGTGTTCAAAGCTCATACGCCCGAAAGTAAATTCCTTGCATCGCATGCGGAGCTTTTGCTCCTTAGACGGAGTCAACCATCACGTTCGAAAACTTTCGCGCTTCGAGCGGGTTTCGCATATCGCGTTCCGTGGATTGCCGACTTGAGCGAACTTTCTCGCTGTTTGTGATTGTAGTCTTCGAAGCTACGGGGTTCGAACCCTCGCGTCTTCAGCGAATTTTCCCACTCGTCAACCTGTCCCCGCCGAATATCTCTACAGATTGGCGATGATCTGCTGCGCCTTGCGCTTCATCGACCCCTTGCCACTCGTCGCGTCGAACGACAGGCGCTCCTTCAGCGCATCCTTGACGCTCTTGTCGAGCTTGCCCATCGAGAACTCGTTGATTGCGATGAGCATGTCGCTGAACTCAAGATCGCCGTGATAGCACTGGATGCCCTCGTCGATAAGCGGCCACACCTTCAACGAGCGGTTCGGCGTCGTTGCGCCAAGCCGGCACAGAAAGCGCATGGCAGACAGACGCACGGGGCCATTGTCCTCGTCGAACAGCGACGCTTCAGCACCAGGGACAGCCTTGTCGCACAGGCGCGATTCAATAGCGATCATTTCGGTCAGTGCATCGAGCGATTCCCACCGCGTCTGCGCCTCCGGTTGGTTGAGCGAGTCCACAAGCAGATCGATATAAGGTACGACCAGCTCCGGCTTGTCTTTCGCGATAACCGCGAAAATCGCCGCAGCGTTCTGCCGGTTTCGGCGCGTGCCGTTCTCGAGCATGCGCGCCACCGTTTCAAGCGTTTCCTTCTTCTGCTCTGCTGCCTTCGCCAACTCTTTGATTTCGTCTTCGCGTTCGCTCAACTGGACCTCTTCCCTCGAAAAGAGACGTAAGTATCAATGCTTATTATATGAAATCAAGATACCCAATGGCGTGCTCAGAGTGCCATAACCACGGTTTCCCCAGCTAATGCGGAACATTCCCCATTGTTTGGGAATACGAATTGAGAAGATCTACCCGAATGGCCCAACTGCGCTTGGCTTCATACGCGAATATGTCATCAGTCCCGAGCCAAGCGAGCAGGTTTCCCAAGCGAAGTTCCCGCTCATGACGTTCTAAACAATAGCTCAGACAACGCCCATCGAAAGCGCTCCTCTGCAACGGAGCCATGCCTACGGCGCCCTTTGCAGGTGTGAAATCATTGAAGCAGGGAAGCAGCGCCGCGAACCGGCTCGTATGCAGAAAGCCATCCTCACATGCAGGGAGCGGGCCGCGATCCGGCCCCGGCCATGCGGCACGGGGCCCCGGACATAGAAAGAGGGCCCCGGCCGAACGGCCGGGGCCCCTGGCGCGGGGCATGCGCCCTGCGCGAGCGCGGCAACCTACCCTCCCGCACCCTCGGG
>CAIFEB010000017.1:13140-40200 GCA_903789375.1 uncultured Eggerthellaceae bacterium | reverse complement strand
TGGCAGCGCAGCCCAGGCTCCCGCGGCGCAGGCGGCCGGAAGCGGCGCAGGCCAAGCCTTTGCAGCGCCGGCGCCCGCCGACGCGGAGTCGGTGCGGATGCTGCTCGTCGCGGGCATGGCAGGCGGTTTCGCCTCGCTCATGTTCGCCCCGTTCGCCGCTGCGGTGTTCGTGCTGGAAATCGCGCGCCTGCACCGCGACCAGCTGCGCGACCTGCGGGTTCTGTGCGTGCCCGTCGCCGCGGGATGCGCTTACGCCGTAGCGGAGCTCTTCGGCGTGGGGCGCATGTGGGTGCCGCCTGCGGTGGTGCCGCCGGCCGACCAGGTCGCATTGGAAGTGGGGCTGGTGAGCGCGCTCTGCGCGTTCGCCGGCTTGGCGTTCACCGTGCTGCTGAAGCTCGTGCGCACGGCGGCGAGCACCTTCGTCACCAACCCGTTCGTCCGCACGATTGCGGGCGCGGTCATCGCGATGACGCTGCTGGTGCTGCCGGACGCGCAGGTGGCGAGCGGCACGGGCATGGGGCTCATCGAGCTGGCCATCGGCGGCGGCGCGGTGGGGGCGTGGGACTTCGCGTGGAAGTTCGCGCTGACCATCGCGTGTCTGGCGTTTGGGCTGAAGGGCGGCGAGATCATGCCGGTGCTGTGCGTCGGCGCGTGTTTGGGCTCGACGCTCGGGACGGTCACGGGAACGGCGCCCGACTTCATGGCGGGCGTCGGGATGGTGGCGCTGTTCGCCGCATGCGGCCGGTGCCCGATCGCGGCGTTTCTGCTGGGTGTCGAGGCGTTCGGCCCGGCGGGGGCGGCGGCGTACGCGGTGGCGGCGGCTCTGGGGCTTGTGGCCGGGTGGCATATGAGCCTGTACGACAGCTCGACGTGGGTGCTCAAGCTGCCGTGGACGGGCTCGTTCGGCGAAAGTGAGGAGCCCGTGCCCCAGGAACCGTCGCGCGAGCCGGCGCGCCTGCGCGATTGGGAACAGGGAACGACGGCGCAGCCGTTGAGGCGGCGTCGATAAGGAGGGCGCGGACGGTAGGAGCCGTTCGCGAAGCATGAGGCGACAAGGAAAGGATCCTCATATGTCTCTGATCAACAAGGAAATCTGCGATTTCACGCTGAACGTGTATCAGAACGATGCGTTCAAGAAGGTGTCCAAGAGCGATGTGCTGGGGCACTGGAGCATTTTCTTCTTCTATCCGGCGGACTTCTCGTTCATCTGCCCGACGGAGTTGGAGGACCTGGCGATGAACTACGACCGGTTCGTCAACGAGGGCGCCGAGGTGTACTCGGTTTCGAGCGATACCGAGTTCGTGCACAAGGCGTGGCATGACGAGTCGCCGCGCGTGAAGCGCGTGCAGTTCCCGATGATCGCGGACCCGTCGCACGTGCTGATCTCGGATTTCGGCGTGCTGCGCGAAGGCGAGGGCGTGGCCGACCGCGGCACGTTCATCGTCGACCCGCAGGGCAAGATCCAGTCTTACAGCGTGAACGCCGACGGCATCGGCCGCAACGCCGAGGAGCTGCTGCGCCTGCTGCAGGCGGCGAAGTACGTCGCCGAGTCGGGCGGCGCGGTGTGCCCGGCCAAGTGGCATCCGGGCTCGGAGACCTTCACTCCGGGCATCGGCCTCGTGGGGATGTAGCCCGTCGCTCAAGGCGAAGGCTTCGCGGGGACGCGGGCTTTTACCCCCTCCGCCATCGGCCTCGCGATTCAGTTCGCGGATGGTACGGAGCTTTGGCTTGCGAGTCGATGCTGCGACTGCCGCCGGGCAACGGCATGTAGGCTTTCGTCCTCGGCGTTTCGAGAAGGCAATCGATTGAAGAGCGGGTGCGTTGCGATTGCGCGGCGCACTCGCTTTGCGTTTGCGGGGCGCGGGCATGACGCTGGAGGCGGCCTCGCCTCCAGCGCAGCGGCCGCCTGTCTGACGCTCGTATGCGTTACGTCCTGAAAATCGCCAAAATTGGCGAAAATACGTCCTAAAAATCGCCAAAACTGGCTTTACTTGGGCGCTCCGGCGCATTCGGGTCAAACAAGGCTGGTTGATGCCCTGAGACATCAACCAATGTGAAATCGTATCAACTCATCTCAACCAAAATTACCTCTTAATTCAACCATTAGGGCGATTCTCTCAACATTTCGATTCGGTAGGGTAGTCGACAACGTTGCGAGCGACGGGGGGTCGCCCGCATTCGTCGAGAGAGAGGAATCTCGTATGGCTGAGAGAACGTCGATGCTCGGTGTTGAGAACAACACGGTTGACGAAAACGGCATTCGATGGCGCAGGACGCGCTGCTTCATGTGCCATATGAACTGCGGCGTGTGGTGCGGCGTCGACACGAAGACGGGGCGTCTGGTGGAGATGCGTCCGAACGAGGAAGAGGGCTCGGTTCTGTGCAACCTTTTGGGCGAGCATGGTGAAAAGGCCATCAAGTTCCACTACCACCCCAAGCGCATCAACCACTGCATGAAGCGCGCTGGCGAAAAGGGCGAGGATAAATGGGTTGAGATTTCCTGGGATCAGGCTATATCCGAAATCTCTCAGAAGCTGATGGAGCTCAAAGAGAAGTACGGCGCGAAGACGCTTTTCTCGTCCGAGGGAACGTATCGTTCTGATCACCTGTGGGCTCGTACGCGCTTCTTCAACCTTTTCGGCAACCCGGGCAATGTCATCGACCCGGGCACCATCTGCTGGTGCTGGAACTATTCGCTGAACATGGCGATGGTTGGTTGGCCCGTCGAAGCCATCATGCCCGTGTCTCCGCAGCAATCTGGAACCATTGTGAACTGGGGCAAGCGCTGGTCTGAGGCTTATGCGCCTGAAGGTCCGCTGTGGCGAACCATGAAGGGTCGCATCGACGTCGCGCAGGACAAGCCTTCGCAATATATAAATATCGACACCACCTGCATCGATGGTTCCGGAACGGCCGACATTTGGCTGCAGCCGTACCCCGGAACCGACTGCGCAATCGCGTTTGCATGGCTCAACGTCATCTTCGAAGAGAAACTGTGGGACGACGATTTCGTCCGCTATTGGTCGAACGCCCCCTTCCTCGTTCGCAAGGACACGGGCAAGCTCGTACGTCTCGATGAGTACAACGGCGGAAAGCATGAGGATTTCTGTGCAGTCAACGAGCTTGATGGGTCTATCGCGACATGGTGCTCGGATGAGAACCACTACTACGAGGAAGGCGAAGTAAAGCCACGCCTTCAGGGCGACATCGCGCTGACCATGGCGGATGGCAGCACGGTCGAGTGCTGGACTGCGTTCGATGCCATCGAGGCTCGCTTCAAGGACTGGACGCCTGAGCGTGCATCTCGCATCTCAAACGTTCCGGCTCGCAAGATTCGCGAAGCTGCGCGTTTGTACGCAACGAACGGTCCGGCGTTCATCGGGTGGGGCCTTGGCGGCGGCGATCAGCACGGAATCAATGCGTCACAGTTCGGTATCGCGAAGACCATGGCGCGTATTCTGACCGGCAACATCGACAACCCGGGCGGCGAATACGTTGGCCAGCCAGCCGACCCCGACGATGTCCAGAAGCTCTTCCCGGTGCGCGACTCCGAGCTCGAGCTTTCCGACGTGCTGACGCCTGAGATCAAGAAAGACTATATCGGCAACGATCGGTTCCGTGTGATGTCGTGGCCTGGCTTCGAGGCTATCGACAAGTGCTACCGCAAGATGTTTAACCTCAATCGCCCGATGATGCATCAGATGCTGTGCTCGCCCTCGCTGATGTGGAAGGCGATTCTGGATGAGGATCCCTATCCGGTGACAGCGTGCATCTGCTGGTCGTCCAACCCGCTTGCATGGGCCCCGAACACCAAGCGCGTGTACAAGGCGCTGAAGAAGCTGCAGCTTCTCGTAGTGGTGGATTACTGGAAGACGCCGACTGCCGCGCTCGCCGACTACATCATCCCTGCGTGCGACTGGATGGAGCGTCCGTGCTGCACCACCTCGGAGGACTCGAACGACTTCATCGTTACCGGCGATCGTGGTGTGGAACCGCTGTACGATCGTCATATGGACTTCGATTTCTTCAAGGCGCTTGGCATTGCGTGTGGGCAGAAAGACTACTGGCCATGGGAGACTTACGAGGATCTCATTGAGTATCGTCTCGAGCGCGTTCCCAACATGGATCGCCAGAAGGCGACGAACATGGGCAATTACTTCCCCTATGGAACCGAGTTCTACAAGTATGCGAAGCCTTTGGCCAATGGGCAGCTGCGCGGATTCGCAACCCCGTCGCGCAAAGCCGAGATCTTCTCGTCGGTTATCGAAGGGCTGGGGTACGATCCGATTCCCACGTACACGGAGCCCGAGACCCCGCTCGGCAATCCGGAGCTTGCGAAGGAATACCCGCTGCGTCTAACTACGTCAGGACGTATCAGCCCGCTGTACCATTCCGAGATGCGCACGCCAGGGCATGGAACGCGCTCGGTGGTGCCGTGGCCGATGACGTGGATGCATATCAACGACGCACGCAAACTGCACATTCGCGAGGGGGATTGGATCTGGATCGAGACGCGCATGGGCCGCATTCGCCAGAAGGCACATGTCGGCTGGGATGTGCCCGAGGGCATGGTGCAGGTTCCGCCTTCGTGGTGGTATCCGGAGCTTCCCGCTGAAGAGCCGTGGAGCCAGGGCGTCTTCGATTGCGCGGCGAACGTTTTGATTGATGATGATCCCGATCTGGCTGACAAGATGACGGCGACGTGGAACGCGCGCGGATTGCTGTGCAAGGTGTATCCGTGCATCAACCCGGAGGACCAGTCCGACGAGTACATCCCCATCGACCAGTACGACAACCCGAACGTCGAAACTCCGTGGGACCGCGCTTATCGCGACCTTGGCTCGTGGGAGCTGAACGGAAAATAGCGGACCGGATTGCCGCCGTTGGCGTAGCCAGCCGCTGACGGCGGCGTCGGATCGAACATCAGAGAAGGACGGGCTTGGGTGGGCCGATCTTTCGAAGCTTGAAGCTCCCAACGCGAGCTTGCGGTTTCGGGACGAGGCTCATGGGCGCCGTCCTTCTCCGGTTCATGAAAGGGGTGCGCAGTGGTTTACGGTCCTCCGTGCGGCTTCGTGCGGAACAACCCCTCGGTCACGGTCGACCGTGCGTATTGCGTTGGATGCCTGAAGTGCATTAGCCTGTGCAGGCGGGGGGACGTGTTGGGAGCGGCTCGCGACGCAGACGGGGCATTCGCCTATGCCGCGCATCCTGATCGATGTGCTGGATGCGGTGCCTGCCTGCTCAATTGTCCGACCCACGCGATTTCCATCGCATTTTCGGCACGCGAGGGGGGCTGCGATGTCCGGCAGCGGAATGGGGCAGAATCATAGCGATGCGCGGCTGCGCGTGACGGTGTCGAAGTCGATTCCCCCGTCACCCGATGCCGAGGTTCCGTCGCGCGACCGGTTGGCGAAGCTTCTCGGCCGGGTACGCCGATGCCGGTTTACATTCGTCAGCGCTCCGGAAGGGTACGGGAAGACCACGATGCTCACGCAATGGTCCGCCTCCTTGCGTGAGGAGAGCGCGGTGGTGGCGTGGTTCACCGTCGATTACCATGATGCCGATGAGCGTCGGTTCTGGATCAACTTCCGGTACTCGCTGCTGACGGCGCTCGGGGAGAACCTTGGCGATTGCGACGACTCGGGCGTGTTCGACGATGACCGGCGGCTGGCTCTGGCGAATCGATTGAGCTTGGCGGCGCGGGACAAAGGCGGCATCTTTGTCATCGTCGATGGGTTCGACTTGATCGATGGGTGTGAGACGCAACGCGAGTTTTTGGCGTTTGCCCTAGCGGTTTCGAGCGATGTCCATATTGTCATGTCATCACGCTATGCCTACACGAAGCACAGTTTCGAGAGCATCGCCATACCCGATGCGCCCATGTACGTGACCGTACGGGACTTCGCTCTGAGTGAGCGAGAGTTCAGGGATGAAATCGGCGCATATGTACGAGGCGATACGGCGTCCGAAGCTTCGCTGGCGGAATTGTACCGAAAAGCGGGTGGGTGGCCTTTCGCGGTGAACCTCGTCCGAGACCTGCTTGCGGACGGATGCGATTGCAATTTGGCATGCGAGCGGCTGAGCTGTGCCGATGTGCGATTGGAAGAGTTCTTTCGCTACGAAGTATTTGACTCTCTTCCCGAACTCGATAGGGACTTTCTCGTGCGGACGGCGTTCATGGCGCTGATCAGCCCCGAGAGCGCTTCGTATGTGCTCGATATGGACGATACGCGGGACGTTATCTCCGACCTTCTGTTTCGCAATGCTTTCATCCGGCCGCTTGCGCTTCCCCGTGAAAGCTATCAGCTTCATCCGCTGTTCTCGGAATGGCTCCTTTCCCGGGCTCTGCTCCTCCCTTCTTCACAGCGACGGCTGCTGAACATGCGTGCGGCGCGGTGGTGTCTCAAGCACGACAGCCCTGTTGCGGCTGCCAAGCATAAGATTCTTGCAAGCGAACGTGAGGATATCGTCAATCTGGTCCTTGCCGCTTTTCCTGGGATGTCGTCGAAAGAGGTAATCGATTCGGCGATGTTTGACGTTCCGCCGTGCGTTGAGGACACGACGCCTTGCTTTCGGCTATTGGCGGCATGGGCGTACGCCTATGCCGTCGAGCTCGACGAGCTGCGCTTTTGGAGTGGTTTGCTCGATTTGGTTCCGGCGGGCGATATGGACGTTGGATTCGCATTGTCGCTGAAGGTGCTTCAAGTGAAGGAGCTTTGCCTGGAGAGCAGATTCCAGGAAGGTATCAAGCGGGCGCAGTCGGTCGAGCCGCACCTGCGCGGTTCGACGCTGCTGCCGCTTAGGGCAATGCTCACGAACTGCTACGCCGAAGCGCTCGACCAAGAAGGCGATCTTGCGGCATGCATGGAGATGCATCGCAGCTTCGATTCCCTGATGGGAAATCACATGCTCGCATTTCTGTCGGCGATCAACCGCTATGAGATCGCGATTCTTCTAACCGATTGCGGAGAGTTCGGAGAGGCTGCGAAGGTCTGCCGTGCGCTTGAGCTTTCGGCGCCGAAGGACTATGCCGTGCGAAGCGCGGCAGAGGCGCTTCATGCAACGCTCGATTTCCTGCAGGGGGAAGAGGATGGCATCGAGCATCGTCTGGCGGACGCGGAGGCGCATGTTCCGAAAAACGTGAATGCGGATATGTACCTCGACTGCTGCGTGATGCATGCGGTTTTCGAACGCGTGCGCGGAGCCGAAACCGAGTCTGACAAGGCGTTACTGGCGGCCATCAATTACGTTCGCTATTCGGTTCGCTACATACCGCGCGGGCGTGCGGTGCTCCCCTTTGAATTCCGGGCGCTGTTCAAGCTTATCGACGGCGATGTGGACGAGGCGCAGGCCGTGTTGCGCCAGTTCGACCAGACGGGTGCGCAGGACACGGCGTCCTCGCGTATCGTGCGCACTTTGGTTGAAGTGGTTGCTTCGGGAGGCGAAGTTGCGCAACGGCTCGATGAGCTTGCCGCGCAGGCGGATGAGAAGAAGTTTGCGGCTTTGGCTGTCGACATCACCGTCCATCGCGCTATGGTGCTGTTTGAGGATGGTGCGAAGGCAAAGGCCTTGCGCTCGTTGCAGCATAGTCTCGACATCGCCGTCCCATGGCGCTTCGAAGCGCCGTTTCTGTGGAGGGCACGTCGGATACGACCGCTTCTGACCTTCTATCTTACGATGGCGCACCCCGATTACCGGCAGCGGGCATTTGTCCGCAACCTGTTCAGAAGCTCGTCGTTCGCGTCTGGGAGCAAAGAGGGCGACGACGTGCTCAGTGTTGTTCCTCTGACGGGGCGGGAACGAGAAATCGTGTCGCTTGTTGCGACGGGGTTGTCTCGGGTCGAGATATCGCACGAACTCTGCTTGCAGGAGAGTACCGTCAAATCGCACTTGTCCCATATCTATCGGAAATTCGATGTGAGACGGTACTCCGAACTCGTCGCCGTTATTGCCGAGCTCGGGATGAGGCCTTCTTCGCCTGAAGACGAAACGTCCCCGTCCGCATGAGCCGCGTCGCGCTTGTACAGCTTGCGCGGATGTCTACTCCATGCGCGGGCTTTTGCCCGCGGTGCATCCCGCGTTCCAGCGCCTCACGTCTGCGAGCGCGCCTGTCCGTTCCCGGCACTTGCGAGCTCGTGGGAACGCAAGTGCTGGCGGCACGCCCGCGGGCTATTCCGAATACGGGATCAGCCTCACGTTGTAGCGGTACATCGTCGAGCCGTCGGCCGACACGGCGTAGACGGTGGCGTGGTTGGCGTCGCCGATGTCAGAGCGCAGCATGCCCCAGTGCACGAACGTGCCGTCCACGTCGTCTTCCGCCGCGCGGTACGCCGTCATCTCGGTGCTGTTGAGCTGGTCGTTGAGAAATCCCCATGCGCTCTCGTCGATCATCTCGAACGCGTCCGCGCGCGCGTCTTCCGCTTTCAGCTTCGTGTGGATGAGGTCGGTCGACTTCGCGGAATCGCGAATCTGGGCGTCGTAGATCTTCCCGTTGACCTTCACGTACGCCGCGCTGATGTCGAAGTTGTCGGTCCAGGGGATGGTGAAGTTCTCCACGGTGGCGGCGCTGTCGTAGTACAGGCTGGCCAGGCCGCCGCACGCCTGCACCGGCAGGTTCGCGTACGTCGAGAACGGCGCGGGCAAGTCGGTGTGCACGAGCGCGTCAGGGTCGTAGTACGAGTCGGTTACCGTGTAGTCGGCGTTCTCGAAGATGACGACGTCCGGGTTGAACAGCTCGAAGTAGTAGGGCAGGTCGAACACGTTCTGGTAGTCGTGGATGAGCGCCGCGCGGTCGAACTGGTTGTACAGCATGGTGCCCTGCGTGTTGAAGTAGCTGCCCTGGAACATGAGCAGGTTGGGCGCGTCGGCCTGGGTGGGATTCTGCCAGTACCAGAAGTCGCGGAACAGCGAATCAAGCTCGAGATTCGTCCCGAAGTTGCGCACCTGGGTGGCGCCCGTGTTGCCCTCGAGCAGGTGCTGGTACTTGTACGTCCACGTGTCGATGGGATACACCGACGCCGGCAGCGAGGTCTGGTGCGTGTAGACCTTCTGATAGTCGGCCAGGTCGATCGGGTCCACGTCGAGCCCCATGTCGTTGAGCTTGGCGATGATCTGCTGCGTGCCCGCGTACATGCCCTCGGTGTTCCAGTGGCCGGCGTCGTACTGCTGGTTGAACACCTGGATGCCGGCGTCCTTGGCCGCCATCACGCCGTCCGCCAGATCGATGTAGTTCACGCCCAGAAGCTCGAACAGGGGCTTCAGGTAGTAGCTCGAGTTGTCCTGGAATCCCACGTCAGACGGGATTTCCTCGGGGTAGATGCGCGTCTTTTCGGGCGAGATGACGTACAAAAACGGCACGCCGCGCTCCTCGCAGTAATCCTGCATGCGCTTGACGTACGTCGCGTAGTCGGCCATGAAATCCTGGTCGAGCGTCTCGTCAGTGAAGCGGAAGAAGACGTAGTCGTCGTTTCCGTACTCGTAGAGCGGGTGCGTCATCACGTGGAAGGCGCGGTCGTTGATGAGCGAGTACGTGCCGATCATCTGCGCGCGCAGGCCGATGCGGTCCGCCGCGTAGCTTTCGGCTTGCACGTGCAGGGGCGCGTCCTCGGAGCGCGAGGGGAAGTTCTGCAGCTCGCGGTTGTCGATGGGCGAGATGAGGTTGGCGCCGCGCGTGAACGTGGCCAGTGGGATCGCGATGCACACGGCCAGAAGCACGATCATGAGGAAGCGGGGCAGCGTCGTCTTGCGCATGCGCGCAGGCTGCTGCTCAGATGCGGCTACGCCCGAGGCTGCGGTGCTGCCGTCACTGGTACCGGCGGAGGCAGCGGTTGCCCTGGGCGCGCTTACCCGGCTGGCACCGGCGTCTTCGCCCCAGGCGCCCTCCTCGGCATCGGCTGCCGCGCTGGTGGCATGTGCGGCTTCGGCTGTTGTGCCAGCCGCGTCCGCGGTGCTTGCGGATGCGGCCGTGCCGGTTGCCTGTGAGGCATCGGCTGCCGCGCTGGTTGCATATGCCGCAGCCGTCGCGCCTGTTGCAGCGGCAGCGCGCCCGGCGCCTTCGCGTGTCTGCTCTTCTGCCTTCGCGGCGCTTAGGCCCTTGGTCGAATCGTTCGTCTTATCGCTCATCGAAATTCACCTCGCAATCGCTTGACTCAGTACTGCGCGTACAAGAACGGGCTGTATGTGCTGTTCACCATCCAGATGGCGCCGAGCACGAACAGCACGGGGATGCCGATGGCTCGTACGATTTCCAGCCAGCGCTCGCCGTCGTGCTTGGCGCAGAGGTCGCGGATGACGGGCGTCGACAGGAACGCGCCGACGACGAACAGCGTGACCGTGCGCGCGTCCAGGTAGTACGACGCGGCGAACTGCTGGGCGGACGCGCCGCCCGCACCGAGCATCGTGAGCGCGTACGAGGCGGCCTGTCCCATGTCGTCCGCGCGGAACAGCACCCAGCCGAACACCACGACGAGCATCGTGAACAGCCAGGTGACGCCCGCGGGCAGGTGCAAACGGTCCTTGTAGCGGCGGTAGATGCGGTCGATGATCAGAAACACGCCGTACCACAGGCCCCAGAAGACGTAGTGCCATGCGGCGCCGTGCCAGAAGCCCGACACCAGAAACACGATGAGCAGGTTGACGTAGACGTTGCCGCGGCGGCTGCCGCCAAGCGGGAAGTACAGGTAGTCGCGAAGCCATGTGGACAGCGAGATGTGCCACCGGCGCCAGAACTCGCCGACGGTCTTGGAAATGTAGGGGTAGTTGAAGTTCTCGTTCAGACGGAACCCGAACATCGCCGCCATGCCGATGGCCATGTCGGAGTAGCCCGAGAAGTCGAAGAATATCTGGAACGTGTAGGCGATGATGCCGATCCACGCGGTGGCGGTGTCGACGCCGGTTGAGGCCTGCGCCGTGAAGATGGCATCGGCCGTGGTACCCAGCACGTCGGCGATCATGACCTTCTTGGCCAGACCGATGACGAACCGTCGCGCGCCGTACGCCAGGTTGTCCAACTTGATCGTACCGGTGAAGGCGGGCGCGTCGGGACCGAACATCTCGCCGTAGCGGGCGATGGGGCCCTGCGTGATCTTGGGGAAGAACGTGGCCCACAGCGTGACGTTCAGCACGTTGCGGTCGGGTTGGATGGTGCCGCGGTACACGTCGACCAGGTACGAGATGAGCGAAAAGACCAGAAACGAGATGCCGAGCGGCTGGATGATGTCGACGTTCTCGAACGTGATGGGCAGAATGGCGGCCAGCTGCTCGCCCAGGAAGTTGAAGTACTTGTAGTACAGCAGGCACGCCACGTCCACGCACACGAACAGCGCGAGCAGCGCGCGCCGGCCGTGGCGCGCTGTGCCCAGGATGCGGGCGAACACGTAGTTCCCGCAGGCCAGAAGGATGAGCAGCGGCAGGTACTCGCTTGCCGACCAGGCGTAGAACACAAGGCTCGCCAGCAGCAGGACCACCTTGCCGGCGGTGGGCGCGTGCTTACGCGCCACCAGGCCGACCAGCTCGTACGCGACGAGCAGCGTGGGTAGCGCCATGAATATGAAAAATACCGAGGTAAGCGTCATAGGTGTTCCGTTTGTTCGTTTGTTTGTATGACGGGAGGTAAAGGGGCGCGCCGCGTGCAATCCGGCGCGTGCCTGCGGGTTCTGCGCTTCGGCGGAGCTGCAGGCGGGCGTGAGAAGGTCGGCCCGATACGTTGCGCCCGCACCCTGTGGTTGCTCGGAGGAGCCGTGCCACGATTTTACAGCGCGACGCTTTATGCGAACATGACAATCGGTTTTGCATAAAGCGAATATTCACAAGCGTTGCATATGGCGGAAGAGGGACGGCTGCGATACGTTTGCAGGGGCGAGCGCGGCTTGCGGGCGGCTTTTCCCTAAGCGCGATGGAGCTTGCCTGCCAGCTTCGACCCGACGCGTTTGGCGATGCTCACGGCTTCCTGCGCCTCGCGCGTGCGGCCGAACATCGCGAACAGCAGCGCTGTCGGCGCGAGCAGGCCGATGATCGCCTGGATGATGAACGACACCACGTACGGCAGCGTGATGAGCGAGCACAGTTCGGTTGCGGCCACCATCACGGCGATCGTGGGAACCGTGTACTGCAGAAACCGCACAACGTAGCAGCGCAGCGGCTTGTGGAAGCCGTGGGCGTAGATGGCCCACGCCTCGTACAACGTGGAGATGCACAGCGTGGAGATGATCGACGAGCACAGCACGCCGGCTACGCCGAACGGCCCGACGAGCAGCAGGCCCAGCACCGGCAGCGACACGGCCTCGAGCACGGCCTTCCACTTGGTCAGCCAGTACAGGCCGTAGGCGCTCGTGAACGCCTGCCCGGCGGCGCGCATGCCGCGCAGGTAGAACAGCACGCAGATGAGGATGACCAGGTACGAGGGGAAGCGCCAATCCGGTCCCGCCCAGAACGCGATGAACGAGTTGAACGCGCACATCATGGCCCCAGCGCCCGCGCCGTACAGCAGCGCGTTGACGAAGAACGTCGTCTGGAACACCTCGTACTGGCGGTCTTCCGATTCCTTCGCGCCGAGATTGCCGACGCTTGCGATGATGGAGTCGAACACCTTGGTGAGCACGCGGTCGAGCGCCTGCTCGATCAGCAGGTAGTTGCCCAGGATCGACGTGGCGGACAGGCCTACGAACGAGGTGATGATCAGGTTGTTCACCGGGGTGGAGGCGATGCCGGCAACCTTGTGCATCATCAGTCCGGCGACGTTCTTCCAAATGCTCGTGAGCAGGCTCTTGTCAAGCGGCTTCACGTCCTTCTCGCGGATGTAGGGGTACATCTTGTCCGCCATGCGGGCGATGCCGACGTTTTGGACGACCGTTGAGGCGATCATGCAGAACAGGTACAGCAGGTAATCGCGCGTAAGCACGAGCACGATGATCTGGCCCACGCACATGACGGTCATGATGCTGTACTGGATGAGGTACACCACGTAGCTTTTCTGGTCGGCGTTGATCAGCGAGCCCTTGTACGAGAAGAAGTACGAGACGCCCGTGTTCACGACGAAGCAGAAGAAGTAGATCTCGAGGTTGGGGATGTCGGGGGCGTCGGCGCCGACGAAGACGCGCACGTTCGGCGCGAGGAGCGCGCCCACGGCGATGATGACGCATCCGATGATGATGTACGCGCGCTTGAACAGGCGCATCAGCGATTTGACGAGCTCGGTGTCGTTTTTGGCGAGCGGCTCGTACAACGCGAACACGATGGCGCTGCCCACGCCCAGGTCGGCGAGTGTGAGAATGGTGAGCAGGCTGGTGAACAGGGATTCCAGGCCGACGTATTCTTGGGACAGGAATCGCACGAACACGGCGCGCACGATGAAGGTGGCGAGCGCGTAGACGACCTGACCGCCCCATGCAGCGAAGATGTTCTTGATGGAGTTTGAAACGCGTGACTCTTCCACAAGGCCTCCAGCGGAACGCGCCGGGCGCAGGCGCCTGGCTGCCGCTCGTTCGTCCGAATCGAGGGTGGCACGACTGTCGCGTGCGAGCCTCGGCGCGGCGTCGGGGAAATCAAATCGTCCTCATTATAGGAGGGGCCGCGAATCCGCGCCGTCGCGCACCATCAATTGCACATATGCGCGACGGGGCGGGGCAGGTGCGGGGATGGGCGGGGCCGTTGCCGCCTTGACGGCGATCTTTTCGAACGCGCCGGGAGGGGATGCGCGGGGGCGGGCGGCTTCCGTCCGCGGAGCGCGCGCGTCCGCTCGCGCAACTGGGACACATGTCCCAGAGGAACATTCGCTGCGGCTTGCGTCAGTGCGGGCAGGTAGAATGGAAGCTGCGGAAATGCGCCGTCCCGCAATGCGGTTGGCGCGCATGCGCTCTCCGCGATGCGGCTGGCAGAGCGCGGCGCAGGCGGTTCGGCAGCCGAAGGCTCGAAAGCCGCCGGCTTCACGGCGCGAGGGAAGGGACACCCGCGTGGCCATGCCCGACAACAGCTTCAGACGCAAGGTCGCCTTGGGGGCGGGCGCCGCTGGCGCGGCGGTGCTCCTCGGTGTGCTCGCCATGCAAGCGTTTGGAAGCACACCGCCACCTCCGCCTTCCGACGGCTGGCTGCCCACCAACGTTGCGGCCTGGGTCTTTGGGGCCAGCTCCACGTCCGGTTTCATGATCGTGCTCGGCCCCCTGTTCGCCGCCTGGGGCTTTTCTGTGCATCTGCGCTGCTCGGATGCTCAGGTGCGGCGTTGTCTCAAAGGCGTCGCCGTGCTCGCGGTGCTGTGGATGGCGGACGTTCTCCTCAAATACCGCTATCCCGGCGAAAGCGACCAGGTAATCCTGGCGCTGTGGTACCTGTATTACGTGCCGTTCACGCTCATGCCCGCGCTCTGCCTGATCTGCGCGTTGCGCGTGGCGGCTTTCGACGCCAAGCCGTTCGTGCGCTCGGCGGAGCGCACTCTGCTCGCCATCGCGGTGGTCATCATCGTGTTCGTGCTCACCAATTCCGTGCACGAGCAGGTGTTCGTGCTCGATTTCGACAACGGCGTCTGGCGAGGCGCGTATACGTACAACTGGGGATACTGGGCGATCGCCGCATGGTACGCGGCTGAGTGCTTGGCGTTCATCTGCGCGCTGTTCGTGGCCGCGCACCGCCGACTGCGGGCGTCGGTTCTGGTGCTGGCGATAGCAGCCGTCCTGCTCGCGCTCTACTGCCTGCTGTACGCGCTGCGGTCCGAGTTCGCGATTGCAACCAACGTGTCGCTCACATACTGCGTGGCCGTCATCGTGATGCTCGAGCTGGCGCTCGACTTCGGCATCCTGCCGTCCTATCTGTGGTACGGCGAGGCGTTCGCGCGGCTGCCCGTTGACCTGAAGGTGCTCGACCGCAACCTCAGTGTCGTCTATTGCACCGACGTTGCCGCCCCGCTTCCCAATCTGCCTCCTGACCTGCTGTCCAGCATGGTGCGTGAGAAGGGGAAGCGCGGCATCGTGCAGCATCGGACGACGGCGGCGCCCCATGCCCTGTTCAAGGCGTACGGCGTGAGCGGCGGCATGGCGCTTCTGACCGAGGATGTTGCGGCGCTTGACGAGCGGCGCGAGCTTCTGCGTCGGCGGCAGGAGCGGCTGCGGCGCAGCAACGAGGTGCTGCGGCACGAGGGCGAAGTCGCGCGCGAGCTGTGGCGGCAGGAGAGCGAGCGCCGGCTGGCGCGCACGGTGGAGGGGTCCATAGCGGACAAGGTCGCGCGCACGCGAGCGCTTCTGGCCGCGCTGCCTCAGGGCGATGACGATGCCGCCCGCGCAGCTCGGCGCTCGCTTCTGACCGAGGTCAAGCTTATGGTGGCGTACTGCAAGCGGAAGGGGTCCCTCGTCATCTCCGAGCAAAGCGACCCGGAATTCGACCGACAGCGGCTTTCCCTCGTGTTCAACGAGACGGTGGCCGACCTGCGCTCACTCGGCGTCGAATGCGCTGTGATGGTGGAGGTGGCGCGCACGTTGCCGGCGGCGGTGGTGAGCGTGCTGTACGACTGTCTGTACGACGTGGCTGCCGTCGCCCTGTTCGCGGATCGCCCTGTGCTCATGCTGTTCGTGCATGATGGCACCGGCGGCGTGGAGATGCGGGCGGCACTTGAAGCGGCGCATATCGACGCCGAGCGGCTCGATGAAGCCATCGGCAGCCTGCGCAGCGACCTGTGCGGGCAGGGTGCGAACCTGGCACTTGCGACGGATGCGGATTCGCTCAACGTGACGATCAGCATGTGCGCAGAGCAGAGCGCGCGCAAGGCGAGCGGGGAAGCGTGCGCGAAGCGGCGTGGACCTCGGGCGAGGGCGAGCGGGGAAGCGTGCCAGGCGCAGCGCACGCTGCTGGCGGGAAAGGGGGCGCCTGCCGCCAAGGCGATGCCGAAGGTGAACGCGAAGGAGAACGGGGCGGAGTGCGCGGCGGGCACGGACGCTGCGTATGGGTCGATGGCGGACGCTGAGCTGCTGGCGTCGCAGCACGTGCCGGCTTCGTCGTCCGCGCTGGGCGAGGGGAGCGGGCTATGAGCTCTCTCTACCTTCTGCGAGCGTCGACACTCGGCGTGCTGTGCGTGGCGCTCTTCCTTGTATCCGCAGGTCAAACGATTCACGCCTGCTTCATGGCGACGCGCAGGCAGCGCGGTTCGTCCGTGCTCTCGCTCTGCCTCGAGGCGGCTATCGTCGTTCACCTGGTGCTCGGGTGCGCGGCGGCCAATTCGGCGATGGAAAACCATGGGGACATCTTTCTGTTGGTCTATCCGCTGCTTCTGCATGTAAAGTCGTTGCTGTGGGTGAACGCCGCCGCGGCTGCGCTTGCGTGCGCCGTTGGGTGGAAGGAACGGCGCGTTCTTGCGCTTGCGGACGCTGTGGTTCTGGCTGCCTGCACGCCACCGGCGATCGACGCGCTCGGGACGGCGGCGAACGTGCTCTTCGTCATCGACGCGTCGTACTTCACGGCGCGCACGGCGGCGCTGCTCGTGTTCGATGCGCGCACGAGTACGACGATGGTGTCACGGTTGTCGATCGTGGACGCGCTCGACGCGATGCCGGAGGGGGTGCTGTGGATCGGTCCGGGTGGCGGCGTGATGTTCATGAACGATGCGATGCGTGCGACGCTGACCTCGCTGGGGTTCGCGACCGACCTGGCGGATGCGCGCGGGCTGTGGGATAGGCTTGCGCGTCGTGCGGAAGGGGTCGGGGGCGATAGCGACGGAGCCGGCGACGAACCGTCGCGGGCGCATCGTGCGGCCGATCGCTTCTTGCTCGAGACGTCCGCGGGCAGAACGTGCCTGTTCACGCGTGACCGGGTGGTGTTGTGCCGGCGTCCGTGCGAACGCATCATGGCGTTCGACATGACCGAGGAGGAAGCTCTCAACGCGCGGTTGGCCAGCGCGAACCGTCTGCTCGAGGCGGCGAACGACGAGCTACGCGCCTCGATGGCGCAGGTGCGCAAGGTCGCCGAGGGCGAGGCGGCGCTGCGCATGCGGGCGCGCATGCACGATACGGTGGGGGCGCGGCTGTCCATCCTGCATCGGTATCTGGAGGACGGTCGTGATGATCCGCAGACATTGTCCCAGGTGACAGAGTTGCTTTCGCACATCGACGACGACCTTGCGGCAGGTTTGCCCGCTGGCGGGCCGGTGTCGCTCGAGCCCATCCGCCACGCGTTCTCGCTCGTGGGCGTGGAGATTCACGTAGCTGGTACGCTTCCTGACGACCCGCAGCTGGCGGCGACGTTTCGCGACATCGTGCTCGAAGCGGTGACGAACGCGGCCAAGCACGCGCAGGCCCATCGCGTGGACGTGACAATCGAGCATGCTCCCGATGGTGCCATCCGCCTCGCTGTGTCCAACGATGGGGCCATGCCCGAGCGGGTGGTCGAAGGGTCGGGCATCGCGGGCATGCGGCGCGCGGCGCAGCGGGTGGGCGGAGTGCTCGTCATCCGTGTATCGTGGCCGTTCACGGTGGAGGTTGTCGTTCCGGCGAACGCTCGGCCTGCGGTTTTTGATGAAAGGGGGCAGAGGTGATACGCATTGTGCTCGTGGAGGACCAGGCAATGTTGCGGGATTCGCTCGCCTGCACCATCAACGCGCAAGACGACATGCGCGTCGTATCGTCCCTCGCTGATGCGACGGAAGCGCTCGCGGCTGTGGAGCGGACCGGTGCGGACTGCGCGCTGCTCGACGTGTGCACCGAAAACGATTCGAGCGGCATCGTCGCGGTGCGGCGCATCAAGGGGGCGCATCCCGCCGTACGCGTGGTCATCATGACGGGGATGCCTGAGCTCACCTTCATTGAGCGGGCGCGCGACGCCGGGGCGGACAGCTTCGTGTACAAGAACGTCGGCACTGCCGAGCTGCTCGGCATCATCCGTTCGACCATGGAGGGCTACTCGACGTTTCCCGTGGCGCAGCATCGCGTGATGCCCGAAGACGTCGAGCTCAGCCCGATCGAGATCAGCATCCTGCGTCTTGTCTGCGAATCGAAGACGCGCCGCGAAATCGCCGCCGAGCTGTACCTGAGCGAGGGCACGGTGAAGCGGCGCATTTCGGAGATCCTCGCCAAGACCGGCTACGACAGCATTCTGCGGTTGGCCGTGCATGCGGTGTCGAGTGGCATCATCGTCCCCGGCATGGGCGAGCGCGACGAGAGCGACGATGCGACCGGCTGCGTCGGGTGAGGATGGGCGCCTGAGGGCGGATGGGTGTTCGCACGGGCGCCGCCGCCCGCGCGCCGCCAAAATGCCGGGCAGATGCCCGTCCGGCGCCACAGCATCGTCGCCCAGGGTCCGTCGCGCCGTCGGGCGGATGCCCGGCCGGCGCCGCTGCTTTGCCGCCCGCGCGCCGAGCGTATGCCGCCCAGGTGCCGTCGAGCGGATGCCCGGCCGGCGCCGCTGACTTGCCGTTCGTGTGCCGTCGCAGTGCCGAGCGGATGCCCGGCCAGCGCCGCAGCATCACCGCCTGCGCGCCGCCGCGCCTTCGACGGGGCTTCCTTCTCGTTTTCTGGAGAATCCGCAGCTCATCCGTTTGTCAGCTCATCTGGCACCGTTCGCTCGCACGTTCGGCACCGCCTGTTCGCATTCGAGTGACCGCATTTTGGACATAAAGGCGCGTCCCGTCGCCCAGCTTGGGCCGCGGGGCGCTTCTGTGTGGGCCCTCGCTTTGACAAAATCAGGATGTGAAAACGGCGGAAGCGAGGCGACGGAAGGGGTGGTTGGCATGGGCCTGTTCGGGAAGGTGTTCGAGAAGAAGGCCTGCAGCATCTGCGGCGGTGAAATCGGGCTTCTCGGAAACCGCAAGCTGGAAGACGGCAATCTGTGCAAGGACTGCGCGAAGAAGCTGTCGCCGTTCTTCAGCGAACGCCGGCGTTCGACGGTCGAGCAGATTCGCGAGCAGCTGGAATGGCGCGAAGACAACGAGGAGCGGGTGGCGGCGTTCAACGTCACGCGAACGCTCGGCACCGAAACCAAGGTGCTGCTCGACGAGGATGCGGGACGGTTCCTGGTGACCTCGACGAGCCGCTGGCGCGAGGCGAATCCGGACGTGCTCGACTTCTCCCAGGTAACCGGGTGCGATACGGAAACGCGCGAAACCCGCACCGAGATGCATTGGAAGGATGCCGACGGCGAGGAGCACAGCTACACGCCGCCGCGTTACGACGTGGACTACGACGTGTATCTGACCATCCACGTGAACGTGCCCTACTACGATTCGATCACGTTCAAGCTGAACGATTATCGGATCGAGGAGCGTGATTCGGTGGAATTCCGCGAGGCGGAGCGCAGGGCGGCAGAGATCAGGGAGGCTCTCACGCAGCTCCGCGAGAGCGAACGTGAGAAGGCGGAGGCTGCGGCGGCCCCCAAGACGGCGCAGACGTGTCCGTTCTGCGGTGCGACGACGATTCCCGATGCGAACGGGCGATGCGAGTACTGCGGTGGCGCGATGGGCGCCTGATGCGCGGCGGTACGGCGGCGCTGGCGCGGTGCCTTGCGGATTCGATTCAACCGGCAAAACGGACGGACGATGGAAGGGAAGTGGTGAACATGAGGACGATGGCGAAAACGAAGACGACACTGCTGGCGATGGCGATGGCTCTGCTGCTTGCATGCGTGGGCGTTGTGGGATGCTCGGGTGGCGACGCATCCAAGGCGTATGTCGGCGATTGGAAGCTCGTCGAGATGCAGAGCGGTGGCGAGACGATGGGCGCGGAGGACCTGGCGGCGATGGAGGCTCTGGGTCTGTCGGTGAAGATGACCGTTAAAGAGGACAAGACGTTTTCGATCGACCTGTTCGGCGAGCAGCAATCCGGGACGTGGGAGGCGAAGAGTGCGTCAGATGCGAACTTCACCATCGACGGCTCGACGGCGAAAGCCACGCTGAAAGACGGCAAGCTGACGCTCGCGGATGGTGAGGATACGCTCGTCTTTGAGAAGGGGACGGCGTCGGCATCGAAGTCGCAGGCTGCGAGCTCGAGTTCGTCTGCTGCTGCGTCGAGCACGAGCGCAAGCGCAGCTTCGAGCGCAAACTCCAGCGCGGCGTCCAGCTCCCCGTCGCAGGCTGGTGTGACCCCGATCGGCGCGATCCTGGTCGATGACGACCTCTGCACGATCGAAGTCGTCGACAAGAAGGCGGACTTCGCCGACGATCCGGGATACACGTTCATCGTCTGGAACCGTTCCGACAAGGCGATCGACGTGACAGCGAAGTACGGGAGCTTCTCCGTCAACGGCAAGATGGTCGATCCCGTTCTGTACGAGACCATCCAGCCGGGCAAGTACGTTGAGGCGTTCATGTGGTTCAGCTCGAAGGACGTGGCGAGCGTCGACGAGCTGACGGAAGTTGACGGTGTCATCAGCGTGAACGACTCGGACACGTACGACACGCTGGCGGAATACCAGTTCATGATGTAGCGGCGACGTTCGGGTATACGGGTGTTCAGGCAACGGGCGAACGGGACTCTATGCCATCAGGCATCCGTGCGATCGGGCGTGTGGGTGATCGGCAACCTGGGCGACCGTACTGGACCATCGGGAACCGAGGGCGATAATGGTATGTTGGGCAAACTGAGAGACGCGCGGAATCTGCGATGACGTGCGGAGCTCGTCTCGAACATGATGCGGCGGCGCGCGGTTCGCGAAGAGCGGGCTGCGCGCCGCCGCTTTTCTGCAGGGGAGGACGTGCCTGGGCGGCGGCGATGCTCGCGTGTTGCCCGGGGACGCCCACACGCTGTTCGCACGGACGGATTAAGCGGCGGGCTGCGATGCCTCCTGCGCGCCACAACCCGCCTCCCGCACGTTGCCGTTTTTTGCGTTATTCCGCCAGAAATGGCGAAATAACTTACATTTAATTACAAAATGAAACGAAAATGTTAATAGTGCAATAAAATGTAAGATAAACGTTCGAATCGGGCTTGCGGGGCGCGAAGGCTCGCGCGTCATGCCCGCCACGCTAAGCCGCTACACCAACCGCGCCGCTACGCTCGTATCGTCTCGCCGCTGGCACCCGGCGCCATTCGCGCCCGTCTGCCCGCGCCGCGCCCTGTCCCGCCGCGCGGCTACGCCGACTTCTCTTCGCTTTCCTGCAGCTTCTGCTGGCAGGCCGGGCATAGGCCGGTAAACAACAGCGCGTGCCCGACCTCGGAATAGCCCGTCTGGGCTTCCACATGGGCATCGGCGTCTTCGGAAACGGTGCAGGCCGGCCCGAGCGCGTCCACGACGGCGCCGCACTCGCGGCAGACGAGGTGCGCGTGCTCGGTGGTGTTGAAATCGAAATGGTCGCCGCCCGGAACGCGCACGTCGAGGATGGCGCCCTGATCCGAGAGCAGGTTGAGGTTGCGGTAGACCGTTCCGCGGCTGATCTTGCTGTCTATCGAGCGGACGTACAGGTAGATGTCGTCCGCCGTCGGGTGGTTGCGCAGGTGCTGGACGGCCTCGAAGACCAGCTGGCGCTGGCGCGTGTTTCTGCGTTGCATGGATGCCATCCCTTCGAGTGGATCGAACGTGCAGAGGGGCGCGTCAAGGTGCAGCGGCACAACGCGCGGGAGTCGTAAATGATTTCCCTCAAGTATATCGTTTAACAAGAGAAATTCCTAATAGCAATAGAACACAATCACATTCTCTGACCGGAAGGGGTGGTTATCCGACCGTTCGCTGTGGGGAAATTGTGAGGCGAGCGCGGTTCCGGCGCCGTTGAGGAGCCGCGGTGCGCGCAGGTTGCCTTCCGCACGCTGCTGTTCCTGGGAGCCGGTGCCAATCTAGATAGCCCCTGCATCGGCTTGCCGCATCAGGCGATGCGCGCATCCAAACCGTCGGCGCATGCTCACGTCCCGCCGCCGCCCTTACGCGGCATCGGCATCGTCGCGGCTGGCGCAACCCGCAGCGGCCGCCGTCTCTTCCAGCCGGTCGAGCAGCTCCTGCTGCGAGTGCACGTCGGTCTTGCGGTAGATGCTCGCGATGTGCGTCTTGGCGGTGCTTTCGCTGATGCACAGCTTCTCGGCAATGTGCTTGGCGTTGCGACCGCGGATCAGGTAGCGCAGCACGTCGCTCTCGCGCGGCGACAGCCGGTAGCGCGCGACGAGCGCGGCGGCTCCGGCGTCGTCCGCGTCCCCCTGCG
The DNA here is from genome assembly GCA_903789375.1 of uncultured Eggerthellaceae bacterium. Classification (GTDB taxonomy): domain Bacteria; phylum Actinomycetota; class Coriobacteriia; order Coriobacteriales; family Eggerthellaceae; genus CAIFEB01. Next base: position 18,107 of record CAIFEB010000017.1, on the reverse strand, counting down.
TGCGCGCGCCCTGCGTCGCTTCCGCCACGGGGGCGGGGATGAGCGTGCGCAGACCCGGCGCGCACGATTCGTTGTCGAACGGCAGCAGAAACAGCGCGGCGAGCACGATGGCGGCCACGAGGGCGAGCGCCGTGTACACGGCTGCGTCCGCATACGCGTCCAGCCCGTTCACGCCGCTCGGCACGGCTTCCATCACGACGATGCCGAGCGCCAGTCCCGCGCAGAAGCCGATGTTGCCGCACAGCTTCCCGCGTCCCACCGTGTACTGGAGCGACAGCTTCTTGCTGCTGGCCAGCTCCATGAGAGCGCCGCCGTTGACGGTCCGGTACAGAAACCACACGGCCACGACGACGCTGAGCGCGATCGTCTTCGCGAGCGTTCCCGGCGCGGCGAACAGGATGAGCATGACCGCGGCGACTGCCAAACAGAAGCGCACCGTCCCTACGAACGGTACGTAGCGGTTCTTGCCGAGAGCCATCGTCAGCAGGAAGTCGAGCGCGATGGCGGCGCCCATCACGACGGCGAGCCCCACGCCGATGCTGCGGTACAGCAGCATGAAGGCGAACCCGAACGCGACGGTAATGACGCAGGTGATGACGTCAAGATGGTAGGTCGTGCGGAAGAACGACGCGGTGTCGGCGACCGGGCTTGCGACGGACACTTCGGCGCGCACGCTGATGAACAGCAGAAGCATCAGGCTGATCGTGTAGAGCGCGATGGCCGATGCGACGATCGTCGGCGGGTCGAGCGTCACCATGGCGCCGCAGAACAGGGCGCCGCCCAGCGAGAAGATGATCGCATGGGCGAAGGTGTTGCGCTTCAGGTATCCGCGTTTGCAGAGGTCGTCCCACGAAAAGTACCCCAAGGCGACGAGCACGCCCGATGCGGCGCACGCGACGTAGAGCACGCCGAGCGCAATGTCGGCGGTGTTGGCGGCGAGCAGCGCGCACGGTGCGGCGGCTCCGCCGATGACGGCGGCAACGAGCGCCAGGACGGAGCGCAGCCTCGCGACGATGCCGGCGGAAACGCCGCCCCTCGAGGCGGGGAGCTCTGCTTCGCTGCCGGCGGAACGCGCGTCCTCCGAAGCGTTGGCGGAAACGGTGCTCGAAGAGCGGCCGGAAAGCGAGCCTCCAGCGCGGGTTGCGCTTGCGCCACGTCTGCGCTCCGCCCCATCGCCGGCGGAGCGCTTGCGGTTCGGCGCGCTACCTGCGCGCGCAAATGCCGGCAGCACGAGCCGCGCGAACGAGAACGACACCGCGCCCGCAGAGCGGAAGCGCGCGAGCACGAAGGCGCTCGCCACGATCGACGCGGCGAAGAACACCACCTGCCCCACATGGAGCCCGGCGAACGAAAGCGCGGCGGGCGTGAACATGAACAGCCCGAAGAACGCAAGCAGGTACCACGCGTAGAACATCCCGTAGCCCACGATGATCGCGAGCTGCATGAAGCCGAGCGACGATCGCGCCATGAAATCCCCTTCCCCCGCTTCGCATGGTAGCAAGCGCGGCCGCACCCCTCTTTATTTGCATCTCAGTATAAATGAATAAACCCAGGTCAACGGCATCATACTGAGAACCTGATATTCGTACGCAGCGTTCGGAAAGCCGTACAACCCTACGCGGCTGAGTACGCGGACGAGGCGCCGCCCGCGTAGCTTTCGGGATGTGGTCATGAATCTGCGCAAGCGTCGGAGGGTGGTGAGCGCAGGGCACAGGCGCGGTGCCCGAACGAGGGGCGACGAACGCTAGGCGCCGAAACGCGGCTCGGGTTCGTCGAACACAAGACGAGGAAGACAAAGAGAGCGTGATGAACCGTGACTAAGAAAATCGACATCCCCCACAAAAGTGAGAAATCCAAGGAGGTGCGTCCGTCCTTCTTCAACGAGCCTCCGGTGATGTACACCGGCGGCGACCTGCCCTGGCAGTGGGAGGAAGACGGCATGATCGCCACCCGCTCGGCGGCGTGGTCGGCGCCGGGCTGCCACGACGGCTGCGGCGTGATCGTGTACACCGACAAGGAGACGGGCAAGTTCATAAAGGTGGAGGGCGATGAGAACAACCCCTACTACAACGGCCGCCTGTGCATGCGCTGTCTCGACGTCGCCGAGATGGTCTACCATCCCGACCGTCTGCTGCACCCGATGAAGCGCGATCCGAAAGACCGCGGCAAAGCGGATGCGTGGACGCGCATCACGTGGAAGGAAGCCTACGACATCATCGACCAGAAGTTCCGCGCCATCCGCGATGAGTTCGGCGGCAAGTCGATCATCTTCGCATCGGGCACCGGCCGCGTGACGCCGCCGATCAACGCCCGCCTGGGCTACGCGCTCGGCTCCATCCAGTACTCGTACTTCCTTTCGGGCAACGCCTGCTACGTGCCGCGCGTGGCTGCGGCGAACACCATCCAGGGCTGCTACACGTGTCCGGACTTCTCGATGCAGTTCCCCGACCGTTACGACAACCCCGAATGGCGCGCGCCGAAGAACATCTTCGTCTGGGGCAACAACCCGCTGATCGCCAACGCTGACGGCAACCTCGGTCACTGGATTGTCGACTGCATGAAGCGCGGCAGCGACCTGGTCGTCGTCGACCCGCGCCTGACCTGGCTCGCTTCCAAGGCGAACCTGTGGCTTCAGATCCGCCCGGGCACCGATTCGGCGCTCGCGCTGGCCATGGGCAACTACATCATCGAGCACGACCTGTACGACCACGACTTCGTCGATCGCTGGTGCTACGGCTTCGACGAGTACGCCGAGGCGTGCAAGCCGTGGACGGTCAAACGCGCGTCCGAGGTCACGTGGATTCCCGAGGAGGACATCGTCGAGGCGGCCGAGCGCATGGCCCAGCAGCCGACGGCCGTGCAGTGGGGCCTCGCGCTGGATATGAACCAGCAGTGCATCACGGCGTCGCAGGCCGTGTGCAACCTGTGGTGCATCACCGGCCAGATCGACATCCCCGGCGGCATGATCACCGTGCACGACCCGTACAACACCGAGGTCTGGCTGCCGCCTGATCCCAAGGAGGTCTTCACCCCCGAGCAGGAGAAGGAGCGCATCGGCTCCACCTACCAGATGATCACGAACTCCGGCATGGTGCAGTGCCAGGCGGACTCCATGATCGACCAGCTGGTCACGGGGCGCCCGTACCGCATCCACGGCGCGTGGATCCAGTCGACCAACCCGCTCGCGTGCTGCGGCCAGGACCCGAAGCGCCGCATCGAAGTGGGCCTCAAGAACTGCGACATCGTCGTGGGCGTCGACTACTGCATGACGCCGACGCTCATGGCCTGCGCCGACATCGTGCTGCCGCTGTGCTTCTATCCGGAACGCGAGGGCCTGCGCTCGGTGTGGTACTACATCCAGAACACCAACAAGGCGTGCGAGCCTCTGGGCGAGGCGAAGGACGACTTCCAGATCAACTGGGAGCTGGGACGCCGTTGGAACAAGGACCTGTGGCCGGGCGACACGCTGGAGGAGTACTTCAGCTACCTGATCAAGGAAGCCGGCATCACCTACGACGACTCGCGCAAGCTCAACTGGATTTATCCGGAATTCCACTACCGCAAGTACGAGAAGGGCGAGCAGCGCCCCGACGGCCAGCCCGGATTCAACACGATGACCGGCCGCATCGAGCTGTACTCGCTGCTTCTGCAGCAGTGGGGCGAGAAGCCGGTTCCGTATTACCAGGAGCCGCCGATGAGCCCGTACAGCCAGCCTGAACTGGCCCGTGAGTTCCCGTTCATCCTGACCACGGGCGCACGCCACTACGAGAGCTTCCACTCAGAGCACCGTCAGATGCCGCGTCTGCGCTCGCGTCTGCCGTACCCGCGCTTCGAGATCAACCCCGATGCCGCCGAGAAGCTGGGCATCGAAGAGGGCCAGTGGTGCTGGATCGAAAGCCCCATCGGCCGCTGCCGCGAGCAGGCGCACGTCACGTCGACCATCGACGCGCGTGTGGTCGAAGCCGACCACGGCTGGTGGTTCCCCGAGGCCGACCCGGAGGACCAGGGCGAAGGCTGCTTCGCGACCTACGCGGGCAACATCAACATGTGCCTGCCGTCCCAGTGCGGCGACACCGGCTTCGGCAACCAGTGCAAGTGCTACATGTGCAAGGTCTACCCCTGCGCTCCCGAGGAGATTCCGCTGCGCACGCCCGCGGAGCCGCGCGACCGGTTCGCTGAGGGCAGCTTCCGCAACTACACGCTCGAGGCAGAGCAGAAGGGGGAGGAATAGCCATGGCGAACGACAAAGCTTACGGCTTGCTCATCAACTACGAGTACTGCACCGGTTGCGGCACCTGCGAGGTTGCCTGCCAGGTGGAACACGATATCCCGATCGGGCGCTACGGCATCAAGATGGCGACGGTCGGTCCGTGGCAGATCGACCGCAAACACTGGCAGAACGACACGGTGCCGGTGCCGACCGACGAGTGCAACCTGTGCGCCGAGCGTCTTGAGAAGGGCAAGCGCCCGACCTGCGTGAAGCACTGCCAGGCCGCGTGCATGGAGTACGGCCCGGTGGACGAGCTGGCGCAGAAGATGACGACGGCGGCCACCAAGTACATGCTGTTCGTGCCGAAGGCGGGCACGACGAAGGCGTAAAGGCCGACGCCTGCGCGCGAAGGCGCAGGGCGACGGCGGCGCGAGGGGCGCTGCGCGGACCGGAGGGAGGACGCGCAGCGCCTCCGATGGGCTGCAGACGGCGGGCGTGCCGGCGGGCTGTCTGCCGGCAATCGTCCGCTTTGCCGGAGGCTTTGGGGGAAGGCGGTGGTTGCGGTGTGCGGCGGCTACGCGCGCATCTGCGTGCACTGCGGCCTGTGCGGGAAGGTGCCCGCGCGGCCGCTTGCCAAGCAGGGGGCGTGTCCTTTGTGCGGCCGCGTCGTCGCCCCCGGCGAGACCCGCTGTCCAGTCTGCGGCGTGCCGATCCCGAAGGCGCCCGGCGCCCCCCCCCCCCCCCCCGACCCCCCCGG
>CAIFEB010000017.1:0-13130 GCA_903789375.1 uncultured Eggerthellaceae bacterium | reverse complement strand
GCGGGGGGGGGGGGTTTTTTCAATAAGACACCGCGCCTGGCGGCGGCGGGCCGACCCCGCCGGCGCGGGGCCCCCCCCCGGGCGCCAGCTCCGCGCCTTCGAACGCGCAATACAAGGAGGGGAATTTTCGACCATGATCACGAAAGAGGACATCGTTCCCATAGAGGTAGGCGCTTCCATACCGGCGGACCAGGCCGTCGTGCCTGAGAATTCCAAGAATAAACCCGCAGGTGAGGGCGCTGTCGAAATCTACTGCACGCGCTGCGGTCAGCCCGCGACCGACGGACGCTTCCCACACTTCGGCCCCAGCATGGACTGGTGGTACACGATCGCCGGGACGCTCGACGAAATCCAATGGGTCTACCAGACCGACAAGAACTACTGGGAGAAGGCCGTGGCCCCGTTCGCGCGGTGCGGATGCGGTACCGGTGACGCGTGCGACCCGATGCTCTGGAGACTGCGTCAGATTCCCTCCGAATCCAACGATCACTGAGCATGCAAACGCGGGCGCTCGACGCGTGGCGGCAAGCTGCGGCTTCGGGTTCGCATGCGCGCATGACGGCGGATTCCGCCGATGCGGATGCCGACTTCGTCGCCGGGCCTGCATGCTGGCCCGCTGCCGTTGGCGCCGCGCGCAGGGACTGTCGTCCTGGACGTCGTGTGCAGGGGGCTATTGTTCCGGACATCGTGTGCTGGGACTTCGCTTCCGTTACCGCGCGAAGCGTCGCGGCCTCAAGCGGCTGCGGGTTCCGCTTCCACTCACTCCGGCTTCGGTACCGCACGGAACGCCGCTGCCTCGCTGTCGCGCGTCGATGTGGCTGCGCCTGCATGGCTCCACCTGTATCTACTGCTCATCAGTTGAAGAGAAGGGTTGAGAGTGCAATGGATCAACAATCGGAACTGAGCTATCCCGAGAAGACGCGCGAACCGCGTCCGTACGCCGACTCGGTCATATCCACCGACGAGAACCGCAAGACCCCGCGCTACGCATGGGTCGTGCTGATCGTCACCTACCTGGTGAGCTTCGCCGCTCCGTTGGGGCAGTTCAAGCTCGTTTCCATGCCGCTGTACTTCATCTACGTCCCTGGCGTGAGCCCCGCGGGAGGCTTCATGATGGATGCGCAGGGATTCGGCATGCTCATGACGATGGTGTCTATCGTGGGCATCATCCTGGCGTTTCCGGCGGCGTTCATCTGCCGTAAGATCGGTCTGAAATGGACGATCGCCATCGCGACCGCGGGCGTCATCGTCGGCGGTCTCATCCCGGTGCTCGCCGGCACCAACGTCCCGGCGCTGTATGTGGGTCGCTTCATCGAGGGCCTGGGCATCGGGCTGGTGGGCGTGGCGGCGCCGACGCTCGTCACGCTGTGGTTCCCGCCGAAGACCCGCGGCTTCGCTTTGGGCATGTGGTGTACGTGGGTGCCGCTTTCGATCACGCTCGACTCCGTCGTGTGCCCGCGTCTGGCGCCGGTAGCTGGCTGGCAGGGCGTGTTCTGGTTTGTCATCATCTTCGCCGCGGTGTCGCTCGCGCTGTTCCTCATCTTCTACCGCATGCCCGAAGGCGAGGGCGCCAACTACAACGTCGAAGGTAGTTTCGGCGAATGCATGAGCTTGCTGAAGAACGCCAACATCTGGTTTCTGTTCGTGGTGTTCCTCATCTTCATCATCGGGCAGACCGGCATCGTCAACACGTACCTGCCGACGTTTCTGCAGTCGCCCGTCGACGGAGCAACGCCGGGCTTCGGTTGGGATGCATCGATGGCGGGCCTCGGTCTTGCGGCCATCACGACGATCGGCCTGGTGGCCAACCCGCTCGGCGGAGCGATAACGGCGCGCTTGCCGCACAGCCTGAAGCGCATCACGCCGATCGCGGTGTCGGTGCTGTACCTGTTCTGCTTCTTCATGCTGTTCCAGACTGAGAGCACGGTGCTTTTGTGGGTAGGCATCATCCTCATGGGCATCTGCGCTGGCCTGGGCGGCGGCGGTCTGCGCCCGCTCGCGCCGACCATCATGAACAAGTCGGCGATGGCGGCGACGATGGGCATGGCGGTCATGCAGTTCGCGCAGTGCATAGGCAACTGCTTCAGCCCAATTTACGGCGCGATCATCGACGGCGGCGCCACGTACTTCCAGGCGTGCCTGTACACGATCTTCCCGCTGAGCATCGTGATGCTCGTCGTGTCGTTCTTCATCCGGCCGCATAAGGACAGCCCGGTGTACAAGAAGTAGCAGGCGGGCGAGTACTGCCGGCGGGAAGGCGAGCGCGACGCGGATGCCCCATCGGCGGGAAGGCGGCCGTATGCGTGGGGCTGCCGCTTGCGGGGAGGCAGCCGGGGCGTGGAGCAACTGCCGGAGGAAGGCGGCCGTATGCGGAGAATTGCTGCCGGAGGGAAGGTCCTTCTCGAAGCGACGTTTCCCTCCTGCGCAAAGACGCCGCCGGGATGAGAGCGTCCGATCGTAGCGAAGGGCCCGGAGGATGCGTCTTCCGGGCCCTTCGGCGTTGCAGTCGGGGTTTCTCGTGGCGACCCGCGCTCAAGCCCGCGCAGATTTGCCTGGCTTCGTGGCGAGCCGACCGCAAGCTTGCGGAAACCCCCGCACGACTTCGTGGCGATCCGCATTCAAGCCCGCAGCAACTCGCGTGCACGCATTTTCGACGTCCTATGTGCAAATAACTAAGATATTTGCACATAGGACGGTTGCGTCCCAAATATAGTATTACGAAAAAGCGTCTCATCGGTTCGTATTGAATGATCGAACGTTCACGTTCCGATGCGATAGAGCATTGAGGTGCGGAAATGTAGAAGAGTGTAAAGAGCGCCGCATATTGCGAAATCGGCAACCCGAATAATGTCATACAAAATAACGCTTGTAGCGCGCCATGATGGATAAATGTGCGAATAACTTAGATATTTGCACACGCGAGGGAGAAAAGTCGTGTAACGGCCGCCGCGGCTTCAACCCAGGCTCCTGCTGCAGCACACGCAACCGCAGCAGCGGCCTCGCCGACGCGCTCCTATCCGAAGCGGCCCGAGACGTAGTCGCCGGTGCGCTCGTCGTGCGGATCCTCGAAGATCTGCTTCGTCGAGCCGGCCTCGACCATCTCGCCCATCAGGAAGAACGCCGTGTACTGCGCTGTGCGCGTGGCCTGCAGCATGTTGTGCGTGACCATGACGATGGTGTAGCGCTCCTTCAGGCTGACCACCAGGTCCTCCACCTTCGCGGTCGAGATGGGGTCGAGCGCGCTCGTGGCTTCGTCCATCAGCAGCACTTCGGGGCTGATGGCGAGTGCGCGGGCGATGCACAGGCGCTGCGCCTGGCCACCGGACAGACCGCAGCCGTTGGCGTCCAGACGGTCTTTGAGCTCGTCCCACACCGCAGCGTCGCGCAGGCTGCGCTCGACGATTTCGTCCAGCTCGGCGCGCTTTCTGATGCCGTGGGCGCGCGGGCCGTACGCCACGTTGTCGTACACGCTCATCGGGAAGGGGTTGGGATGCTGGAACACCATGCCCACGCGGCAGCGCAGAAGCGCGGCGTCGAGGTCATGGTAGGCATCCACTCCGTCGAGGGTGACCGAGCCCTCCACGCGGCAGGAGGGGATGAGGTCGTTCATGCGGTTGAGCGTGCGCAAAAACGTCGACTTGCCGCAGCCGGATGGGCCGATCAGGGCCGTGACCTGGTGTTCGGGGATATCGAGTGACACGTCTTTCAGAGCGTGGAAATCGCCGTAGTGCAGGTTGAGCCCGCTCACGGACATCTTGGCCGGGCGCGTGCGATCCACGGGCGCGGCATAGTGGGAGATGGCGTCCGCTTCCGCGAGCATCGCCGTGCGGTCGATCAGGCGAACCGGTTCGTCGATGCGGGCACTCTGGGCGATCTTCGCGGGAGCTTCCGTCGTGGTCTGCGAGGGAACGCTTTTCACGGGCATATGCTTCCTCCATTCATTCGCATTCAGCGTCCATCATGAATACGGCCTGTCAAGCCGTTGTACGGCTCATGTCAGAACCGCGTAAAACCAAAGCCGCCCGCCGCTCCGGACGAGTTGGGGGAGCGGACGGGCAGCGGGGCACGAAAGCCACGAGCGACAGGGGTGGGCAGACTATCCGAACTGCCCGGAGATATATCCCTTCAGACGGTCATCGCTCGGGTTCGAGAATATGCGTTCCGTCGGTCCGGTCTCGACCATTTCGCCCAGGTAGAAGAACGAAGTGGTATCCGAGACGCGGGCTGCCTGCTGCATGTTGTGCGTGACGATGATGACGCTGATGCCGCTGTCGGCGATCGAGCGCGCGGTGTCTTCGATGGCGCGCGTGGCGATGGGGTCGAGCGCCGAGCACGGCTCGTCCATGAGCAGCACGTCGGGGTCGAGCGCCAAGGTGCGGGCGATGCACAGGCGCTGCTGCTGTCCGCCCGAAAGCGCGTAGGCGCTCTTGTTCAGGTCGTCTTTCACCTCGTCCCAAAGCACCGCCGCGCGCAGGGCGCGCTCGACGCGCTCGTCAAGGTCGGCTTTGCTCGAAGCCATGCCATGGCGCGATATGGCAAGCGCCACGTTGTCGTAGATCGACTTGCGGAACGGGTTGGGCTGCTGAAACACCATGCCGATCGACTTGCGTAGATCGAACATGTTGATCTTGTCGTTTACGATGTCGGAACCGTGGTAGTGGATGCTGCCCACGATGCGGCAGTGGGGGATTTCCAGGTTCATCAGGTTCAGGCAGCGCAGAAAGGTCGATTTGCCGCAGCCTGACGGTCCGATCAGCGCCGCCACCTCGCCGCGGTGGAACGTCAGGCTGACGTTGCGCAGCGCCTGGCTTTTCTCGTTGTAGAACACGCCGACGTCTTCGGTTTTGATGGCGACCTCGCCGAGGGCCGAAGTGCGCGTCGCCGCGTGCTCGCCCAGCGATATGTTCGCCGTGGACGCAGCGACGTTGCTCAAAGAATCAGTTGCCATATGCGATCACTCCGCAGTCAGCTTGCGCGACAGCCGTCTACCGACGAAGCGCGCTATCAGGTTGAAGGCCAGGATGCAGATGACCAGGATGGCGGCCGTTCCGTTGGACACCGCCGTCAGGTCGGGCACCACGCCTTCGGAGTTGATTTTCCAGATGTGCACGGCCAGGGTCTCCGCCGGGCGCCACACGTTCCACGGGCAGCTCGGGCTGCTCAGGTCGAACGACGTGAAGTCGAGCGCAGGAGCGGACTGGCCTGCCGTGTAGATGAGCGCGGCGGCTTCGCCGAACACGCGGCCTGCTGACAGGATGACGCCGGTGATGATGGCGGGCATGGCGCACGGCAGAAGGATGTGCACCGTGGTCTCCCACCGCGTGAGACCCAACGCCAAGCCCGCGTCGCGCTGATCGCGGGGAACCGCCTCGAGCGCCTGCTGAATGACGCGCACCAGGATGGGGATGTTGAACATCGTGAGCGCCAAAGCGCCGGACATGATCGAGAATCCCCAGTTCATCTGGAGCACGAACAGCAGAAAACCGAACAGGCCGACGACGATCGACGGCAGCGAGGACAGAACCTCGATGGCGGTCTTGATGGCGTTGGTGATCCAGTTCTCGGGCGCGTACTCCACCAAGAATATGGCGGCGCCGAGAGACAGCGGGATGGAGATGACGAGCGTCAAGACCAGCAGGTAGAACGAGTTGAACAGCTCCGGTCCGATGCCGCCGCCGGCGCGGAACTGCGAAGGCGGCTTGGTCAGAAACGCGATGTCGAAGGCTTTCTCCGCGCCCGACCCGATGATGTAGATGACAATCGCGGCGAGAAGCGCGCAGATGAGGGCGGCGATGACGGACAGGATGGCCGTGGCTACTTTGCTTTGGGCGCCGGCCTTCTTCACGTGCGCGACGATGCGCTGGGTGTCGATGGTGGGAGCGCCGACTGCGCCGGCAACGCTTGCCGCGCTGACGCCAAGGCCGGCGGCTTCGGCGGAGGCAACGGGGGAAGACGCTTTCGCAACCTGGGCTTTCACCTGCTGCGCTGCCTTCTTCGCACTGAGCTTAGCCATTGACCTTCGCCCCCTTTCGGCCGATGAGATGAACGATGAGGATGAACACGAGCGACATGACGAGCAGGATGAGCGCGAGCGACCAGAGCGCGTCGTTGTAGACGGTGCCCATGGCCTCGTTGCCCATGCCCATCGTCAGAACCGACGTCAGTGTCGCGGCGGGCGTGATGAGCGACGTGGGGATGCTCGCGGCGTTGCCAACGACCATCTGCACGGCCAGTGCTTCGCCGAACGCGCGCGTCATGCCCAGGATGACGGCGGTCAGGATGCCGGGCAGCGCGCTCTTCAGAACGACGTGCCAGATGGTCTGCCACCGTGAGCAGCCCAGACCGTACGAGCCTTCGCGGTACGCGTTGGGCACCGAGGCGATGGCGTCGATGGACAGCGACGTGACGGTGGGCAGCACCATGACGGCGAGCACCACCGATCCGGCGAGCAGGCCGTAGCCCGTGCCGCCGAACGCGCCCCTGACGAGGGGCACGATGATGGTGAGGCCCAAAAGGCCGAACACGACCGATGGGATGCCGACGAGCAGCTCGATGACGGGCTGCAGCACCTTGCGGCCGAACGTCGGGGCGATCTCGACCGTGAAGATGGCGGCGCCGACGGCGAACGGGAGAACGAACAGGCACGACAGAAGCGTCACGCCGAACGATCCGACGATCATCGGCAGCGCGCCCATAAGCGGCGCGCCGTCCGCACCGTTGGAGTGCGGATTCCACGTGGTGCCGGTGAGGAAGGCGATAGGCGAGATGCCGTCCACGACGAACGTCGCCAAGCCATGCTCGGCGACCATGAAGATCAGCGTGACGACGAGCAGGGTCGCGATTCCGGCACAGATGCCGCAGACCGTGCCGCCGATGCGCTCGACGCGCTTCTTGGGCATGAGCTTTTTGGGCACGCGCGCATCTTTGCCCTTCGGGGAGCCCGGGTGAGGGGACGAACCGTTCTTCTCGGGCAGCGAAGACGCGGCGGCGGGCGCGCCGTCAATGATCGACGACGCGCCCGCTTGTCCTTGGATGTCAGGCATCGAGGCTATTCAGCACCTACAGGTTGGTGACGTTGCCGCTGGCGTCGCGCTTGACCTTCATGCCGGTAGACGCGATGTAGCCGGTCTGCGGAACGAGGGTGCCCTGGACCTCGCTGCCCATCATGTACTCGATGAACGCGCTCGTAACCTCGTCGGGGTTGGCGGCGGTGTACATGTGCTCGTACGCCCAGATCTTCCACGTGTTGGACTCGACGTTCTCGTCCTTGGGGTCGACGCCGTCGACCTGCAGCGCCGTCATGGTGTCGTCGAAGTACGAGAAGGCGAGGTACGAAATGGTGCCCGGGGTCTCGGCGACCATCTTGGCGACGGTGCCCGAAGAATCCTGCTCCTGCGGCTTGAAGGACTCGGGAACGGTGACGCCCTTGAGGACGGCGTCCTCGAACGTGGCGCGCGTGCCGGAACCGGAGGCGCGGTTCAGAACGACGATGTCCTGGTCGGCGCCGCCGATCTCGCTCCAGTTGGTGATGGAGCCGGTGAAGATGCCCTGCAGCTGCTCCATGGTCAGGTTGGTCACGCCGCAGCTCTTGTTGGCGACAGGGCCCATGCCCACGACGCACACCTGGTTGTCCTTGATCTTGGCAAGCGTGGCGCTGTCCGTGATCTTGGTCTCAGCGAAAACGTCGGAGTTGCCGATCTGAACGGCACCCTGCGAAATCTGCGTGATGCCCTGGCCCGAGCCGCCGCCCTGGACGGTGATCTGAACGCCGGCGTTCTCCTGCATGAACTGCTCGGCAGCTGCTTCGACGAGCGGCTGGAGAGCCGTGGAGCCGACTGCGGTGATTGAGCCGGAGAGCTTCTTTGCGGAAGCGCTCGCGCTGGAGGTCGAAGCGCTCGAGGCAGCCGAGCTTGAGCTGGCGCTCGACGAGGAGCTGGAGCTGCACCCGAACAGACTGAGGCTCGCGACCGCAATGCTGCCCGCGCCCAGGGCGTCCAGGAAGCTGCGGCGCGACATCTGCTTGATCTCAAACTCTTCTGACATGTATATCCCTTTCCTGACCTTGCATTTCGTCAATCCTCTTGGGGAGGCGACAGCGCCTTCGCGGCGTCTGCACCTGGATGATAGGGTGGCGATTTGCGCGGTATGAAAGGCAGGTCGGAGATATTACCCCGATTTGATGTTGCGTTTACCGGTTCCGGGGGAAATCGCGGCGGTGCTTTGCATTTCGTTGATAGTTGGCATGTGGGGGCGAGGGGAGGGATGCTCTGCCGGGAGGTCCGGATGTTGTACGGGGAAGATGGAAATCGGGAGAAGACACGTGTAGGGAGTGCTGGCCTTGCGTGGAAAACGCTTGTGCATGGGCGCGTACGCGAACCGACGAAACGAATCGCGGAGAGCCCCTGCGAGTCCTGGCGAGCCACTGTGGGCGGGAGAGCTCCGGCGGGTTTCGGCAATATCGCAATGCGGTTAAGGCTCAACTAAAAGCCAAACGGGGCTTTTCGCGTTTGAAACTGAAAGCTATATTTGTATTTGCAACACTATTACATTTGTGTAGCTCATCAAATAAGAACTATTTGCGCGAAGGTCAGCGAACGCTCCGGGCGAAGGGAACGCTGGCGGCTTTGCTGAAAGAGCTTCCCTGAACGGTCTGGCATGATGGAACGCTCGATGAACATAATGCGTGAACTGCGTGGGGGGGGGGACAAAACTGTCCCCCCGTTCAACTCGCCAGCGGAAAAGTGGACATGCGTCGGTTTGAGTGGGAGGCATAGGGGCATCCGCCTCCCGCCGAGGAGACGGATGCAGCCAAACGCCGTTGGAAGCCCGCCGAAGCGGGGCGCCTGAAAACGTTGCCAGCGTGTCGCCCATGCCCACGAAGCTGCCGATGACCCCATCGCCCTGCGTCTCGTCAGCGCGGTTAAATGCTGGTTATCAGATACATGCCCGCCGCGCACCACGAATCTATGAAAGTAGCATACCCACAGTAATGTTCCACGCCGCCAAGGGCGCATGGTGTCCCCGCTCTGGACGAGTCGGGCCTCTCGTACACGATTAACCAGCAAAACGCCCAGAACGACCAGTCGGCCTGCCAGACCATCGCACGGAAGCTCTGTTGGTGGCAGCCTGGGAGAATCCCTGATGTGGTATCTCTGAATTGGAAAATCCGCGACCTGCGGTTTATCAAGGTACGAGCTGCTTGATACTCGGACGCCCTCGGAAAGCTGCCATCGACCGTCAATTTGGAATCTGTGGGGTCGGTTCCGCCATCTTGGGATGGCACGTCAGCCTCACCCCTCGAAGAGAAAAATGAACCGCCGGCCGCTTTACATCACGACCGACGGTTCGTCGAGAAAAATCTGTCCGCACTTCGCAACTGTGCAGGTTAGCGCCTCTTTGAAACCTTCGCTCCCACAGCAATGGCAACTGCGCCCACGCCCAGAAGCGCTACGGCACCAAAGGCCAGTGACGACATCGCATCACCCGTCTGAGGTACTTTCTCGGCACTGGGAGTGGCCGGGCGCTTGACAGCAGGCTTGGTGTCGGGATTGGACTCATCGCCAGAGCCAGGATCCGGCGCAGGAGGTTCGGGCTCCTCGACAGCAGGCTTGGTGTCGGGATTGGGCTCATCGCCAGAGCCAGGATCCGGCGCAGGAGGTTCGGGCTCCTCGACAGCGTAGGCCAGGGACGGGACGTCGAAATCCTCTGGGGTAAGCGCAACGTCATTGGAGTTAACAGGGGAAAGCGTCGCCTTGGTGTTGGTCGCAAGCTCGTGGCTGCCCGGCTCGGTCGGGGCCTGTGCAAGCGTGACGTTGTAGGTCAGCTTCACGGGAGCAAAGTTCGAGATGGGCTCGTGTGCCGTGAGCGTATAGGCGTCCGCGTGCGGGTCGTAGACCAAGGTGAAGCGCGCCTTCGTGTCGCCCTTGCTGTGGAAGCTCCACGTGTTTGCGCCCTCATCCGTTGCCTCGAGCCGCTCGTCACCGACGCTGAGCGCTGCCGACCCCGGAACGAAGTCGAAGTCATATGTGTCACCCTTGCCCATGGCGTCGGTGATGGTGGAGCCGGTCCCGCACGCGTACAGGATGTTGTCGGCGATTTGGGAGAAGTCGAGCTCGCTGCCGCCGTTCAGCTCATCCATGAACTTGACGGAGAAGTCGGAATCACTGCCGGTGCGCACCGCATAGCAGTTGTAGCCCTCGCCCTTCAGCGCCTGCCAGGTGCTATAGGCCTCATAGACCGCCCGGTCGGGTGCCATGGCGTGATCTGCCTGGGTTCCATGCTCGATGTAAGCAAAGTTCGGGTCGGTAATGGCCCCCGTCGCATCATCTTTCACCTTGAGCGTCGCGTCGTTGCCGTACGTCGCGAAATCAAGCGCGTATTTGTCGCCGTCGGCCTTTACCCACTTAACCAGATGGGAGTAGTAGTCGCTCCAGTTGCCGTACGGCATGGCATACGTTGCAGAACCAGGCGTGCGTGCCTGCCGCCATTCGTCGATCATGCCGTAGTAGAAGAAAACCCTTGCATTGAAATCACTCGCAGGCTGCTGGGAACTCTGATCTGAATAGGTGTACTGATAGTAGATGTCCTTCACGTTGCCGTCTGCGCCGGTGAACAGGCGCGTCAGGCCGTCGCTGACCATGATGACGTACTTGCGGTTCGCGGGCGTGGTGGTGTCGGCGCCGAGCATGGCCTTGGCCTTGAGCAGCCCATCGTGCATGTTGGTTCCGGACTTCATGTCACCGGTATAGCCACTCGTGATGGCGCTCTTGAACGAGTCGACGTTACCGGCAGTAAGTGTCGAGAGCTCCTTCTCCACGTGGCCGTCGCCCTTGAATGACACAACGCCTACCCGCACCTGGTCGACGCCACCTGCCTCGGCAACAAGCCGGTCGAGCGTCGCAGTAGCGCCCTTGATGGCATCGTCCTTGCAGCTTGAGTTGTCCACGACAAAGACGATATCGGAGGAGAGCACGGCCTCGGCACTTGGAAGCTGGAGCGTGACCTGTGCGGTCGTTCCCTCCTCAAGCCAGGTTGCAACCTTAGACTTGGGAATCGTCCAGCTGGTCCCTTGGCCGGAATTGCTCGTTTCCGCCCTGGCAGGCATCGGCAGCACTGCCAAGAGGCCAAGGACAAGCGCGGCGATGAACGCGATGGCCACAGGCCTCCGTTTATGTAGTGTCACTGCATGGTTCAACATCGTTTCCCCTTCCGCAAGAACGGCCGCACAGGTTCCCAAAACCGCATTACGTAATCTCAAAGATAATACCATATCAAGGGTTTCTTTAAGTGAATTACTCATATTAGTTGAACGGGGGGACAAAACTGTCCCCCCGTTCAACGGAAGCCCTCATAGGGGCGAGAGGCGAAGTCCTAGGACGTGCGATTGCGGCGCTCATCGCCGCGATAGCAGACGGGGCCGCAAGAGATTCAAGGCACCAACCAAAGCATCTCAAGCAGCCCCGCTAGCCCGTCGGGGGCGTGGGAGAGGTCCCGCGTCCCCTTTTCGTAGCCACATCATAGCGAGATGAGGGGGGTGTTCCTATAGTTTTGTCAAGCTCGGTAAGGATTCGTCCAGCTCTCCGACGCGCAGGCTAGGGCGCGCTTGCGCAAGCCCCGTTCGGGGCCCGCGGCGGCCGCTTAGTTTCCCCCGGCTGCCTAGGCCGAGTAGGGGACCTTGTCCCTCATGATGGCGTAGATCACCTTCAATCTCTTCCTCGCCGTCGCCTTCTGTGCCTCGCCATGGCACATGCCCCTCTCGCGGCAGCGCCGGTAGTACCCCCCGAACCTGCAGCTGCTCCTGACGAGCGAGTTGCACGAGAAGACGAGCAGGCTCTTCAGCCTCTTGTTGACCTGCCTTGAGGCGCAGACCAACGAGAGCGAGGTGCCCGACTGCCTGTTCCTCGGGGCGATCCCGCAGTACGACGCCAGGTGTTCGTGGTCGGGGAAGTCCGAGATGTCGACGGAGATGACGAGCTCGGACGCCGTGCGGGGGCCGATGCCGGGCACCGTGAGGAGGCGGCCGTACGTCGCCTCCTCGGCGAGCAGGGCCGCGATCTCCGCGTCGAGCCTGGCGGCCTCCTCCGCTGCCTCCGATATCCTCCTGGCGAGCATCCTCACCTGCGGGTTCTCGGCTGCGACCTGCCACTCCGACGGCCTGGTCGACGAGACCGCGGCATCCCACGCAGCATCGACCTTCGCCCTGTCCGCGCCCCGCGTGACCGCGCCGAGCGAGGCCTTCCCGGCGTCGAGGATCCCCCACGGCCCGCCGAAGGAGGCGAGCATGCCGAGCTTGAGCTGGCGCTCGACGAGGAGCTGGAGCTGCACCCGAACAGACCGAGGCTCGCGACCGCAATGCTGCCCGCGCCCAGGGCGTCCAGGAAGCTGCGGCGCGACATCTGCTTGATCTCAAACTCTTCTGACATGTATATCCCTTTCCTGACCTTGCATTTCGTCAATCCTCTTGGGGAGGCGACAGCGCCTTCGCGGCGTCTGCACCTGGATGATAGGGTGGCGATTTGCGCGGTATGAAAGGCAGGTCGGAGATATTACCCCGATTTGATGTTGCGTTTACCGGTTCCGGGGGAAATCGCGGCGGTGCTTTGCATTTCGTTGACAGTTGGCAGGTGGGGGGCGAGGGGAGGGACGTTCTGCCGGGATGTTGGGGCCGGTTCTGCGGAAGGGTGAGGACCGGGGAAGTGCTTGCAGGGGAAATGGTTGAACTCCCCGTGAGGGTGAACCGAGGCCGGCGAGGGTCGGAGGGGACGCTTGCAGGGAAGATGCTTGCGTTAGAGCGAATGCGCAAAGGGGCGAAACGAAATCCGAAGGGCTTCGGCGGTGTTTCAGCGCGGTTAATGCTCAGCGAAAAGCTCGATGGGGCTTTTCGCGCATGAAACTTACGGCTATATTTACATCAACGAAACGATTACATTTCACACGGCGATTGGGATAGGCATTCATTGCGCGAAGGTCAGCGAACGCTCCGGGCGAAGGGAACGTCGGCGGCTTTGCTGAAAGAGCTTCCCTGAACGGTCTGGCATGATGGAACGCTCGATGAACATAATGCGTGAACTGCGCGGGGGGTGTTCCTATGGTTTTGTCAACCGATTCCTCTGGCGACATGGCCCGCAAAA
>CAIFEB010000016.1 GCA_903789375.1 uncultured Eggerthellaceae bacterium | reverse complement strand
GAGTGGTTGATGGTGCGAGCGCGCTGTCGGGCGTTTTCGCGGGAAGCGAGAACGCTGGCGGCGCGCTTTTTCGTCGGGGCGGCAGGCGTGGGCAGCCATCGGGGGCGTGCGGCGGAGCGCGTGTCGGACGCGGCTCGCAGGGCGCGGGCGTGCGGGTCCGAGCGCCGTAGCCGGCCACGCGAGAGCGCTGGCTGTCCTTAGCGCCTGGTACTTCCATTCCCATCGAGTTGGCAAAAATTGCCCGTCAATACGGGCGTTTAGTTCGTGATTATCAAAATCTATGTCGGCAAAATTCGTCATATATCACCCCAAATAGAAACTATTGTCCAATGAACGGTGCAGAACCGCGCGGTACCATCGCTCCAGAACGCGGCCGTGTCAGACGACGGCCGCAAGCGTATGCTCGGCGGGCGCACGATGGCGGCTGCCGGCGGACAGTCGTCGGACGCCAAGCGGCGGCTGCCGAATGGATGGGAAAGCATTCGAGATGAGGAGTTTCGCATGAGCGAACGGGCGCAGTACGCGCGTATGCTGCGGGACGCGAACCACGAGGCGCGGGTAACGGTCGGCGCTCTCGTCGCCACGATCGTGGTGTGGATCGTGTTGGGATTCGGCCTGTCGGGGTCGTCGATCGAGGTGTTCCACACGCCGCTGTGGGTGGTCATGGGGACGGTGGGCACGTGGGTGTTCGCCATCATCGTCTCTGTCGTGCTCGCACGCCACGTGCTCGCCGATGCCGACTTCGAGGTGGCAACGCGTCTGGCCGAGCAGGATGCGGCGCGCGCGGTGGCAGCCGGCGCGCAGGGTACGCCTGCTGTCGCAGATGCTGCCGCAGCCGCGGGCGCGCAGGGCGCAGCCGCGGCGGGCAAGGGCGCAGGCGCGGGCGCGCAGGGTGCTGCCGCTGCCGCAGGCGCGCGGGCCGAAAGCGAGGCGCGCCATGAATAGTCTGGTCGGCATCATCCCCATCGTCGTTTTCTTGGCGATAGCGCTCGTGGTCAGCGCCATCGTGCGTCGCCGCGTCCACGCGGAGGGCGGCGGTTTCGTGGGCGAGTACTTCATCGGCAACCGCGCGCTCGGCGGATTCGTTTTGGCCATGACCACCATCGCCACGTACGGATCGGTCAGCTCGTTCGTCGGAGGCCCTGGTCAGGCATGGAACATCGGCTTCGGCTGGGTGTACATGGCCGCCGTTCAGGTAACCACGCTGTTCATCCTCTTCGGCATCATGGGCAAGAAGATGGCGCTCGTGTCGCGGCGCTGCAACGCCGTGACGGTGGTCGACGTTATCCGCGCCCGGTACGGTTCCAACGCGCTGGCCAACCTGTCGGCGGCGGTGATCGTGCTGTTCTTCGCCGCCACGATGGTGGCCCAGTTCGTCGGCGGCGCGAAGCTGTTCGAGGCCGTCACCGGGTACTCCTACCTCGTCGGCCTGCTGCTGTTCGGCTTGGCCGTCATCGTGTTCACCACGGTGGGCGGATTCCGCGGCGTGGCGGTGACCGACGCTCTGTGCGGCATCGCAATGCTTGTGGGAATCGGCGTTCTGGCCTGGGGAATCCTCAACGCGGGCGGCGGCTACGAAGCGGTGATGGACACCATCGCGCGCAACCATCCCCAGATGCTCGAACCGCTGTCCGGCGGCGCGATGCCTGTGACGCTGTACTTCACGCAGTGGCTGCTCGTGGGCATCTTCACGTTCTGCCTGCCGCAGTCGGTCGTGCGCTGCATGGGGTACCGCGACATGAAGTCGCTGCGCTCGGCCATGATTCTGGGCACGGTGATCATCGGCGCCATGATGATCGGCGTCACGGCCCTCGGCACGCTGTCGGCGGGCGTTCTGACGGACGACCTGGCCGCATACGGTTCGTCGGTCGACAACATCATCCCGCGCGTGATCGTGGCCACCATGCCGCCCTGGCTTGCGGGCATCGCCATCGTCGGCCCCATCGCCGCGTCCATTTCGACGGTGTCGTCCCTGCTCATCGCGTCGTCGTCGGCGCTGATCAAGGACCTGTGGCTGCATCGCTGCTCCGAGCGCGGCATCGAGCCGTCCGGCCGTCGCATCTCGGGACTCAGCCAGGCGACCACGCTGCTCGTCGGTGCGATCGTGTTCGTGCTGGCCATCGTTCCGCCCGATGTCATCTGGAAGATCAACATGTTCGCGTTCGGCGGACTGGAGACGGCGTTCTGCTGGGTGCTCGTGTGCGGGCTGTTCTGGAAGCGCGCGAACAAATGCGGCGCGCTGTGGTCGATGGCGGGCGGCACGCTCGTGTACTGCGCGGCGATGGCCATCGGGTTCAAGCCGTTCGGCATGCATCAGATCGTGCTCGGCATCACGGTGTCGCTCGCGCTCATGGTCATAGGTTCGCTCGTGGGGAAGAAGCCGGGCCGTGCGCAGCTCGAGCCGTTCTTCCCGCAGGCGGCTGACGTGGCGGAAGAGTAGCCGGCAAGCGAGATGACGGAGGATGAGCCGAACGCTGAACTGGCGCAAGATTAGTGGGTCGTCGAGCTGACGGAAGGTGGCAGCGCGCAACATGCGGACCACTGAGCTGGCGGAAGTGCACTTGGCGGCTGAGCTGGGGAAAGATTTGCCAGCACACAATATGCTAAACGGTGCGTGCGTTGATGAAAGGGCGACCGTGTGCGATGCGCTAGGAATCCCGTGCGCCGGACGGAAGGGTAGCCGGCGCGCCCCGTGCGTCGGGCGGCGTATTCGCTGGTGGAAGGATGTCCGGCACTCCGGGCGGTGCATACGCTGGCAAAAGCGTCCGGAGAAGATGAGAGCTGGCCTCGCTATGGATTGCGAGGCCGGCTCTTCGGTATGCGGGCTGCTGAGCTGGCACTCGACGCCAGACCGCCGATGAGTGGCCTGATGGTGCCGCATCCATGCAGCCTGTCACGCTTGCGCCAGCGAAGACCTTCGCATCTGGCTTGCGACGTGAGCATCCACGAACGCATTTTCGCATAATCCTGCGGTATGGGCATTCGCGAGCGCGCTTACGCCTGAGCCTGTGGTACGGGCGTCCGCGAACGCGCTTGCGCATAATCCTGCAACGTGACTGATTCTTCCGCTACGCCGGCTTCACAGCAACGCGTTAGCTTTCATATCTTCTCTCTCAATTCGCTTAAAACACAAACATGTGTTCGATTTTATGCTATACTACAAGCATCTCATCGGTGCGAGCGCTTTCCCCGGGGGAAGCCCAATACACGGCGTTGCCGTTCACTACGCTTGCGGGACCGTCCATTCGTCCGTTTGAACGGGGGTGCTCGCTATGATTGCGCAACCTGCATTTTCACCGTAACGGTGCATCGCCGCAGCCTACATGCGCCCACTGCGACGGTGCGTTCGGTGCCGCAGTGGACCGTTTCACCGAGGTGTGTCCGCTGGCTTGTCCATTGGCATCGGCTATTGCGATGCATCGATTTCGGGCAATTCGCTTGTGGTGGCGGTGCGATTTCGCCCCGGCATGCTCGCTGCGACGGATTCTTTCACCTATGTATACAAATCAATGGTCGTACCGGCGTTTTGATGATCTGCACTTTGAGGGCCTACTGCGTCCACTCGGCAGACGTTGAGGTTGTACCAGCGTTCTCAATGTCCTGCGCTCCGAGGGTTTGCGCCTCTTTTACGTCAGGTGCTTTGGGTTTTGGCAGCTAGGTCTTGGGATAGTGCGCGCTCGTTTCGGCGAATCACGGTTCGCTTCGGCCGTCGTGCGCCTGGTGCCGACCTACGTCCAGGAGGTGTTCGATGAACGTTATCGCTATGAACTCGGAAACCGATTTGAAAGAGCTTGCCACCATCGTCGGCAACGCCGATGAGCCCTATCTCGTGTACGACGATCGCGAGGAACCGCGGCTGGTGGTTATGTCGCCCGCGGTGCTCGAGCGTCTGCTGTTCGATTCTGATCTGCTCAACCGCTGCGAGCACGGCTCGATCTATCTCTGAACGGCGGGCGCTGAGCCCGGATGCCGTTGCGCGCGTGCTGCGGTCAATACCTTGACAGCTCAATAGCGCGAATAATAAGCGAGGCAGCTGGCGTTGCGCTCTCTGTCGCGTCTGCTCGCCTTGGCGGCAACCGAATGGCGCACACGAAAACGGCGCAGTGCCTCTTGTCGTGAGCGCTGCGCCGTTGAGTCCGTTGTTGTTGGGTAGTGCGCCGGGCGCTGCCGCTAGGCGTGGTGCGCACCCATGTCGGCCAGCGTCGTGCGGCGCTGCACCAGGGCATGAAGGGCGCTCAGGTAGTTGCGCTCGTTGAAGGCAAGGCCGTTTTGAGCACGCTCGAACAGCTCGTCGGCCCATGCTCCGGCATCCTTTCCGTAAACGGTCGCGTCATAGCCGTTGCGCATGAGCGCCAGCTTCGCGTCGTCGACATCCTGCGCGGTGACCGCGGAGAGCTCGTCGGCAAGCTCGTTCAGGTTGTCTTCGTTGTAGAACAGCCCTTTGACCAGCGCGGCGTAAGCGGCCACGAACGGGATGGGCATGGCGTCGGCAGGGCGGATTTCGACGTAGGTCTTCAGGCGCACGTCGTTGAACAGCATGGACACGGCATGCTCCACATCTGCGCGCGTCATCGACTCGGTCGCGTACACCTCGCCGAACGTCTGCTCGGTCGCGCGCCAGCCGCCGCCGTCAGGCACCAGGATGGCGGGCGTGTCCAGTATCTTCTCCGCGTAGGCGCGCCAGCCGAACCCCTCGTCGAACACGCCGGGTGTCACGCCGCAGCGTGCGGGGTCGCACTCGCGCCAGATTTCGGTGCGCATCATGCGGTGCGGGCTCGGTGCGCCCTCGAACGTGGGGGCGTTGTCGGTGATCAGGGCGAACAGGGGCGAAAGCGCATACGCTACGCGCATCTTGCGCACGCAGTCCTCTTCGGAGTAGTAGTCGATCGACACCTGCGTGGACGCGCTCCCCCGCATCATGCGCTGGCCCCACGGGCCGATCTTCTCGAAGTGGTTGTTCATGTACTCGTAGCGGACCTTCGGGATCAGCTCAAGGTCGAGCGCCTTGGCGGAAGGGTGGTAGCCCACGGCCAGAATGCGCTCATGGACGGGGGTGAGCAGGCGGGCGATGTCACGCTGGAATCCCTCGAACTCGTAGCGGATCTCGCCGACTTCGGTGTAGGGGCCCGCGGACAGCTCGAACTGCGAAGCCGGCTCCAATGTCACGGTCTTGCCCGGGGCTGCAAGCCCCAAAAGGTCCCCTTCGGCGTCGCGAATCTCTTCGGCGAACTGGCCGGAAAGCTGCGACAGCAGCCAGGCGACGCCGTGCTCGCCTTCGTACGAGACGGGGGTGAAGTCATCGTTGACGATGGTGTGCTCAAGCTCGACGCCGAGCTTGCCGGGGGTGCCTTGTGGCTTTGCGCCCGATTCGATGAACGAGACGATTTGCTTGATGTTCTGCTCGCGCGCTGGCTGCAGCTGGTCGCTTTCCATGATTGGTTGCTCCGATCTGAAGGGGCGGATGCCCGCTGGACGGGCCTTGGCAGTTCCCGTATGCGGCGGATGCCCGTCTGGCGGGTCTGAATAGTTCCCGTACACTCTACCCCACGTGCGCGGATGTGACCCCCGGCCGTTCTCATATTGTGAAGAGCGGGCGGTATTCGCACATATTTCCGAGCATTGCAATAGGCGAAATGGGCGTTAGAGTGGCTTCCGGGGCTTCTCGATTGTCATGGGGTGCCGGCGGGGGCGAGGGGGATTCGGTTCAAAGCGGGGACTACGGCTCAGAGTGCGGAATCTCCGTCCGCTGCGTGCTTGCGCGTCGGCGCTTTCCCATGCGCTGGCGGGCGCAGTTGCGCCGAATGCAAGGGGAATATGACCTAGTTCTTGCATTGGAAACATCGGTTTTCTAGGATTGGGGCAATCAATCGACGCCATTCGGGGGAGGGCGGCTCTGTGTTCGCCCAAGCCAGCGAATGGCCTGACTCAAAGACGAAGGCGACAGCGATGGCGATTGCAGCAGGCGTGGTGGGGGCAGCCGGCTTTGCCGGCATCGAAGTGGTGCGCTTGCTTCTGGGGCATCCCGATTTTGAGCTGAAGGCGGCAACGTCATCCGAGCTTGCGGGGATGCACATCGCCGATGCCTATCCGGCGTTTGCGGGCGCCACCGATCTTGCGTTCGTCAACCACGACGACCCGTCGCTCGATTCGTGCGACGTGGTGTTTTTGGCTGTTCCCCACACGGCAGCGCTCGCCAAAGCGCCCCAGCTCGTGGAGAGGGGCTGCACCGTCGTCGATCTTTCCGCCGATTTCCGCCTGCACGACCCCGCGGTCTACGAGGCGTGGTACGGCGTCAAGCACACGGCCCCCGACCTGCTCGCCCAAGCGGCGTTCGGTCTGCCCGAGCTGTTCCCCGAAGGTCTTGCCCATGCACGCGAAAAGCGTGCGGCGGGCGACGGCGTGCTTGTGGCGTGCGCTGGCTGTTATCCGACGGCCACGTCGCTCGCTGCGGCACCGGCGTTGCGCGGTGGTCTGGTAGGCGAGGGGCTTATCGTCGCCGACGCCATCTCCGGCGTGTCGGGCGCGGGCAAGAAGGCCACCGAGCGGACGCATTTCTGCTTCGCCGACGAAAACGTCGAGGCGTACGGCGTCGGCCACCATCGCCATACGCCCGAAATCGAGCAGATTCTCGATATCCCTGGTCGGCTCGTGTTCACGCCGCATCTGGCGCCCTATCGCCGCGGGCTTCTGTCCACGGTCACGCTGCCGCTTGCGGGCACGGTGACACAGGACGATCTGACGGCGTGCTATCAGGCGTTCTACAAGAACAGCTCGTTCGTCACCGTGCTGCCCGGCACCGCCCAGCCGAAGACCGCTTCGGTTGCGGGCACGAACAACGCGCAGGTCAACGCAGTGTTCAACGAGCATGCGGGGGCCATCGTCGCCACCTGCGCCATCGACAACATCGGCAAAGGCGCCGCTGGACAAGCCGTGCAGTGCGCCAACATCGTGTGCGGCCTTTCCGAAGACGCCGGTCTTCGGGCTGTGGCCGTGCCAGCGTAAAAGAAAGGAAGCGGTCCATGATGGGGTCTGCAAACGCAAGCGGCGCCAACACGGTTGAGCCGCTCAACCTTGGTTTCAGCAACTTCGACCTGGACGGTCTGACTCCGGTCGAAGGCGGGGGAGCAACGACTGCGCTCGGGTTCAAAGCCGCTGGCATACATGCGGGGTTCCGTGCCGATCCTGACCGGCTCGATTTCGCCCTGATTGTCGCCGATGAGCCGGCTTCGACTGCGGCGGTGTTCACGACCAACGTGTTCTGCGCACCGCCCGTGCAGGTTTCGCGCCAGCATCTCGACGGCGTTTCCTATGGCACGGCGCGTGCCATCGCCATCAATTCGGGTATCGCCAACGCGGCGACGGGCGACGTCGGACTCCGCAACGCTGAGCGCACTACGCATATCGTCGGGGACGCCGTCGGCTGCCCTGCCGAAGAGGTGCTCGTGGCATCGACGGGCGTCATCGGTCAGCATCTTTCCATGGAGCCCTTCGAGACGGGCGTTCCGCTGGCGGTAGCCGCGCTTTCGCGCGACGGTTCCTCCAGCGCTGCGCGCGCCATTATGACGACCGACACCCATCCCAAGGAGTTCGCCGTCACGTTTTCGGGTGATGGCATCGGCTACGACGGCTGCACGTTCGCTGTGGGCGGGCTATCGAAGGGCTCGGGCATGATCATGCCCAACATGGCCACCATGATCTGCGTTATCACGACGGATGCGCCGGTCAACCCCGACGTGCTCCATCACGCGCTCGTCTACGCGGTGGGCCATTCGTTCAACAAGATAACCGTGGATTCCGACACCTCCACCAACGACAGCTGTTTCGTGATGTCGTCGGGCGCGGCTGCCGGGCCCCATGCTCGTCCCATCGAGCTGGGCACGCCGGCGTACGATCGCTTCGAGCAGGCGCTCGCGGCGGTTTGCGGGTCGCTCGCGCGCACCATGGCCGCCGACGGCGAAGGTGCGACGCGCCTTCTCACGGTGCGTGTCGCCGGCGCGGCATCCGACGCCGACGCCGATGCGGCGGCGCGCACGGTTGCCAACTCGCCTTTAGTCAAAACCGCAGTGTACGGCCATGACGCCAACTGGGGCCGCATCGCCGCCGCCCTCGGGCGTTCGGGCGCAACGTTCGACCCGCTGCGCGTTTCCATCGACATCATGGGTCTTCCCGTGTGCCGCAAGGGGCTGACCGTGCCCTTCGACGAGGAGGAGGCGCTGCGACGATTCGAGCGTCCGGAAATCGACCTTGATGTCGATCTGGGCGCAGGAGACTTCAAAACACTCATATGG
The DNA here is from genome assembly GCA_903789375.1 of uncultured Eggerthellaceae bacterium. Lineage (GTDB taxonomy): Bacteria > Actinomycetota > Coriobacteriia > Coriobacteriales > Eggerthellaceae > CAIFEB01. The sequence goes on along the minus strand of CAIFEB010000016.1, from coordinate 34,494 downwards.
TCGTGCGACTTCTCGCACGAATACGTAACGATCAACGGAGATTACCGTACATGAGATTCGCAACGGAAACGCGCCCCAACGGCGTGTCCAACCACGAGGCTGCGCAGCTGCTCGTCGAGGCGCTGCCTTGGATCAAGAACATCACCGGCAAGACGATCGTCATCAAGTATGGCGGGTCTGCCATGGTCGACGAGAAGCTGCGCGCCGACGTGATGAGCGACATCGTCCTGCTCAAGATCGTCGGCGCCAACCCGGTCATCGTGCACGGCGGTGGCAAGGACATCACCGCCACGATGAACCGGCTCGACATCCCCGTCGAGTTCAAAGACGGTCAGCGCGTCACCACCGACGAAGGCATGGACGTGGTGCGCACCATCCTCGCAGGCAAGGTCAACCAGCAGCTCGTACGCGCGCTCAACGAGCACGGCAATTTCGGCGTGGGCGTCAACGGCGTGGATGGCGGAACGCTCATTGCGCATCCTGTCTCGGGCGAGCTTGGACGGGTCGGGCGCATCAAGCGCATCAACGCCGACTACCTGAACGACCTGATCAATGACGATTACATTCCCGTCATCGCGTCGATCGCCATCGGAGACGACGGCGGCTACTGCAACGTCAACGCAGACGTGGCGGCAGCCAAGATCGCTGTCGCGCTTGGTGCAACCAAGATTCTGTTCCTCACCGATGTCGACGGACTGTACCTGGACTTCAACGACAAGAGCACGCTCGTGTCCAATCTGACGTCGGACGAGGCGCGCACGATTGTAGAGGAGCAGTCCGTGTCGTCGGGAATGATTCCCAAGCTACGTTCCTGCGTGGCGGCAATCGACCAGGGCGTCGAGCGCGCCTATATGATCAACGGCACCATCCCGCACTCCATCCTGATCGAGATGCTCACGCGCGCCGGTTGCGGCACGGCGGTCTACGCCGCGGGGGACGAGGTTGAAAACCCCCACGTGCATCCGCTCGGCAACTTCGCGTCGAAGCTTCTGGTCAACAAGGACTCCGCGGCGCAGTTCTGATCGTTCCGCTTTTACCTTTGAGAATCACCCACCACTATCGTCCATCGCGATTCGCCCCGGCGGTCGCGCTGTATCAAGGAGAAGTCTGATGAGCCTTCAGGAAGAACAGCAGTTAGAGGAAACCTATGTCATGCACACCTTCGGCCGCAAGCCGGTCGAGCTGGTGTCGGGCAAGGGCATGAACGTCACAGACGACCAGGGCCGCACCTATCTCGACTTCATCGGCGGCATCGGCGTCATCAGCCTGGGGCATTGCCACCCCAAGCTGGTCAGCGCCCTGCAGGGCCAGGTCGCCAAGCTCATGCACGTGAGCAACTACTACTACATCGAGAACCGCGGCGAGCTGGCGCACCATCTGTCCGACATGCTCAACGAGACAGTTCCCGCCGCCGAGCAGGAGCCGTGGCAGACGTTCTTCGGCAACTCCGGCGCCGAGGCCAACGAGTGCGCCATCAAGCTGGCGCGGCTGTACGCGCGCAAGAAGGCGGAGAAAGCGGGCAAGAACTCCTGGCCGCGCACGATCGTCACGCTCAAGAAGAGCTTCCATGGCCGCACCCTCGCCACGCTTGCCGCAACCGCCCAACCGGCAAAGCAGGAGGCGTTCCAGCCGCTCCCGGACGGCTTCATCGCCACGCCGCGCAACGACGTCGCGGCGCTCGAGCAGCTGTTCGCCCAGCATGGCGACGAAATCTGTGCCGTCATGCTCGAGCCCATCCAGGGCGAATGCGGCGTGTATCCGTGCTCGCAGGAGTTCATGGAAGCGGTCCGCAGGCTCACAAGCGAGCACGGGGCGCTGTTCATCGTCGATGAGGTCCAGTGCGGCCTGTACCGCTGCGGCACATATCCGTATGCGTTCCAGCACTATGGCGTTGTGCCTGACGTGGTGACCATGGCCAAGGGAATCGCCGGCGGCGTGCCGATGGGCGCGTGCGCGGCACCGACGTCGATCGCCTCGGCGTTCGAGCCGGGCGACCACGGTTCAACCTTCGGCGGCAGCAACCTGGCCATCACGGCGGCGCGCACGGTGGTTGAGACCATCAAGGACGAGGGCATCGCGCAGAACGTGACCGAGGTTGGCGCGTACCTGCAGCAGAAGCTTTCCGAGCTGCCGGGCGTCGTCGAGGTGCGCGGCAAGGGCCTGATGGTGGCGGCCGACCTGTCCGAGGGCCACGACGCTCCGGGCATCGTTCTGGCGGCGCTCGACAAGGGCCTTCTGCTCAACGCGACGGGTCCGCGCACGCTGCGCTTCCTTCCGCCGCTCATCTGCACGAAGGACGACGTTGATGTCCTGATGCAGCGTCTGGGAGAGCTGCTGTAGGCGCAGGCCTTTGCGCTACACTGTACGGGTACATCGATGGCCCCCAACGGCCCATCGCAATCACGGAGGAACAACACATGGCTGAAGAAAAAGACAAGGTAGTCCTGGCGTATTCGGGCGGTCTGGACACGTCGGTCTGCATCAAATGGCTGCAGGAGGAAAAGGGCCTCGACGTCATCGCCGTCACGGCCGAGGTGGGGCAGGAGCACAAGAGCCTCGAAGAGGTTCGTCAGAAGGCCCTGCGCACCGGCGCCATCGAGGCGTACGTCGTGGACATGCGCCAGGAGTTCGCTGACGAATTCCTGACCCGCGCCATCGCCGCCAACGCGCTGTACGAGAACAAGTACCCGCTGCTGTCGGCGCTGTCCCGTCCGCTGATTTCGCGTCACCTGGTGGAGATCGCCCACAAGCACGGCGCCAAGTATGTGGCTCACGGCTGCACGGGCAAGGGCAACGACCAGGTGCGCTTCGAGACGAGCATCCTCGCGCTCGACCCGAGCCTGACCATCCTGGCCCCGGTCCGCGAGTGGAGCTTCCACACGCGCCCCGAGGAGATGGAGTGGGCGGCTGCTCACGGCGTCGAGGTTCCCACCACCAAGGACACGCCGTATTCGATCGATGACAACCTGTGGGGCCGTGCTATCGAGTGCGGCGTTCTGGAGGACCCGTGGAACGAGCCTCCCGAGGACATCTACACGATGACCGTCGCCCCTGAGAAGGCCCCCGACAAGCCCGAATACGTGGAGGTCAGCTTCGAGAAGGGCGTGCCGTGCGCGATCGACGGCCAGAAGAAGAGCTTCCTGGACATCATCTCCGACATGAACGCCATCGCCGGCCGCAACGGCTTCGGCCGTCTGGACATGGTGGAGAACCGCCTCGTGGGCGTGAAGAGCCGCGAGTGCTACGAGCAGCCGGCGGCGCTGGCGCTCATCGAGGCCCACAAGGCCCTGGAGGATCTGTGTCTCGAGCGCGAGCTTCTGCACTACAAGCTGGGCGTTGAGCACGAGTGGGCCACGCGCATCTACTACGGCCAGTGGTACTCGCCGCTCAAGCAGGCGCTCGACGCGTTCATGGCGGCCACGCAGCAGTTCCTCACCGGCACCATTCGCCTTAAGTTCTACAAGGGCAACTGCGATGTCGTCGGACGCAAGAGCGAGTACTCGCTGTACAGCTACGAGCTGGCCACATACGACCGCGGCGACACGTTCGACCATGCCGCGGCGAAGGGCTTCATCGACCTGTACGCGCTTCCGACGAAGGTCTGGGCGGAAAGCCGCCGCAACGCAGGCGAAGAGCTGCGCTAGGACATAAAGCATGACAGCGCGCGGCCGGGTGGAATCCATTCGGCCGCGCGCTCTCTACAGGGACAAGGTCGGCGTGCCGCGCTGGAGTTCAGAGGACTGGTCCTGAGATGTGCGCCGATGATAAACGGCGTGCTCAACGGGCAATTTCAGAATCCGGCGAGCACGACTGACAACCCCGTTTGGGCTCGGCGGACGAGGTCGGTGCGCCGTGCTCCTATGTGAGTGGCAAAGCCGGCGAGCACCGCCGAGAATTTAAAGAATGGCCTGATGAACGGGCCGAATATCGGGCAGTAAGCGAGGTATCAGCGCGATGGCACTTTGGTCGGGAAGGTTCACGGAGGACGTCAGCGAGTTCACGCAGCGCTTCGGCGCGTCGCTGCCCGTTGACAAGCAGCTGTACGAGCAGGACATCGCCGGGTCGAAGGCCCATGCGCGCATGCTCGGCAAGCAGGGCGTGATCAGCCAGGACGACGTCGATGCCATCGAAGCAGGCCTCGACCGCGTGAAGGCGCGCATCGACGCCGGCGACTTCCCGTTCGACATTAACGACGAGGACATCCACATGTCCGTGGAGAAGGCCCTCATCGAGGACATCGGCGAGCCGGGCGCCCGCTTGCACACCGGTCGTTCGCGCAACGACCAGGTGGTCACCGACACGCGCCTGTACGTGAAGAAACGCTGCGTCGACCTGATGGAGGCCAACCTCAAGCTGCGCCGTGTGCTCGTCGATCAGGCGAAAGCCCATCCGGACGTCATCCTGCCCGGCTACACGCACATGCAGCACGCGCAGCCGGTTCTGCTGTCGCATCACCTGCTGGCGTACTACTGGATGTTCGAGCGCGACTTCAAGCGCCTGTCCGCCGCGCGCGACGCCGCGGACGCGTGCCCCTTGGGCTCGGCGGCGCTCGCTGGCACCACGTACCCGCTCGACCGTCGCATGACGGCCGACGAACTCGGGTTCTCGCGCGTGACGCCCAACTCGCTCGACGCCGTGTCCGACCGCGATTTCGTGTTGGATTTGCTGTACGCCTGCAGCGTGTCGAGTATGCACCTGTCCCGTCTTGCGGAGGAGATGGTGCTGTGGTCCACGAGCGAGTTCGGCTTCATCACGCTGTCCGACTCGTTCTCCACGGGCTCGTCGATCATGCCGCAGAAGAAGAACCCCGACTTCGCCGAGCTCGTGCGCGGCAAGACCGGCCGCGTCATCGGAGACCTGGTCGGCATGCTTGTCACCATGAAGGCGCTGCCCTTGGCCTACAACAAGGACCTGCAGGAGGACAAGGAGGGCGTCATCGACGCCGCGCGCACGCTCGAGGATTGCTGCGTGTGCATGGCGGGCATGCTGTCGACTCTCACCGTCAACGAGGACGCCATGCGCGCCCAGGCCGAGAAGGGCTATCTTGCCGCGACGGACGTGGCGGACTACCTGGCCAAGAAGGGCATGCCGTTCCGCCGCGCCCACGCGATCGTCGGCCATCTGGTGCTTTTGTGCGACCAGCGCGGATGCGACCTGAAGGACCTGTCGATCGACGATTTCAAGGCCGAAAGCGACCTGTTCGAGCCCGACATCATCGAGGCGCTCGACCTGCGCGAGATCGTGCGCGCACGCACGACCGAAGGCGGAACGGGCGACGCCGCCGTGGCTGAGCAGATGAAGAAGGTCGAGCGCACGCTTGCCGCTGACGAGCAGGAGCTCGCATCCGAGGAGCCCGACGCGTCCGACGCGCCTGAGGCGTAGGCGAACATCGCAGAACATCAGGGGATGCGGGCGCCGCGTGCGCCCGCATTTCGTATTACCGCATGCTCGCATGCGAGCGGCAACCGCGCTTTCGACGAGGCGGCTCTCGTTGCCGCGCCGAACGAGTCGGCGGGCAAACGGTAACGGCAGCCCGTTCGTCATTCGCTTTTATGAGGCGGATTTGCTGGGGGCGTTTTGCTCAGAGCGTGAGATGTATGCGGCTGCAAACGCCGTTACCCGCCTGGCCGTCATCATGTCGGCGTCGTCCCGCATTCATACCCTGCAGCGTGATCGTCGGCTGCCAGGGTCGGCAGGGCGTACGCCTTCGTCGTCCCGCATTCCGTTGGGCCCCTGGTAGGATGAACGCGTTGCAGGGCAGATGAGCGTCCGATGTGTAGTTTCGGGCTCGCATATCCGCCGATGATACAATCTGAGTCATTCCGATCGGCTCTGCGAGGAGGTTTCGCGTGGGCTCTCGTTCTCTTAAAAACCGTCCCGGAGCGAAGAAAAAGCATCCGTTCACGGGCGTGCTGTTCGTCCTTTCCGTCTTGGGCGTCATCGTCGTCGGCGGCGCTATCGCCGTGGGGGTGCTGTGCAGCCAGTGGTTGCAGGACCTGCCCGATTACGAAAGTGCGGACGCGTTCAACACCGCGCAGCCGACCGTCGTCTACGCAGCCGACGGCACCACCGAGCTCGCCCGGTTCCAGCTGGAGAATCGCGACCCGGTGACGGCCGACGAAATCAGCTCATATGTGCTGGCGGGCACGGTGGCGACGGAGGACGAGCGCTTCTACAGCCACGGCGCCATCGACATCGCCGGCATGGCGCGCGCCGTGGTCAACAACCTGGCTGGTGGCAGCCTCGAGGGCGCGTCCACCATCACCCAGCAGTTCGTGCGCAACACCATCCTGGCCGATGAGATGGACGACATCTCGATCAAGCGCAAGGTGCGCGAGGCGTACCTTGCCACGAAGGTGGAGGAGCGCTACTCCAAAGACGAGATCCTCGTCATGTACCTGAACACGATCAACTACGGCGACGGGTGCTACGGCGTCGAGGCGGCGTCCGAACACTACTTCTCCAAGCCGGCATCGGATCTTACGCTCGCCGAGGCGGCGCTGCTTGTGGGCATCCCGCAGTCGCCGACGTACAACAACCCGTCGTCATACCCCGACAACGCGGTGAGCAGGCGCAATACGGTTCTCAACCGTATGCTGACCAACGGCTACATCACGCAGAGCCAGTACGACGAAGCGGTCGCCGAGCCGCTTGAGCTGAACATCTCCAACCGCAGCGATGACGGCATCGAGGCGTACCCGTACTTCACGAGCTACGTGCGCAACCTGTTGTACAACAGCTACGACCTGTCCGAAGCCGACGTTATGAAGGGCGGCTTGACGGTCCATACCACGCTCGACGTCAAAACCCAGCAGGAGGCCGAGGAGGCGGTCGAGAAGAAGAAGGAGTCGCTGCCGGACTACCTGGAAGTCGCCATGGCGGTCGTCGACCCCAACAACGGCAACGTGCTCGCCATCGTCGGCGGCTCGGACTACGAGTCGAGCCAGGTGAACCTGGCAACGGGCGACGGCGGCGGCGGACGCCCGTGCGGTTCGGCCTTCAAGGTGTTCACGCTGGTCACCGCCATTGAAAAGGGCATCGACCCCAACACCACCTACGTGGACTGCAGCTCGCCGGCCACGGTCGACGGCTACACGCTGTCCAACTACAACAACACCAACTACGGCACGCGCTCAATAGCGCGGGCGCTCGCCGTGTCGTCCAACACCGGCTTTGTGCGGCTGATTTCGTCGATCGGCGTGAAGGACGTCGCCGACGTCGCGCACGCCATGGGCATCACATCGAACCTCAACGAGAACACGACGGGCGCGTCCATGACGCTCGGCGTGCAGAACGTCACGCCGCTCGAGATGGCCGACGCTTACGCCACCATCGCCAACGGCGGCACGCACTACGATGTCACCGCGGTCTCCTACATCGAATCGTCCGACGGGCGCGTGATCCTGGACAACCGCAATGCGACCGCGCGCAGCCAGCGCGTGCTGTCGCCCGAGGTGGCTCATGCTGCCGAGAAGGTGATGGAAGGCGTCGTGAACACGTCCGAGGGCACGGGCACCGCGGCCGCCCTGTCGAGCGGTCAGGTCGTGGCCGGCAAAACGGGCACTTCGGAGGACTACAAGGACATCACGTTCACGGGCATCACGCCGCAGCTTTCCGCGTCCATCTGGTGCGGCGACCCGTCCAACCAGCAATCGGTGCCCACGGGCACGACCGTCGCCGATGTGTTCAACACCTTCGCAACGGCGGCGCTGGCGGGGCAGTCGCCGGTCGACTTCCCCACGGCGAGCGACCCCGAGTACAAGGCGTACTCAGATTCGAAGCACCAGATCTACTCGTACGGATCCTCGTCGTCGAACAGCCAGAGCGGGTCGTTTTCGTCGACTGACAACCAGTCCGGAGCCTCGGGCGGCTCAAGCTCGAGCGCGACGGGCACCGGTACGGGTACGGGCGCCCAGGGTACGGCGAACCTGCCGGGCACTTCGACCGGAACGGGCGGCTCGACCGGTGGCAGCACCGGGTCGGAAGCGGACTCTGGCGCGGGCTCTGGCGGTTCGGGCGGCAGCTCGGGCGGTGATTCGGGCGGCGGTTCCGGTGGGTCCGGCACGGGCTCGGGCGGTGCGGGCTCCGGGTCCGGCACGGGCTCGGGCGATGCTGGCAACACCGGCGGAAGCACGGGCGGGTCAGGCGCATCGACCGGCGGCAACACCCCCGAGAGCGCCCCGACCGCGGGGTAGGACCAGCCAGGCAGCGCGGGGAATCTATGCGTTTGCGTAACGAATCAGTGCCGCGTTTGGACCTCATGATAAGGTGGAACGCGAAATCAATGGGGCCTGCGGCTGCCGTCGCGGGCCCTCTGTTCAAGGAGCTACCACATGACCAAGTACGGATTCAAACGCATCGCCGTTCTCGTCGCAGCCGCCGTTCTGGCGCTCGGCGTTCTGAGCGCGTGCACCTCCCCGATGCAGACTTCGGCGAACAGCGCCCAGCAGGCCAACCGCACCTACATGTCGCAGGTCAACCAGATTATGGAAACGCTGCAGACCGATTTGAAGGGCTTCACCGATGCCGTGTCGCGCAACGACCTGGTCAACATGCAGACGCAGGCCGACAGCGCACTCAGCGATCTGGATAAGCTCAGCTCGCTCGATGTGCCCGACGGATTCGATGACATCCAGTCCAACTACGTTGACGGCACCACCAAGCTGCGTCAGTCGCTCAACGACTACATCGCGCTCTACACCGAGATGGCGAAGACCGACGGCTCCTACGATCAAGATGCGTACAACGCGCGCATCGCAACCATCCAGCAGGAGTACAACGACGGCGTTGCCGCTCTGAAGGCTGGCGACGAGGCGGCTGCCAGCAAGTAGTTACGACCTCCGTCGGAGATGCTCCGCGCGAAATCCAACCGCATAACCGTTCCAAGTCGGAAGCGCTCGCACTGGTTGCGGGCGCTTCTGCTTGTGCGTGCTGCTGCTTGCGCATGCGGTTCGTACGTGAAATCTCATGGGCGTGCGCCGCACGGATTATTGGCGATCCCGGAGAGGGAAGTACCTGCATGGTTTCCGCTGCTCGGCTCTGACCCGGCTCCTACCTTGCTCTGTTTGGGCCCGGCTCGTACCTGGTTCCGCTCTGCGCTACTCTGCGGCGCTCGCGGCATCCGAGCTGCTCGAACGTTCGTCGACGCTGCGCGCCACGACGATGGTCACGGCGTTGCCGTCCGTTTTCTGCGAAATGACCGACCCCGGCGTGCCGGTGCTCGTGTACGCGTATTCCACCGTCACGTCGTAGCTTGAAAGCGCGCTGCGGGCGTCGCCCTCGCTCTTGCCGATGACGTTGGGCGCGCTGCCCGAGGCGCTCTGCGCGCTCGAAGAACTGGCACTCGAGCTGGAGCTGGCGCTCGAACTTGCGCTTGAACTGGCAGAACTCCCGCTGTTCGAGCTTTTCGCGGTGGTGCTTGCGCTGGGGAAGTCGGTGACGGGGACGTTGGCCAGCGCCCGGCTCATGAAGTCTTGCCACAGGTCGACGGCGGTGATGGTCGAGCTCGTCGACGAGTAGTCGCGGTTGCCGATCCACGCCGCGCATGTCAGCGTTGGCGAGTAGCCGACCATCCAGTGGTCGCGGAACTCCATGCCGGTGCCCGTCTTGCCGGCGACGGGCTGCCCGTTCGACGGTCCCTTCCCGTAGGCGGTGCCGTCGGATTCCTCGAATACGGCGCGCATCGTGTCGGTCACGGTGGCGGCCACGTCCTCGCTGAACGCCTGGTCGCCGGTGGGGTTGGCCTGGTACAGCACGTTGCCCTTGCTGTCCGTGATCTTCGTCACCACTACGGGGTCGTGATGGATGCCCTTGTCGGCGAACGTGCTGTACGCCTCCGCCATCTCGAGCGGCGTGACGTTCTCGGTGCCGAGCGTGATGATGGGGTAGTTCGGAAGCGACGAGTCGATGCCGGCGCGATGCGCCACATCGATGATGGACGTCGCGCTCACTTCCTCGGCCAGCCGGTAGAAGCCGGTGTTGGACGACACGGCAAGCGCGCTGCGAATCGACCGCGTGCCGTAGTCGATGTTGTCGAAGTTGTTGACGGTCTGGCCGGTGGAGAGCGTGACGGGGTTCGAGCAATCGATGGTCGTATCGGGGCTGATGCCCTTTTCGATAGCCGCGGCCAGGGTGAACACCTTGAACGTTGAGCCGGCCGGCCTGCCGCCCTGCACGGCGATGTTCCACTGGTCGGTCGAGAAGTCCTTGCCGCCCACGAGCGCGCGCACGTAGCCGGTGGTCGGGTCCATCGCCACGAGCGACGCGTCCAAATCCGAGCTCATGCGCGCGTACTGGCTCTCGCAGGCGCTTCCGGCGTCATCCTGCAGCTCGGGATCGAGCGTGGTGTAGATGGTCAACCCGCCCTCGAACAGGTCGGCATACGAGCAGCCGTAGGGGTTGTCCGCCTGCAGCAGCTGGTCGCGCACGTAGCTGGTGAAGTACGGGTAGCGGTAGATGCCCTGCGACGGCGCGTCGGGCGCGGGGTTCAGCCCAAGGGGCTCGGATACGGCTTCGTCGTGTTCGCTCTGAGTGATGACGCCGTTGGCGAGCATGCTGTCGAGCACGGTGTTTCGCCTGTTCAGGCACGCATCGGGATTCTCCTTGGGGTTGTAGCGAATGGGCGACTGCGGGATGCCGATGAGCGTGGCCGCCTGCGCGATCGTCAGGTCGGCCGCCGACGTTTGGAAGTAGTTCTGAGCCGCCGCCTCGATGCCGTAGCAGCCGTCGCCGTAGTTGATGGTGTTCAGGTACATGACCAGGATCTCGTCTTTGGAGTAGCGCTGCTCCATCTGGACGGCCAGCTCGGCTTCGCGCACCTTGCGCTCGAGCGTGATGTCGCTCATCTCCTCGGACAGCACGGTGTTGCGCACGAGCTGCTGGGTGATGGTCGACGCGCCTTCAAGACCCTTGCCGGCGAGGTCGTTGACGATGGCGCGCGCGATGCCGACGGGGTCGACGCCGTTGTGCTGGTAGAAGCGGACGTCCTCGACGGCCACGGTGCCTTTCAGGATATAGGGGCTGATCTGGTCCTGCGTGACCGGGTCGCGCTTGTCTATCTGGAAGGCGGCGAGCAGCGTGGTGCCGTCGTCGGCGTACATGTACGATTCGGCGGCCGAGTTGAACGATTCGGCCGAGTCGATGCTGGGCAGGTCCTGCGACCATTCGTCGATGAGATGCGAGGCGCTCGACCAGGCGGCGCAGCCAAACAGCACGAAAACGCCCAAGATGGCGACGAACGCCCACATCACGGCATGAGTGTGTGCTTCCCGATATTTTCGACGTATCTTCATGCCAGGGCCTCTCATGCGTTTGGGGTTTGTTTCGGCTCGCGGGCTACCGCACGCGACGGGGCAGTTGCGCGCCGCGCCGTTCGGCACTCGTCCAGCGGCGGCTGCTGCGCTGCGATCGCGCGATGCGCCGGCCGACGTCGGCGGACCACTGCCGTCGCGCTGCGCCGCCATGCATCGACAGCGTGCGGTGTCCTGCAGCTGGCAACGTACGGCGTCCCGCGGATGGCGGGGCGCATCGTTCCGCGGCGGGCGCTTCGTCATGTGTATTCTACCGTTACCGCATTGGGATACCGTGCATTTCGCGAAGTTCCGGATAAGGCCGACGGTGGCGGATATACTTCCTGATAAAGAGGGAAAACGCGGGCGTTTGCCTGCCGCCAAACCATTTCCCTGAACGACGACATCCGCAGGCGCGGCGTCCTCTGCCGAAGTGCCTGCAACTGAAGGGACATACCACCGGTGACGCACACGCAAACGTATCCGAAGGTCGAACTGCTGGCTCCCGCCGGCAACATGGAATGCCTGCACGCCGCGATCGATGCGGGCGCAGACGCCGTCTACCTGGGGCTCGACGAGTTCAACGCCCGCCGCAACGCCGACAATTTCACGCAGGACACGCTGGCCGAGGCGTGCGCGTACGCCCACCTGCGCAACGCGCGCATCTACGTGACGCTGAACATCGAGATTCTGCCGTCGGAATACAACCACGCGCTCGACGTGGCACGGCGGGCATGGCGCGCGGGTGCGGACGCGTTCATCGTGCAGGACCTGGGACTCGCTCGCGCCATCGCGCGCGAGTTCCCGGCCGGCGCGCTGCACGTGTCCACGCAGATGAACGTCCACAACGCCGCCGGCATCGAGGCGGCGGCCGAACTCGGCGCCGGGCGCGTGACGCTCGCGCGCGAGCTCTCGCTTTCCGAAATCGCTGCGTTGTCGCAGGTCGCACACGACTTCGGCATGGATGTTGAAGTGTTTTCGCACGGGGCGCTGTGCATCTGCTATTCGGGGCAGTGCCTGATGTCGTCGATGATCGGCGGCCGGTCGGCAAACCGCGGGCTGTGCGCCCAGGCGTGCCGTCTGCCGTACGAGCTGCACGACGATCGCACCGACGGCCCGCTGCCCGCACCGGGCGAACATCTGCTGTCGCCGCGCGACCTGTGCACGGTCGATTTGCTGCCGCAGCTCGTCGAGGCGGGCGTGTCGTCGCTCAAGGTCGAGGGCCGCATGAAGTCGGCTGACTACGTGCATACCGTCATCGGAGTCTATCGCGACGTGCTCGACCGCACGCTCGCGGCGGAAGCCGAGCGCGCTGCGGCTGCGGCGGAAGCAGAGACGGAAGCCGAGCACACCGCAGCTGCGGCGGGGGCAGAGGCAGACGTCGCTGCGGCGGGAGAGTCGGCGTCTGCCGACGACACCGCGTCGGCAGGAAGCACCGCCGACCAGAGTGCATCGGCGCCTGCGGAAGCTGCCGCTGATGCGGCGTCCGCTGTCGCCTCCGCGGCGGCTGCCGATTCGGAATTCGCCGGTAGCTCGAGCGCAGCTCCCGCGCCCGCCGTCGACGTCAAAGCCACCGACGAGCAGCGTTCGTCGCTCGCCGAGGCGTTCTCGCGCGGGTTCACCACGGCGTATCTGACCGGAGACCGCGGCAACGACATCATGAGCTACGGGCGCCCCAACAACCGCGGCGTGTTCGTCGGGCGGGTCGCCGCCGCGCGTCCGGGCGAAATCGAGATCGCCCCTGAACGCCCGCTCCATGCAGGCGACACCGTGGAAATCTGGACGAACCGGGGGCATTTCGCCTGCCCGGTGAACGAGCTCGTGCCCGGTCGCAAAGGCACGGTCAAGCTGGCAGTCGACCAGCGCGTGAGCAAGGGCGACCGGGTGTTCCGCGTGCGCAACGCGGCCGAGGCGTTCGAGGACGACCCCTTTGAGCCGCGCCTGCCGGTCATCGGCACGGTCGTGCTGCACCAGGGCGAGCCCGCGCGGATGTCCTTCGAGCTGGCGAGCTGCCGCAGGTACGCGCCGGCGGGGGCTCCTACTGGCGTCACGCCGGAGGCGCGCGCCGCGGCCGATGCGCCCGCGTCCGCGGCCGCTGCCAGCGCGGGGGCACCTGCGCCGACAACGGAAAACGTCGCAGATGAACGCTCCGCAGGCAATGGAGCTTCGGCTCCCGCCGCCCCGCGCGGATGCGGCATTGTCGGCAGCGCCACGGGCGCCGTCGTGGAGGCGGCCCGCACGCGCGCGCTCGACGCCGACGGCGTGGCCGAGCACGTCGACCGCATGGGGCAGACGCCGTTTTACCTGGTCGACCTCAGCATCGACCTCGACGAGGGCGTGGGCATGGGATTCTCGCAGATCCACCACCTGCGCGCCCAAGCGCTCGACGACCTGCAGGCGCAGCTGCTCGCGCCCTGGGCCGACCGGCCCGCGTTCCCGCTGCCGCCGCGCGCGGCTGGCGCCCGCACGGGCTCGCGCCTGGGCGCCCGTCCCAGCCGCGACGATGTCAAGGTCTTCACCTGGGCGACGAACCCCGCCTGCGCCCGCGCCGCCAAACGCGCCGGCGCCGATGCCGTGTACGTGCCCATCCTCAACTACAAGCGCGGCCAGGCGCAGCTCGCCGGCGTGCGCCTTCAGGAAGCCGAGCAGGCGGGCTATCCCAAGCAGCGCGTCATGGCGCTGCCGACCATCGACCACGACCCGCATCCGGGCACGCGCGAATACGCGCTGTCGTTCGACCCGTGGGACTACGTGCGCGAGGACAAGCCCGTCTTCTGCGACAGCCTGGGGTCGATCATGCGCGCCCGCGCCGCCGGCGCCCGTATCGAGGTGGGTCCGCACGTGCCGCTCACCAACCCCGCCGCGCTCGAACAGGTGGCGTCGTGGGGCGCAGAGCGCGTGTGGCTGTCGCCGGAGCTCACGCTCGGGCAGATTGCCGACCTGGGCGAACGCACGCCCGTGCCGCTCGGCCTCACCATCATCGGCGCGCAGGAGCTCATGATTTGCGAGCATTGCCTGCTCATGAGCCAGGGGCCGTGCAACGAGCAGTGCGAGACCTGTCCGCGCCGCAGCCGCGAACACTTCTACACCGACCGCAAGGAGTTCGACTTCCCCGTGGTCACCGACGCGCTCGGCCGCGGCCATCTGTACAACGGCGTGCAGCTGGACATCGCGCACAGCCTGCCCGACCTTGTGGATGCCGGCGTCACCGCCTTCATGGTTGATACGACGCTTTTGGACAAGCCTCAGGCGGCCGAGATGACGGCGCGGGCGGTCCGCGCGCGGGCGCTTCTGTTCGACGAGAACCGCGCCATCGAAAAGCGCCGCGGCACGACCAGCGGTCATCTGTTCAGGGGTGTTTCATAGGACCGCGGCACCGCTGTGCTAGAATCGCTCGTTACCACGTACGCACACGTTTCGAAAGAGGATGTCAATGCTTTCCGCAGAAGAACAGTTCCATATCATCGCATCGGGCGTCGACACTATCGTGCCCGAAGCCGACCTGATGAAGAAGCTCAAGCGCGGCAAGCCGCTCAACATCAAGCTCGGCGTCGACCCGACGGCCCCCGATATCCACATCGGCCACGCCGTCCCGCTGCACAAGCTGCGCCAGTTCCAGGACCTGGGTCACCAGGTGACGCTGATCATCGGCGACGGCACGGCGCTCATCGGCGACCCGTCGGGCCGCAACAGCACGCGCCCGCAGCTGACCAAAGAGCAGATCGACGAGAACGCTCAGACCTACGTCGATCAGGCGTTCAAGATCCTGGATCCCGAGCGCACGACGCTGCGCCACAACTCCGAGTGGCTGTTCAAGCTGGACCTGGAGGGCCTGCTCAAGCTGTCCAGCCAGTTCACCGTCGCTCGCATCCTCGAGCGTGACGACTTCCACAACCGCTATTCCAACAACCTGCCCATCAGCGTGCACGAGTTCCTGTACCCCATCATGCAGGCGTACGACTCGGTCTGCATCAAGGCAGACGTTGAGCTTGGCGGCAGCGACCAGCTGTTCAACCTGCTCGCGGGCCGCGAGCTCATGGAGAAGCTCGGCATGGAGCCGCAGGTGTGCCTGACGCTTCCGCTGCTCGAGGGCCTCGACGGCGTCAAGAAGATGTCCAAGAGCTACGGCAACTACATTGGCGTCACCGACGACGCGGTTGACATGTTCGGCAAGGTCATGAGCATTCCCGACGAGCTCATGGTGAAGTACTTCCGTCTGGCATCCACGTGCCCGGTCGACAAGGTGGACGAAATCGAAAAGCAGCTGGCGGCAGGAGAACTGGACCCGAACAAGACCAAGCGCGCCCTGGCTCGCAACATCGTGGCGGCCTACCACAGCGAGGAGGAGGCGCAGCACGCCGAGGAGCAGTTCGACCAGGTGCACAAGTTCCACGACATGCCCGACGAAATTCCCGAGTTCAAGGCCGACCTGACGCCGAACGACGAGGGCAAGGTCTATCTGGCAAAGCTTCTGGTGAACGCCGGTCTGCAGGGCAGCACGAGCGAAGCGCGCCGGCTCATCGACGGCGGCGGCGTGAAGATCAACGGCGAGCAGGTGCCGGCGAAGTGCTACAACGTGGAGCCGGAGAAACTTGCCGGCGCGGTTCTTCAGGCGGGCAAGCGCAAGTTCGTGAAGCTGGTCTAGCCAGACATTCGGCAAACAGGACGGGAGACGCGCAGTTTGCAGACGAAGCATGACGAAGAGGCGCCCGGCGTGATGAAGCGCGCCGGTGCGCTCGTGCGGGGCATCCGCCCGCACGAAGTGGTGCTTGCAGTGGTGCTGGGATGCGTCTGGGCGGCGGGCGAGCAGTACATCGTCACGCCCGACCTTGCAGTCGACGGGCGGTTCTTCGGGTCGTTCGCGGCGCATGCCGTAGTGTTTCTCGTCCTGTTCGTGGCCGTGCGGGCGCTTCTGTGCTGGCGCGGCGACGTGCGGGCTGCCACGCTTGAGCGGGGTGGCGCGCCGGCAGGCGGCGTCGCCGCACCCGACGGCGCATCGCGGCGCCCCGCGTGGGCTGTATGGCTCATCGCCGCAGTGGTCATTTTCGTGTGCTGGCTGCCGTATCTGATCGCGCTCTATCCGGGAACGCTGTCCAACGACACGTTCGAGCAGCTGGCCATCTACTATTCGACGTTCGTCACCGGCCAGGAGTTTCGTCTGGCGGACCACCACCCGCTCTTCGACACGCTGTGCATGGGATTCGTCGTGCACGCGGGCGAGCACCTGTTCGGCTCCATCAAAGCGGGTGTGTTCCTGTACGTGGTGCTGCAGGCGGCGGCGACAAGCCTCGCCCTGGCGGCGACGGCGGTCTACGCGCGCCGGCGGCTTCGCCTGTCCGCGCTGTGGTGCCGTGTGCTCGTGGGCGTCTACGCGCTGTTCCCGCTGTTTCCGCTGCTCGTGGCGAACATGTCGAAGGACTCGTTCTTCGGCTGGGTGTTCGTGCCGTTCGTGATCGGCGTGATGGAGGTCTGCCGCACGCGCGGCGCTGCCCTCGCCGACCGGCGGTTTCTCATCGCGTTCGTCGTGGTGACGCTTCTGAGCTGTCTCACGCGCAAGCTGGGCATCTACCTGACCGTGGGCACGCTGCTCGTATTGATCGTCGTGGCGGCGGTGAATGACCGGCGTGCTCGGCGCGGCGGGGCGGAACACGCGAATGCGCAGGCGACGCAGGGGAAGGCGCCTTCGAATTCGACGCGCGCCGACGATGCCCCTGCGGTCGTGGCGGCAAACGGTGCATCTGCTTCCGAGGAACCCTCATCTGGCGCATTGGGGATTGCCAGCTCCGATGCTGCATCTGCCCACCCTTGGCGACGCGCGTGGATTCCGCTCGTGTGCGCTGCGGCGCTCATGTGGGTCGTTCTTCCGCTCGGGTTCCGCGTGGTGGGCGTCACGTCCGGCGGCGCGCAGGAGATGCTCTCGATCCCCTTCCAGCAGACGGGCCTGTACGTCACGCGCCATGCGGATGACATGACCGACAGCGAGTTCGAGGACATCGACACGCTGCTCGACATGTCGACGATTGCGGACCGCTACACGCCCGGGTCGGCCGACGGCGTGAAGGGCTATTCGAATCTGGGCACGACGAGCGCCTACCTGCATTACCTTCAGGCGTGGCTGGCGGAAGGCCCGCGCCATCCCAAAACCTACGCCGACGCGTTCGGCGCCACCACGGCGGGCTGGTACACGACCGACCCCATCGCCGTGCTGTTCGATTCAAGCTGGCACAGCTCGTATGAGCCCGACGTCATGCCGACCGAGTTCTGGGAACACGAGGGCAACGCCGCCGCAGCGAGCGCGCTCGCGAGCTTCTACGAAGCGTGGGAGGCGACGCCGCTGTTCAACCTGCTCATCGCGACGGGTTCCTACGTCACGTTCCTGCCGATTCTGGCGCTGTCGGTGCTCATGTCGCGCCGTCGCCCGTACGGCATCGCGGCGCTCGTTCCGCTGGCGGGGCTTGTGGCGGGCGTGTTCGTGTCGCCGCTTTCCACAGGTGCGGAGGCCATGCGCTACGCGCTGCCGTTCGTGTACCTGACGCCGCTCGTCGTGTCGTGGCTCGCCTACAACGCGCGGCCGGTGAGGAAGGATGCGCGCGGCCGGGAATAGGCTGGCGGGCGAAGCGCGGATGCGGGTTTGTAGACTCTGCGGACCTGCGGATTCAGGAGGCAACATGGACGTGTTCGAGGCAATCAGGCGGCGGCGCAGCGTACGGGCGTACACCGGCGAGCCCATTCCCGGCGAGGCGCTCGATCGGGTGCTGGCAGCGGGTTTGCTGGCGCCGAGCAGCAAGAACATCCGCCCGCTCGAGTTCGTGTGCGTGCGCGATGCGGCCACGCTGGCGCAGCTGGCGGAAAGCAAGGCGACGGGAGCTGCGCACGTGAGCGGTGCGGCTGTGGCGATCGCGGTCATCGCGCAGGACGGCGCGGCGGATGCGTGGACGGAGGACGCGAGCGTCGCGCTGGCGTTCATGATGCTCGAAGCCGAGGAGTGCGGCTTGGGCTCCTGCTGGGTGCAGATTCGCCTGCGCGCGGACGCCGACGGGAACGACGCGCAGGAAAACGTGCGGCGCATCCTGGGCATTCCCTCCGCGTACCACGTGGAGGGAATGCTCGCGCTCGGCGTGCCGGCAAAGGAGTTTCCGCCGCGCGACTGGGACCGCACGCAGCGCGACCGCATCCACGCCGAGCGGTTCTAGCGCTCGACCTGCGGTGCTGGCGTGCGGCACTGCGAGCGGCGCTTGGAGGGTCTCAAACGCGCGCGAGAACAATCGCGCCGCCTAAATCGCGAGCCGCGCACAGCGCTGGGCCCGACGCCGATGGCGCGCCTGCTGGCGGCGTAAAAGAGCGCCGGGCCGATGCTGAACTGCTCGCATCGGCCCGGCGCTGGAATCAACCGTGTGCTTCGAAGCTCTGGCGTGCATGAGCGCGCCGCGGCGCCCTACGCCTTCACCTCGGTGTAGCGGCTCGCGTTCTTCGGACGCGCGATGTCGGACGCCCAACGGAAGTTCTCGCGCCCCGCGGCAATCTCGAAGTTGTACTTCACGATGCCCAAGTCGAGCTTCGTGTAGAATCCGACGCCCGCCTTCGCCGTGACGACGGTGCCCTCGCGCGTCAGCGTGAACCTCTGCTGGTTCATGGCCGTCGGCGCCAGCAGCGCCGCCGTGACGCCGGCTTTGAACCAATCGGGGCTGGCCGTGGTCCAGTTGCTCACCTCGGGCGCCGTCTTGATGCGGTGCGGTTCGCCGGACGTCGTGCCGTGTCCCACCGTGATCAGACACACGAGCTTCTCGCCGCTGTCGACGGAGAACGCGTCGGGCACGCGCTTGAACGTGAGCGCCACCCAGCACGTGTTGAGTCCCATCTTCTGCGCGGCCAGCACCAGGCGCTCGCCGTAATAGCCGGCGCGTTCCTGCAGGTCGGACGTGTGTTCGCCCACGACGGCGACGTAGTTGCGCACGCCGGAGAAGCTGCCGTAGCGGGCGCGGCCGCTCGTGAACGCCTGCGGCTCGTCGACGACCAGCTGCATGTGCAGGTGGCCCTCCTCGTTACACAGGTCGATTTCGCGCTGCAGCGCCGCGCAGGCGGCATCGGAAAGGCGTTCGTCGGTGTAGTCGCGCACGGAATGGCGCGATTCGATCGCTTCGAGTGTGTTCATCGGTGGTGCTCCTGCCTATCGCTTCCCCCATGGAAGACGGCAAGCCTGGGAGTGGCGTGCCGTCGCGTAATCTCGCCACCAACATACCGTGCGCGCCCGGTCGGGCGGGTTTCGACGTGGCAACGGTTGCCATCCTGTAGCGCGAACGTGCTTTCAGCGAAAACGGCGATGCGGCCGACCCGAAGATCGAACCGCATCGCCGTTTGCTCGTTGCATATGCCTTGGCCTTGGCTTGCTATCGTTGCATCGCCCTCGCGCCGCTGCGCAACCGCCGAGGCGCTCCTTGTCGCCGCCCGCGCGCCGCCGTAGGACCGCTCGTCCACCGCTGCCGCGCCAGCGCCGCTATTGCTCCTCGCGCCAGTGCTCGGGCGTGCCGTCGCCGAACAGCAGCTCGTGCTCGGGGCCGGTGAGCGCCGCGCGCGCCTGGTCGCGCAGGTTGTTCATGCCGCTCAGGAACTGGCGGTACATCACCACGGTCAGGTAGCGGCCCATCGGCGTGAGCGTCAGCTCGTTGGCATCGTCGGTGGCGAACGCCTTGTTCATGCGCATGAACGCCATCTCGGCGGGCAGGCCCACCTCCACGCTGCAGCCGAAGTCGCGCTCGAACTGCTTCTTGTCGAACCGCTGCTGGTACAGCTGCAGCAGGAAGCGGTAGCGCATCAGGTCGCGGTCGCTCATGCGGGTCTTGCCCATGAGCGGCTGGCGCCCTTCGGCGATCGCCTGGTTGTATTCGTCGATGCTGAACGTGTTGACGTACATCATGCCGTCAAGGCACGAAATCGACCCGCTGCCCACGGCGGGGTACGATTCGCTCGACACCTGGAACTCGTCGATCTCGCCTTCGTTGGCCGCGGTGTCAACGCCGTTGCGCGTGAACGTCCACAGCGTGGTGCGGCGGAACATCGGGTCCTTGCCGCCGGCCAGAACGCCGTCGATCAGCTGGTAGAACCGGTATTCGCGGTTCCAATCCATGGGCCCCAAGGTCTCGCGCATCTTGCGCATGGTGGCGTTGGACACGTACAGCGGCGAGAACGTGGTCTGGCGGCAGCCGCACGTGGCGATCTTCTCCAGGTCGTCGATCAGAATCTCCTCGGTCTGGGACGGGAAGTTGAAGATCATGTCCACGTTGAGCGAGTCGAAGTACTCCGACGCGATGCCGATGTTCTCGAAGATGGTCTCGCCGTCGCCGTACTTGTCGTAGCGGTCCATCTGCTTGAGCAGGTCGTTGTTGAAGCTCTGCACGCCCACGGACAGGCGCTGCACGCGGCCGTGCAGCTTGTCGAGCCACGGCTGGACGATGTGGTTGGGGTTGGTCTCGGTTCCGACGTCGGTGATGCTGAACAGGTCGCGCGCGTAGTCAATCGTCTCGCACAGCTCGTCGAGCATGATCGTGGGCGTGCCGCCGCCGATGTACAGGCTGTCGAAGTCGTAGCCCAGGTCCTTGAGCATCTTCATCTCTTTGCGCATGCTGGCGAAGTACGGCCGCGCCACCTCTTCGCGGAAGGGGTAGCGGTTGAAGCTGCAGTACGGGCACAGGCGTTCGCAGAACGGCACGTGGGCGTACAGCAGGGTCGGTTTGCTGGATTTGGCGTGCGGAATATGGTCTTCGTGGACCGGTTGCAGCCGCAGGTGCGTGGCTGTGATGTCGTGAATGAGGGTCGAGAGCATACGCTCGGTTAGCATTCGGTTCCTCCCAATGGTTCGATGCACCGTGTGATTCACCGTATACTAACCGCATTCGACCGTTTGCCGGAGTCTCAATTAACGTTTTTCATGGACGTGTCAGACGCGCTGTCCATTGACTGCCGAAGAGGCATGTGGAATACGAAAGGGGCCGCGCGCTCAGCGGCATGCGCCCCCTCGTTGTGCTTGGTTTATCTGCCTGGGCGGCTTCGCCCCGCGTTCCGCTACAGGCGGCTCGCGTTGTGCGCGACGATCTTCGGGCGCAGGCCCTCCTTCTCGAGCGCTTCGACGATCGCGTGCTTGTGGTCGGTGCCGAACGCCTCGATGGTCACGCGCAGTTCCACGGCCTCGTTGCGGTTGGCGCTCACGAACTGGTTGTGCTCCAGGCGGATGACGTTGCCGTTCGCGTCGGCGATGGTCTGCGCCACGCGCACGAGCTCGCCGGGGCGGTCGGGCAGCAGCACCGACACGGTGAACACGCGGTCGCGCTGGATAAGGCCCAGCTGCACCACCGACGACATGGTGATGACGTCCATGTTGCCGCCGGACAGCACGCTGACCACGTGCTTGCCCTTCATATCCAGGTGCTTGAGCGCCGCCACGGACAGAAGCCCCGAGTTCTCCACGATCAGCTTGTGGTTCTCCACCATGTCCAAGAACGCGCCCACGAGCTCGTCGTCGTCGATGGTGATGATGTCGTCGAGGTTCTTCTGCAGGTACGGGAACACCAGGTCACCCGGCTCCTGCACGGCGGTGCCGTCGGCGATGGTGCTCACGTGCGGCAACTTGACCACGTGGCCGGCTTCGATCGACGCCTTCATGCAGGCGGCTCCGGACGGCTCCACGCCGATGACCTTGATCTTGGGGTTGAACTCCTTGGCGAAGGTGGAAACGCCGCAGGCCAGCCCGCCGCCGCCGATGGGCACGAGGATGCAGTCGACGAGCGGCATCTCCTTCACGATCTCCACGGCGATGGTGCCTTGGCCGCACGCCACAACGGGGTCGTTGAACGGCTGGATGAAGGTGTAGCCGTGCTCGGCCGCCAGACGCTCGGCTTCCTCGTGCGCCTCGTCGTACACGTCGCCGGCCAGCACCACGTTGGCGCCGAGCGCGCGCGTGCGCTCCACCTTGATGTAGGGCGTGGTGGTGGGCATGACGATGACCGCCGGCACGCCGTAGCGCTTGGCCGCGTAGGCGACGCCCTGGGCGTGGTTGCCGGCCGAAGCTGTGATCAGGCCCTTTGCGCGCTCTTCGGGGGTCAGCGTCGAAATCTTGTAGTAGGCGCCGCGCACCTTGTAGGCGCCCGTGCGCTGGAGGTTCTCGGGCTTGAGGTACACCTTGTTGCCCGTCAGGTCGCTGAAATACGGACTGTAGATCAGCTTCGTCTCGAGGGTGACGTCGCGTACCCGCTCGGACGCCTCTTCGAAATCTTCCAATGTGAGCATGACATATCCTTCTGTGTCGGAGGTTCCGTCTTTTGCGACAAGGGCTATGCTACTCCTGTGTACAGACCATGACGAGCGCGTACCTGCTGCAAGGCCGATATTTCGACACGCTGCACGGTGCCGACGCGACGTCGTCCGGCGCGCCCGCGCCGCGAAGCGATGCCTGCGCGCCGACGCGAGCCCGCGCAAGAAAGGACCCATCATGAAGACCATCTCCACGCCCAACGCCCCCGCCGCCATCGGGCCGTATTCCCAGGCCAAGGTCACGGGCGGCCTTATGTTTGCCTCGGGTCAGATCGCCATCGACCCGGCCACCGGCAAGATCTGCGGTGACACGCTGGAGGAGCAGGCGCACCAGGTGATGCGCAACGTCGAGGCGCTGCTCGCCGCCGCGGGTACGGATTTCGACCACGTGGTGAAGACGACGTGCTTCCTCGCGCACATCGAGGACTTCGCCGCGTTCAACGCCATTTACGCCGAGCACTTCGGCGACGCGCGTCCGGCGCGTTCGGCCGTGGGCGTGGCGGGGCTGCCTGCCGGCGCGCTCGTCGAGGTCGAGGTCGTCGCCGAGGTGCCGCAGGACTAGCGACGCTATTGCGGTGCGCCGCGGCGCGTTCGGCCTGTGGGCGCGCTGCGGCGCGGTTGATCGAGCGTTGCTGCCGCGGCGTGCTGCGGCGCAACGACGGACGTGCGCCCGCCCCTTGCAGGCGGGTGAACCATGGGGCGCTGGCCGCCCGGGTGACCAGCGCCTCGGCGCATTTCGGTCGGATTCTGCATTTCGGGGGCTTGTTTTGCCGCTGAGGTTCACTTCTCGACGGAATACTGTGAAAACGAACGCATCCGGATTCAAGAATAGAAACAGTCATATAAAATAGTCCGCGTAATTTAAGCAGCGATGCCTCGCGGGTCCTCGTGGGCATCGGGGAATCGGTCTCGGGGGGGGGTAGCCGCCTTTTCCGAGCCGATTCTCGATTTTTGAAAGTGCGGATCATACGTGAAACGCGATCAACTCGAAACGGCTGTCGAGCTTTCCTGCGCCGCCGCCGCTGCCATATGGCATCAGGACGTCAGCGCACTACTTGAGCTGTGCCGCGAGGACGTCTTGTGGTTCGACGTGGGCAGTAACGAACTCAAACGGGGGAAGAAGGCGCTTGCCCAGGGCTTTTTCGCCTCGCTGAGCCCTCAGTACGCGGGTCGGCTCGTCGAGGGCCGCTTCGAGGTGGCGGCGAACAACGGCTCGCTGTGCACGGTGGTCGGGAGCTATCGCACGGTGGCGGGGGATTTCAGCCGCCTGTACCAGCAGCGCAGCTCGGCTGACTGGGAATTGGAAGACGGACGGTTGTCCGTGCGATTCTTCCACCTCTCCATGCCGACGGCGCTGTCCGGCTTGAGCTCGGAGGTCCAGGTCTTCAACACGTATGGCGCAATCGCGTCTGAGGGGGAGCGCACGGACGCGCTCCCGGTTGGTCCCGCGACCGAATCTCATGAGCTGCACTGGGCGCTCGACGCACTCGACTGCTATCCCCGTTATGTGTGCTTTCCCCTGGCGGGGAAGGGGACCGTCATGGTGCCCATCGACGAGATCATGTGGGCTGGGGCGCGCGGCAAGCATTCGTACATATGCACGATCGTGGGCGGGTATGAGGTGAACATCGGCCTTTCAAAGGTGTGCGAGAAGCTCGACGACCGGTTCGTGACCGTGCACCGCAGCTACGTGGTCAACTATGCGTACATCCTTTGCGCGAGCCGCGACGAGATCGTCATGGCCGATGCGAAGACCATCGCCATTCCGCGCAAACGGATGGACGAGGTTGCCGCGGCTCTGGATTTGCTGAGAGCGCGCGAAGCCGAAGAGCGCGCGGACGACCAGCGCTGAGCACGTGGGGGCCATTGCCCCATCAGGCGTTTCCGTCAATTCGAAACATATCGTGGATAGTCCCTACATGTTGATTTGTGGGACATTTTTCCTAGTAGACTAAGGTGCGTCGCGCGGACGGACCGGTGCGCCCGCCTGTGCGAAAACCGAAGAACGTCGCACGGCGAGTGGGCATGCGCCCCGCTGTCGCGCGTACACTTGAAACGCTCATGCGATGGCGCGCGGCCGTCCGGCGGAGATGTTTATGCGATGGCGCCCCGGCCATCCAGCGGAAACGCCCGCCCAATGCCCCGCGGCCATCCGGCGGAAATGCTCAAGCGATGGCATCGCGGCCATCCGGCGGAAACCAATCAGAGGGGGTACATCGGGTGGGAAACGTCTGGCGCGTTCTCAAGCGCGACATCATTCGCCTGCTGAAGTCCCCGGCGACGCTGATCGTTGCGATCGTCCTGGTCATCCTGCCTTCGACCTACACCTGGTTCAACGTCATCGGGTTCTGGAACCCCTACGACAACACGGGAAACCTCCGCGTGTGCGTGGTCGACCAGGATCAGGGCGCCTCGACCGAGTTGACCGGCGAGATGAACCTGGGCTCGCAGATCGAGGAGCAGCTTCACGAGAACACGTCGCTGGACTGGTACTTCACCGATTACAACACGGCGCTCGACATGGTTCAGTCGGGCAAGGCGTACGCCGCCTACATCATCCCGTCCGATTTCACGTCGGACTTCACGACGCTGCTCACCGGGGATTTCACGCAGCCGCAGATCCAGTACTACGTCAACGAGAAGGCCAACCCCGTGTCGCCGAAGATCACCGACACGGGCGCGAACACCCTCGATCAGACCGTAAACAGCACCATCGTCGCCACGGTCAGCGGGGTGGTGGGCACCGCCGTGGATCAGTGGGTCGATGAGGCGCAGGGCAAGGTCGACGGCGTGAACAGCACCGTCGTCCAGCGTGCGACCGAGGCCGACGATGCGCTCAACGCCGCCCGCACGTCGGTGGGCGATCTGAACACGGCGGTCGATACGGCCAACGGCAAGGCCTCCGACGCCTCGACGCTTGTCGAGGGCGCGCGCGGCGACCTAACCGACGTGTCGGACGCGTTGCTCGACGCGTCGGCGCTTGCGTTGGCCACACAGAACGCCACCGGCACGTTCGCGGCGTCGCTGTCGACGGCGCTCGACGACGGCTCGTCGCTCGCTTCGAGCGCGGCGTTGCAGACGTCGTCGGCGCTGGGTGGCGCCTCGACGGCCGCCTCTGCGGCGGAAGGTCGCGTCGACGCGGCGCTTTCGGCGGCGCAGACCGTATCCGACCAGCTCGGGCGCGCGATCGAGGAACTGCAGGCCGTGCAGACGCTCCTGCCCGCCGATTCCGACGCCGCCCGCACCGCGGCGGACGCGCTCGCGCGCATGCAGACGCAGAAGGCCCAGTACGACCAGATGCTCGCGGACGCGAGCGCCGTGTCGACCGACGTCTCCGACACCGCCGACGCGCTATCCAACGTGGGGGCGACGACCAACGACGCCGTGCAGAGCTCGCTTGCGACGGGCGCGGGCGTGCGCCAGCAGATCGCCTCGACCACGCTGCCGTCGCTTCTGTCCAACCTCTATCAGATCAGCGCGAGCACGTCGTCGCTGGCTGGCACGGTGAGCAACCAGCAGCTCGTCATCAGCCAGGCGCTCGTGTCGCTCGGCCAGCTGCAGAGCACGCTGTCATCGCTGTCCGAGGCGCTTTCCCAGACCGATTCGCTGCTCGGCGACATATCGACCGAGCTCAGCACGGCGAAATCCGATTTCGAGGCCCTTGCGGCCGCCAGCACGCTGTCCCAGCTTCCTGGTGGCGGCGAAATCGACTCGCAGAAGATCGCGAGCTTCATGGCGTCGCCGACGACGGTGGAAACCGTCAACCTGTACCCGCTCAACGCGTACGGCTCGGCCATGGCGCCGCTGTTCATGAACCTAACGCTGTGGATCGGCGTGTTCATGCTGCTCGTTATCTTGCGCCAGGAGGTCGACGACGAGGGCGTGCCCAACCTGACGCTGACCCAGCGCTACATGGCGCGCTGGCTGTTCTTCGCGCTTCTATGCGTGGGGCAGGCCGCCGTGTGCTGCGCGGGCTGTCTGTTCATCGGCGTCCAGTGCGCCAACGTCCCGCTGTTCTTCCTGACGGCCATCGTCACGTCGCTCACGTACCTGAGCATCCAGTACGCGCTTGCGCTCACGCTTCTGCACGTGGGCAAGGGGCTGTGCATCATCATGGTGTTCGCCCAGATTCCGGGTGCGACCGGCCTGTATCCCATCGAGATGACGCCGCCGTTCTTTCGGGCTATCTATCCGTTGATGCCGTTCACCTACGGTATCAACGCGCTGCGCGAGACGATCGGCGGCCTGTACGGCGCATCGCTGTTCCAGATGCTCGGCGTGCTCGTCCTATTCGCGGCAAGCGGGTTCGTGCTCGGTCTCGTCGTGCGCCCGTACATGACCAACCTCAACCGGATGTCCGCGCACCAAATCGGCGAGAGCGACATCCTGAACGGCGAGGAACTGCAGGCGCCGCCGCGGCGCTTCCGCTTCGCGCAGATCGCCAAGGCGCTGTCGCACCGCGACGACTTCCGCGAGCGCCTGCAGGAGAGCCGTGCGAAGTTCCTCAAGCACTATCCGCGCCTGATCAGGGGCGCCGTCATCTTCGGCATCGTCGTCCCGGCCGTTCTCACGGTGGTGACCACCATGAGCGAGAGCGACAAGGTGATCACGCTGACGATGTGGCTCGCCCTGTTCGTGCTGGTGCTGGGCTTTTTGATCGTCGTCGAGCACATCCGCGACTACTTCGAGCACGAGATGGCGCTCGAAGGCTACACCGACGAGCAGCTGCGCGAACTCATCGACCTGCACAACGGCACCGACCAGCACATCGCGGACGGTGCGCTGTTCGACGGCGCGCTGCCGACGGACGGCGGATTCGAGAAGACATCGGTACCGGCGTATGCCGGCACTGCGCGTCCGATGGCCGATGCCGCTGTGACGGCGGCGTCTGCGCAGCCGGCGGAGAAGACCGCTCCCGTGCAGAAGACGGCGCAGCCGGCGGAGACCGCACGTACGGACGCCGCCCGTGAAGCTGCACCCGCTCCCGCACAGCCTGCCGATGACGCAGCGCCCGCGCCGCGCGACCCAGCGCGCGACGATGCGCCGGACGAAGGGGGCGAGGCGTGATGAAGAACATCATGCGGCTGTTCCTTGCCGACCTCAAGCGCCTGACCAGCAACGTCATGACCGTCGTCATCGTCGTGGGCCTGGTGTTTTTGCCGTCGATCTTCTCGTGGTACAACATCTTGGCCTGCTGGAACGTGTTCGCCAACACCGGCAACCTCCAGGTGGCCGTCGCCAACGAGGACGTGGGCTACCAGAGCGACCTGTTGCCCATCCGCGTGAACATCGGCGACCAGGTGGCGTCGTCTCTGCGTGCGAACGACCAGCTGAACTGGGTCATCACATCCGAAAGCGATGCCATCGACGGCGCCGAGTCGGGCAAGTACTACGCGGCCGTCGTCATCCCCTCGTCCTTCAGCGAGGACATGATGACGTTCTACCAGGACGACTCCACCGCGGCGAGCATCCTCTACTACACCAACGAGAAGAAGAACGCCATCGCCCCCA
Source organism: uncultured Eggerthellaceae bacterium (assembly GCA_903789375.1). Taxonomy (GTDB): domain Bacteria; phylum Actinomycetota; class Coriobacteriia; order Coriobacteriales; family Eggerthellaceae; genus CAIFEB01. The sequence goes on along the minus strand of CAIFEB010000016.1, from coordinate 6,391 downwards.
AGGTGACAGGGCAGGGCGCCGACGCCATATCGTACGAGGTCAACAAGGAATTCACCGAGACCATCACCGAGGCGTCGCTCAACATCATGAAGTCGCTGTCCAACTACCTCGACGGCACCGACGCCGGCGGTCGGATCGCCACGCTCGCCACGCATGTGGGCACCATCAGCACGCAGATGCAGCAGGCGTCCAACGTCATCTCGGCGTACAGCAGCCTTCTGGGCACGTCGGAGCAGTTCGTGACGGGAACCGGCCAGCTCATCGACCAGGCGCGGTCGTCGTCGGGCGACGTGGCGAGCGGTGTCGAGGACACGCGCACGGCGGCGAGTGGCATCGGCGACGCGCTGAAGTCATCGTCGAGCGCGCTCGAGAGCGCTCTGGCGTCCGACGCCGACGCGTACGCGTCCGTGGCGCAGTCGATCGATGCCGCGTTCGTCTCGGCCGACCAGCTGACGTCCGACTCGTCATCGGCGCTGCGCAACGAGGCGAGCAACGTCGACGGCGGCGTTGCCCGCAGCACCGAGCTGCGCGACAACCTGAGCCAGCTGCGCACGGCGGCGTCGGACTTGGGCGCCGACCAGGCGGTGGCCGCGCTCGACCGCATCATCGATCGCGTGCAGGCCTCCATCGACCGCCAGACCGACCTGCGCGATGCGCTCAACCGCGCCGCGGATGACATCGATGCGGGCGCAAGCACCGTGCAGGACGACCGTGATGCCGTGTCGTCCCTGGTCACCGAGGCGCGCAACAGCGTGAACGCCGTGTCGTCGAGCTACACCGACGACGTCGAGCCCAACCTGAACGCGCTCCTTTCCGACGTGGGCGTCATCGCCGACGCGCTCGGGTCGAGTGCCGACGGCCTCGACGCCGCCGCGGCCGACCTGTCCGGCCAGACCGATTCCGTCAATGCGGCGCTCGACCGGGCGCAGACGGCGCTCGACGCTTCGGCGCAGAGCCTGTCCAACTCGGCGAGCGACCTGTCCAGCCTGAGCAACCAGCTGCTCACGGCGCTGGCGCAGGGCGACAACGAAACCGTCCGCGCGCTGCTGTCGTCCGACATTTCGTCGCTGTCCAACGCGCTCGCCGCTCCGGTGGAGCTCGACCGCATCGCCGTATTCTCCGCGTCGAGCTTCGGGTCGCAGATGGCGCCGCTCTACACGACGCTCGCGCTGTGGATCGGCTCGCTGCTGCTGCTCGTGGCCGTGAAGCCGCGCGTGTCAAAGAAGGAGCGCGCCGAGCTGGACGACCCCAAGCCCTGGCAGATGTTCTTCGGGCGGTTCGGGTGCCTGTCGCTCATGTCCACGATGCAGACGGTGCTCATGACGCTCGGCAACCTGCTGTTTTTGGGCGTGCAGGCGGTCCACCCGCTGTTCTACCTTCTGTGCATGTGGGTGTCGGGCCAGGTGTTCACGTTCATCATCTACGCGCTCGTGCTGTCGTTTGCCAACCTCGGCAAGGCCATCGCCGTGCTGTTCCTGATCATGCAGGTCACAGCCGGTGGCGGCAGCTTTCCGCTGCAGCTCATGCCCAAGCCGTTTCTGTGGGTGAGCCCCTACATGCCGGCGCGGCACACCATCGACGCCATGCGCGCGGCCATGATGGGCATCTACCAGAACGACTACTGGTTCGCCATGGGCAAGCTGGTGCTGTTCCTCATCCCGGCGGCGCTTCTGGGGCTGGCCCTGCGCAAGCCGCTCGAGCGGTTCTTGCAGTGGTATCTGCGCCAGGTGGACGCGTCGAAGCTCGCGTCGTAGACGCGGCGGGTGCGCTTGCCGGCGTACTGACGGGCGCCCGGCTTTGCGTGACGCGGTTTCGCCCGGGCGCAAAGTCGCGCGCTCTGCGGGGCGTGCGGGTGCTACCATGCCGTCGCCCCCGCGCGTTCGTGCAGGGGCGCGAAAATCCGACGTCGGCTCTGTGCTCGGGCCGGCTTTGCAAACGTAAGAAGGAACCGAACGAACGATGATGACCATCAACCACGCGATCCTGCACGTGTTCGACTTCGTGTCGGCGGTGGACGCGATCGCAAGCGAAGAGCTCGACTTCACCGACAAGGCGGCCAAGAGCGCCAAGAGCTTCGTGGAGAAGACCGTGCGCCATGCGGCGACGAGCATCGACAACAAGCACGGCGTGTTCTTCGAGGACAGTCCGTTCGCCGATGAGCTGCAGGCCTACGCGCGCGGCGAGCGTCCCTTCGTGGAGTTCTCCCAGCAAATAGCCGACTTCATGGGGTCGGAGCTCGGGCGCGCGGACAAGCAGGTGTCCACCGACCTTCTGGTGGTGGACTACCAGGACGACCCCGACGACGCGCCCCAGGACGGCGAGGATCTGACCGAGGCGCAGGCGGCGGCGCTCTACCAGGCGCGCAGCCGGCGATGCTTCGGCATCCTGCTGCTCGAAAGCAAGCAGTCGTTCATGCACGAGGTGGGTCGCGGCGCCGGCGCGCGCAACGACATCGTGCGGCGCTACGCCGTGCTGCCCAATCCGTCGCAGAAGCTGTCGTCGTACGCGATCGTCGACCTGGCGTCGGGCAAGATCCTACTGCAGGACAAGGAGCGCTCCATCGCGGGCGAGAAGCGCGCGCTTCTGGCGGATGGGCTTCTGCAGTGCTCGGTCAACGCGTCGGAGAAGGAGAAGTTCGCCGAGGTGGAGGACGTGGTCGAGGCGGTGGCCGAGGAGTTCGGGGCCAACAGCGCCGTGGCGGCGGCCAAGGCCAAGGCCTACGCGGTGGAGAACGCCGACGCCAACGACGACTTCGACCTGCGCGAGCTGGGCCGGGCGGCGTTCGACGACGACCCGCACCTGCAGGACCGCTTCGGTGAGGCGGCGGCCGAGCGCGACCTGCCCGAGCGCGTGAGCATCGACCGCGGCACCGTCAAGCGCGTGGCCAAAAGCCACAAGATTCGAACCGACACCGGCATCGAAATCACCTTCCCGGCCGAGTACAGCCGCAACCCCGACTTCATCGAGTTCGTGAACGAGCCGAACGGCCTCATTTCCATCGAGCTGAAGAACATCGGCAGCATCGAGAACCGCTAGCGCGAAGGGCGCCCGCCGCACCCGCGCGTGCGCAGCGTCTGCGGCGACGCCTTCCGTACGGCTCTCGCGCGTACGCGGTGACGCACCCGCGCACAATCCATGCGCAGCGGCCTCGATGGACCGCCTGCGCTCGCGCGGGTGCGAGTGCGCGCAATGCACCCGCTCCGCGTCGAAGCGTTTCGGGTTTTCCCTACACCGGGGCGTGCCTGTGCGGCGCGTGCGGTATGCTGGGGGGCATCCTCGCTATCAGCGTTGACGCAGAAAGGAACCTTCATGATCAGCCGCTACACGCGCCCTGCCATGGGCCGCATCTGGGAAACCCAGAACAAGTTCGAAATCTGGAAGGAAATCGAAATCCTCGCCTGCGAGGCCCAGGCCGAGCTCGGCAAGATCGGCATCACCAAGGAGGACGCGCAGTGGATCCGCGACCACGCGGACTTTACGGTCGAGCGCGTGAGCGAGATCGAGAAGGTGACGAACCACGACGTCATCGCGTTTCTGACCAACATGGCCGAGTACATTGACGCCGACATCCCCGAGGGCGCCGAGCCGCCGAGCCGCTGGGTGCACTACGGCATGACCTCGTCCGACCTGGGCGACACGGCGCTGTGCTACCAGATCACGCAGGCGTGCGACATCATCCTCGACGACATCAAGCAGCTCGGCGAGACGTGCAAGCGCCGTGCGTTCGAGTTCGAGGACACGCTGTGCGTCGGCCGCACGCACGGCATCCACGCCGAACCCATGACCTTCGGCATGAAGTTCGCCAGCTGGGCCTGGATGCTCAAGCGCTGCGAGACGCGCATGCAGGAGGCACGCGCGTGCATCGCCACGGGCGCCATCTCGGGCGCCGTGGGGTCGTACTCCAACATCGACCCATTCGTCGAGAAATACGTCTGCGAGAAGCTGGGGCTTACGCCCGACCCGCTGTCCACCCAGGTCATCGCCCGCGACCGTCACGCGCAGGTCATGAGCACGCTCGCCGTGGTGGCGTCGGTGCTCGAGGCCATCGCCACCCAGATCCGTCTGCTGCAGCAGACCGACGTCATCGAGGCGGAGGAGCCGTTCAAGAAGGGCCAGAAGGGCTCGTCGGCCATGCCGCACAAGCGCAACCCCATCACGGTGGAGCGCGTCTGCGGCCTGTCGCGCATCGTCAAAGCGAACTCCCAGGTGGCGTTCGACAACGTGGCGCTGTGGTACGAGCGCGACATCAGCCACTCGGGCACCGAGCGCGTCGCTTTGGCCGACAGCTTCACGGCGCTCGACTACATGTTCGGCAAGATGCAGCCGATTTTGGACGGCCTGTTCACCTATCCGGCCAAGATGGAGCACAACCTGTGGCGCACGAAGGGCCTTATCTTCTCGAGTCGCGTGCTGCTCGAGCTGGTGCAGACCGGCATCACGCGCGAGGACGCCTATGTCATCGTGCAGCGCAACGCCATGGCCGTGTGGGGCGACATCCAGAACGCCGTCGACGGCCCGACGTTCCGCGAGCGTCTGGAGGCCGACCCCGACGTCACGCTGACGCCGGAGCAGCTCGACGGCATCTTCGACCCATGGGCGTTTCTGCAGCGCAAGAAGGCCCTGTTCGAGCGCCTGGAAGGGCTGGAATTCTAAAAGGTTTTTCGCGGCCGGCTGAGCCGAGAGGATGGGGGCGACCGCACGGCGGCCGTCCCTTCGGTGCGGGACCTGTACCTGGTGGGAAGCGCGTGCGACCCGTCGGATGCAGGTCCCGCGCGTGCGTTCGGGGGGGGGTGCTCAGGGGGCGTCGGGGTGCGGGCGGGGCGACCGCACACGAGTCCGCGATGCGAGGGCGCGGGGCAGGCCGACGCGCTTGTCCGCGGTACGAGGATGCTTTCGGAGGGCGGCTGTTTGCGCCTGCAGGCGGGGATAGCGACCGCTTGCGCCTGCTTGGGGAACGCAGCTGTTTACGCCTGCTGGCGCGGCTTCCACACCTTCACGCGGCAGGACTGCACCTTGTCGCTGTTGACGGGCGAGTAGTTGATGCTCGTGTACGTGACCAGCACGTTGCGGTTGCCGGTGGAGGCCAGGTACTCGCCGTAGGTGTCGGCGCCGTCGTCCACGTCGATGGAGAAGTAGCGCTGGTTGGCGAAGTCGAGCCCGCACACGGCGTATGTCGATTTGACCATCAGGTAGTCGCCGCACCAGCACGGCGCCGCCGTGGGCGTGCGCGTGAAGTTGAACCACGACGCGCTGTTGTAGCCGCCCGCGCCCGGCTGCGATTCGGGGGCGTACGTGCCCAAGTTGCCGATGCCGCGCGCCGTCGACCCCGAGCTGGACGAGCTCGACGAGCCGGTCGACGAGCTGCTGTAGATCTTCTCGAGCGAGAACATGAACCCGGTCTTGCCGTAGCCCGCCTCGAGCGGGGTGTACGACGAGGGAAGCACCAGCTCGTCGTCGGTGTCGAGGCTGCTCGCGTTGATCTTGCGCAGCTGGTAGTACGTGCCCACGGCCTCAAGGCGCGGGGTGATGACCACGGCGTCGTTGGCGGCGTAGGGGGCGGTGGCCATGCGCTGCTTGGTGCTGAACACCTCGTCGAACGAGCCGGAGCCGAAGGACGCGCGTCGCAGCACCGCGTTGGCCGTGGCGGTTGTGACGGTGGTCGTCGTCTGCGCCTGGGGCATGACCTGCCAGAACGCATATGACCCCACGGCGGCGATCGAGGGCGTCTCGAACGTCGAATCGCCTTCGTCCACCAGCGCGGGTGCGCCCAGCGCGGTGCCCGAGAGCGTTGCCGTGTACACGCGCCACTGGTTGTCGAGCACGTCCGCTTCGACCCACACGACGCCCGACGTGGTGGCGCGCACGTCGTAGATCTGGAATCCCGAGCTTTGACCCACGGGCGCGCTGAGCACGGTGGAGACCGTGCCGTTCGCAAGCGTCATGATGCCGATCTGCGTCAGGGGGTTGCCGGTGTCGGTGGGCAAGAGGCAGGCGGCCACCTCGTCGCTGCTGGCCCACAGAAGCGTGCCGTACGGCAGGTCGTAGGTGCCCGAAAGCCCCAGGTAGTCTTCGTACGAGTCGGCGGACTCCAGGTCGTTCAGGGTGTCGACGTTGTTCGCCGGCACGTTGAGCGGGTTGACGACGAGGTTCTCCGCGCCGCCCGAGCTTGCCGCCGCGCCGATACCGATGCCGGCTGCGGCGAGCACGCCCACGCCGATGGCGGCGCCGATGAAGTGCCGGCGCGTGATGGCGGGCTGGGCGTCGCCGTGGACGGAAGGCCGGTTGCCGCGCGGGCCGCCGGTGGGTTGTGCGGGACCGCCGGGGCGCGCCGTCCTGGGGCGCTGACCGGCACCTGACGTGCGAGGATGGGGCGCTGCGGTGCGCACGTTGC
>CAIFEB010000015.1 GCA_903789375.1 uncultured Eggerthellaceae bacterium | reverse complement strand
CCTCAGCCGCCTGCGCCGCCTGCCGCGCCGCCTCGGCAGCCTCGTCAGCCGCCGTTTGCGCCTGCGCCGCTTCGCGCGCCGCGCGCTCGACGACCTCTTCGCTTTCGATTTCCTCCAGAACGGCGTCGACCTCGGCGGCCAGGCGCCGCAGCGTCACGCCCGAGTTGTCCGGCAGATGCAGATGCACGCAGCGGCGCCCGCGCGCGGACAGCGTCAGCAGGTCGCCCGACGCCTGCGCCTTTGCGAGCGATCCCAGGCTGTCGGCCTCGTTCGAAAGCGGAATGTCCTTCAGCTCGTCGGCCGAGAGCACCAAGAACACGCCCTTGTTGGGGCCGCCCTTGTGGAACTGGCCGGTCGAATGCAGGTAGCGCGGGCCGACCTCCAAGCACGACACCACGCCGCGCCGCTCCGCAACACCGTGGCGGATGGATTCGAGCGCCTCGCGACGGCCTTCGCCCGTGAACGGCAGAAACGCGTTGAGCGAGAAGAAATCGCCCGGTTGCACGCTCTTGAGCAGGCTGTGAAGCGCGTCGTGAATGGTGGTGCAGTCCTTGAAGCACTCCGACAGACGCACTTCGGCCGTGCCCATGTTGACGGGCGCCAGGAATTCCTGCGTGAAATCGGGCGCGGGCTGGCCCTCGGCCAGGATCTTCTTCACCTCGGCCTTGGCCACGGCCACATCGGGCTGGTCGAACGGGCAGATGCCCATGAGGTAGCCGCACATGGCGATGGCGTACTCCCACATGACGAAATGCTCTGCCAGCTCCTCCACCGAGTCGATGCGGTAGTTCAGGCGCGGGATGTTCTGGTCGACGTACGACAGGCTCATCTCGAAGTTCTTGAGCTCGTCCCACAGGTCGGTCTTGGTCTGGTACATGATGACGGTGCGGTCGCCAGGGTCCTTGGAATCCAGCAGCGTGTCAACCTCGATGTTGGGCAGGATGCCGTCGCCGCCCTTGCCCAGGCTCTCGGCCACCAGCTGCTCGATCCACAGGCCGAACACGCGGCCGCGCTTCGGCGTGAACAGGCTGAACTTGTCGCGCCCCGCCCGGTAGTTGTCGTACAGAAACGACGCCAGCATGATGGCCGGATTGTCGATGCTGTCCTCGCTGCAGCGGCGCTCGGCCTCGCACGCGCGGTCGATCAGCGCCTGCAGGTCGATGCCGACAAGCGCCGCAGGCAGAAGCCCGAACACCGACAGCGCCGAGTAGCGGCCGCCCACCGTGGGCTCGCCCAGGAACAGGCCGGCCCAGCCTTCGTCCTGCGCGCGTTTGGCCAGAGGCGACCCAGGATCGGTTATGGCGCAGAGGTGCTTCTTGATTTCCTCGGGAGGCAGCACCTCCGAGAACGCGTCGAGCACGGCGCTCAGCATCAGGCGCGGCTCCAGCGTGCCGCCGCTTTTGGACGACACGATGACGAGCGTCGTGCGCGGATCGGATTCGGCGAGCATCGCGCGCAGGCGCACCGGCGAGTCGGAGTCGATCGTGCGGAAGCGGATGTCGGCGGCGTCCACCTTGTTGTACTTGGTGATGGTCATCGACGCCTGCGTCGAGCCGCCCTGGCCGATGAGCACGATGGTCTCGGCGCCGCGTGCGCGGATCTCGTTCGCGAAACCCTGGATCCGCTCGAGAGGCAACGGCGGATTGCTGGCCAGGTCGACCCAGCCCATGAAATCGCGCGCGCACGCCTCAGCTTCTTCGGAGAAGTCGTACAGCGTGGCGTCCTTGGCGTGGATGCGGCTTGCAACGTTGTGCTTGACCAGGGTTTTCCCTGATGGGTACAGCTTCTCCGACTCTGAAGTGATCATGTCTTCGCCTTCGATGCTCTGTTTGTGTTCTGCCGTGCCGAATGCAGTGCGAATGCGGACGCGCGGGAGGGAATCGCCGGACGCGCACCAAGACGCCGCATCCGGCGCGCCTGGGAGGTGCGTGCCGGATGCGGCTGCGAGAATCTATATCCCGAGTGCCTTTTTGAGGGCCGAAACGCGACGGCGGGAAACGGGGATCTTGTCGTCGACGCCGTTGAGCGTGAGGAGCAGCGTTCCGCCTGAAACTGGGTCCACCTCTTCGACCATCGAGAGGTTCACCAGGTATCCGCGGTGCACGCGGAAGAACCCATGGCCGTCGAGACGCTTCTCCAACTGGGCCAGACTGACCGTCGAGAAGTAACGGTCGGTGTCGGTCTGCAGGTAGGCGTAGTCGTCGCGCGCCATGACGAAGCGAATCTTGTCGATGGCGATGAGGATTTTCTTGCCCGCCTTCTCAACCGGGATGCGCTCGGATTTCTGCGCTTGGCGATGCAGCATGACGTTCTCGTTGACGCGCGAGAGCGCCTGCGCCAGCCGCTCGGTTTCGACCGGTTTGACCAGGTAATCGACAGCATTCACCTTGAAGGCGTCGATGGCGAACTCGCTGTAGGCGGTGACGAACACCACCGCGGGCGGGTAATGCAGATGCTGCAGGGCGTTTGCCAGCTGCAGCCCGTTGGCCTCCGGCATGTTGACGTCCAAGAACATGACGTCGCACGGATATTCCTTGAGTTTCTCGATTGCCTCGCGCACGCTGGCCGCCTCGGCCACGACCTCGGTCTGTCCGACCTCGTCCAGCAGATATCGCAGCTCGGACCGCGCGGGTGCTTCGTCGTCGACGATCATCGCTTTCAGCACTACGTACCCCTAACCGACCGTATTCGCTTGCATGCCGCCACGCGGCGGCAGCAGCACCTTTAAGAACGCCCGCGCGCGCTTGGAGAGCGCACTAATCGAGCGTGTGAATTTCTCCCCAATTATATGCCTAAGCGACGAAGGGGAAACGCAGCAGGACGCCTTTCTCGCGCCGTTCAGCGTCAAATTGAGATAAATAATCCATTTGAGGCATGAGGTGCGAAGCGAAGGGAGCCACTCGGCCGGCGGTCGGTTTCAAAGCTCGAACGGAACGTTTCCACCGGCGAACGGTTGAGACGTCGACGGACGGGCGCGTAAGCCCCGGACGGCGCGAACGCGGCGGTTTGCGAGGGGCCGGACCGCGCGCACGTCCGTCCGCGTGAAGTCGTGCGCGCGTTTCGCCGCAGTGCGCGCTCTTCCGCACCCGCTTGCTAACCTCTATGCGCACTCCTGCGACTTCCCGCAACCACCTGCCATCCGCACGCACCCAGCCGCCTGCCCGTGTGAGCCTGCCGGCAGCATGCGCCCAGCCGCCTGCCCGCGTGAGCTCGCCGGCAGCACGCGCTCGCCCACGAACGTTCGCCGCCCACGTCCTCTCTCGCACACACATTCGCCATCGAGCTCACGTCCGTCAGCAAGCGCATGCTGCCCGCGGACGCGCGCCGCAAACCTTTCTACAGCTTCAGCCGCATGAGCTGGCCAATCGTGCGCACATAGATGGCAAACGCATCCTTGAGCAGCCCCTCGCGGATGCCCTCGTCGGAGCCGTGCATGCTGCCGACCCACGCGGGCTTGCGCTCCCAGGGCTTGTCCGGGCCGAAGCTCGCGCCGTTCGAGAACATGCGCGCGTACGTGCCGCCCTTCATCGTGAACGGCTGCGCGTTCTCGCCTGTGACCTCGTTGTACGCCGAAAGCAGCGCCTGCACCGCCGGCGAGGTGGGCGACATGAGGAACGGCTTCTTGTCGTGCTCCAGGTCGAAGCGGGCATCGATGACCCGCGCCAGCTCGTTGATCTTTTCGGAAATCTGCTGCGCCGAGGTCGTCGTGGGGTAGCGGAAGTCGAAGCTCTGGCGGATGCGCACAGTACCCGTCCCGCGCGCGGTGCCCGCGCCAGCGGAGGCAGCCGCATGCGCCTCGCCAGCGGCAGCGGCAACCGAATCGCCGAGGCCGTCGGCAGCGCCGTCGCCGGCTCCTGCACCAGCGGACGCACCCTCGAGCGCGATGATGCCGCCGACGCAGCTCAACGGGCCGAATTCGTCGTCGCGCGCCTGCAGGTCCACGGCCGACCCGTCCGTCGTGCGCAACAGCGCCCAATCGAGCTGCAGGTACTCGCGCTCGGCGAAGGTGCACACGTCGGTGGCGAGCAGGTAGTTCACGAGCAGCGCGATGGCCGAAAGCCCCTGTTTGGGCGTCGACGCATGGGCGGCCTTGCCCGTGACCTCGATGGTCACCGTGCTGTCGCCGTTGTCGGTGAGCGAGACGCGCTCGGCGGGCGCCAGCTGCGAAAGCGAGGCGCGCACGACCGCCCGCGCGTGACCGGGCACGGCGTTCACGGCAGCGCCGCCTTCGAGCGCGATCAGGTTGCCGCCCTCGATCGGAGCGCTTTCGAGCCAGCCCGAGCAGATGCCCGACTCGCCGTAGCACACGGGGAACTCCGCATCGGGCGTGAACAGGAACGCCGGGTCCGCATAATGTGCGCGGTAGTACGCGACGTCGCCCATGCTCGTCTCCTCGTTCGAGCCGAACAGCACGCGCACGGTGTACGGAAGCTGGGGCTCGCGCGACGGATCGATTCCCAAGATGTCGCAGGCAAGCTGCGGTTTTTCTTCGAGAAGCCGTTTCCAGAAATACACGGCATGCACAGCGACCATGAGCGGGCCCTTGTCATCGGACGTGCCGCGGCCCAAAAGGTAGCCGCCCTTGCGCTGCACCTCGTACGGCTCGAACGTCCAGCCCGGACTGGCCGCCACGACGTCGGTGTGACCGATGATGCCAATCTGCGTGTCGGACGCGCCCGGCAGGTCAGCGTAGCCGATGTAGCCTTCGCAGTCGTGCGCGTCGAGGCCCATGCGGCGGGCGATGTCGAGCGCAGCCGAAAGCGCGCGCTTGGGCGCGGGGCCGAACGGCGCGCCGGGCGCGGCGCGGGGCAGATCCTCGACGCTCGGGATGCGCACGAGCGTATCGATGTCCGACACCACCTGGTCCCACGATTCGGCCAGATAGCGGTCGATTTCCACGCCGAGAGCGTCAGACGTCGCGGTTGCGGCGACGCCGGTGCCGGACGCAGTGGCTTCGGCGGGCGCGTCGGCCAAAGCGGAGCGACCTGCGCTTTCGGCGTCGGGCGTCTTCGCTGCGCAAGCGCTCGCATGTGCATTGCCGTCGGGTTCGCAAGCGCTCGCACGCACCCCTTCGGCCACGCTCGCAGCAGCGCCCGTGCCAGTTTGACCTGCGCTTTCGGCGCCAGCGTTCTCTTCAGATCCTTCGTGATTGCTTGATGTGGGATTTTCAGCCATGGAGGCCTCTTCTCTCTTCGGATGCAGCGGGCAGTACCGCCGCTTACGGTCTGCCCGCGGTGACGGGCACAGTTCGTTTCCTGCGTCATCCTAGCACGAGGAGCGATGGAGCCCGTCGCCTTCCCGTCCGGACCCGCGGCTTCTCCGAACGACCGCCGACCGCACGCGCAAGCTCACCGCCCATTACAGTCGAAAACAGACTAGTTCGCCAACCTCGCCATATGGGATGGAGACGAACTACGATGACGGCACGTCCCGCGTGGACCGCCGCTCGCTCGTCCGCGGCCGCCATCACTTCCCCACCCGACGAAGCTCCATCCCGCCAGCCGTTTCCCCACCAGAACAACAGACGGGGCTCCTCGACGGGCTTGGCGCCATCCGCTATAATTCGTGGTTGCGCCCGAGTGGCGGAATGGCAGACGCGGCGGTCTCAAAAACCGCTGTCTCACGACGTGCGAGTTCGACTCTCGCCTCGGGCACCATTTTCCGCATGAAACAGAACGCGCCCTGCAGCTGCAGGGCGCGTTCTTTGCGTTTGAAGGTCAGCAGCGCGGTTCGATATCCGGGTCGACCGCATCGCCGTGCGGGGCGCGGTCCACTATCCGTGCCAGCCGCATCGCCGTGCGCGGGCGCGGCCTTTGCGTTTGCGAGCAAGCCGAATGACACGACGGGGCTGCTGTTTTCGTACATTTAATTGCGAATTCGCGTATTTTTATTAATTGTTTATTCTAATGTACGATATCGGCATCGACTGCATGAGCAGTCGATGCCGATTCATCGTGGGACTGCGTCGATTGGCCGCAGGACCGCGGCGGAGCCACTGGCAAGGCCGACCTCTTTGACGAGACACCCATTGCAAGAAAATCATTTTTCTCACATTTAATTGCAAGGTCAGCCAACTAGCACAACCCTGCAACAAATTGTTTGAAATCAAGCTTGCACAAAGATTCCAGCGCGAGATTACGCCTCCGCTTGCTCGGCCTCGACCAGCGGTTTCGCCTCAACACCCGCCTGCACAGCGGCCGCATCCGCATCGGCCTTCGCAGCACGACGGTCGTCGTAGCGCGCGAACGCGCCGGCAAGCAGCGTTCCGGAAATCGAATGCCACACGCACGATACCGCACAGATGACGGCCGCCTGCGGCAGCGCGGCGAACTGCGCCGTACTCGTCGCGAGGTTCGTCGCCAAGCCGGCATTCTGCATGCCCACCTCGAGCGAGATGGTGCGGCGCTTCGGCGTGTTCATACCGGTGATGACGCCAGCGAAGTACCCCAGTAAGTAGCCCACGCCATTGTGGATGAGCACCGCGGCGAACACCACGAGCCCCGACGTGAAGAACGTCGCTCCCTGCGACGAGGTGACGCCGCCGACCACGCACGCGAGCCCCAGCACCGCCACGCCCGGCATGCACTGGCGGATCTGCTGGTAGGTCGGGTTCTCGTCCAGCTTGAAGTTCAGGAAGAAGCCGAGGGCGACCGGCACGATGACTGTCTCGATGATCGACACGAACATCGGCAGCGGACTGATGTTGATGCTCACGCCGCTTGCGAGCAGCGAAACGAGCAGCGGCGTCATGAATGGCGCAAGCAGCGTCGACACCGTGGTCATGCCGACCGAGAACGCAACGTCGCCGTGGCACAGATAGCTCATGATGTTGGAGGACACGCCGCCCGGGCAGCAGCCGACGAGAATCAGACCGAGCGCGAGCGCGTCCGGCAGGTTCAGCAGCTTGCACACCGCCACAGCCGAAAACGGCATGATCAGGTACTGCGCGATGGCGCCGATGCAGATGTCGAACGGGCGCTGGGCCAGAATCTTGAAGTCCTGCTTGGTCATCGTCAGGCCCATGCTGAACATGATGAAGCCGATGATGAGCGACTGCCACGTGAACCCGTTGCCCAGAGGATCGGTGAACAGGCGGATGTTCACCCAATGCATCAGGGCCGGAACGGCGAGCGTCGCCACGGCAATGGCGATGACGAACAGCGACGAGTGGCTCGACAGGAACTTGCTTGTCTTCTGCAGCGCTTCCACGGTTTCTCCCTTCGGTCGGAAGCATAAAAAATCCCTTGCAACCCGAACCGGCTGCAAGGGACGAATGAGAATCCGCGGTACCACCCTTGTTCCGCACGACCGAAGCCGCGCAGCTCTTTGCGCACCACCATGCGCGTTTCCTAACGGGGAATCCCGGCGAGGCCTACTTTGTTCGACCCGCTTCTCGGAGATGATGGCGAATGGCTTCTGCTGCCGGCTTGCACCAGACCCGGCTCGCTGTGAGCAGAGACGACCGTCCGTCGTGTTCTCTTCAACGAATTTAGCGATATAACGTCGCACGGGAATAGTAGGACGAAGACGGCACGCGTTGGTGTCAACGCCCGCGCGCATCAAAAAGTTTTCACAATGCGGCAAGGAGGCCATCCGCCTTCAAGCGGCATCACTTGCCATTGGCCGGGTCAAGCGCGACTTCGCGCAGCGTCCATGCCCCCGCTCGCTGTTCGGCGACGTTCACGCTGACGCCGAACCGGACGTCAGGCAACGCATCCTTCACCTGCGACAACACGCTCATGGGAAACGAAACGCACGGGATGTCGTTGTCCGCGCCGAATGGAACGCCCCGCTTCTCCAGCCAGACGCGTACCGGCTCCGCATCGTTCCCGAACGCTTTCGCGCATTTCAGGAATCGGTCATCCCCATCGTGGCTCATCCACGGAAACGCGCGGCGTAGGCCGTCGACGTAGTCGTACGCCAGGTTCTGCTGGTACACCTGGCCGGTGTTCTTGTTGTCCGAACTGCAGTACTGCACGCCCAGTGACAGCCCCCGCTCGTGCGCGAACGCAAGCAACGCAAGCGCCTCGGATTCGCTGCCCGCCACCGGGATGCCACCGCCGTACCAATAGTCGTACAGGTAGGCATACGGGTGTTTTCGCAGCTTGAACCCCCGCTTGCGAAATTCGTCGGCATTGCACAGCGGAAAGCAGAACTCAAGCAGGTTGACGCCGCGAACGCCCAACTCGTCGGCGCGTACGAGCAGGTCTTTCATCTCAGACAGCGTCCCTGGAATCACGGGGACCTCGATCATGACCGACGGGATAACCCCGACTGCCAGTTCCATTGCGCGAAACGTCCCTTCGCGACCCCGTTCCCCGTCGACGTCGGTCGGCTTGATGCTGAAGCGGATTTCGTCGAGGCCAGCATCCGCCAACGCTTGCGCGGTCGCGGCGTCTAACAGGTCGCCCGCGGTGTACAGGCGAATATGCGCATGCGGATACAGCTCACGCGCGGTGGCGAGGAAGCCCAGCACGGCATCCACGTGCAGCAACGGCTCGCCGCCGGTCACCGCCAGGCAGTCGAACGCCCGCCCCTCGGCGTGGGCCTGGCGCAGCTCGGCCGCAATGTCCCTTTTGTGGCTCAGGAAGTAGTCGTAGTTTTCCTGGTTGGGGTTGAAGCAGAAGTAGCAGTGCTTCGTGCAGCTCAGGTCGACGAAGAACGTAGCCGTGCGCTCGCCCGTCCGACACGCCTTGCATGCGGGCGACAGCCATCCACTCACCAGCGACGCGCCGCCGTTCTCGCAACGGCAGCCGCAAGCCGCAGCAGCCTGCGCCCTCTGCGACCGTGGCTCGGACTCGATCGGCTCGAACGGTACGCCGAACGCCTCGACGCCTTTCTCGAAATCGCGCTCGACATCGACGAACGCCCGCGCGTATGCCTCCCGATCCATGAGCCCTCCCGTATCCGCTAAAACACGCACCCGCTGCCGCATGACCAGCCGAGCCCGCTACTTCCCCGCCGCGACAAACCGTTGCGAAAGACCGCGGCGCTGCACCGCCGCACCCGAATCCGCAACCAACGCCCGCCGCAGAGCCAGCGCAACCCGCGATTTCGCAGCTATTCCGCAGGCAGACCCGCCATGCGTCCGATGCATGCGCGGTCGATGCGCGCGAACGCGGCCATGCCGTCCGCGAGCGCTCGATAGACGCCGCGCCCGTCGTGCTCCGCCGTTGCGGATGCGAACACATCGACCCAGGTCAGCACATGCTCGTCAAGGAAACGAGCCTGCGTCGCGAGCAGCGTCCTCACCTGCTCGTCATCCCCCGCCGCCGCAGCATCGTACGCCCTCTGCGCCAGCGCCGCCATGAAGTCCATCATTGCCGCGATGTGGTCGTCGGGGAAATGCTGCTCGGCCTTCAGCTGGAAGCCCGCCTCATGGTAGTACGAGCGGACGTCGAGCGTGCTCGGCTGGAACAGCGTCTCGGTCGGGCCGGTGTACGGCGACTCCCACGGCCGAACGTACCGCTCGCCCGGCACCAGGTACAACGCCTGGTAGTCCGAGGCAAGCTGGTTCGCGAACGCCGCATCGTCGCCGCGGTCTGCTGCTCCGCGGACAGTTGCCCGCGCATCCTCCAAGCTTGCTTCGACCGTCGGCCCCGCAACGCCCAAACGCTGCTCGCGCACCCCCGCAAGCCCCAGCGCATCGGGCGTCTCCTCCGCCGCACGCAGCGCATCGTCCGTCAACGGAGCGAAGATGAGCCGCACAGCCTCGGGCGTCGGAGTCGATCCGAACGCTGCGTGGAACAGGCGATACAGATACAGGCGATATGCAAGCCACAGGTCGGCATCGCCGAGTGAGCCCGCGCCGTTCTCTTTCCGATTGTCCACCATCGTCGCTTCCGCCTTTCACCCATACCGCCGGCAACACCCTTCGCCGCCGGCGGTCCTGCACAAAGGGCCGCGTCCCATCGAGCACCGCTTCCACGCCCCAACGACATCACCGTCGCGAACGCGGGCCGGTCTTCGATGGTTGGCGGCCCTTGTCACCTGTGTGCAATCTCCGTCTGCAAACCTTACCAGGTCAGCTCGCGGTACCCCTCGTCAAACGCGCAATCCTTCGCCTTGATGAGCACGTTCGGATGCGTCTCGTCGGGGTCCGGCAGCACCACGATGCTGCCGTCGTCCAGCTCGGGACCGTGCTCGACGCGCAGCTTGTCCAAATCGCCGAACTCGAGCGCCCGGTTGGGGCAACCGGCAACGCACGCCGGGTCGCTTCCGTTCTGGCGCAGGCCGTAGCAGCCGTCGCACTTGCCGGAAACGCCCTTCTCGGGGAAGTACTTGGGCTGGCCGTACGGGCACGACATAACGCACATGCGGCAGCCGATGCACTTGCTCTGATCCTGGATGACCGTCCCGTCCTCGGCCTTGTAGATGGCGCCGACCGGGCAGTTCTTCAGGCAAATCGGGTCCTCGCAGTGGTTGCAGCCGAACGAGTAGCTGTACGCCTGCACCGAGGGGAACGATCCAACTGAATACGAATGGGCCTCGCGGTACAGCGTTCCCACCTCGAGGCGGTTCTTGTCCTTGCACACGACCTGGCACGCGCGGCACCCGGTGCAGCGCGTCATGTCGAAATAGAATCCAACGCTCATACGTTATCCCCCCTAGGCCTCGTCCGCGTTCCAGCGCGCCGGCATGTCGCAATCGCGTCCCAGCGCGGCGCCGGAATACTTGCTGATGGCGCAGATCTGGTTGTTGTAGCCGGAGACGCCCATGCCCGCATACTCGCTGCCGATCAGATAGTTGTCAGAGCCTGCATGGTCGATGCCGGTCGACTCGTCCACGTCGACCCATGCGCCGTGCGGCACACCGACGATGCCCGGCATCAGGATGTCGAGCAGCGCCGCATGGCGGATGCTCTGGCCATGGGGCGTGCTGATGAGCACCGTGTCGCCGTCCTCGATGCCGAGGCTTTCGGCATCGGATCGCGCCATGAACACGGGGTTAGCCCACGTCTCGCGCAGCCACGGGCAGTTGTCGAACACCGAATGCGAGCGGCGCAGGTAGTGCGGGTTGAACATCAGGAAGGGATAGTCGCCCTTCGCCCCGCCGATCTTGCCGTCGACGAACGTCGACTCATAGCCCACGACCGGCACGATGTAGGTCGGGTACGGCTTGTACTGCTCGATGCCCGGGAAGCCGAACGACGCCAACAGGTCATAACGCGCCTGGCAGTAGATTTCCAGCTTGCCGGAATGACTCTTGAGCGGGTGCCCCTCGGGGTCGTCAACGAAGTCCTTGAAGCCGATGTGGCCGTACTGGTCGCCTTTCTTGCGCGGAAATTGATACCCCGCGCCGTCCTTGAGCTGCTGCAGCGTGATGACGCCCTCCTGCGGCGTGCCCTCGGCGCCGAGCGACTTGATATCCTCGGCCGTCAGCGTGACCAGGGTCTTCATCTGACCGTCGTCGCCCATGACCTTGCAGCCTGCGATCTGCTCGTACAGCTGCTGCTCCTCCGAGCGGTCGTACGCGAGGTTGGGGTCCTTGCCGACGCCGGCGATCAGCAGCTTGCCGATCTCCTGGTCGGTCTTTGCCTCGCCGAGCGGCTTGGTGACCTGCGTGTAGAACTCCAGGTACTCGCGGTTGGTGTAGCTGCCGAAACCTCCGCAGCGCTCCCATTCCGTCGTGACCGGCAGGACGATGTCGGAATAGCGCGCGTTCGTCGTCATGAACTGCGCGAGCGTCAAGACGAAGTCGACGGCGCGATGGGCTTCGATACCCTCCTTCTGGTTGAGCGAGGTCTGCAGCGTGGCATCGGTCATGTGGTAGATGCACTTGATGGGACCGAGCTCCGTCGGATTGGCGGCATGGAACGCTCCGTATGCATTCGCGACATCCTGAGTATGGCCGCCACCGTTCTTGATGATCTCGTACATCTGCGGCTGGCGAACGCCCGTGGTGATGGGATCCGACGTCTTGGGCAGGCTCGCAGCTCCGGCCGTAACCAGACGTGCACCGCCGTTACCGGCGTTCGCATGGTAGACCGACGCCGTCGCATGGCCTGATTTGCCCATATGACCACCCATCGCGCCCAGGGCGATGTACATCTGGGGCAGCATCTCCGCACCGTTGCAGCGTGCCATGCCGTAGTTGTGCAGCAGCATGACCTTGTTTTGCTTGCCCAGAATACGCGCGAGTTCGGTGACCTTCGCCGGCTCAACGCCGCAGATGGGCTGGGCCCATTCGGGGGTCTTCGGCGTGCCGTCGTAGGCGCCCAGGATGTAGTCCTTCAGGTTCTCGTCGACTGTCGCGTCATCGGGCATGTGGTCGGCGTCGAAACCCACGGTGCACGTGTTCAGGAAGTCCCAGTCTACGATGTTGCCCTCGGCTTCGTCGAGGCGCATCATTTCGTAGGCGATGGCGAACATGAGCGCCATGTCGGTGCCGGGGCGCACGGGGACCCAGTCGGCGCCGAGCGTCTGCGCCGACGCGTTGTACAGCGGGTCGATGCAGATGAACTTCGTGCCGGCGTCGCGCGCAGCAAGCCAATAGTTAAACGGCGTACCCGGCGCTGACCAGGTGGGATTCGATGACCACATGACGATGTAGTCCGCGTTGGGCAAGTCGAAACGATCGTTCGCCGTATCCGCCGCACCGGTTCCGCAGTCGGTCGCGGTGAGGCCCATGAGCGTCGTGTTGAGCGTGTAAGTGCCGTGCGACGTGGTGTCCCACCCACGCACGTAGCCCGAGAGCACGTTGAGCGTCGCGTTGTTGGCCTTGCAGTAGAAGCCAGTCGGGCCATACTCGTCGGAGATGCGCTTGATTTCCTGGCTGGCCAGGCTGATTGCCTCGTCCCAGCTGATGACCTCCCACTCGTCCTTGCCGCGCATCTGGCCGTTGGAGTTGTCGCCGCCGCCCGGCTGCCAGCCCTTGCGCTTAAGCGGATGCAGGATGCGGTCCGCACCGAAGCATTGCTGCTGCTGCGCCTTGCCGCGCACGCAGCCGCGCTGCTGCGGGTAGTCGATCGAATCGGCATGGGTGTCGTCGGTCTTCTGGCGAACGACAGCGCCGTCCTTCACCATGACCTTGTTCATGCAACGGCCGCCGCAGTTGTGCCAGCACGCCGCCGAAACCCATTCGCCGTCCTTGGCAGGGTCGGTGGGCAGCTCGTGCTTGTCCGCCGCTTGGAGAGTCGTGCCGGACGAGCAGCCGACCATCGACAGCGCAGCTGCGCCGGCGACGACCGCGCCCGAAGCCTCGATGAACCCCCGGCGGGAAATAGCCTGAGATGAAATCATGTCAATTCCCCCTGACTTCTAGAAAAGAGCACCGGTCGCGTAGAACGAGAACCGGGCGATGGCGATGCCGACGAACGCGAGCGCGAACACCAGGATCGCGAGCGCCTTCTGGTTGCCGATGCGGTTCGACAGCGCTGCAAACACGCTCGAAAGCACCGGAGCGATGACCAAGCCGGCGACCTGCGCCGCGGGACTGATGCCGCAGGCGGAAAACACCGCGATCTCAAGGCACAGGCCGAGCGCGAACACAACGTTGATGACGACGAACGGAACGCGGAGCTTGGCGTAGTCCGCTGAGGTCAGAAGCGCGTACAGAGCAAGGCCGCCAGCCAGGTCGCCCGCGAGGAACGTGAGAACGGTCGCTGGAGCGTTGCACCAGACGAGGTTCCCGTACACGTCGATGTAGGCAGTGCCCATGAGAAGCATAGCCAGCAAGCCCATGATCGCCGCAACGACGCGCAGCGCAAACGGGCTGCTCTTGCGCACTGCGGTGATGATGCAGTCAATGAGCGCCAAGACGAAGAAGCACGCGGACACCGCGACCTCGCACGTCATGCCGGCGCCAAAGTTGATGGTGCCGCTCGCCACCGCGCCGAACGCACGGCCGAGATTGTGCACGTGCGTTGAGGCGGCAATCATGCCCACCAGGAACAGGACAACCACGACCAGAGGCACGAGCCACGGGCGTGCGCCTTCGCGTTTGCGCTGATAGATGGTCTCAACGACGTATGCGCCTGCCGCAAGACCCCCTAAGAGCGTGAACAGAAACAGGGATTCGAGTCCCATGCGTTCCCCTCCTTCTTCAGGTTCGCGCCGCCATCTCCGCGGCGCGAACGAACTCAGATGACGCGCTCGACGGCGCGTGCCGTGCTCGGAAAGTGTTGGGCGCGCAGGGCAGACGCACTGGAGCGTGCGGCATGCATCAGCCTCATCGGGGCTGATGCGATTGCCCAGAGCAGGCGCTCCGTGGCGCGCGTCGAATCGTGCATCAACCCCACCGGCGACGATTCGATTTCCCAGGTCAGACGCAGGAGCGTCCGGAGATTCGCGTATCAGCCCCGTCGGCGCTGGTGCGATTGCCCACGACAAACGCGCCTGAGCGTACGATGATTCGCGCAGAAACCCAACGAAGACGAAAACGAACTTTGTCGCTGCGATACGCGCGCCTTGCGCGCAGGAACCCTTCGCCCCTTATCCAATCTTTCCGAGCTTTTCAATACGAGATAGTCAGCTGAACCCCTCTCGAGCTTTATAACAAAATTGTCGTGCGACAATCAAGGTGTCGCACGACAATTTTTTACTCCCAACTATTTTTATTTTAGGCTAATTCACGAGGTCAGAGACGTTGGCAGGGCGAAACGGCGTCCGCGAAGCGATCGGATGCGCCACTACCGCAACGGCTGCACGCCCCGGGCTTCCCCCAGCTCGCGCATGGTGCCACCGAGTCTCTCCGACGGACATCTACCGCAACTGCACGATTCGCGCAGCATGCACGACTCGCGCCTCCGGCAAACGAGCGGGCGTCGAGCAAACACCATACCGTGCGGGCCCTCTTTCGCCCGCACGGGCGCCGCTCCTACCGCGCTGGACGCGAACCCGAGCCCTTCGTTGGCGTCGACGCAGCTGCATCGCCTCGAGGTGCCTGTCCAACCCCCTCTTGGCTGGAGCCAATGTCGTTCGTGAAACCGTCCGCGTACGAGCTCGGCACCACGAGCGAGTTGCCGTTGCTCTGCATGCCTTCGTAGGTCAGGTGAAGCTTGCGGAGGTCCAGGGCAATCGCATCGTGGCTGTACGTCTGCGCGACCTCGTCGAGAATCTCCGAAACGTCGCGCTCAGCTTCCATGAGCGTGATCCGCGCGCTCTTGCGACATTCCGCCTGCGCCTCAAGCGACATGACCTCTTGGAGCTCTTTGGGGATGATAAGGTCTCTGACCTCGACCGACACGATTGACACGCCCCAATCCGAAACCTTTTCGCTTACCGCTTCGGCAAGCTCTTTGTCCAGTTGGTGGCGCCGCATGACCACATTGGAAAGCGAAGCGCGGCCGATGGCATCGCGCAGGGCAGTCTGGGCGGTCAGCGCGACGGCGAAGCGGCAGTCCTCGACTTCCGTGCAAGCCTTTTCCGGGTCCCAGATGACCCAGAACAGAACAGCGTCCACATCAATAGGAACCAAATCGCTGGTCAGAGCCTCTTCGGCGCCGAACGGCGTCGCGTTCATACGCTGATCAACCCGCAGCGTGCAGAATTCGAACAAGGGGATGGTGAAGAACAGCCCCGGCCCCGCCAGGCGGTTGTACTTTCCCATCCGCATGACAACGACCCGTTCCCAGTCCATGCACACGTGGATGGAAGTCAGGGCGGCAAGAAACACGACAACGGACACGATAATGGCCAGCAGGTCCAGTTTACCTGCGACAACATCCCAAACGCCCAGCACGACACAGCCCATCACGAGAGCTAGCACGATTTGAATCGCGACGGCACCGTTACGCGTCGCCTTGTTGCCTGGATCGGACCGGTACGTGTCCGCAGCAACGCCGAACTCCATCTCTGAGCGCCGATACGAGTCCTTCTGGCCCGCAGTCTGGGTTGCTCTCTGTTTAGCCTTCATGATCTTCCTTCGCCTTTCTCACGTAGGCGGACACCGTTTTTTCGATGTCGTCGTAAGACAGACCCATTTCCAGACAGTTGCCGACGAACTCTTCGACAAGCTTCGCCGTCTGTTCATCAAGATTTCGGTCTTCCTGAGGTTCATTGACGAACACGCCGCTTCCGCGGACTGTGTGAACGTAGCCGTCGCGTTCGAGGCCCATATAGGCTTTGCTGACCGTATTGTAGGCAATCCGCAGTTCAGCTGCGTATTTTCGAACAGTGGGAAGCTTATCGCCCGGCTGGTAGTACCCCGTCGTAATCAAATAGACCATGCGGTTGCGCAATTGGACCCACAAGGGAAGCGTGCTGTCCTCATCGAATTCGAAAGGAGGAATGTCTTTGGTTTTCGCCGCCATCGGCAATGCCGCCTCCTTTCATACCGCTGTCTGAACGCCCGATGCCACGACGACGAGACGCGGCAAAGGCCGCCGATCAGGACGCAGGCGGCTACCGCCGCTCCCGAGCCGCCTTCCAGAGTCCTCCCGGTCACCCGTGACAGGACTTCCATCGTCGCAGGCAGGGCTATTCCGCACGCCACGAAACCCGCCCAAAATAGTACTGCCTGATCCCCTTGCATTACCTGGCGCACCGCAGCGGTGCCCGTTCCACCTGAAACCGAGACGAGAAAAGCGGCGGCCGAAAGCGTTTCGCACACGACGCAGACGAAGTCTACCAGAACGATGGCGCGCTGCCAGCGGCGAGTGACCTGCGCATCCTCGCACGCGCAAACACTGAACATCACCACAGCGCATCCGCACGAGAGCGCGGAGAACAGGAACAGAACAGGAAGCCATCCCGATTGCCAGAGCCCGACCGCCATCACGCTTTTCAGCAGAAGACCGGTGTAGACCATGACCACAACGGCGAAGGGGATTCCGACGGCCCGTGCGATGCGCGCAGCTCGACGCCCCCGCCCGCCCAAGGTAAGCAGCGCATCGACCAGAACGATGACCAGGCACAATGTCAGAAACGTCAGGGCAAAGGCCCCAATCGATACGAAACTCGCCGTCGGGAACATGAACAGGTAATAGAACGCGTGCGGACGTCCCAGGTCGGCAATAAGGCAGAGGATTCCCGTCGCGAGTGCGATGAGCGCCGTTGCATACGATGTCTGGTCGACGCAGCGACATGTTGCCTCCAAGCGTCGACGACTTGCACGGCCACCGAATTTCGTCACCGAGCGGTACCCCCGGCATCGTCGCCAGGCGCGTATCGAGCACGGGAAAGAGCAAGTCGATGCCCGCGGCAACGACAAAGGTTCCTGCAGCAGTTCCGCCGAGAAATAGGTAGACGGCGATCAACGAACTGAATGTCATGGGCACCTCCCCTCCTGAATCGGTTCGCCTTCATTATTTCACTTCTCCGGCCTTCGACCCTCGTTCGGAGCGTGCAGGGGCAAGCATCGCGACGACCAAGCGACGTCTCCGATACCGCAACACCCTGACACTTCGCCCTGCAGTCCAGCGAAGGAGGGTGTCCATCTGCGATTCCCGCGGCCGATTGTCGCGCCCTTCCTATTTTCGCACCCGGAGCCGCAAAAGAGAACAAAACAGGACGTATAACAATCCCACGCCCGTGCCCGGGATATCTTAAAATGAGAGGCATCCGAGAACGAGCGGAGTCAACCAAAGCAAGCGCCCATCTTTCTTGCCCTACCGCTTCGCCCGTCTCGCCCTTTGCCCCGTGGAGTGTTTGCATCATCATCCGAAGGAGGATGCCATGTCCGACGAACCCATCACCGTAGCCCCCGTCCCCCAACCCGAAGGCAACAAGCCAACCGCGCAGGCCAATGCATCGTCTGCGCCCATGGTCTCCCTTGAGTCCCTGATGAGCGGGGCATCGGACCCCACATCAGGTTCGACGACCACCGCCCTTGCGCCGGCATCGCAGACCGAAGCCGTCGTCGTCTAGCGCGTCCAGGCGCTTTCCGCCGAAGACCAGCAGAAAGTCAACGAGATCGCCCGTCAGATCAACTTCGGCGACTCCGCCATCGATTCCACCTACGGCGCGGACGCCCAGCGCGGCATGGCCGACTTCTCCGACACCGTCCTGGAAAAGACCATGAGCAAGGACACGGGAGAAGCGGGGCAGCTCCTGCGCGAGCTCATGACCACCGTCGACGAGAGCAACCTATCAGGCGTGAAGAAGGTCCCCATCATCGGAAAAGTAGCCGTCAAGACCGAGCAGCTGCGGCGTGAGTACCAGAAGGCGTCGCCGCAAATCGACGACATCGTGGCCCAGCTGGAGCGCAACCAGTCCCAGATGATGGCCGACATCGCTATGTACGACAAGCTCTACGACCGGTCGGTTGCCCAATGCAAGCAGTTGAAGATTTACGTCGCCGCAGGTCAACAAGCGCTCGCCGATTTCCGCGCCACCCAGCTGCCCCGACTTGAACAAGAGGCTGCCGCTTCGCAAGATCCCATGGCCGGCCAGGTTCTCAAGGACTTCAAGAGCAAGCTCGACCGGTTCGAAAAGCACCTGGACGACCTGGACCGCGTCAGCATGGTCGCCCTGCAGTCCTGCCCGCAGATCAAGATCATGCAGAACGCCGATCAGACCATTTTGGCGGCTGGGCGTTTGCTCAACCGCTGTGCGACAGTATAGGTCTGACGTTTCACGTGAAAACCGGGTTGACTTTTCGGCGCGGAGTCTTCACATTCCGCACCAGAGCGCAGTCGTGTGGGGCAAAAGACGGTCGTCAGATGCGAGCGCTCGAAACGCACAGGTCAACTTGGACCCACTGGCGCATCACTCCAACGCAACCTCGTGAAGGTAGAGCGTCCCGTCATCGCGCCGTTCGAACACGTTGACGCTCGTGCCAAAGCGGGTGTGCGGACAAGCTTTCTGCGCATCCGCCTTGCAAGAAAGCGGGATGGCGATGCTGGGAGTAGCGGCATCTTCGTTGAAGTCAACCCCGTGCTGCCGGGCCCACGCACACACAGCAGGCACATCATCGCCGAACGCCTTTGCGCACACAAGGAATCGGCTTTCGGGATCCTCTTCGAGCCAGAGATACGCATCGTGGACGGCGGGCACCTGCTGCCACACCAGGTTCTGCTGGAAAATTTGCCCCGTGTTCTTGTTGTCGGAGCTGCAGTAGTGAATCCCCAGGCCCAGTCCGCGCTCATGGGCGAACGCGAGCAGCTGGAGCGCCTCGGATTCGCTTCCCGCCACGGGGATGCCGCCACCGTACCAGTAGTTGTACAGGTAAGTGTAGGGGCGTTTTCGCAACTTGAAGCCGCGTTTGGCGAATTCGTCCGCGTTGCAAAGGGGGAAGCAGAACTCCAGCAGGTTGACGCCCCGCACGCCGATGTCGTCGGCGCGAATAAGCAAGTCCTCCATGAAATCGCGCGTTCCCGGGATGACGGGCAGCTCGATCATGACGGACGGGATGACACCGACCGCCCGCCGCATGGCGTCGAACACGGCTTCGCGGGCGGTCGAATCGTCGTCGGGCTTAACGCTGAACCGGACTTCATCCAGGCCTGCCGCTGCCAGCTGGGCGAGCGTTTCGTCGTCCAGAAGGTCGCCGCACGTGTACAACCGCAGGTGAGCGTCGAGATAGAATTCGCGCGCCACCTGCAAAAACTCCAGCAGCTCCAGCTTGTGCAGCAACGGCTCGCCGCCCGTGACGGCCAGGCAGTCGAACTGCGCGCCCTGAGCGTGAGCTTGCCGCAGCTCGCCTGCGATGTCGCGCGTGTGCGTTAGGAAGTATTCGTAGTTGTCCTGGTTGGGGTTGAAGCAGAAGTAGCAATGGCGCGTGCACCGCAGGTCGATGAAGAAGGTTGCCGTGCGCTCGCCCGTGCGACACGCCAGGCACGCAGGAGATATCCATCCGCGCCACAGCGAGGTATCGGCGTTTTCGCACTGGCAGCCCGTCGCGCGCGCCGTGGCGATGCGGCGCGACCGCGGTTCGGTCTCGTCGGTTTCGAACGGCAGGCCGAACTGGGCGACCGATTTCTCGAAATCGCGGTTGACCTCGTCGAACGCCCTCTTGTACTGCTCAAGGTCCATGGCGCCTCCTCTCTCTTGCAGCGGGCGCAACAATAGCCCCGTCACGTCAGGGGGCGGTTCTGTCGGCGCGCCAGGAGTGTGGCAAAATCCCTGAGCTTTTTTCACCGGACTTTTGTCACACTCGCGCCTGCAGCCTGGAACGTTACGCCAGTTCGGGCTGGATTTGCGCGAGAATGGCCACGTCGAAGCGGACGAAGGCCGCCGCAAAGCGAGCGAAGGCGGTGTAGAAACCCTGCTCGTCGTGGTCCGCCGTCTTCGTCGCAAAGACGTCGACCCAGGTCAGCACATGCTCGTGGACAAACTTATCCTGCGTTTCAAGCGTCGCAGCCGCGTCTTTGTCCTTGCCGTCCGCATATGCATCGTAAGCCTGCTGCGACAGGTTGCCCAGAAAGTCCATCATAGCGCCGATGTGGTCGTCGGGAAAATGCTTCTCCGCCTGCAGCTTGAAGCCCGCCCGGTGATAGTACGACCGCACGTCGAGCGTGCTGGGCTGGAAGGTCGTCTCCGCAGGACCCGTGTAGGGCGATTCCCACGGATGCACGTAATCGGGCCCGGGCACCTGGTACAACTTGTCGAACTCCGTCTGCAACTCTTCGACGAAGGCCTGTTCGGAAGCCTTTTTCGCCGCAGCCTTCACCTGGGCGATAGCCGCGTCCACACAGTCGGCGGCCACAGGGCCGTCCGCGCCGATGCGCGCCTGAGCCACGTCCGCCGCCACGGGGAAGGACAGAAGCCCCTGCACGTACGCCATCGACTCGACCGTCATATCGGATGCGACCTGCCCCAACGTATCCGCCGTCGGCTTAGCGCCGAAAACCACGTGCAGCAGCCGGTACAGGTAGGTGCGCCGCGCCAGCCACAGCGCGACTTCCTGCTCGTCCCCGCGCCGGCTCATGCACGTGCACTCATGGTATTCGGAATCCACCATCGCGCCCTTCCTCCAGTCCGCCGAATGAGACACTTACACGGTGTAAGTGTCTCATTGAAAAGGCCGCCGGGCATCACGTGCTCGACGGCCTCGACTGACGCCATATTACCAGCTATCTTACCAGCTCGCGCAGCCGTCCGCAGACGACCTTACCAGTTGATCTCCTTCGCGCTATCGTCGAACGCGCAGTCCTTCGCCTTAATCAGCACGTGCGGATGCGTCATGCTGGGGTCGGGCAGCACAGTGATAGAGCCCTCGTCCAGCTTGCCGCCGTGCTTCTTCTTGAGCTCGTCGATGTCGCCGAACTCGAGCGCCCGGTTGGGACAACCCGCCACGCACGCAGGTTCGCCACCTGCCTGGCGAATGCCGTAGCAGCCGTCGCACTTGCCCGAAACGCCCTTTTCAGGGAAGTACTTGGGCTGGCCGTACGGACACGACATCACACACATGCGGCAACCGATGCACTTGCTCTGATCCTGGACGACCGTGCCGTCAGGCGCCTTGTAGATGGCCCCGACCGGGCAGTTCTCCAGGCAGATCGGGCTTTCGCAGTGGTTGCAGCCAAACGAATAGCTGAATCCCTGCACATCGGGGAACGACCCCACGGAATACGTGTGCACCTCACGGAACAGCGTGCCCACTTCCAAGCGGTTCTTGTCCTTGCACACGACCTGGCAGGCCTTGCAGCCGATGCAACGAGTCATGTCGAAATAGAATCCAACAGTCATGGTTTCCCCTCCGCCTTATACGTTGACGATACGCTGCGGCATATCGCAGTCGTTCTGAAGCGCGGCGCCCTTGTATTTCTCGAAATTGCAGTTGCTGTTGTTGTAACCGGTGACGCCACCGCCCGAGATGTCGTTGCCGATAAGGAAGTTGTCTGCACCGCCTTCGTCGATTCCCGTTTCGGGATTGACGTTCACCCACGACCCATGGGGCACACCGACGATACCCGGCATAATGGTCTCCATGCAGCATGCCTTGCGCAAAATCTCGCCGTACTTGGTCCATACGCGCACAGTGTCGCCGTCCTCAATCCCCTTCGCAGCCGCATCTGCCGCATTGAGGAAAACCGGGTTCGCCCACGCTTCACGCAACCAGGGACAATTGTCGAATACGCTGTGCGACCTGCGGAAATAATGGGGGTTGAACATTAGGTACGGGTAGTCGCCCTTCTCACCGCCGATTTTTCCGTCCTTGAACGTGGTTTCGTATCCAAGCGTCGGCACGATGTATTCGGGGTACGGCTTGTAATCGTAATCGCGCAGCCCGATGCTGTTGAACAGGTCGGCTTTCGCTTGGCAAGTGATTTCGAATTTCCCGCTCTTGGTTTTCAGAGGGTTCTTTTCGGGATCCTCGATAAACGCGCTGTAGCCGAGTTGTTTGCTGTAAATGTCATCGTTCGTGCGTTTAACCTGATAGCCGCCGTTCTTGACGAATTCGTCCAGACCGATGCGGCCGCTCTGCGGGGTTCCGGTCACACCCCATTTTGCGATATCGGCTTCCGTGATGGTCACAAGCGGCTCGAATTCCGTGATGCTGCCCTCCTTGACCACGGTCGTGGAAGCAATGGCGTTGAAAAACGCCTGCTTTTCGCTGATCGGATACACTTTGGACGCATCGATGCCAAGCGCTTCCATGATGAGCGTGTTAATCTCAACATCGGTTTTCGCTTCGTAAAGAGGCTCGACGACCTGCGAATAGCACAAGAGGTACTCGCGGTTCGAAGCAAGCAGCCCGCCAGGCGTCTCCCATTGTGTCGTAACGGGCAAGACGATGTCGGAATAGCGCGCCTGCGTGTTCATGAACTGGGCTTTCGCCAACACGAAGTCCATCTTCCGATGAGCCTCGATGCCCCGCTTCATATTGGGGCCGGTTTGCAGATAAGCGTTTTCGTCATGGACGATGCAATGAATGTCGCACGTGCGGTCTTCGCCCGCCTGGGATCCGTTGCCGGAATACCAGTCACCAACCATGCGGTATTTGCCAGTCAGGACCGCTTCCCATACCTGCGGACCAGGGATTACGCCGTCGATTTCGTTTTTTACCGCAGGATAGCCCGTTTTGCCTGCCTTGATGAGCGCCGTAACATTGTTGCCGGCGTTCGCATGGTAGTTGTTGGACGTGCAGTTGCCCTTCTTGCCCATGTGGCCGCCCATGGCGCCGAGCGTCATGAACAGCTGTGGAACGTTTTCCGCCGAATTGCAACGAGCGAATCCGAAATTGTGCAGCATCCAGACGTTGTGCGATTTTCCAATCGCCTTCGCGTAATACGTAATCTTGTCCACGGGAGTACCGCAGATATTGGAAGCCCATTCGGGCGTTTTCGGCACACCGTCGTACTTGCCCTCCACGTAATCGCGGAAGTTAACGTCTTCGACCAGGTCGTCGGGCTTGTGGTCGGCATCGAAACCGACCGTGTACTTATCCAGGAAGTCCCAATCGATAACGTTGCCCTCTTCCTTGTCGAGTCGGAGCATCTCGTACGCGACCGCCAGCATGAACGCCGTATCGGTGCCCGTGCGGATGGGAATCCAATAAGCGTCAAGGAGCTGGGCCGTTGCCGTGTAGATGGGGTCGATGGTGATGAACTTCACACCCGCCTCATGTGCGCGGATGAAGTGGTAGCTGGGCGTGCCGGGCGTGGACCAAGCCGGATTAGCCGAATGGAGAACAATGGTCTCGGCGTTGAGCATGTCGGTACGGTCGTTGCTCACGCCGGCATCCGTTCGCGGAATGCCGATCGTCGTCTGCAGATTTAACAGGAACGACCCGTGCGACGTGGTATCCGCCGTCGACGTGTGCCCGCCGTACGCCAGAAGCGGAGCGAAAGCGTTGATTGAACCATAGCTTCCGATGAGGAACGCTTGGTTTCCGTATTTTTCCTTGATGGTTTTGAACTCGTCGGCGACGTACTTGATGGCTTCATCCCAGCTGATGCGTTCCCATTCGTCAAGCCCGCGCTTGTCGCCATTGGGGTTTTCGGGCGACCAGCTCTTGCGTTTAAGCGGGTACTGCAACCGGTCGGCACCGAAGCATTGCTGCTGTTGAGCCTTGCCGCGCACGCAGCCGCGCTGCTGCGGGTAGTCGAAGGAGTCCTCATGAGTGTCGTCGGTCTTCTGACGGATGACGGCACCATCCTTGACCATGACCTTGTTCATGCAACGGCCGCCGCAATTGTGCCAGCACGCTGCGGAAACCCATTCTCCATCCTCGGCGGGATCGGTCGGCAGCTCGTACTTGCCGCTAGCCTCCACGCTGGACTCGGACGAGCACCCGACGGCGCCCAACGCCGCTGCGCCTGCGATGACCGCCGCCGACGCCTCGATAAAACCGCGGCGGGAAATGTTCTGTGCTTGATTCATGTTCCCCCCTGTCCTTACAGCAAAACGCTCATGGCCGCATAGAACGCGTAACGCCCGATGGCGACGCCGACGACCGAAAGCACGCACACGACGATCGCGAGCGTTTGGGCATTCTTGAACTTGGATGCGCAGGCCGCCACGATAATCGAGGCGATAGGCGCGATGACAAGCGCGGCGATCTGAGACCCCGTACCGACGCCCTGGGCGCTGAATGCGGCGATTTCCAGACACAGCGCAATCGCCAGCACCACGTTGACGACGATGAACGTGAGCTTTTCGGTCTTGCCCGTCAGGTCCGTGGACTTGAGCACCGCGGCAAACGCCATGCCCATGGCCAGGTCGCCCGACAGGAACGACAGCACCGTCGCCGGGGCGTTGCACCAGACGGCGTTGCCGTACACATCGGTATAAGCCGCACCCATCACGATGATGGCAATGACGGCGAATGCGGCCGTCACGATGCGCAGGCCGAACGGGCTGGACTTCTTGGATGCCGTGATGATGGTGTCGACGAGCGCCAGGACGAAAAAGCAGCCCGAAATCGCAATCTCCTTGGTCATACCGGCGCCGAAATTGATGGTACCGGCGGACAGCGCCGCGAACGCGCGGCCCATGTCCTGAACGTGCGTTGCCGCTGCTGCCATGCCTATGCAGAACAGAACGGTGACGACGAGCGGAACGAGCCACGGCTTGCCACCCGTACGCTCGCGCTGGAAGCACGTCTCGGACAGGTAGGTACCTGCCGCCAAACCTCCCAGCAGCGTGAACAGAAACAGGGACTCAAGACCCATACGTTTCCCCTCCCCTTGTGCACCTGCCCTCAGCAGGCGTCGTCTTCTCGATGCGGCCCTTGTGCACGCATCGCATTCGAGCAGATGGAGACATCGTCGCATCGCACAGGCGCTCCTTGCGAGCGAACGCCCGGTAAACGATGCGTTGCACCTGTTGGCATGCGAAGAACAGATTCCGTCCTTAGAACAGGCTCCCTTACGCAGCCCGGTCGATGTCCCAACCCCCGAACCTACAACCAATAAGGAAATCAGCTGAACCCCTTGTAACGCATTATGCAAAAGTGTCGTGCGACAATCAAGATGTCGCACGACACTTTTTTTACTGAGATTATTCTTTTTTCGGTTTGTCCAGCGCATTTTTCGCAAATCGTATTGATCTGCGGTGCTTTGGAGCGTTTCGGCAACATTGGGGCCGACTACTTGACGGTAGCACCTTCTCCTTGAGGAGCATCGTTTTCGGAGGCCACTCCGAACCCCTCCGTGTAGGCACTCGGCACGACCATAGAGTTGCCGTTGCTCTGCATGCCTTCGTAAGTCAGATGCAGCTTGCGCAGCGTGAGCGCCGCTTCGTCGTGGTTGTAGGTCTGGGCGACCTCGTCGAGAATCTCGGACACGTCCTTCTCGGCTTCCATCAGGGTAATGCGGGCGCTCTTGCGAGCCTCCGCTTGCGCTTCAACCGACAGCTGCGCCTGCAGCTCGCGCGGGACGATCAGATCGCGAACTTCGACCGAAACAATCGAGATGCCCCAATCCGACACCTTTTCTTCCACAGCGTCGCGCAGCTCCTTGTCAAGCTGATGGCGCCGCATCACGACGTTCGACAACGACGCGCGGCCGATGGCATCGCGCAGCGCGGTCTGCGCGGACAGCGTCACGGCGAACCGGTAGTCCTCCACCTCCGTGCAGGCCTTTTCGGGGTCCCACACCACCCAGAACAGCACCGCATCGACGTCCACGGGGACCAGATCGCTCGTGAGCGTCTCTTCCGCACCGAACGGCGTCGCGTTCATGCGCTGGTCGATGCGCAGCGTGCAGAACTCTATGAGAGGAATCGTCACAAACAGCCCCGGACCCGCCAGACGGTTGTACCGGCCGAGTCGCATGACCACAACGCGCTCCCAGTCCATGCACACATGGACCGACGTCACCACAAGCAGTCCGACGACGACCGCCGCCACGATGCCCCCTAGCGTCAGTCCGCCGACCCCGATCACGCACCCCGCTAGCACGAGCGCTGCGACGACCAGAGCGAGCACGACCTGCAGAACAACGGCTCCGTTGCGCGTCGCCTTGTTCGCCGGGTCGGAACGATAGGTGTCGGCTGCAACGCCGAATTCCATCTCGGAGCGCCGATACGAGTCTTTCTGGCCCGCTGCCTGCGCGTTAGTTCTCTTTCTCATGGCCCCTCTTCGTTTTCCGAATGTACGCCGAAACCAACTTCGGGATGTCGTCGCAGTCCATACCCGCTTCCAGGCACCCCTCGACGAACGCCTCCACGAGTCCGTCGACTTTAGCATCCCGGTGGTCGTCGGCAAGGTCGTTCACGAACACACCGCTGCCCCGCACCGTGTGCACGTACCCGTCCCGCTCGAGGCCCATGTACGCCTTGCTCACGGTGTTGTACGCAATCCGCAGATCCGCCGCGAAACGGCGCACCGTCGGCAGCTTGTCGCCCGGGCTATAGTATCCCGAGGTAATCAGGTATGACATGCGATTGCGCAGCTGCACCCAAAGCGGCAGGTCGCTTTCCTCGTCGAACGAGAATGCGGGGATGTCGCGATCTGCTTCCACGGGGACGAACCTTTTCCTTTCGCTTCCAACATTGTCTCAACGCTATCCTACAATGACGCTCTTCACGAACGCTCGGTCGAACAACCTTCACGCTCGACTTTTTCGCATCGCCTGGCACGAACCCCGATGCATTGTGCAAATACCGCCTGCAGAATGCATGAGCCCTGCACGTTCCCCTCGCAAGAGTCGCCCCATATGAGGTTCCGCTGGCACGGCCCTCGCGTCCCGCGCGTACCTGGTAGAGCTCTCGGTCGCTGCTCGATACCAAAGCCCCGCAAGCGAACTCGCGCTCCGCGCGTGCCTGATAGAGCCCTCGGGTCATATCGCGCCCGTCCCACGAGCGCAATCCCCACGTTCTGCGCACACCGTACCGTTTCATAATTTCCCTGCATCCTCATACCGCCGTCTGAACGCCTGCGGCGACGATCGAAAGCCTCAAGCACAGACCGCCCACAAGAACGAGCGCTGCGACCACCGTCAGCGCTGCTTGGGGCGGCGCATTGCGCCTCGCAAGGCTCGCCACCTCAATCGCGGCAGGAGCAACCATGCCACAGCAGACGAAACCGAGCCAGAACATTTGCGCCAATTCGCCTTGGAACAAGCGCGACAGCGCGTCGGGATCGGCTGCGGGGGAGACAGCGACGAAGAACACGAGAGCCGAAGCCGCCTCGGCGACAACCGCGACAAGATCGGCGCGTGCGATCAGCTGGCTCCACCGACGAACCGCCGCAGCGTTCTCGCACGTGCCGACGCACAGCAGCGCAACCGCGCACCCGCAGGATAGAGCCGAGCAGAGGAACAGCACCGGCAGCCATGCCGAGTTCCACAGTTTGACGGCCATGGTGCTTCTCAACAGAAGGCCCGTATATACCATGACCACCACGGCAATGGGTATACCGATCATCTTGGCGATGCACGCTGCGATACGAGCAGCTCGACCCAGGTCGAACAGCGCGTCCGCGCATGCGAACACCAGGCAAATCGACAGCAGCGTCAGCGCATAGGCGCCGATGGACACGAAGCTCAGCGTGGGATACATGAACAGGAAGTAGAACGTCTCGGGTCGTCCCAAGTCGGCAATCAAGCAGAGAATACCTACGGCGAGCACGATGAGCGCAGTGCTGTAAACGAGCGCGTCGATGCGTCGGCGCGTAACGGAAAACCGCCGTGCGCCGGCCGGCCCCGCAAAGCGCTGAGCTCGAGCCATCGCAGCCGGCCGGAAGGCGAAAAGCAAATCAATGGTTGCGACGATGGCGAACGCGCCCGCGGCGGTTCCGCCGAGGAACAGGTACACCGCAATCAGGTTGCTGAACGTCACCGCATCTGCCCCCTCTCGTTCGCCCTTTGGCTCTGGCTTTCGGTCAGCAGCGCCGGCTCCAAACGTCGCCGGCCTTCTCGCTCGCACCGCACTTCAAGCTCCGCCCGACGACCGACGAAGGATGTTGCTGGCCCTAAGCGTTGCCGACTTTCCCGTTCACCCTGTGCTTCCGACTTCGTCCGGCGGTCGGACGAAGGACGCCGTTGGCCCCAACGTTGACGGCATTCTCTCTTGCGCCTCGCCTTAAACCTGTCGGGCGCTCTTGCCGCTCGCCTCGATCGTCCAACGTCGACGGTTTGCCCTTTCGCGCCTCGTCTTCGGTTTCATCCGACAGGGTATCAAACGCGCGAGGCAAGCGCATGGCGGCCCACAAGGATGCTTCCACGCCTCGCACGAATTCTCCGGTACGCCCCGACAAGGTGATTCGCCCAAAATTTCATTGACAGCTAGCCATCGAACTTGCGAACGAGGTCCCTTACCTGCCCGTTTTCGCGTACATTGGAACCGTCGCAACTGCCGAGCGGCCCAACCCGCGCCAACCATCCCCAAGGAGGATGCCCATGTCAGACGATTCGATTCTCGTTCCAGCCGCCCCCGAAGACGGTCCCAGCGGCAACGGCGACGCAGGCGCCACCGGCAACGCGGGCGCACACACCATCTCGCTCAGTTCCCTGATGAGCAGCGCAGCCAACGCCCAAACCGAGACGAACCTCGTTCCCGTCAAGCAAACGGAGCAGGCGGTCGTGAAGACGGTGTCGATGTTGTCCCCTGCCGAGCAGAAGCAGGTCGACGACCTTGCACGCCAGATTGATTTCACCCAAAGCGCCATCGAATCGACCTACGGGGCGGACGCGCAGCGTTCAATTGCCAGCTTCTCGGACACGGTGCTCGAAAAGACGGCGAGCAAGGACACGGGCGAAGCCGGCGAGCTGCTCCGCGAACTGGCGACAACCGTCGACGACAGCCAGCTGTCCGGCGTAAAGAAACTGCCAATCATCGGCACAATCACCGTGAAGATCGATCAGCTGCGCCGCGAGTACCAAAAGGTTGCACCGCAGATTGACGAAATCGTCGCCAAGCTCGAGCGCAGCCAAGCGCAGATGGTCGCCGACATTGCTCTGTACGACAAGCTCTACGACCAGTCGGTCGCCCAATACAAGCAGCTCAAGATCTACGTCGCCGCTGGTCAGAAGGCGCTTGCCGATTTCCGTGCGACCCAGTTGCCACGCCTGGAAGAGGAGGCGGCCGCTTCTGCGGACCCCATGGCCGGCCAGGTGCTGCGTGATTTCAAGAGCAAGCTCGAACGGTTCGACAAGCACCTCGACGACCTCGACCGCCTGAGCATGGTCACGCTGCAATCCTGCCCTCAGATCAAGATCATGCAGAACGCCGACCAGACCATCGCCGACAAGATCGGCACCACCATCGGCATGACCGTACCCCTGTGGAAAAGCCAGATGGTCATCGCCCTGGGCCTGGAGAACCAGCGCCAGGCGCTTGAGCTGCAGAAGAACGTCGATGACGTAACGAACCGCCTGCTCAAGCAGAATGCCGAGCGCCTGCACCAAGGTGCGGTTGACGCCGAACGCGCGAGCCAGCGCAGCGTTGTTGACACCGACACGCTGCAGTCGGTGAACGACCAGCTCATCGACACGATCAAGGACACCATCCAGATTCAGCAGGAGGGTCGCGCACAGCGGGCGGAAGCGCAGGAGAAGATGCGCAAGATGGAAACCGACCTCAAGAACGCATTGATCGAGCAAGCACGCAGCCTGTAACGGCGGAGCAACCTGCAACAGTGCCACAATCCGCAGAAGAGACGCGGCCCGCAACAGCAGCGCAACCTGCGAGCAGCACAGCCGGCGATATCGGCGCAGCCCGCAAACGGCGCACCCTGCGGCAGCGATCAAGCGTCCACCACCCCGAGCGCCGAACCCGACCACTCGGGATTTCGAGCATCTTCGGGGCTTCGAGCATCACCCGAAACCCCGAAGACCCCGCTCGTATCGACTAGAGGCTCTGGCCAAGCTCGCGAGCACGGTCAAGGCCGGGATTGCCGGCAATGGCGCCCTTCTTGTACACGTTGTTGACGAGAACCTCGCCGACAACCTCCTGCTTGCAATACGCGGCGGAAATCTCAAAACATTTGACCAGGCCGTCCGCCGTCGTGATGTCCTTGTCTTCGAAGCACAGCAGCAGCGCCGTCTTGGTAATGCCGAACGGTTTCACAACACCGCAGAACATACGGTCCATGAATGCCTTTATCTGAGCAGGATACGAGTAGTAGTACATCGGCGTCGCGAACACGATCATATCCGCCCAATGCAAATCGGGGTAGAACTTCTGCATGTCATCGTCTTGCACGCACGTCCCCTCGTGCGCGAAGCAGTACTCACAGGCCAGGCATGGTGATATCTTCGCATGGCCCGCATCGATGCGACGCACCTCGTGCTTCGTAGCGTCAACGCCCTCTATGAATGCATCGGCGAGCATATCGGAGTTTCCACCTTTGCGCGGACTTGCCGTCACTACCAGAATGTTCATTGTTCCTCCCTCGTTTTGAATGTGCCCCGATGACCATGGTAGCACGGCAGCTTTCAATTCCAACCTTTACGAACCCCGGCCACTACGAACCTCGGCACATGCGGCGCATTCGGTACAGCAACACACCTGTCGCCACAGCACCCATTCCTGCGGCGACCGCAATCGGCGCAGAGGGCGACCCCGTCTGCGGAAGATGGTTTTCTCGATAGCGATTCTCAAACGTCACCGCATCGCAACTTGTCCCATCAGAGCGACTCACCTTTTCACGGGCTGTCAATGCGTTCGACGAGTCCGGGACAACGGAAACCTCGACCATGTATATCTCGCCATCGTACTGGATGCCCTTCTCTGCAGTATCTGGATGAACCTCGCTTACCTGGTACCGATGGGTGCCGGCGGCGACGAATTCTATGGGGTCGAAAGCAACCACGCCGTCGGCGCCATTGACCGCAACCTTTGCCTGGCCGAGCGGCGCGCCCTTGTCATCCACCTCTTGGAGCTCAAAGGAAAACTGCCCGACATTCAAATCAAGCGCAGCATCGTCTTCCCCGACCAAGGTCTTGCGCGCCTTCAGCGTCCACGACGTCGGCGTACGGCTGTCACGAACCTCGATCCGCGACATGCTTCCCCCAACCGTAACCGGCCGCACTGCCTCATCAAGCCGGTACCCAGATGGCGCACTCGTCTCTTTTACGTAGAAAGTGCGGCCCTCGATCAAGTAGGTGCGCCCTCCGTCCGCTTCGGCGTACTCGGTCCATACCGCCCTCCCTTCGTCGTCGGTCGTGGCAGATCCTACCCCGTTTTTGCACTCCGCGTCCTTGTACAGCCCGAACACCGCGCCCGGCAACGAATCTCCGCTTTCCGCATCGACTTTCATCACCTCGATTGAATGCTGTGGCACATAGACTTCGACGGGGCCCGTCTTGATCTCCTTCGTCTTCAAAACGTCATCGGAGATGGTGAGCACGCCAGCATTAGGCACAACCCGCACGGATCCGAGTCCATCGACCGTACGCACCTCGTACGCATCGAGGTTGGCGTCCTCGCGCACGGGAACCTCGATACGCATCCGGTAACGCCCTCCGGCGGTCGTCGTATCCTTGAAGGCCGCACGCACGCTCTGCCCTGTCACGGAAATATCCCAGTTCGGTGTGTCATCCGCCTCGGCCGTGCCTTTACCCGTATCTGTCCGGTACAAGGTAACGACTGCTTTCGTCGCATC
Organism: uncultured Eggerthellaceae bacterium; assembly: GCA_903789375.1. Lineage (GTDB taxonomy): Bacteria > Actinomycetota > Coriobacteriia > Coriobacteriales > Eggerthellaceae > CAIFEB01. The sequence goes on along the minus strand of CAIFEB010000015.1, from coordinate 11,803 downwards.
GAAGGCAGCATCGAGCTCGTCGCTGAACACGATGGAGCGGTAGGCGTTCGACGAAGCGCCCGTGTACGTATAGGGGATAATGCCTTCCGAGTTCGAACCGGTTGCCTGCGTCGAGATATCGAAAACGGCCCTTTGTCCACGCTCAAGCGTCTGAGTCTCCGGCGTCTTCTTGAGACCGACGTCAGGCGGCACATGGGGAGGCGCCGTCATCTTGCTGAACATGGCGGTCGAACAACCATAACCCCGCCAAATGAACGCTCCTTTCCCGCCGTACAGATACGTCGACATCGCCGCGAGCTTGACGGCATCGTGGTCCTTCTCGTTGTCCTCTCCCCTGGTCGCAGCGAATCGCGTCCAGATTGACGACCCCAACACATCGGGGGTCTCCTCCCATCCGATTGTCCCTTTCGTAAGCCCCGTCGTCACGTCGAGGTACGTCGCGGGATCGACATATGCAGACGCATCGAACCCGTCACCGAGCAACACCTGCTCGTTCCAGTCCGACACACCTCCGTTCTTGCCATGCCAGTAGTCCTTGTAGGGGTTGTCCTCCCCTTCGTAGTACGAAACGCCAGGGTATCCGGGCTGATCGATATCTTTCCAGGTCATAAGGATAGGGGCCTCAACGAGTTTTTCCGTTCCCGCCTCGCAGAGCCTAATGGTGCAGCGGATCTGCACGTCGTTCTGCAATTTGTACCCAGCGGTACCCTCGCCGTCGTACTTCGAAGATTTCACCCACGAATTAGCCTGTGCATTGAAGTTGAACCCTCCGTTCTTACCGCCCCGGTAGTCCATGATGGACTGCCAGGTTTTCGCCGTCGTGCCAGCGCGCACAAGAGTCAGCTCGGTAACGTCGAGCCTGACGTCGAGAGACCGCCCCTTCGACGTATACCCCGCATTCCTCCATACCAGGCTGAGAACCGGAGAGCTTTCGCTCCCGCTATAGTCAACCTCTCCCCAAGAGCCTTCGGACGCGGCCGGCAAACGCGCCACGATGGAATGGACCAGGCCTTCCCAGTTGGACGCTGCGGTGTCAGGCGTCGAAAGGTACTTGATATCATCGGGATAGCGCGTCTTGAATTCCATCGCGTCCTGATTGAGCGACCCGATATAGGCGAATTCCTCGACCGTCTTTTCGGGAGCGAGCGAGCCGAGAGGATCCGCGCGTTTGACCTGCGATGCACGAGGCGCTCGCAGGATAAGTCCCATAGAAGGATCCGACCCTTCGTTCCGGCCGTCGGGAGAAGCCTCACTCGATGCGTCCGCGGTCTCGCCAGTTGAGTCGTCTGCACCGGGAGAACCGATACGGCCGCCCGAGTTTGCCGCACCGCCCACGTCGGCAGAGTTCCCTGCATCATCCGCGTCGGCATACGCCGTTCCCTTCGTCGAAGCGTCAGAAGCGGCGGAGCCCTCTGACGATTCGCGCGCCTCGCCCGAGGCGCTCGCTCCACCTGACGATCCTTGCGACGCCCCGGCTGTGAATGCGCTTGTCCTGTCAGAATCCTCATCGGCCCAGGCTGCATCACCAAGCGAACCAGCATTGCTTCCGACGCATATGCCGATTGCAACGAGAGCGCAAACCACAGCAGCGGAGACGCAGATGCGCACGCATGCCGCGAACGCCTTCGACGCAGCGACATCGCCCCCGACAGTCCCCCGGGCGCGCCGTCCTGTCGCATCGGCGCGTCCTGCCGAGCCACAAGCGGATGGAGGCTCCCCCTTGTCCGCCCGGCGTCTCTCGCGCCAATCGGCAAAACCTCGCACAGGCGTCGCTCCCGCGGCTAACCGATGCGCACAGCGCCATGCACGGCGCCTCGACATCCTTCTGCCCATCGCAGTTCCCCCTGCCACTTACCTGATAGTTGATCGGATGTGTCGACGGTTCTTCCCTTTCCGACGCCGCACACCACACCCTCCCGCACGACCGTTTCGCCTGAAACGCAATCGCACCGCTGCCATCGAAATCACCGCGCCCATTGCGAGCACGCACGCAGGCACAAGGCGCCCGTTCGCCCGATCGAACGGACTCGCTTCGCTTTCCGCCAGTTCAACTTCGTCAATGTCGCAGCGCTCTCCTTTCACAAGCAACCGATGGTCGTTCACGCCATAGGGCGTGCACGTCACCAGCGTCGTCAAGTCGCGTCCTGGCTCTACCGAAAGCCGCATATCCGCCTCTTCGGGAGTGAGCGCCTCGACCGATACGACCTGGTACGCCATTCTCCCCGCAGCGGAATCGACTTCGAACACATCGCCTTCGCCTATCCGATGCAGACAGTCGAACAGCTGGCGTCCGAACATCCCCGAGTGCCCGCAGATGATGCAGTGCGTTGTTTCGCCACCCACCGGTAGCGACGATCCTTCGAGATGGCCCGCCTCCAGCGAGAGCGTCTCGTCGGTGGTCCCACGACCCACAGGAACGCTCGTTCCAAATCGAGGAAACTTCACCGTCGCAATGACGGACGTGCCCGCCCGCGACAACTGCTGGTCGTAAGGGGCGACGGTTCCACCAGGATTCAAGCCGGCAAGCTTTGCGTTGTACATGCGAGCCTGCTCAACGAGACGCATCTCGTCATCGGACGAAGGATAGGTCCCCACCACCGTGAAAGCGGATTCGGCTGGGGTCGTAAATCGCGTCAAGATATCGACAAACCAGGGCGCGCATGCGAGCAGACATCCGCCTACGACAAGCCCGATTGAAAGCGCTAGCAGAACCCGGTCACGCATCGTTTTTCCTGCACGGTTGCGACAAAGCCTTTCACGCCGTCCACCGCCATGCGCTTCCTCTCCCAGCACGCGCGCCCGCGCCCGCTTACGCGCGCGGGCCCTCTCACTGCGCGCTGCCCCGACCAGCATGATGCGTACGCTCGTTGGCAAGCTCCCTCTTCCGACGGCGGATATTGAGCGCAACGCCGCCCGTGACAGCGCAAGCTCCCGCTCCCACAGCAGCAACAGCTCCGTTCGACCCGGTCAAAGGCAAGCTGAAATCACGCACATCGCCGACCGTGACACGCACGACGCCGCTTTTCGTATCGGATTCGGTACCCGTTTGGGCGCTCAGGACGTTGTCGCCGGTTGTGCCATCGGGCAGTCCCGCCACCGCATCAGCGTTCCCCTCGACGACCGCACCGAGACCGGTAAGCGCACCGCCCGCATCGTAGTCGGCCCTGATGTCGACAGTGAAATCGCGCGTCTTCTGATACCGCGCCGGCGATGACGATTCGCTTATCGTGTAGGTTCCGACATCAAGACCCGCGACAGATATCGTCCCGTCTTCGCCTGTCGGGAACTCGTATGCCGTATCGGCCACCGATCCATCGGCTTGCACGTACCCGCCGCCGGGGGCCGTGATGGTGAACCGAGCTCCCTCGAGCGGTTTTTCGGTGTTGCGGTCCACCTTGAGAAGCGAAAGTGCGAACGTGTACGTGCGAACGACTGGCGGCGTGACCGAGCCACGTTGGTCGGTGTTCGGGTTGCTGGAATACTCGATGCGCGCCGTGTTCGGATTGCCTTCTCCTCCACGCACAGCCTGCGCATTGGGCGCCGCGTCATATGTCAGCGAGACCGTGCTACCCGCGTGCGCAACAGCCTCCAAATGTTCGCACGTAGCGGTAAGCGTTCGTTTTTCTTGGTCGTAAGACACCGCGAACGAATCTGTCACATCCACGCCATCCACGAGAACGCGTGCCGTCGATTCCCTGTAGTCGAGCCCTTGAGACAGGACGTCTTTGAATTCATAAAAGAACTGGGTACCCTGCGCCGAAAACGTCGCAATGTTGTCGGGAACGGTTCCCTGCACGGTATAGCCGAGAGCACGCCCCGTTGCCGCATCTGCCGCCAAACCCTGTGTCGAGCCGACTTCGTTGTTCAAAACCTTCTTCGACGCGGCGACGACGCTGGCCTTCTCCGTCACCGCCACGGGCGACCCCCCGATAGCTGCGAATATGGGCGCCGTTCCCACTTCGCCTTGCGCATCGAGCGTATCCGCCGCCGTAACGAACAGCCAATATCCCTCTCCCAAATCCCGTGACGCCTGACCGCCGTCGACGCGAACAGCTTCGGTCGTACCAGCCACAGAGCTTGCGATGCGATTCGCCAGCGACGTTGCCTCAACGCGCGTCTGATCCGTCGTGCCGGTGACACCCTGCTCGATCCAATCAGCCGCGTCCTGCGCGGATGCGAACGACGTACCGGCAACCGCCTCCACCGCCGTTCGAACCTCAGGCGAAGCCCACTGGAGGTTCGTTGCGACCTTGCCCGTTGGAGCCGTCGCGTCATCTCGCACGTTTGCGGAGAACAAACGGTACCCCGCGAACGCTGTGTCGTTTCCCTCGGTTTGCGAAATCGTGATGCTTCCCGTCCCGTATGCGGGCTCTGCATACGCCGTACCGCACCCGGCAGGGCACAGGACAAGCGCCCCTGCGGTAAAGACCGCTACGTACCGCTTCGCGACGCCTCGTTGCATGTTGTTCATCCACCGTCGCCTGCATGACAGCCTCTCCATGAAAGCCCCTTCCTCGATGTGCCCTCTATCGCCGTGTTTCCTCGCACACGCTTGGCCTCCGTTTGTTTCCCCGCATCTGATTCAGTCGCCTTCGCCGCGCAGCCATCAGCACGGTTGTGGCAGCTGCTGCTGCCGTAACCGCAAAAGCTCCTAGGCGCAACCGATCCCCTGTCTGCGGTGCCTCGAGAGGGATCGCATCCGGGCTGTCCCGCACGGCTACCGCAATGAGCCCTCGCTCCACATCGACCAAGGCATCGCCACCTGAACCGACGCGCGCTTCCAACACGAGGCTCCCGTCTTCTCCGACCGCCTCGACTGTGACGGGAATATCAGCGACGGGGCGATATCCTTGAGGGGCGCTTATCTCACGAAGCGTGTAGGCGCCCTCGCCGATGCGCTCGAACGAGATCCGCCCGTCTGCGTCGGTCGCCCCTTCAGCGCGCACGTCCCCCTCTTCACCGAGCAGCTGGAACGCAGCTCCTTCGAGAGGCGAACCTGTATCCGCTCCCGACTTCTCAACGACCAGACCGAACGTGTATACAATCGCGGGCTGGGATGGGACTTCGCCATAATCAGTAACAATCCTCGCCGTGTTGCTATTGCCCCCACCGCCCATGACCGCCCGGTCGTTCAATCGGGCTCGATACTCCACCCGTAACGTGGAACCAGGACCATTCGTCCACACTGAGACATCGTCGAACCGAATCGAAAGCACCCGCGCATCCTCGTTCCAAACAACCTCGTACTCGTTCGCGCTCACAGCAGCACCACCTGCGAAGACCGCCACTGTTGATGCATCGACGTCGACACCCTCGCACGGCGCGTCGACCACCGTCAGACGATAGGGGGAACGTTCTGCCGCATCAGGAGGCAGCCCCACGACGAGCCGATACGCCACATCCTCACCCCTGCCAGCCGTAACCGAACACCCGAAGGAAGAGCCATCGCGCGACACCTGTTTGTCCAACGAGGGAAGAGAATTCTTGGCGAACAGCTGCTTCGTCTCCCCTCCCCTCACTTCGAAGAGAGCAGCACCGGCCCCATTGTCGGGAACTGCCAAGTACGCGCCCGGTTCCACCGAAACGGTTTCCTGCGCGGATACCTTTACCTGCTCAGGCGCGCCCGCAAACGCGCGTGCGAGAGCGGCCGCTGCCTCTGACGGATCAGACGCTCCAAGCGCTTCGCGCGCCGCGTATTCGGACTGAGGACTTTCCGGCGGGTCTGCATAGGATCGGTCGAGCTCCACGAGAGCCGCCACAACGTGCGTACGGCTTTCCGAAGACGCCCACGCTCCCGAGGCGTCGAACAGATGAAACAGCGAATACGCCGTTACCGTGTCGCGTGAATCCGATTCCGCAACGACGGACCCCATCAAAGATGTCGCCTGGCTTTTGCCGGCTTGCGACGGCCCGAGGGCCCCCGCTTCCGCCCGCCCGTCTCCGCGCGTTGCCGCACCAGACCCCGTCGACGCCGCTTCAGCCCCCGCGTCTCCCGATTCGCGTGCGATGCTGGAATCTCGAGCCGAAGACATGGCTCCCACCTCATCCGCCGACTGGGCCCATGCCGAGACAACTGCTCCGCCCACAAAAACAGCGACCAGCACCGCGACTACCGCCATCAGCGCCGAAGCCCCGACCCTTCGCTCGGAAAACATCGCACCCATACGCACCTCCAGATCCGACAACGATTTCGAAATTCTTATTTACTGTTTTACGTATAACGTTTATAATCGATGACGCAAAGGATACACGAAGTAACATGTTTCCACAAGTTATCAACCGAGTTTTCCCCAATTTTTTTCGAAGGGTGGCGATGCCCTCACCACACGAAAGCGCGACTGAAAACGCAGAAGCCGGTACGCCCATGAGCGCCGTATCTAGGACCAGCACACACTTGCTGCCCACCGCTGCCGCAAACCGATCGTCCGAGGCGGGGCACGGCGCACTTCGCCCAGAATCAGATGTTCCCTGGCGTCTGAGAAAGGTCCAATCCGACCGCGCAACCATCATCGTTTGCAACGCGCTCTCAACGAACACGCGCTGCAGCCAGCATCGCGGTTCGATTTGGCGTATAACGACAACAGATGGTTATTTATCTACATGTGTGGAGGTGTTCTCATGCTCGGATTTGGGTTTGACCTTGACCCCCAACTCAAACAACAACTAGCGCAGAAATGGAACGCACGGGTGCGCTCCATTCGAACAACGGGCTTCGTCATCAGCATCCTGATGATCGTTGTCGGCGTGTTGTGCCTCTTCTTCCCCGTCCAGTCGATTTATATCGGAGCGACGGTTCTGACATTCTTCATCATCGCGTTCGGCGTTTTCGAAATCGCGGAATACCTCTCCCTGCCTGCGTTTTTCCGCATGGGCGGCATGCTTGCATCGGGCATCCTGAACATTATCATCGGCATCATGCTTTTGGCGCTGCCCGCCGAGAGCATGGTCGTCGCATTCTCGTTCATGCTCGCCTTCAACCTGCTGATGCTCGGCGTGGAGGAACTCTCATTCACCTCGTTTCTCCGTGCATTCAACGTGGCTAACTACGGATGGGTCATCGCAAGCGGCGTCCTGAACATCATCTTCGCGCTCATGCTCCTCTTCATTCCGATTACGTCGTCGGTCGCACTGTGGCTGTGCCTCGCTCTGTACCTGGTGGCAGGCGGCGTCTCCCTGCTCATCGAATGCGTCAAATCGAGGAACCTCGAGGCGCGGGAATAGGACGCAACGGCCGGGCACGCGCGTGACCGGAAACCCACCCAGTCGCCGGCCACGCGAAAAAAGCGTTTCCGATTATGCGAAAACGCTGTTCAACGTTGCTCACATGCACGCTCGGGTCAGACCGATAGAATATGGTAGGCTGCGGCAAGCTCTACAGTCGAAGTTCCCACACGGCACCTCTTCTGAAAGTGAGAGAAGGCCCCTCTGCGAAGCTCCTGCAGAGGGGCCTTTGCAGGAGCTTCGCGGCCTGAGAGACCCCCCGCATGACACCGCATCTGAAAGAGAGGGCGTATGAAGCGCATAGAGCGTGCGCGAAATTGGACGAGGCAGCACCTTCGGCTCTTTCGTTGCCCTGTCTGCAGCGCCCCGTGCGCAGACGTATCTGGAAACTCCCTTATCTGCGAAAACGGCCATGCAACCGACTTCAACAAACACGGGTATCTCTATTTTTTGAGAAAACCTGCAAACGACGAATACGATACCGCCCTGTTCGAGGCCCGTCGCAAGCTCATACAAGCGGGCATGTTTCTTCCCATCATGAAGGAAATAGCTCGTCAACTGCCTTCCAGCCCCCAAACGATCCTTGATGTAGGAACCGGTGAAGGGTCGCCTCTTTGCCAGCTTCTTTCTCAGCGAGCAGACTCCGGCGACACCGCAATCGGCTTCGATATCTCTCGTGCAGGAATCGCGCTTGCCGCACAACTACCCCTTGACGCCCTCTTCTGCGTCGCAAACCTGCGCGAGCTCCCCTTTGCCAACGCCTCGTTTACGGTGGTAACGGAGCTATTCTCTCCTTCCGACTATCGGGAGTTCGACCGCGTACTTGCGCCTCATGGCCTGCTCATCAAAGTGATACCAGGGCCTCAGCACCTCCGCGAGCTCCGTGCGCTGCTGTTTCCCGAAGACGACGACCGCAGGTTTTACGACAATTCCTCGGTGCGCAATCTGTTCGAAGCGCATTACCCGAAAGCGAAAGAAATGCCCCTCTGCTATGAATTCTCCGTCCCCGTGGATTTGCGGTGCGATTTGATGCGCATGTCGCCACTTCAATGGGGAGCGTCCGCTCGCGTGCCGAACACAGAAGAGCTCAAAAAGCTTGACTCAGTGACCATCGATGCGCTCATTCTCATCGGGACCGCATCGTCAGAGGCACCATCGTCGGACTCTGCATCGTAGGCGGGATCACGCATCACAGGACTCCATGCCGCAAGCGTTATCACGCGTCGCAGTAATCCTCATCGCAAGCGAGACCGCGGGTCACATGGTTCTACATTGTATGTTCCTGCATCAAAAGCGGAGATCGATCGCAAGGACCCGAATCGCAGGAATCCATATCATAGGCAGGGCCGAGTTGCACGAAGCTTCACCAGAACCAGGAGCTCAATCGCTGGAACCTCATCACAGAGAGCCGGAATCCAGCAACCCGAATCACAAGCGAGCAAGACAGACTCTCATCACCGATGCGGAATGTCAGAAAATAGGCTACGATCGTTTGCACCTTGGAGAATAAAAAACTCTCCGGGAGTTGCCCTGTGCCCATAGGTCCAAGCTTTATCGCCTGAACAGTCATCGCAGCCACGCGAACCAGACTTTTATGTTGAGGCACAGGACTCAGCCGGCATTCACCAGCTGCTCCCGGAGAGCTCCCACGAATGAGTTCGGACCTCGTTCCCTCGAGGACCATCCCCTCGTGTGATGCTTATATTAGCGGTTGGCATTTATTATGCAAGCCTCAGTGTAAACGCACGGTTACGTTTTGCGAAAATTTTTTCGTATCCCCAGCTCATGGGGTTAAAATATTTTTTAGTCGTTATTCCATACGTTTACCTCTAATGTAGATTATTCCCCATTACTGAGTAGTTAAGCCACACTGTTACCAGCTTATTACTTACCATGAACCCATCTCGAACCTCAAGGAACACCTTCATATCGTGGAATTCTTGCTCCAATGGGGGTGCGGACATTTTCTTGGACCGCTAGGCGGTGTAGCCCAGGTCCCTCCTGTACTCCGCGGGGCTCCTCCAGCCCAGCGAGCGCTTGATCCTCTCGTCGCGGTGACGGCGCATCTCGGCGTCGAGCAGCTCCATGAACTCCCCGGCGCCGACGCCGACCCAGTCCCGGTAGTAGAAGAACTCGTTCTCCAGCCTGCCGAAGAACCCCTCGCAGGTCGCGTTGTCGGGGGCTGCAGTCCTTCGCCGACATGATCCTGGCCAGGCCGTACCGCTCGCAGATCGAGATCCACCCCGGCCAGCGGTAGTGGCAGCCGCGGTCCGAGTGCACCACCGGGCGCGCGCCCTCGCCCATCCGCCCGACGGCCCGCAGCAGGCTCTCGTTCGCGAGCGCGGCCGTGGGGCGCGTCCCGATCGACCAGGCGACGGGCATGCCGTCGAAGCAGTCGATGACGGGGCTGAGGTACACCTTGGAGCCGCAGGGCAGCCCGAACTCGGTGATGTCGGTGACCCAGAGCTCGTCGGGGGCATCGGCGTGGAAGTCGCGCTTGACCAGGTTCTCCGGCGCCTTGGACAGCTCGCCCTCGTACGAGCTGTAGCCCCTGCGCCTCCGCTTGTTGTAGACGACCCTGAGGCCCTGCTCGGCCATCAGGCGGCGCACGACCTTCTCCGACGCCCTCGTGCCGCGCCTCAGCAGCTGCGCCCTCACGTTGCGGTAGCCCCACCTCGCGCGGCCCTCCTCGAACACCTCCCTCACCTGCCGCCGCAGGTCGGCGTACTTGTCGCGGCCGAGCCTGGCGCGGTGGTACTCATAGGAGCTCTTCGATATCCTCAAGAAACCGGTGATCGAGCGGAGGGGCAGTCCTGTCCTCCTCCTCAATCTCTCTCCGAGCTCGCACTTGCTCCTGTTCGAGATCGAAGCCGGGTCCCACCCTTCCGCTTTTAGGTCGGCCAACACCGCCCTGAGCAGCAGGTTCTCTATCTGGTCCGGGGTCAGGCCCGAAAGCGGGCCCCTCTCCGGCGGGTCGTACAGCCCGTGCCCCTCGTCCATGCGGCGCGCCTTCCCCTCGGTTGCGGCTCCGCCCATTCTACCGCGTGCGCGCGGCGCCCCGGTGTAGCTGTGCGGCAGCCGGCCGCGCGCCCAGTTGCACGCGGTCGACGCGCCGACCCCCGCCAGCCTGCCCGCCTCGAGCGCGCTCATGCCCTCCTCCAGGCCCATGAGGAACAGCTCGACCTGCTCTCTGCCGTACATGCGGACTCCCTTCCGACCATCTCGCGATGGTCCAACTTTTTGTCCGCACCCCCAATGCAGCCTTCAAAAGACCGAAATTCCCGATACTCAAGGGAATCTTGCAAGCAGCCGCTTACGCCAATTCCATCGCATCGACCTGTATCGCGTTTGAACGCTAGAGAATCTCGTCTGAATCGAAGCGCTTGCTACTCAGCATCTTTGTCGTCAACAGCGCGACGCAAGCATCGCGCGCTCCGAACCCACGTATAGGCTTGCGCTAACCACTCGCATACAAAAGCCCATGCCGTATCAAGATGGGATCTCCGTCGATAAGCCTTAGCGAACGTGGAAGCTTCGAATCGTCAGGTCCGAGAGAATCGTCTAGCCCGAGAGCCTTGCTCTCGACGGCTGCGGGTTAGCACAAGGCTTATTGATAAGCCCATGGGCGTCAGCCAACGCGCCGATGAGAACGACATCGCACCGCACGGAGCTTCAATCTATCTGAAATGCGACGTTATTTCGAATACCCACAGCTCTACCAGCAAAGAGCAAGCTCGAACGTATGCCTTCAACAGAGCCGGATCGTGTCAACGACAGAACCATCAAACACGACTACCGGTTTTACACGATACTCGGGATATCAAAGCACATGACTATTGGCGTGGATTCGTCCAACCGTATCGAGCGGGCAAGGAACGTCGCCGAACGGATTTGGCTTCATACTGCAATATCGATTGTTTTCCAGAAACGATGCTGTGGGGAATGCTCTGCAGAATCGTACGAGCACGCAGCACCATGGGCTTGAAGCCATTCGTGTGTCCCGAACGACTATGCTCGACTTGCTCTGAGTGCATCCCCGAGCGACTACGCCCGACGTACGCTGAGACCTTGCCCAACTATCACTCTGCCCGCAATCTTGAATCGCAGTAGCGCCGCGTATACCACCCCCCCGCGAACGCTTAGGTCATCCCCGCTATAGCTACCATGTATTCTCATAGCGGCTTCGTAACGGTCGCGTGCGCTCAGAGGACATCTTCCGAACCAGCCGCCTGTATGGAGAGAATCTCCTATACATGAAAGGTCCCTCCAGGTGGCACCCATGGAACGCGCCTTCCGCATCACAGACGAACGAAATCGCCATAGGGCAGTGCGTCCTATGCGGTGTAGCACAGCGTTACGCCGTCGAAGACAACCCTTATGTCTGATGGTCGCATCAGGTCCGATCCGGCTACAGAGCTTAGTCGCAGTGGTGACGCACATGCACGAACAGCACCCCATGCCGCCATCTACGGACAGTTCCCCCGATTGCGCGCCCAATCCAACGACGTCTCATATGAGGCCATAAATGCGCGAAGCAGCCCTGAATGCGCGAAGGGGCCCGCGAACCCCCGACGCAGGCGTC
>CAIFEB010000014.1 GCA_903789375.1 uncultured Eggerthellaceae bacterium | reverse complement strand
GCGCCCCCCCCCAACACGACGAGGCCCACCGGCACGGGCACGTATGCATCACCCGACGTGCGCGCGGCGAACGCCTCGCCCGCGCGGACGGCTGCGGCGAGACCTGCCGCTCCCCCGCCGACGACGGCGAGCGTGCGCCCGGCGAACGGCGCGCACGCCTCGTCGAGGACGGCCTGTTCGCGCTTGCGCTCTTCGGCGAGCGCGGCGCGTTCGACCGCCTTGTTCGAGTGCGCCGATGCCGCACTGCGGCGGGTGCTTCCCGCGACGAGCGGCTTCCCGGCAAAGCGTTCGGGACGATTTCCGGAAGGTTTTCCGTCAGACCGCCGCGAATGGGTGCGCTTTGTCTCATATTTTATTGGTTTGCTCTGGCTTCTTTTGGACATACGTTGTATTATAACAACCAGAGATCGCAGGGCCACATGGCTTGCGGCTCTGCAGCCACGCGAGGCGAGCGGTCCTTCGGAACCGCTCGCTACCGCCAAGGCTTTTTCTTTTTCTCCCCTTGTTTCAATCGATGAGCACAGGCAGCCGCTGTGCGTGCAACGGTTCACGCTGCGAACGCATCGTCTTTCGCGCGCGTGCGATTCAGCGCGTGTGCTTCGCGAGCGTTCGCCATTGCCGGCCATCGCGAACGCTCGCACCCGGTACTCATGCGCCGCCGCTGGTCAACGTGGGTGGTTGCGCCTGACGCGCATGCACCGCCGACCGGCACGCACGTCGCGCTCGAGCGCACGCAGCAAGTTGTCGCATGCGCACGGGGTCCCACGCGTGTCGGATTCGCCTACACGCACCGCAAAGGCAACCGTCGTCTCCCCGTACGCAGGCGATTGCGGTATCGTGAGTCCGAACAACGAAGCGAATGGAGACATCATGAGCTGCAACGACGCGGAACGAGACCCGGGGAAGGTCCGCCTGACCCACCTCACCGACAAGGGCGGTTGAGCGGCCAAGTGGAGTCCGGGTGACCTCCAAACCATTCTGAAGAGCATCGCGCCTGCTCAAGGCATCGATCCCGAGCTGATGCTGGGGTTCGACACGAGCGATGACGCGGCTGTGTACCGCATCAGCGACGACACCGCCGCCGTGCTGACGCTCGACTTCTTCACGCCGGTCGTCGACGACCCGTACGAGTACGGGGCGATCGCCGCGGCCAACGCGCTGTCCGACGTGTACGCGATGGGCGGCAAGCCCCTCACGGCGCTCAACATCCTGGCTTTCCCCTGCTCGCTTGGCACCGAGGTGGTGTCGCGCGTGCTGCAGGGCGGCGCCGACAAGGTCGCCGAGGCCGGCGCGTTCGTGGTCGGCGGGCATTCGATCGACGATGACGAGCCGAAATACGGCCTGTCGGTGTTCGGCATGGTGAAGATCGACGACCTCATCCGCAACAAAGGCGCTGAGCCGGGCGACCGGCTGTACTACACGAAGCGCATCGGCACGGGCATCCTGGGGTCGGCGTTCCGCGCGGGCTACGAGAACGACGAGAGCATGCGCCCCGCGATCGAGACGATGATGGAGCTGAACCGCGGCCCTGCCGAGGCGATGGCGGGCCTCACCGTGCACGCGGCGACCGACGTCACCGGGTTCGGACTGGCCGGGCATCTGCACGAGATGCTCGACGCCAGCGGCGTTTCCGCCGTTCTGAACTGGGAAGACATTCCTCTGTTCGACGGGGTCATGCAGTATTCGCACGACTACTGCCGCCCGGGGCGGTCGTTCCAGATCGTCGACTGGGCGCAGGATTTCGTGCGCAAGGGAACGCTTTCGCGCGAGGAGTTCGATGACCGCATGGGCGTCCTGTGCGACCCGCAGACGAGCGGCGGCCTGCTCATCGCGCTGCCGCCCGACCAGGCGAGCGCCTACGAGGCCGCGTTCGAGCGCATCATGGGGCGGAGCGTCCCGTGCATCGGAGAGGTGATCGAAGGCCCCGCCGGCATGATCTTCATGCGGTAGGCGAAGCGGAAGGCCGGCGGTGCGGAAGGCGCAGCGAACCCCCGCTATGCGGGAAGCGAAGCAGAAGGCCCACCATACGCTCGGCGAGACAAGAAGCCGGGCGAAAAACAAGGCTCCCCGAAGCTGCCGGTACGAACCGGAGCTTCGGGGAGCCTTCGCATGCGGAGTTATTGGACGGGAAGCGCGTCGTCCGCGAACGCGGACGGCACAGTCCCCGGCACGTGCAGCAGACCCGCCAGCGTGCGCATGGGACCATCGCCAGCCGCACGCCCGGGCAGTCGCGGCGCCTGCACACGCTGCGACGCGCACGCAGGCGTTTCGGTCCCCGTCGCAGGTGCCGCCGCGCTTAGCAGCGGACGACGACGCCGGCTTCCATCTGCTTCTCAACGATGACGTACATGTTGGTCACGTCGCCCACCTGCACCTTGTCGGACAGGCCGTAGAACTTCAGGCACGTGCCGCAGGTGAGGATTTCGACGCCCGCCTCGGCGAGCTTCTTCAGGTCGTCGAGCACCGGCGAGCCTTCGCAGGTCAGATGCGCGCCGCCGTTGTAGAACAGCAGCGTGTCGGGCAGGTTGTCCTGCTGCGTAAGCGAGAACACGAACGCCTTCACGAGCGTCGCGCCCAGCTCGTCGTTGCCCTGGCCCATGACTTCGGACGGGAACACGACGACGCGCGTGCCGGCGTTCGACGACGCTTCGGACGCAGCGGCGGACACGGAGTTCTCGTCCTTGGTGATGCGGACCGAGAACTTGTCCTTCGCTTGCTCCTCCACCGCGACAGCGCACTTGAGCGACTTCGCGAGGCTTTCGAGGTTGTGCACGCTCGTCTCGTTGTCGACGAGCATCTCAACCGTGCCCTCGTCGATGGTGCCCAGGGCCTTCTTCGCCTTGACGACGGGAACCGGGCACTTGTCGCCGAGCGCATCGATAGTCAGATCCATGGGTGAGTCCTTCCGTTCGAACCGATGAGATTGCCGTTCGAACGCGTCTGCGTCAGCTTCTGCAGGACGAAAGAAAACGCAATGGCGCCAAAGGTGATGAGATTCGCCTACGATACCGCCATACGCGATGCAGAAGACCAAGCGCAGGCGACGTTCGCCTGCGTGCTGTGCAAGCGGGGGGCGCTATGCGGCCGCAACCGCTGCGCACCGTTGAAGGAACCCCGCAGAATGATTCCTCGTGCCGCTTCGTGCCGATTCTACCACCGTCGGATTTCCGCGCCGAGCAGAAGCGTCGACCGGCCGGGCGCCGCCGCGGAACCGTGCGCACGCCGCTGGCGCACCGCCCCGATCGGAAATTCGAGCGCCCTCCGACGCCCGCGACGCCATCGGACGCACGCCGTCCCAGCTCCGCTGCGCAACCGCTCCAGCGCCGTTCGAATGCCGTTGCAGACCCCACGCGCACGCCGCTCCAGCGCCATCCGAATGCCGTTCACGTTCCGCCGCGGAACCGCCGAAACGCCGCCGCGCTACCGGTTCTCGATCAGGCGCTTCGCCAGACCGTCCCACGACAGACGACTGACGTCGACCGTCCGCGGCTCGTCATCGAGCGCCTGCTCCAGAGCACGTGCCAAGTCGCGTTCGAACCGCGGCAGGTCCTCGGGGTTGGGGTCATCGGCGTTTTTCATACGCGGCGGCTCCACATAGCGCACGGGCGCGCCGGGCGCGTTCTCCTGAAGCCATGGACGGATACCCGGCAGGTCGGTGACGACCACCTTGCAGCCGCAGGCGAGCGCCTCGACGACCACGAGCGGCAGCCCTTCGAAGAACGACGGCAGGACGAACACGTCGGCTGCGCGGTACTCGCGCGCCAGCTCGTATTGGGGGAGCTTCCCGAGGAACGTGCACGGCACGGCACATGCGCGCGCCTGCTCGACGATCGATTCGTACTCGTCGCGCGCGTTGTAGCCGCCCGCGAGCCTGACCGAAAGCCGCGCTGCACGGGCGGGGTCGATCAGGTCGAGCGCGCGGATGAGGCTGCGCACGCCCTTCTTCTCCCAGATCTTGCCAGCGTACACGATAGTGCCGGGTTTGCGCCCGCTATCTGCGGGAACGGAAGCTTTGTCGTCAGCAGCACAAGTCCCGTCGTCCGAAGCGGACTGCGCTGCGCTCGGAGCCGCGCCGGTTGAGACCGCCGGCTCGCCGGCCGAAGCGCCGTCGGGTTTCGCAGCTGCGGCTCCACCCGCCGCCGCACCGCCTGAGGCCGCGAACGAGAGCGCATCGTCAGCAGCCGGCTTGAACACGCGGTCGTTGAAGCCGCAGCCCACAACGCGAATGCGGTCCGCGTCGACGCCGTAGATCCGCGTGATGTCTTCCGCCTGCGCCTCGTGGAGCGCGAACACGCGGTCGAGGCTGCGCACACCCTCTGCGATGTAAGCGCGCCCGAGCGGAATCTTCTCCATCTGGCGGATGTCGGTACCATGGCTGAGCCCCGCGAGCCGCCCCGGTACGCCATGGTGCGCGACGAGCGCCGTGAGCAGGTACAGGTGGTTGGAAATCGTCAGGTCCGGCTCGAAGCGGGCGAGCACGTCGTCGAGCGCCCGCGTGAACGCGCGCTTGAACTGCGCGACCATCTCGGGCGTGAGATCGCGGTAGCGCGTCGCCGGATACGGCATGACGTCGGACATGCCCACCACCGGAAACGGCAGGTCGTCGGTTTCGAACCGCACGGGAACGACGAGCACGCCTTCGGGGAACGTTGGTTGGTCGTCAGACCCGATGCCGCAGATGACGGCCTGCTCATGGCCGGCGCGCGCGCACGCCGCGACGGTCTCGGCGAGATAGACGCCGCTTCCCGTGCTGTCGGGCTTCTGGGCGGTAAGGTGCAGGATTTTCATGCGGGCCTCCGTTGGGCAGACGAAAGCCCCGCCGCGCATCGGACGCGCGAAGCGGGACTTCGGTTGACGGCTTGCGTGATGCTGCACCCATCTTACGTGCCCGCGCGCCGCGCCGAAAGCACGCGCCCACGACAGCGGCAGGCGGTTCGGCAGCGGCGCGAAAGCGGCGTTTCGGTGGCGGCGCGGCGGCTGCCCGCGGCCGCACAGGCGACGCTACTTCGTCCCGACCTGCGGAATGGGCGTCTCGTCCACCTCATCGAGGTTCTTGTCGTACACGTAGTGCCTGGTGCCCGCGGCGATCACGCCGCCCAGCCCCAGCACCGCGATGCAGTTCGGAACCGCCATGAGGGCGTTCGTGATGTCGGAGATGTTCCACACCAGCTGGCCGCCGCCGATGCAGCCCCAGAACACGAACACCAGGTACGCCACCTGATACGGACGGATGCCCTTCTTGCCGAACAGGTACATGACGGCGCGGTTGCCGTACTGCGCCCATCCGAGCATCGTCGAGTACGTGAACAGCACCATGCCGACCGCCAGAACGATGGGCCCGAGCACGGGGATGGCCGAGAACGCCGTCGTGGTCAGCTGCGCGGCCGCCGTGATGTTGCCCGCAAGGATGCCGGCCTCGATCGACGGGTCGGACAGCATGGTCGACACGAGCATGATGCCGGTGATGGCGCAGATGATGACCGTGTCCCAGAACGTACCGGTCATCGACACGAGCGCCTGGCGCGCCGGATTCTTCGTGGTGGCACTGGCGGCGACGAGCGGCGCGGAGCCCAGGCCCGACTCGTTGGAGAACAGGCCGCGCTTGAAGCCGTACTGCAAAGCGAGCGCCACGCCGCTTCCGACGGCGCCTCCGAACGCAGCCTGGCCGGTGAAGGCGCAGGTGACGATCAGCTGGATAGCCTCGCCCACGTACGGGCCGTTCATGCAGATGATGACGATGCAGCCGACGGCGTACAGCAGCGCCATGAGCGGCACGAGCTTTTCCGTCACGCGCGTGATCGACTGGATGCCGCCCATGATGACGACGCCGACGAGCACGACGAGCAGCGCCCCGATGAGGGCGTTCGCGCCGGCGAGCGTCTCGCCCGACAGGTCGGGGATGTAGGCGGTCACGACGCCGGCGAGCGAGTTGGACTGCACCGACGCGCCGATGCCGAACGACGCGATGAACGTGAACAGGGCGAACAGAATGGCCAGCACGCGTCCGAGCTTCTTGTGCTTGAAGCCGCGCTGCAGCGCGTACATGGCGCCGCCGAGCATCTCGCCGTTCTCGTCCTTCACACGGTACTTCACCGATATATAGGTTTCGGAGTACTTGGTGGCGATGCCGAAGACGCCGGTGATCCACATCCAGAAGATGGCGCCCGGGCCGCCGAACAGAAGGCCTGTCGCCACGCCGACGATGTTGCCGGTGCCGATGGTGGCGGCGAGCGCCGTGGTCAGCGCGCCGAACTGCGAGACGTCGCCCGCCGAGTCGCTGTCCTGCTGCGACACCGAAAGCTTGATGGCCGTGCCGATCTTGCGCTGGATGAACCGCGTGCGCACGGTGGTGTACAAATGCGTGCCTAAAAGCAGCACGATCATCGCCCAACCCCATACGAAACTGTCGACCGCGTCGACACCGGCGGAAAACGCCTGGATGAATCCGTCCATGATGAGCCCCTTCTCCCCACTGACGGAAACCATCCTAAAGGAGCGGCCCGACCTGCGATGTTTCGAGCAAGTGAATTTCCGGCAGCGGACGGGAGTCCCTGCAGCGCGGCCCGGCAGCGGACGGAAACCCTACAGCACGGCGTCGCTGTTCAGCACGAAGTGGCTGCGATGGGTTTCGATGAGGCCCTCGCGCTGCATCCGCGACAGCTCCGCCGAGAGCGCCGAGCGGTCAACGCCCAGGTAGTCGGCCAGCTGCTGGCGGTTGAACGGGATGTCGAACTCGTCGGAGCCCTTGTCGGTGGCGGTGATGGACAGGTACGCGAGCACCTTGCCCCGGATGGTCTTGGCCGCCACAACCTGTGCGCGCTTGGACAGCTCGAGGTTCTTGCGCGCGAAGATCTGCATGAGGTTGACCACCACGCGCTGATGGTGCGTGCAGTTGCTCGAGCAGGTGGTGAGCACGCGCGCGACGTTGAGGAACAGGATGTCCGTCGCCTCGACCGCAAGCACGTCGCACAGAAGCGGCACGTCGGGCACGGCGGCGTAAGTCTCGGCGAACACCTGGCCTGCGCCCACGTGCGAAAGCAGGTTGGTGTTGCCCCACGCGTCAACGGTTTCGACGTTCACGCCGCCGCGCAGCACCAGACCGAGCGACGACACGCTGTCGCCCGTTCTATATATATAGGTGCCCTTGTCGAAATGGCGCGCGTACGCCCCCAGGCAGCCGCGCATCGCCATCACCTCGTTCGGCTCTGTCCCCGAGAAAATCTTGGTCGTCGCCAAAAACGCATCGTCGATCTTCACTTGGGCCATCGCTTCTCCTTACCCGCATCACCCCAGCTCCGCGGCCCACCACCGCGTGACATTCGGCTTGCGCACCCGAGAAAAAAATGATTTCGCATGTGTTGTAGCTACAACATACTCCCAAATCCGCGCTCTTTAGAATCTGATTCGTTCGACAGAGAGAAAACAAGATTCACGGGCACGAACGAAGAGAGAGAAGCAGTACATGATTCGCACCGTCATCAACATTGACGAGGAGAAGTGCACAGGATGCGGGCTGTGCGTCAACGCATGCCACGAGGGAGCCATCGCGCTCGTTGACGGGAAGGCGCGCCTCATGCGCGACGACTTCTGCGACGGCCTGGGCGACTGCCTGCCCGCGTGCCCTGCCGACGCCATCACGTTCACCAAGCGCGAGGCCGCAGCCTACGACCCCGTCGCCGTCGCCAACGCCAAGAAGGAGAAGAGCATGACCAACCAGACCAGCGCATCCGAGCCCGTCTTCGCCGAGCAGCACACCGGCTGCCCGGGAAGCCGCATGCGCACCATCGAGCACCGCGCCGCCGAGCCGGCAGCGTTCGACGGAAGTGTCGCCGAAGCCGCAGCCGAAGCGCCCGTCGCCACGGTGACCGCCGAGTCGCAGCTCGAGAACTGGCCGGTGCAGATCAAGCTCGCCCCGACCCGCGCGCCGTACTTCGACGGAGCGAACCTGCTCATCGCCGCCGACTGCTGCTCGTACGCCTACGGCAACTTCCACCACGACTTCATCCGCAACCGCACGGTCGTCATCGGCTGCCCCAAGCTCGACGGCACCGATTACTCCGAGAAGTTGGCCGAGATCATCGCGACCAACGACATCAAGTCGGTCACCATCACGCGCATGGAGGTGCCGTGCTGCGGCGGCCTCGAGCAGATGGCAAAGCGCGCGCTGCAGATGAGCGGCAAGTTCATCCCCTGGCAGGTCGTCACGTTCTCGCTGGACGGCCGCATCCTGGACTAACCCCCACCGCGCGCAACCCCGAACGCTTTCGAACCCACCCCGAGCGTTTTTCCGAACCACCCGGCGCAGCGTTCCAAACCCACCCGCTGCGCCTCCACCCCATCGCCATTTCCACCCATCACAATAAAAGCCACGTCAGAGCACCATCGGACCAAAGGAGAGAGAAGAATGGAAACCCCTATGTTCTGCTTCCAATGCGAGCAAACCGCCGGCTGCACCGGATGCACCCGCGCGGGCGTCTGCGGCAAGAGCGCCGCGGTCGCGACCGACCAGGACGAGCTGACCGGCGCCCTCATCGGGCTGGCCGCCACCGCCGAGAAGGCGCCCCAGGCCGTGACCGACACCACCGACCAGCTCATCATCGACGGCCTGTTCACCACCGTCACCAACGTGAGCTTCGAGCAGGCGCGTACCGAGCAGCTGACTGCGCGCGTCCGCGCCGAGAAGGAGCGCATCGCCGCCGCTGCTGCGATCGACGCCGCCCCGGACTACGACACCACGCAGATCTGGACCGCTGACGAGGACATTCGCTCGCTCAAGTCCCTCATCCTGTTCGGCATCCGCGGCATGGCCGCCTACGCGAGCCACGCCCGCGTCCTGGGCAAGACCGATGCCGGCGTGAACGGCTTCTTCCGCACCGCCCTGGCCGCGCTCGCCGAGCCCGGCTCCATGGACTCGCTGCTGCCGCTCGTTCTGGGCGTGGGCGAGCACAACCTGACCTGCATGGGCCTGCTCGACGCCGCCAACACCGGCACGTTCGGCACGCCCGAGCCCACCGAGGTCACCTTCAACGTGGAGAAGGGCCCGTTCATCGTCGTGACCGGCCATGACCTGCGCGACATGAAGATGCTGCTCGAGCAGGCCGCAAAGCGCGGCGTCAACGTGTACACCCACGGCGAGATGCTGCCGGGCCATGCATACCCCGAGCTGAAGAAGTTCGCCAACCTGAAGGGCAACTTCGGCACCGCGTGGCAGAACCAGCAGAAGGAGTTCGCCGAGCTGCCCGCGCCCATCCTGTTCACCACCAACTGCCTGATGCCGCCGAAGGCCTCGTACGCTGACCGCGTGTTCACCACCGGCGAGGTCGCCTTCCCCGACACCCCGCACATCGACGAGGTCAACGGCGAGAAGGACTTCTCCGCCGTCATCGACCGCGCCATCGAGCTGGGCGGCTATCCCGAGGACCGTCACTTCACCGGCATCAACGGTGGCGACCACACGACGGTCGGCTTCGGCCAGGGCACGGTGCTGTCGGTTGCCCCGCAGATCATCGACGCCGTCAAGAGCGGCCAGATCAAGCACTTCTTCCTGGTCGGCGGCTGCGACGGTGCGCGCAAGGGGCGCAACTACTACACCGAGTTCGTCAAGCAGACGCCCGCTGACTCCGTCATCCTGACGCTGGCCTGCGGCAAGTACCGCTTCAACGACCTGGACCTCGGCACCGTGGCGGGCCTGCCGCGCCTGCTCGACGTGGGTCAGTGCAACGACGCGTACAGCGCCATCCAGATCGCGGTCGCGCTTGCCAACGCCTTCGACTGCGGCGTGAACGACCTGCCGCTCACCATGGTGCTGTCCTGGTACGAGCAGAAGGCCGTCTGCATCCTGCTGACGCTGCTGTCGCTCGGCATCAAGAACATCTACCTCGGCCCGACGCTGCCGGCGTTCATCTCGCCGAACGTCCTGAACTTCCTGGTCGAGCAGTACCAGATCACCCCGACGAGCACGCCCGAAGAGGACCTGAAGAAGATCCTGGGCTAACCCGCCGCACCTAAGGTCAACCCACCGCGCACCGCTTTCTCTCCGGCGGTCCGCGCGCAATCCCCTCACAGCCGCCTGGCCCTTTCCTCCGCCAGGCGGCTGTTCTGCGTTTGAGAAGGGGACGCGGCGCGAGTGCGCTTCAGAAGGTGCGCAGGGGTGGGCGGCGTACGAGAGCGTGCCCGGGCGCGGCGTTCGGCAGTGTGCCCCCTGACGCACCGCCGCTTTCGGGGCGCGGCGCGCGAGAGCGTGCCCGGTGATGCACCGCAGCTTCAGGCGTGCCGCCTGGGTCCAATCCGGCTTTGGGCTCGGTGCCGCACCGCGACGCAGGCGCGCTTGCGTCAGTGTGCTGATCTGCGCCTATGCGAGCTCCTGGACATCCACGGTGCAGGATCCGTCCGCGTACAGAAGCTCGATCGTGCGCTCCACGGCGGAATAGTCCGTCCCGCACGCCTCGTAGGCGCCCGCGTCCGGCGCGGTGCGCACGAGCACGGCGTCGAGATACGGCAGCACCTGACGCAGCACGCGCTCGGTCACGTACCCCGTCGTCACCAGGGCGCTGGCCAGGCCGAACGACCGCGCGAGCCGCAGGCACTCGAGCACGTACTCGAAGGAGTAGAGCGGCTCGGGGCCGGCGAAGACGACGCCTTCAACGCGCCCCGCCTGCGCGAGCCGCTGCGCGAACGGCATCGACTCGATGGGCGGGAACTCCTCGAACTCGGGCCACGCCGTATGCGCCGCGTCGGGCGGGAAGGCGCAGGGACGCTTCGGGTCGAAGGGCACGCCGTACGCCTCGATGGAGAGCATACTCGTGTCCGGCTGCAGGCGCTCCCCTTCGCGCCATTGGGAAAAACCCAGGTCGCCAAGGGTTTTCGGCTGGATGGTGACGAGCTTGCCGTAGTTGTCGCACACGATGCGGCCGCCGACGTTGCGCCGCACGCCGCAGGCGCCGAACTCCCGCGGCGCGAGCACGCACGCATGGGGGCACACCCCGCAGCGCGCGCCGAGCGGAGCCGGGGCGTCGGGAGCATCGGGGTCGCCGTTAACATCAGCGCCGGAAGACGCCGCATCGTCCGTCACCTGCATCTCCGCCGATACGTCAGCCTCGACTGCATCGGCCTGTCGATTCCGCCCATTCGCCTCAT
This sequence comes from uncultured Eggerthellaceae bacterium, assembly GCA_903789375.1. GTDB lineage: Bacteria > Actinomycetota > Coriobacteriia > Coriobacteriales > Eggerthellaceae > CAIFEB01. The sequence continues at coordinate 35,315 of CAIFEB010000014.1, read as the reverse complement.
CACGCTGCGCCATGGCTTCCCGCTTCCCCTTTCGAATCCCAAACCCTGCTCTGCACGAGCCTCTGAACGCGCCGCGTAAGGCACCAATGCCGCCAACGCCCCAATCAACCCGCGCCGAGAGCCGCGCGTTCTGCCGAGGCATTCGGCTTTCGGGCCCACCGCCTTGAATGCGCCGTCTAGCAATCGCGCCCTTCGGCTAACTTTTGTCACCATCGTGTTGCTTTGCGCGCTCCGCGCGTTTGTTCTCTTCGACTCTAGCAGAAACCTCTATCCTGCCCCACTGCTGTCCGGAAGCCGCGCCCGCGGTCGCGGCATGCGCGCTCACACGTATTTATACTCAATTAAATATTTAACTGAACTGGCTATATAGACTCCCCAGCTCATTAAAACCGTATGAAAAGGGGCAAATATTCGCCCTCTGTGCGCTATGCACCACAATGGGAGCGTCTATACTTGTGGACAGCCTATGGAGAATGATTGTAGGGGCATTCTTCATTTGGGTACAAGTTCGTAACGAAAGGGGAACACTATGGCAGACAAAGACGTCGGCACGTCCGGCCCTGCCCCCGCGCAGGAGACAGAACCCAAGAAGAAAAGGAAGAAGGCGCCGATTGTCTGGGGCATCGTGATCGTCGTCATCGTCGTTCTGGGCATCGGGTTCAACGCCTGGCACAACACGCCGGGATTCTGCAACGCGATTTGCCACACGCCGATGGACTACACGGTTGAGACGCTGTCGTCCAACGACCCGACCCTTGGCGTGACAGTTCACGCGCAGAGCGGCGAGGAGTGCCTCGATTGCCACGTGCCGACGCTGAACGAGCAGGTCAGCGAGGCGACCAAGTGGATGTCGGGCGACTACTACTACGACGACGCCACCCAGATGCTCTACGAGGAGAAGGACGGCCAGCTCATCGACTACAGCGATGTCATCCCGAACGAGCAGTTCTGCCTGCGCAGCGGCTGCCACGACGTGACTACGCTCGACGAGCTGAAGAACAAGACCTCCGACATGGCGCTCAACCCGCATGACTTCTCGCAGCACGGCTACGTCAACTGCGGCGACTGTCACAAGATGCATCGTCAGTCCGTCCTCATCTGCACCCAGTGCCACGGCGAAGCTGTGGCCGAAGTGCCTGATGGCTGGGCTGCTTCCACCGACAACGAAGGAGGCCTGGAATGAGTGAGAAGATAACCCGCCGTTCCTTCGTCAAGGGTACAGCGATTGCGGGCGCCGGCGCTGCGATGCTGGGGCTGTCCGGCTGCGGCTACAAGGATTCCGCCAAGGCGCTCGCCGAGCCCAAGAGCGAGACGTACGACCTGGTCATCATCGGTTCGGGCGGCGCGGGCCTGACCGCTGCCGTCGAGGCGCACGACAAGGGCATCACCAACCTGCTCGTCATCGAGAAGATGCCGGTGTGCGGAGGCAACAGCTCGCATTCGTCTTCGGGCATGAACGCGTCCGAAACCGCAGCTCAGAAGGCTGCCGGCATCGAAGACACCAACGAGCTGTTCATCAACGACACGTACGTGGGCGGCCACAACATGGGCGACATGGACCTGATCACCTACATGTGCGACAACTCCAACGCCGCCATCGAGTGGCTGGGCAACCACGACATCGTGCTCGACAACCTGGCGAAGATGGGCGGCGCGAGCGTCAAGCGCTGCCACCGTCCGACCGACGGCTCCGCCGTGGGCCTGACGCTGGTCCCGGGGCTTCTGGCCAACGTACAGAGCCGCGGCATCGACGTCGTCTACAACCAGCGCGTCACGTCGCTTCTGACCGACAACGGCAAGGTGGCCGGCGCTCACGCCGTGGACACCCAGACCCTGCAGGAAACGGACTACCACGCGAAGGCGGTCATCATCGCCACCGGCGGTTTCGGCTACAACCGCGACATGATCCGCAAGTACCAGCCGAGTATCGCCGACTTCCCGTCGACGAACACGCCCGGTTCGCAGGGCGACGGCATCATCATCGCCCAGAACATCGGCGCCGACACGGTGGGCATGGAGTACATCCAGACGCACCCGACCGTCGAGCAGACCACGTCGACCCTTGTCGCCGAGGCTATCCGCGGCGCCGGCGCCATCCTTGTCAACAAGGACGCGCAACGCTTCTTCAACGAGGAGGGCACGCGTGACGCCGTGTCCGCCGCCGAGCTGGAGCAGCCCGACAAGTTCTCGTGGTGCATGTACGACGCCAACGTCCACGACAAGAACAAGGCTTGCTCGAAATACGACAAAATGGGCCTGTCAAAGAAGGCGGACACCGTCGCCGGCTTGGCGCAGGCGTGCGACCTCGATCCCACGGCGTTGCAGGCAACCGTCGACGCATGGAACGCCATCGTCGCCGGCGACGCGACCGACGAGTTCGGCCGCAAGCCGCAGGAGACAGTGCAGCCGTTCGCGACGGCGCCGTTCTACGCCGTGAAGATTGCCCCGGGCATCCACCATACGATGGGCGGCGTGCGCGTGAACGACAAGACCGAGGTGCTGAAGTCCGACGGCACGGCCATTCCGGGTCTGTTCGCCGCGGGCGAGGTCACCGGCGGCCTGCACGGCGCGAATCGCCTGGGCGGCAACGCCGTGTGCGACATCGTGGTGAACGGCATCAACGCCGGCAACCACGCTGCCGCGTACATCAACGCGTAAACGCTGCTCGCGCATGCGGCCCGCCTGCGCGAAGGCGCATGGGCGGGCCGCGTTTCCCGCAGCACGCATGAACGAAAAACGGGCACCCGGCCAAAGCAGCCGGGTGCCCGTTTTTTCATTGCGCAAGATTACCCGCCTGGCTGAGGACGCAGCTGCGTCGGCCGCGACAGCCGTCAATCCTGCACATCCTCGGTTCGGCTATCCCGAGATCCGCGCCGTCTTTTCTACCGCCCATCACGGGATCCGCGCCAGCTCAACCGCGCAGTGCTTCGCCGCGTCGTCGTGCAGCAAGAGACCTCCCTATCGCGGGATCCGCGCCAGCTCGGCCTCGGTGAACACGGGGCCGTCCAGGCAGATGAACACGCCGCCGACGTTGCAGCGGCCGCACTTCCCCACGCCGCACTTCATGCGCGCCTCGAGCGTCGTCACGACGTCCGCCGGATCGAAGCCCAGCTCGAGCAGCGCCTCGCGGCAGGTGCGGTACAGGCTGGGCCCACCGCACAGGACGGCCGCGGCGTTGTCGGTCGCAAGGCCTTCCTCGGCGAACACCTCCTTCAGGTACGGCGCCGTGTAGCCCACCTTGCCGCTCCAGCCGTCGCCGTCGGTTGCGTGGTACACGCTCACGTGCACGTGCGTGTCGGGCTCCTTCGGCCAGTTCTGGAACAGGTCGTCTTTGTACACCAGGTCGTCGTAGGTGCTCGCCGAGTAGACGATGTCGATGCGCCCGTAGTCGGCGCGGTGCTCAAGCGCGTACTCGATGAACGACCGCACGGGCGGCATGCCGATGCCGCCGGCCACGAACACGAGGTTGCGCCCGCGCGCGGAATCGAACGGGAACCAGTTGCCGTAGGGCCCGCGCACGCCCACCTCGTCGCCGGGGCGCAGCTCGTGGAGCCGCTCGGTCACGAAACCGACGCGTTTGATGACGAACTCAAGGTAGTCGGGTCCCTGCGACGCGATGGCGAACATGCACTCGCCGTACGGCGGCAGCGACACCATGGCCAGCTGCCCCGGCTTGCGCTCGAACGGAAGCCCTCCTTCGGGCGTCTGCACGCGGATCGTCTTGACGTCGTGGGTCTGGTCGCGCACGTCGATCACGCGGCAGACCTGGGGCACGTACGGCTCGCCTCCCTTGGCGCAGCCGTGCTGCAGCACCAGCTCAGACATGGGCAGCCTCCTTCTTCGCCTCGTCGGCCTGCACCGTGCGCGCCGCCTCGGTCAGCTCGTGTTCCGGCGCCGTGGCCACCGCATCGATGATCGCGGCGATGTCGACGCCCGCCGGACAGTCGCGGATGCAGCGGCCGCATCCCACGCACAGCCCCTCGCCGTAGCGATCGGCGAAGTACCGCAGCTTGTGCATGAACCGCTGCCGCACGCGCGAGGCGCGGTCGGCGCGCGGGTTGTGGTTGCCCGCCATGAGCGTGTACTGGGTGAACATGCAGCTGTCCCAGCAGCGGAACCGCGCGCCCTCGTCGGCGCGCACGTCCTGGCTGATGTCGAAGCAGTAGCACGTGGGGCACTCGAACGTGCAGGTTCCGCAGGTCAGGCAGTAGTCGGCCACGGAGTGCCACACGTTGTCGAAGTCCTCGGCGCGCAGACGCTCCTCCGCTTTCGCCGCCGCCGGGTTAAGCGTGCAGTGCGCTTCCACGGCGTCGCCCGCCGCAGCGTCCGCACCTGCGCCGAGCGCCTCCGCCCACGCCGCAACGGCCGCCTCGCCCTTTTCCGTCTGGGGCTTCGCCTCATAGGCGCCGCCCCGGTCGACGAGCAGCACGTCGGCAGCGGGGGCTGCGTCCAGACGCACGCCCATCGCCTCGCAGAAGCAGTCACCATCGGGGTCTACGCACGTCACCGCCACGAACGTGGCCGCATCGCGGCGCGCCTGGTAGAACTCGTCGACGAATCCCTTCGTCAGAAACACCAGGTCGAGCTTGGCCACGGACGCCATGTCGCACGGGCGCACGCCCAGCACCGTGAACGGCTCGTGCGCGGCGGCTTCGGTCTCAAGCGAAAGCTGGCCCTCGTGCTTCTTCCAGCGGTACATCTTTTCCGTCGCCGGGAACAGCAGATCCTTCGGCGGCATGCGCACGTTGGCGCCGCCGAGCACGACGGGCTCCCCTTTCTTGTGCGCGACGAACCGCGTGGCCGCGCGCTCGGTGCCCGGCACGTACACGGTCTGCGTCGCGCCGATGGCGTCGGCGAGCGCGCCCATGTTGTCCTTGCTGATGATCATGGCCGCCTCCCTACATGAATTCTTCGAGGTCATCGGTGTGATAGGTGCGCAGCGGGTCGGGGCCTTCGGGCTCCATGCCGCCGCCCGGGTACGGGCCGAACAGCCCGTCGATGTCGCGCACCTGCTTGTGCATGAGCAGCATGAGCGGCAGGTGCTGCGGGCACACGCGCTGGCATTCGCCGCATTCGATGCAGCGGTCGCCGGTATGGAATGCACGCACCGTCCCGTAGTAGCGCGCCTGGTCGGCGGTGAACTCCTCGCCCATCCAGCCCACGCGCTCCTGGTCCACGAAGCACACGCGGCACGTGCAGCACGGACACGCGTTGCGGCAGGCGTAGCAACGGATGCAGCTCTCGTACATATCCTGGAAGAACGCGCGGCGCTCCTCGGGGGTCTTCTGCTCGAAGCGCTCGAGCTCCGCGAACCTATCGAGCTCGGGTTCGGGAACGGGATCGCCCACGACCTCGTCGGACAGCACCGGGTTGCGGCGCTGGCATTCGGTGCAGCGCTTGAGCGCATCGCCCGTCGCGGGGTCGAGCATGCCCGGGCACGGCCAGCCGATGACGTGCACCTGGTCGCGCTTGAGCTGGCGGTCGGCCATGAAGCGGTTCACGGCGCGCGATTCGCAGCCGCGCGCGACGAGGGCGATCTTCCCCTCGTCGAGCAGGCTGAGCACGCGCTTGGCCGCGAGCGCCCCGCAGTACTGGTCGGCGACGAGCAGCGCCGCCTCCTCGGGCGTGCGCGCAACGAACACGTGCCGGTCGTGGTCGCCACGCCCGGCCGCCCAGCCGACGACCGCGGCGACCGTTCCGTCCGCGAGCAGCGCCGTCGCGCGTTCGCGGACGATCTGGGTTGCGTCGTTCATCACAGCTCGCCCTCCTTCGCACGCAGCGCCGCGACAACCGCCTGCGACGGCTCGTCGGCCGCCATCGGGCCAAGCTTCTTGATGTCGTCGGTGACCTGCACGATCGTGTCGCGGAACTTGCCCGCCTCCGAACCGGATATCCAGCGGATCTGGAACCGCTCGGGCGGCAGTCCCTCGAACTCGAGCAGCCGCTTGAACACCATCATGCGGCGCTTGGCGTAGTAGTTGCCGGTCGAGTAGTGGCAGTCGCCCGGATGGCAGCCGCACACGAGCACGCCGTCGCAGCCGTCCTGCAGCGCGCGCAGCACGTGCTGGGGGTTGACGCGCCCCGAGCAGGGCACGCGCAGCACCTTGACGTCGGCCGGATAGTTCATGCGGTTGAGCCCCGCCAGGTCGGCCCCGGCGTAGGTGCACCAGTTGCAGCAGAACGCCAGGATCTTCGGGCGGAACTCCTCGTTCGCCTGACCCTGCGCCTCATGCGCCGTCTCAGCGATAGGCATAGGTCTCCACCTCCTGCATGATTCCCTCGTCTCCGAACCCGAGCAGGTCCGCCGCGCCCGGTCGGCACGCCACCGTGCACGCGCCGCAGCCCTGGCACAGGCCCGCGTTCACTTCCGCGACCACGCGCGTGACCTTGCGCGAGTTCTCGCGCGCCGTCATCTCGACCAGCGAGAGCGCGCCGTACGGGCAGATGTCGACGCATGCGCCGCAGCCCGAGCACTTGGCCGTGTCGATGTGGGTGATCATCGGGTTGGACTGGATGTACCCGCGGCACAGAAGCCCGATCGCCTTCGACGCGGCAGCGCCCGCCTGGGCGACCGTGTCGGGGATGTCCTTGGGACCCTGCGCCGTGCCGGCCAGGTACACGCCGGCGGTGTTCGTCTCCACCGGGCGCAGCTTGGGGTGCGCCTCGGTGAACCAGCCCTCGGGTCCGCGCTGGATGTTGACGGTCGTGGCCAGCGTGCCGGCGCCCTCGGGCGGGACCATGGCCGTCTCGAGCACCACCATGTCGGCGTTGACGCTCACCACCTGGTCGGACAGGGTGTCTTCGCCCACGCACACGAGCTTGCCGTCGCGCTCGTAGATGCGCGACACGCGTCCGTGCAGATAGATGGCCCCATCCTGGAGCGTGCGCATGTAGAATTCGTCGTAGCCCTTGCCCGCGCAGCGCACGTCCATGTAGAACACGTAGCACCGTCCGTCGGGCACCTTGTCCAGGTACTGATGGGCGTGCTTGGCGGCGTACATGCAGCACGCGCGGCTGCAGTACGACACGCCCTTGTGCGGGTCGCGCGAGCCGACGCACTTGATGATGACGACCGTCTTGGGTTCCTTCCGGTCGCTCGGGCGCAGGACGTGGCCCTCGGTCGGGCCGGACGCGTTGACCAGGCGTTCGAACTGCAGGCCCGAGATGACGTCGGGATAGCGCCCGCCGCCGTATTCGGGATAGATGTTCGCCCAGTTGATCAGCTCGTAACCTGTGGCCACCACGATGGCGCCGTAGCGCTCGGTGGTCACGCGGTCCACGTCGTCGTAGTTGATGGCGCCCGCCTGGCACACCTTCGAGCACACGCCGCACGTGCCCTTGGTGAGCATCCGGCAGTGCGCGGGGTCGATGGTGGACTTGGACGGCACGGCCTGCGGAAACGGCTTGTAGACGGCCGTGCGGAAGCTCAGCCCCTGGTTGAACTCGCTCGGGATCTTGCGCTGCGGGCACTTCTCCTCGCACTGGCCGCAGCCGGTGCACTTGTCGTAGTCGACGTACTTGGCCTTCTCGCGGATGGTCACGTCGAAGTTGCCCACGTAGCCTTCGACCTTCTCCACCTCGGAAAGCGTCTTGATGGTGATGTTGGGATGCGCCGCCGCCTCGGACATCTTGGGCGTGCAGATGCAAGCCGAGCAGTCCATCGTCGGGAACGTCTTGTCGAGCATCGGCATCTTGCCGCCGATGGTGGTCTCGCGTTCGACCAGCGTCACGGGGAAGCCCGCGTCGGCGATGTCGAGCGCGGCCTGGATGCCGGCGATGCCCGCGCCGATGACGAGGGCGCGGCGCGTCACGGGAATCTGCGTCGTGTGCAGATCGACGTTGGAGTCCACTTTCGCCACGGCCATGGCCACGAGCTCGATGGCCTTGGGCGTGCCGATGGCCTTGTCCTTGTGCACCCAGCTGCACTGCTCGCGGATGTTCGCGATTTCCAGCTGGTAGGGGTTGACGTTGGTCTTTTCGGCCAGAAGCTTGCGGAACAGGGCCTCGTGCATGCGCGGCGAGCACGAGGCGATGACCACGTGGTCGAGGTTGTTCTCGTTGATGGCCTCGGCGATGGACGCCTGGCCGGGATCCGAGCACGTGTACTTGTTGGTGTCGACGTACACGACGTTGGGCATGAGGCTGGCCGCCTGGGCGACCGCGTCGACATCCACCGTGCCGGCGATGTTGGTGCCGCAGCGGCACACGAACACACCGATCCTACTCATGATCGCTCGCCTCCGTTCCCTTCGTCTGCGCCGCTGCCGCTGTGGGCTGCGCCTGCGCCGCTTGGCCGTCGGCGTTTCCGGCTGCCTGCGCGGCGGCGCGTTCCTGCTTGCGCCGCTTGGCCTCGGCGATGCGCTGGGCGCGCAGCTCCTCCGGCGTCGGCTCGTGTTTGACCTCGCGTTTCTTCGCCTCGGCGATAAGCGCCTCCGCCGGCAGGAAGTGGCGGGTCAGGCCGATCTGGTCGACCGGCCCGCCGAAGCTCGCTGCGATGAGCTCGGTGAAGTAGTACACCGGCATGCCGAGGGGCTCTTTGCCGGCCGCGGCGCGACGCCGGTCCATGTCCTTCTGGCGCATGTCCAGGTTGAGCTGGCACAGCGGGCACGCCGTGGCGATGGCCTCGGCGCCGTGGGCCTTCGCGTCCTCGAACAGCCGCTCGATGAGCGGCGCCATGGCCCCCGGGACGCTCGTGTGGTGCGAGGCGCCGCAGCATTCGGTCTTGCGCTCCCACGCCACCGGCTCCGCGCCCGTGAGCGCCACGATGCGCTCCATGGACTGCGGGTTCTCATCGTCGTCGAACGGCTTGAGGGCACGCGGCCGCACAAGCGCGCAGCCGTAGTAGCACGCCACCTTAAGACCGTTGAGCGGCTCGGTCACCTGGGCAGACACCGCTTTCTGCACGTCGTCGTCCAAGAACGGCTCAATGCCGTTGACCACGTCGGCGCGCGCCGCGTACGGCATGCCGATGGCCTCCTCGATCTGCGCGCGGGCTGCCGCATCGTCGCGCACCCGCAGCTGGGCGTGCCGCAGGTTGCGGTAGCAGCCGGCGCACAGCGCGAGCACCGGCTCGTCGCCGTACGCCGCTTCGGCATGGGCGAGCGAGCGCGCCGGCAGCGCATCCGCCAGCAGGTCGCTCGCGCCCGCCCCCGCCGAGGCGCCGCAGCAGATCCAATCGGGGATGTCGTCGAGCTGGATGCCCACGCGTTCGGCCACGTAGCCGAACGACTCGGTGTACGCACGGCCGGTGGTCTTGGCCGAGCAGCCGGGGAAGTTCGCATACCTCATAAGCGTTGCGCCTCCTTCGTCTCATCGTCGGACGCGCCGGCGGCGCGAGCCTGGGCGCGCAGGCGCTCGATCATCGCGCCGACCTCGGCAGCGTCGCTCGGGCGGTAGCCGTCGCCGGACAGAAGGCCGCGCGCCATCATGGTGGGCGCGCCGCCGGCGTCCTGGAACAGATGCCCCGAGGACAGGTTGAAGCGGGCGGCCAGCATGGTCTCGTCCATCACGCCGCGCTTCTGCACGTTGTCCAGGAAAATGTCGGTGAACAGCGGCCCTTCCTTGACCGCCGCGCAGCCCCGGCGCGCCGCCTCGCGGCAGAGCGCCGCGTTGAGTGCCGGCAAGTCGACCGACTGCGGGCAGCGGGCCAGGCACGTTCCGCACGCCACGCACAGCCACGGCATGCGCGACGTGACCGCCGCGTCGAACTCGCCCAGCTGAATGAGCCGGATGACCTGGCGGCAGCTGATGTCGGCGCTTTCGGATACCGGGCAGCCCGCCGCGCACTTGCCGCACTGGTAGCAGTCCGCCGGGTTCACCCCCGCTTCCGCGCATACGCGCTTCGCGGCCTGCGCCTGCGTCGCCGGTTCTTCTGATAGGTTGATCGGTCTCATCGCATCCCCCGTTCTCCAAACGCGGTATCTGCATTGCAGAAAAAGCGATGACATGTGCGCCTGCTGGCATATGCGCTGTTCAGAGGGCCGCGTGGTACAAGAGGACCGCAATGGACAACGACTGCGCGCCACCTGCGTCTGCCGTGCGCGAGCGAAGCGTGCCCGCTGCGCCACACGGTCGACGCGCGGCAGGCACCTGCGCCCCACCGCTTGGATGCGTCTGCGCGCCACCCTGCCAAAGCGTTCGCGCCCACATCCGCATTTGCGCCCCCGGACCGCTGCGACGCCCACTGTGTCACAGGCCCGACTCGCGTGCCGTCGCATGCGGCGTCGTTGCGTATCTGGTCTCGTCTTCTCTGCCAAGATCGAACGTCCCGGTTCGATGACCATAAATCTAGCCCTAGCCCGAAACACGTTCGAAACGCAACTCGACAAGCGGCGCGGTTGCGGCGCTTGCGGAAAACCGCCCGTGTCGAGCGGCGCCCCCTGCACCGTGAGCGGCGAGGCGCTCGTGTGAGGCGCAGCGCGCCGCACGACGTGAACATCCACGGCGAAATCGCAAAGAAGTTGTGGGAAGCGCACCATATCTTTCCCACGGCGCGCGGGCGAACGGATAATACGGTCGGATCGGTTCGCAGATCCCCACCCTCCGACAGATAGGTTCACCTGTGGGCAACCTCGTCAAACAATTCGCCAAGTTCAGCGTCGTGGGCGTGACGGCCTTCGTCATCGACTACGGCCTGATGGTGCTCCTAACCGAGCTCTTCGGCATAAACTACCTGATCAGCTCCACGATTTCGTTCAGCGTTTCGACGGTGTTCAACTACTTCGCGTCGATGCGCTACGTGTTCACCCACAAAGAGCAGATGAGCCGCCACCGCGAGTTCGTCATCTTCGTGGTTCTGTCCATCATCGGCCTGGGCCTGAACGCCCTCGGCATGAAAGTCGGCGTGGACGTGCTGCACATCCACTACATGATCACCAAGATCTTCGTGACGGCGCTCGTGTCGGTGTACAACTTCGTGACGCGCCGCGTGTTCCTGGACGCCGAGCACGAGAGCAGGTGCAAGGCCGTGCGCGGCTGAGAAAGGGCGCTCGGGAGCGCCCGAGCCACCCCCGAGGAAAGCCGAGGCACAACAAGTCGGAGTCCGGAAGACAACGCCCTGCCTTCCGGACTCCGACTTGTCATGTGGCCTCGTTCGGTCTGCTGAGCAAGGCCGGTCGGGCGCGCTGCGCCGGAAGCACAGCCGGAGCCCGGCAGGGTCGTCCTATTGCAGGGTCCGTCCTATTTCGCGAACTGGTCGACGAAGGCGATCTGGCTTACGATATCTTGGGCGGCGGCGTCGGACCCGCTGAACATGAACCCGTTGCCCTGGCCCTCGTAGATGTGCAGCTCGTTGGTCACGCCGAGCGCATCGAGCCGGCGGCTGAAGAGCTCCGCCTGGTCGGCGAACGATTTGACCGAGCCGTCCGACAGGTACGTCGGCGGGAACGACGTGCGCGTCTGCGTGATGATGTTCGACTGGTTGAGGCCTTCCGCCCCGTTCATCGTGGCGGTGTTGAAGTACGAGCGCACGCACGCGTCGCCGATGTAGTCCATCACCCAGTTGTGCGTGTTGGACAGCCCGCCGTTGTCGAGCACGCCCGAGTTGAGCACGACGGCGCGGATCTTGCCGTTGGCGAAGTCGTTGGGCAGGCCGAGCCACAACGCGTAGCTGACGTCCGACTGCGCGAGCGCGTAAGCGCCGACGATGTTGGCACCGGTGACCGATCCGATGAGCGTGACGTCGTCCATGTCCAGCCCGAGCGATTGCGCGTTCTTCCCCAGGTAGGTCATGGCCTCGGACAGCTGGATGAGCGGCGTGGGATAGCGGTACTCGGGCGTCAGCGCGTAGTTGATGCTGACCACGTTGTAGCCCGCCGCCAGGTAGGCCTCAAGGTAAGCGAAGTAGCCGTCGCGTGAACCCGTGCCGCCGTACGCGCCGAGCACCGCGGGCTTCTCGAACTGCTTGTCGCCGAAGCAGTAGTCGCCGCCGTGCACGTACACGACGGTCGGCGCGCCATCGGCCACATGGTAAACGTCCAGGTAGCTCGAGGGGAAATCCTGCCCGTAGCTGACGTCGTACGTGACGTCGACCCCGTCGGCCTGAACCTCGTGCGCCACGGCGGTGTCGGCTCCCTCGTCGTTGCGGATCATGGAAGTGAACGCGTCGGCGTCGAAGAACGGCACCATGAGCAGAAGCGCGCACAGCTCGATGACCACGCCCGCCACGATCATCGGCACCTGCCGCTTGCCCCGACCGGGCGAGCGGGCGCCGCGCGCGAAGAACAGCACGTAGATGCTCATGCCCGCCGACACGAGCTGCGCGCACATGAGCCCGAGCCGCTGCCCGGACACGAGCCACACCGCGTAGAGGATGGCCCACGCCAGGCTGAACGCCAGAAGCTCCCACCGTTCGGGGCGCTGCTTGCGCCATGCGATGACGACGAGTCCCACCATCAGCACGGCCTGAACGAGCGCCGTCGCAAGCTGATGCTGCACGAGAACGAACGGCAGCAGCGAGACCAGCCAAAGCGCGATCGCAAGCGCTGTCGCCATTCCCGAACCTCCTTGGATTTCCTGCTTACCCGATTGCCGGGCGTCCGATTTGCCGGAGCGCCCGTTGCGCGGCTTTGCGCGCCCTCTTTCGAAGCGCGCTCGGACGAACGCGCGAAGACACGATTTTACCACATCACAAACTATACACATTATAGGACCCTTCGCGCCATCCTACGGGCAAAAGGCCTGGCCCGACGTGACGTATTTGCTCGATTCGACCAGCTGCCGCGGGGAATGCGAACGCTCACGCTATACTGGGGAAACGCCTGCGCCGCGCCCCGCGCGCCCCGCAGACGGAAAGACCCGTATCCGAAACGGCGGGCGCGCCATCCTGCGCCGCCCCGCCCGCACCCGGACGAAAAGGAAGACCATGCCCATCACCGATTTTCTGACCCGCAACGCGCGCATGTACCCCGAGGACGTCGCGCTCGTCGAGGTCAACCCCGAGATTCGCGAACGCCGCGGCAAGACCTGGCGCGAGTACGACCTGGTGGAGACCAACCCCACGCACCGCTACCGTCGCGAACTCAACTGGAAGGTCTTCAACGACCGCGCCAACCGCTTCGCCCATCTGCTGCTGGACGCCGGCGTGAAACGCGACACCAAGGTCGCCATCCTGATGATGAACTGCCTCGAATGGCTGCCCGTGTACATGGGCGTGCTCAAGTCGGGCGCCATCGCCGTGCCGCTGAACTACCGCTACACGGCCGAGGAGATCAAGTACTGCCTTGACCTGGCAGACGTCGAGGTGCTCGTGTTCGGGCCGGAGTTCATCGGCCGCATCGAGGAGATCGCCGACCAGATTCCGCGCGTGCGCAACCTCTACTTCGTGGGCGAGGACTGCCCCACGTTCGCCGACAGCTACAACATCCGCGTGGGCCACTTCACCGCCGAAGAGCCCGCCATCGACATCACCGACGACGACCTTGCCGCCATCTACTTCTCCAGCGGCACCACCGGGTTCCCCAAGGCCATCCTGCACAAGCACCGCAGCCTCATGCGCGCGGCCATCACCGAGCAGAAGCACCACGGGCAAACCCACCAGGACAACTTCCTGTGCATCCCGCCGCTGTACCACGTGGGCGCCAAGATGCACTGGATGGGCGGCCTCACCGTGGGCGCCAAGGCCGTCATCCTGCGCGGCGTGCGGCCCGACTGGATCCTGCGCACGGCGTCCGAGGAGCAGTGCACCATCGTGTGGCTGCTCGTGCCGTGGGCCCAGGACATCCTGGACGCCATCGAGGACGGCACCGTCGATCTGGACGACTACAAGCTGGACCAGTGGCGGCTCATGCACATCGGCGCGCAGCCGGTGCCGCCGAGCCTGATCAAGCGCTGGCACAAGTACTTCCCCCATCACCAGTACGACACCAACTACGGTCTGTCCGAGGGCATAGGTCCCGGCAGCGTGCATCTGGGCGTCGAGAACATCGACCACGTGGGCGCCATCGGCAAGGCCGGCTACGGCTGGCAGACCGAGGTGCGCAAGGGCGACGGCACGCTGGTCGAGCCCGGATCGGGCGAGGTCGGCGAGCTGTGCCTCAAGGGCGACGGCATCATGGAGTGCTACTACAAGAACCCCGAGGCCACGGCCGAGGTGCTGCGCGACGGTTGGCTGTACACCGGCGACATGGCCGAAATCGACAAGGACGGCTTCATCTGGCTGGTCGACCGCAAGAAGGACGTCATCGTCATGGGCGGCGAGAACCTCTACCCCGTCCAGATCGAGGACTTCATCCACACGAACCCCGCGGTGAAGGACGTGGCCGTCATCGGCCTGCCCGACGCGCGCCTGGGCGAGATTCCGTGCGCCATCGTGGAGTTCAAGCCGGACATGGAGCAGACCGAGGACGAGATGCGCGCGTTCTGCAGCAAGATGCCGCGCTACAAGCGCCCCCGCAAGTACATCTTCGCCGACGTGCCGCGCAACGCCACCGGCAAGATCGAAAAGCCCCTGCTGCGCGAGCGCTACGGCGCCGAGCGCCTGGTCAAACAAGAAGTTTCCGAATAACGCGAAAGCAAAGCGACATCTTCGAGCGAAGCGACATCCATGACCTCTGATTTCCTCTCGTTGTTCGTCATCGCCGTGGTGGCGGCGGTCTGCCCCGTCGTCGCCCAGTCGATTCCCAAAAAGCCCATCCCCGAAACCGTGTTTTTGCTGGTGGCGGGCGCGTTGCTCGGCCCGTACCTGGCGGGGCTCATCCAGGTGGACGACGTCATCACGTTCTTGTCCGACCTGGGGCTTTCGCTTCTGTTCCTGCTGGCCGGCTACGAGATCAGCCCCCGCACGCTGACTGGCAGCCAGGGGCGGCGCGGACTCGTCACCTGGTTCATCACGTTCGGCATCGCGCTCGTGCTGATGTTCTCGGTGCCGCGCTTCCGCGGCGGGGCGGACCCGATGGAGCCGCTGTCGCTTGCCATCATGCTGACCACCACGGCGCTCGGCACGCTCATCCCCATCCTGAAGGAGCGGGAGTTGCTCGACACGCCCATCGGCGAGAGCGTGCTGGCGTACGGCACCTGGGGCGAGCTGGCGCCGGTACTCGCCATCGCCATCCTGCTGTCGTCGCGCAGCACGTGGCAGACGGCAGTCATCCTTTTGGCGCTCGTGGCGCTGTGCGTGTTCATCGCCACGCATGCCGCCAACGCGCGCAAGAGCGGCGGACGGCTCTACCGGTTTCTGGCGGACAAGGCTGACAGCACGTCGCAGCCGGTCGTGCGCATCGTGCTGCTGATCCTGGTCACGCTTGTGGCGTTCTCGTCGGTGTTCGACCTGGATATCGTGCTCGGCGCATTCGCAGCAGGCTTCGTCCTGCGCTTCATCGTGCCCGATGGCAACAAGAACCTCGAGACCAAGCTCGACGCCATCGGATACGGCTTCTTCATCCCGCTGTTCTTCGTGGTGTCCGGAGCGAAGGTGAACCTGGCGGCCGTCGGGCAGAACCCGCAGCTGCTCATCGGGTTCATTTTGGGGCTGCTGCTCATCCGCGCCGTCCCCATCTACATTGCGCTCAAGACCGGCTCGGACACGCGGGGGATGTCCGCCCGCAGCCGCGCGTCGGTGGCGCTGTACTGCACGACGGCGCTGCCGTTGATCGTGGCCGTGACCTCGCTGGCCACGAAGGCCGGCGCGCTTTCGGCTGACACGGCGTCGGTGCTGGTGGCGGCCGGTGCTCTGACGGTGCTCATCATGCCGCTGCTCGCGCAGCTGACCTATCGCGTGGCTGATGGGCGGCCGGCGGAAGCCGTGGTTGAGATCGCCCACGACCCGCGGCATGCGGGCGAGATCCTGCGCGACCATCACCGGATGCAGCAGATCATCGCCGGCAACATGAGCGACAAGGAAGCGGCGCGGATGCTGGCGCAGCGGGCGCACGAGCGCATCGACCAGCTGGACGAGCACGACGTCGAGCTGTTGCGGCGCATCGCCGTCGAGCGTGCGCGCCGGCGTCGCGACATCGCGCACATCATGAACGACGAGGCGGCCCGCCGCGCGATCGCGGCCGAGTTCGCGCGCGTTGCGCAGCTGCGCAACGAGTCGATCGAGGCGATCATCCGCGACCTCGTGGGAGACGAGAACGCGGTCGGGAAAGGCGCTGCGGCTGGCGCGAGCAAGAATGGCGGGGCCGGCGATGGCGGTGCGGCTGGCGCGAGCGCGAGCGACGGGGTTGCCACCGGCAGGGCCGGCGATGCGAAGGCGAGCGCGAGCGAGGACGTTGCAGCTGGTGGCGTGGGCGCGGGCAGCAAGGACGACGCCCCCGCCGACGCCGGCACGGGCAGCAAAAGCAGCGCCGTCGCAGACAGCGCAACTGCGAGCGTTGCAGCCGGCGATGAGGGCGCAGTAGCCGGCGATGTTGCCGCAGATGGCGAGAGCACAGCTACATGCGCGGACGGCGCAGCGGACAGCAAGGACAGCGCCCCTGCCGACGCTGGCGCAGGCGGGTCCGGCGACGCGAAGGTGAGCGTTGCGGCCGGTGACAAGAGCACAGCCGCGAGCGCGACTCCTACCGCAGCGGACGTCTCCGACGTGGGCGTTGGCACAGGTGCGAGCGCTGACGGCACGGGCAGCACGGCTACCGGCAAGAGCGCTGGCAAAAACGGTCCGGACACCGCGGCTTGCGAGAACGATGCGAGCGGCGGTTCTCGTTCAACTCGGACAAATAGCCAGGTCAAAGGCGCGCAAAATGCAGATACCCCTGCTGAAGCTACGGGCACGCCCGACGGCGCGGGGCAAGACGGAGCGCACCTTGGAAGCAGCCTCAACGCGGACGCCAAAAAACACCCCAACGAGGATCGCGGAGCCGACGCCGAGAGAGGTTCCGACGCGAATCACGAAGCCGACACCGAGAGGGATTCCGACGCGGATCGCGAAGTCGATGCCGATATCGATCCCCACGAAAATGCCAGCGAAGACCCTGCCGATGGAGGCATCGAGCTTCCCCGCATCATGCTGACCGGCGACGCAACCGACCTCGAGCGCGCAATCCCGCCTATCTACCCCACCGATGCGGACGGCTCTGCCAAGAGCGGCACATCCGCCACCAGCGCCGATGACAACGGAGAGAGCCAGAGCAGCAAGTAGGGAAAGCGGAGCTGCCGCTGCGAGAACGAACGCCGTGGCGAAAGCGAAAGCGGCGGCCAGAAGCAGCAACCAAGGACGGCAGCCGCAAGCAGCCGGGCCGTTGGCCGATGCCGACCATTCGCCTTCGAAATCAGCAGCCGAAAGCAGCAGCTCCGCACGCGCCCAACGAGCTATGCAAGCGCCTCGCAAGCGAAGCAGGCTGGCAAACGGAAATTACGCTGGTCGGACGCAAGAAGGTCGGATGCGGGCACCCCGCCGCCGGCGAGGACGGGGCGGAATCCCGATGGTCGGATGCGGATCCGCAATCAGAACGGGCGTTTCTGGCCGCTCGAGACCAAGAAACGCAAATCCTGACAACTGGATTGCGAACAGACCCCCAAGTTACAGGAATAACGGCAACCTCTGCCGTTTCTTTCGTTATTTGGCGATGCGGGGGCTGCGGCTTGCAGGCGAATGCTGCAGAGCTGCGAACCTCGGGCGAAACTATAATTCCCCGTTGCTTACGATGTGTCATAACCCCAGGTAGAAACTATATGTATGCGCGAATGCATGGAGTTGTCACGCGCAGCCGTTGATCACGCGCGTAAGCCCGCCCTCCATCGCCGCCATTCTGCCCCAACAAACGGAAATTCTGGCGGCTAACTTCCCAACAAACGCAAGAAACGGCACGAATCGCCGTTTTTTCTGTAACTTGGTGGTTGAGGCTGGGCGGGAAGCTGGCCGCGACGCCCACACCAATCCACGCCGCAGCCGGTCCAGCGCGGCATCTTCGCTTAGCACGCCGCGGCTGGTCTGCGCGGCATCTTCGCCCGACACGCCGCATCCCGACACGCCGCTGCCCGACCCACCCGCATGAGCCGGAGCGCGCGCTGCCCCGCCCCGCGCGTGCCAGCGCGCCTTAGAACTTCGACAGCTTGAGCAGCTGCTCGGCGAAGGGCACGAGCTCGGGCGCGTAATCGGTCCGCAGCTGCGCGGGATCGAGCTCCGCTTTGCCTAGGCGGATACGGTCGAGCCCGTCGGCGTCCTTGAACACGCAGTGCAGCTGCGCGCAGCGTTTGCCCTGGTCACGCGTGATGGCGGCGATACCTTCCGCATCGGGCTTGTCGTGCCAGGAGATGATCGCGAACACGCGCGGATCGAACGTGAGCTTGCCCGTGCTGCAAAACGCCTGATAGTAATTGGCCGCGCGCTGACCGTGGCCGACGTCGAGCAGATCGTCCTGCCGACGCGTGTCGTGGAACACCGCGCACTCCGCCAGCACGTCCAGCTCGTCGCTTTGGGCGCGGTAATGGTTGCCGATGACCAGGGCCAACAGCAGAACGCGCGAGCAGTGCGCCCGTGTGTGCAGCGCGCTGTCGCGCAGCAGGAAGTCCACTCGTTGCTCCATGAAATCATGCCACCGCACGTAGCGCTCGGCTATCGGACGGCAAATCGGATCGTCCAGTACGCTCATGCACCAAATCCTATCGGTTCCCCGTGCAACGTCATCCCGCGAAAGCCGCACGCCCACCTGTCGGGTCTCACCACTTGTCAGGTCTCCATGATACCGCACCCGCCCTCCCCCTGGCTCTCGGCGCGACCCGCCGCCGAGCTGCCCAAACGCGCGCCCGCTTCGCGACGTGTCTCCTTACGACGCGCCGTCGCGCCTGTTCAAAGAGCCATAGGGACCGCAAGCAAGCGCATGGTATCATCGGAGGCGAATTCCATCGGTTTCCGCGAAAGGACACGAAGATGCAGATTATCGGCGTGCCGTACGACAACGGCTCTATCGCGCGCGGCTTCGGCAAAGCGCCCCAGATGAAGATCTACACGATCGGCGACGACAAGACCGTCGTCGGCCAGAAACTCGTCGATGTGGAAGGCTCAGGCCACGGTCCGCGCCTCGCCATCCTGCTCGACAGCAAGGCCACGACCCTCATCTGCAGCGGCATCGGCGCGCCGGCGGCCCTCGCCATCGAGAAGGCCGGCATCGACATCTGGTCGAGCATCGAGGGCGACGCCGACGAAGCCGTGAACGCTTACCTGAACAACCAGCTGTTCCACATCGTCCCAGCCACCCACAAGGATTAGCGTCCCATGGCCGATCCTGTGCTCTTCACAGGCGATGGCGGGCCGAGCTCTCCCTGCATCTACGTCGTGTGCGGCAAAGAGGAGCGCAACGACCTGGGAAAACTTGCGCAGAAGCGCTCCTGCGCCATCGTCCAGACGCGCGACGCCGACTTCTTCTCGGACTTCAGCCCCTGGCCGGAAAAAGCGCTCACACCCGACGGCCCCGTATTCTCCGGCGGGGCGCCCGCGTACCTGCGAACGCTTGTGACCACGACCATCCCCGCTTTCGAACGCGCGCAGGGACTTGCGCCGCGGGCGCGCGGCATCTGCGGCTATTCGCTCGCCGGCCTGTTCGCACTCTACGCGCTGCTGGAATCGGACCTGTTCTGCGCCGCGGCCTGCGTGTCGGCGTCGCTGTGGTACGAAGGTTGGCCCGCCTACCTCGCCGACGCCGTGGCGCGCCCCGGCTGGCGCGAACGCTGCGCTGCGCCTGCGACGCGTCCCTACGCGTTCTTCACGCTGGGGAACAAGGAGCGCAACGCGCCCAATCCACGGATGCGCACGGTGCGCACGCGTACCGACGAGACGGTGCGCACCCTCATCAGCTCCGGTGCCGAAGCGGAGTTCCAGCGGATGCCCGGCACGCATTTCACGTTCGTCGACGAGCGCGTCGACGCGGGACTCGCCCACCTCGACGCCCATCTGATACGGCGTACAGGCGAATGAACAGGGCGAACGCGATGAATGAGGGCACCGCTTTGCGCTGAGGCGATGCGTCGGGTTAGAACAGCGCAGCGCGCGAATTTGGCTTGGGGCACGGACACGGCGCGTCACCACCGCGCGCCCGCCATCGCATGCGCCTTTCACGCCGCGCCCGCCGCACCAGTCGCACCAGCGCCTGCCGGCCACAGCTCCTCTGCCGCATATCAACCGCGTTCCCGCAACCAGCTGGCCGCGGCAGCCGGCGCGACCCCGCCGCGCGCCGCGAGCCGCGCGGTCCTATCTTCTCCGCTTGCGCTCGCGGCGCATGTCGAAGAAGTCGTACATCGCGATGGCGAATCCGGTGACGAACCCGACGATGCCGAGCACCGGCACGCCGAGGAGCTGCGGTTCGAGCGAGCTCAGGCACAGCACACACGAACCGATGAACAGGCCCACCGCCATGACGGCCAGCGAGAAATGGTCGATAGACCCCGACAGCTCGGCACGGAACACCTTGTCGAATCCCATGTGCGCTTCGACTTTGACCTGGCCTTTCTGCAGCATGTCGAGCGTGTCGTTCGCTTTGGCCGGAAGACCCGCCAGAGCCTCCGCGCTGTCGATGCTCGCGCCGATGACGTTGCGCGCATGCTGCTTGACCTCGTCGAGCGAGAACTGGTCGGCCGTGTAGGTGCGCACGACGTCCATGATGTTCACCTGGTCGGAAATCATCCGGATCGTGCCCTCGAGCGTCACGAGGCCGCGCGCGAGCATGGTGATCGACGCCGGCAGCTCGAATCCCGAATCGCGCATGGTGCCGATCAGGTCGTTTATCAGGTTGGCCGTGTTGAAGCTGGCCAGGTCGGAGTCGGCGTACTGGTGGATGACGTCGTCGCACATCGAAAGCAGCTCCGCGTGGTCCACCGGGCCCGTCGCCTTCGCGATCTGCAGCAGGGCGCGCTTGAGGCCGTACGCGTCGCGCTTGGCGACGGCGCGAGCGCAGGACATGAGCACGTCACGGTCCTTGCTCGAAAGCTCGCCCATCATGCCGAAGTCGATCCATTCGATGCCGACCTGCGACGACGAGGATGCGGACGCCGCCTTGGCACCGGCGCCGGCCTTCGCCTTCGCGGCCCCCGCAGCCGTGCCGTCGGCTCCCTTCGCCGTGTCGCCAACCTTCGCGGCACCGGCTGCAGCCGTCTTCACCGCCGTTGCCGCCGATGCCGGCTCGGCCTTCGCGGCTGTGCCTGCAGCCCCCGCCGCAGCACCGGCGCCGGCCTTCGCCTTCGCGGCCGGGTCGGCGGCGTCGCCGCTCGCGGTTGCCACCTTGGTGCCGGCCTTCGCCTTCCCCTTTCCCGCCGTCTTCGTCGGCATGCGCTTGATCAGGATGTTTCCCGCATGCGGGTCGGCGTGGAAGAACCCGTCCTTCAGAATCTGCGCCAGGTAGTTGTTGGCGATGAGGTAGCCGAGGCTCTTCCGCTCGTCGCGCGACAGCGCCGCAAGCGCCTCCGCGTCGCCCACGCGATGCCCCTGCGCGTAGTCCATGACGAGCACCGCACGCGTCGAGTACTTCTTGTAGCACCGCGGCGACGTCACGCGCGGACGATGCTCGTTGTTCTCGTAGAACCGCACGAGGTTGCCCGCTTCGATGGTGAAGTCAAGCTCGTCGCGCGACGTGCGTTCCAGCTCGTTGACCAGGTCTTTCACCGAAAGCCGCTCACCTTCGGTGTTGAGCATCTCCAGCAACCCCACGGCGCGCTTCATCAGCGCCAGATCGTCCGTGACCGTCTCGACGATGCCGGGGCGCTGCACCTTCACGGCCACGACGATGCCCTCCGCACGCAGCGTGGCCTTGTGCACCTGCGCGATGGACGCCGACCCGAGCGCCGTCTCGTCGAAGTCGGAGAACACCTCGTCGATCGGCCGTCCCAGCTCGGTTTCGACCTGCGTGCGCACCGTTTGAATCGGCATCGGCGTCACATGGGCGCGCAGCTTGGAGAAGGCGTCGCAGTATTCGGCGGGCAGCATGTCGGGATGCGTCGAAGCGATCTGCCCGATCTTCACGAACGTCGGACCCAGGTCCTGCAGGACGGCAACGGCTTTCTCGGGCGTGAGACCCTCGTTCACCTGGTGCTTGCGCAGAATCGACAGGATCTCGTGCAGGCGGCGCGCCGTCTCCTTGTTCTCGTCGGGGTTCACCGCCCGCTTCGTCGCGCGCTTCATGGCCTCTTGAAAGTTCATCGCATTCCCCCGTTTCTCCTGGTCATACGGTAACTGGTCATGTCAAGACCCAAGTGAGTAGTAATCCACACTCGTAGTTTATGTTTTCATTACAAAGCTGCAACCGCTTTTCTACATGTGAGTATTTTCGCTGGTTTTCGCAGTCTCGGCGCAGGAATATTTTTTCAACACCTGTTGCATAAATCGACTTGCTGCTCGAGCGTCGGCGCGCAGCCCTACTCGTCACGCCCCGCGCAGCGCACCTAAGGAGGAGCCATGTTCGGCGACGCGCTGCGCATGATCGTGAACCGCTGGGACTTTTTCGCGGGACTGCTTCTGCAACATCTGGAGATCTCAGCCATCTCCGTCCTCTATGCAACCATCATCGGCCTGGTCATCGGCATATCCATCGCCGAGCACAAGCGCACCTCCAAGGTGACCATCGCCATCGTGAACCTACTCTACACCATCCCGTCGCTGGCCCTGCTCGGCCTGCTCGTCCCGCTGACAGGCGTCGGCAACACGACCGCCATCATCGCGCTGACCGTCTACGGTCTTCTGCCCATGGTGAAGAATACCTACACCGGCCTGAACAACATCGACCCCGCCATCATCGAAGCCGCGCGCGGCATGGGCTCGACCCGCCGCCAGACGCTGTTCAAGATCAAGCTGCCGCTCGCCATGCCCGTCATCATGACCGGCTTCCGCAGCATGGTGACCATGACGATCTCGGTCGCAACCATCGCGGCGTTCATCGGCGCAGGCGGCATGGGCGTCGCCATCTACCGCGGCATCTCGACCAACAACATGACCATGGTGGTCGCCGGGTCCATCCTGGTGGCGCTTCTGGCCGTCATCATCGATCTGATCCTGGGCGCCATCGAGAAGAACCTGTACAAGCGCTCCGCCAAGTACGAGAAAAAGCGCGAGAACGGACGGAAACGCCTGGTCGTGGCCCTGTGCGTCATCGTCGCCGTGGGCTGCGTCGCGGGCGTGAGCGCGCACGAGCAGTACGAGCGCGAAGCCGAGCAGGCCGCCAGCAAGATGGGCACCGTCAACGTGGCCAGCAAGTCGTTCAGCGAGCAGCTGCTCATGGGCGAAATCATCACCCAGTACATCAACGACACGACCGACATCCAGGCCAACCTGACCGACAACATCCAGGGCGGCGCCTCGGTCATCCAGCCGGCACTGCTTGCGGGCACCTACGACCTGTACCCCGAGTACACGGGCACGGCGTGGAGCAACATCCTGAAATACGATGGCGTCTACCAGGAGAATATGCGCGACAAGCTGTTGGACAGCTACGCCGACATGGGACTGGAATGGCCGGCGTTCTTCGGCTTCAACGACGTGTACACCATCGCCGTGCGCACCGACATCGCCGAGCAGTACAACCTGCACACGTTCTCGGACCTCATCGGCGTGGCCGACAAGCTGTCACTCGGCGCCGAGTACCAGTTCTACGACCGCCCCGACGGCTACTACCAGATGTGCGACTACTACGGGTTCGCGTTCGGGTCGACGCAGGACGTGGACAACGGCCTGAAGTACCGCGCTATCAACTCCGGCGAGCTGGACGCGATCATCGCCTACACCACCGACGGCCAGCTGACCGACTCTGACACGGTGACGCTCGTCGACGACCGCAACTTCTTCCCGTCGTACAACTGCGGCATCGTCGCCCGCACAGACACGCTCGACAAGTACCCCGAGCTCAGAGAGGCGCTTGGCAAGCTGAACAACTGCCTGACCGAGCAGAAGGTTATGGAGCTGAACAGCGAGATTGACGAAGGCGGCAAGGACCCCTCCGAGGTGGCGCATGAGTTCCTGCAGTCGTCGGGCCTGGAATAAGGAGACACCATGAGCGAGCAGATCGAAACCGATCAGACGCAGGAACATGCGATGAAGGCGAAGGCGCCGTCCGCGAGCGCTGCGGATTCCGCGCAGGCAGCGCACGGAAGCACGATGGGCGACGCGCAGGCAGCGCACGCCAACACGGACGCCGCCCACACGACCGACGCGGGCGCAGGCGCCGCAGTGCAGCAGACATCCACTTCCGCGGCGCAGCAGGCGCCCGTCCCCGCCGTGCGCTACGACCACGTGAGCAAGGTCTACGACGATGCGGAAGATGCCGAGCCGGCCGTTGACGACGCGAGCTTCTCGGTCGCCGACCACGACTTCGCCATGTTCGTCGGCAGTTCGGGCGGCGGTAAGACCACCCTGCTCAAGATGGCGAACGGGCTGATTGCGCCCACGTCGGGCGCGGTGTACTACTTCGGTGAGGACGTCGCGCACACCGACCAGGTGAAGCTGCGCCGCAAGATCGGCTACGTCATCCAGGGCAGCATGCTGTTCCCCAACATGACCGTGGAGAAGAACATCCTGTACGTGCCGCGCCTGCGCAAGTTCTCGAAGGAACAGCAGGCCGAGGCGCTCGAACGCGCGCTCGCGCTCACGGGCATCGACTCCAAGTACCTGACGAAGTACCCGGCCGCGCTGTCCGGCGGCCAGCAGCAGCGCGTCGGCATCGCCCGCGCGCTCGCCGGCAACCCCGACGTCGTGCTGATGGACGAGCCGTTCAGCGCCGTGGACGAGATTACGCGCCGCCAGCTGCAGACCGAGATCATCGACATCCACCGCAAGGCGAAGCTGACCATCCTGTTCGTGACGCACGACATCGACGAGGCGCTGCGCCTGGGGACGAAGATCATGGTGATCAACCGCGGCAAGATGCAGCAGTTCGGCACGCCCGACGAGCTGCTTGCCCATCCGGCTACGTCCTACGTCGAACAGCTGCTCGCCGACCACGACTAGGCCGGGAGGCTGGCGCGCCGCGCGGATCACACGCATCGGGACCGCTATAGCAGAGCGCCGGCGTGCACGCGTTCGCGGCGCATCCGGTTCCAACCAACAGCACCGCTTCGCGTTGCGGCTCGCCGGTCATGGCACAGCGGCGCGGCTGGACGATGGCGCAGCAGCGCGTCGAGGCAACGGCACATCGAGCGGCGCACGGGAGCGCCGGCCGCGCCCCGCGTTCCCGTGCGCCCTCTTTGGTTTTTCTCCGCACGCGGCAACCCGCCGATTCTCTTGTGGGATGATAGATGGGTTGCCGTCGCTCAGACGAGCTCCGGAAAGACGCGCGCACGGGACTGAATACGCGCGTTTGACCTGCTCTTACAGCATTCGCGAAGCCCTGTCTGCGCCCGCGGCGCCCGGCTCGCGCGTCACCCGACCACCATGCGTCAGGCCCCGAACCGGCACGCGCATCGGCACGCCGAACCGCCTGCAACGCGAAGGGGAGCCACCCGCCCGCCATGATAGATTTCCTCACCAGCCTCGACAGCATCGTCTGGGGACCCGCGATGATCTGCCTGCTTTTGGGATCCCATATCTTCCTGACGTTCAGAACCCACTTCATCCAGCGCAAGCTGCCGCTCGCCATCAAGATGTCGATGTCCGACGAATCGGGCGCGGAAGGCGACATCACCCATTTCGGCGCGCTGTCGACCGCGCTTGCCGCGACAATCGGCACCGGGTCGATCGTCGGCGTGGCCACGGCCATTCTGGCCGGCGGTCCGGGCGCCGTGTTCTGGATGTGGGTGGCCGGCATCTTCGGCATCGCCACGAAGTACGCCGAGGTCTACGTTGCCATCAAGTACCGCGTGAAGGACCACAACGGCGAAATCCTGGGCGGCGCCATGTACGCCTGGGAGCGGGGCTTTCGCACAAACGAACGCACGCCTCGCGCCGCCCACGTGATGGCCGTGCTGTTCGCCCTGTTCGCAGCCTTAGCCGCCATCGGCACCGGGTCGGCCGTGCAGGCGAGCGCCATGACCGGCACCATCACCGCCAACTTCGACGTGTCGCCCCAGATCATCGGCGTCGCCATCGTCGTGCTGTCCGGCGTCGTCATCCTGGGCGGCGTGCAGTCCATCTCCAACGTCTGCGAGAAGCTCGTGCCCATCATGGCGCTGTGCTACTGCGCCGGCTGCGCGATCATCATGGTGGTGAACGCGCCGTACCTCGGCCCGGCCCTGTACGAGATCGTCGTGTGCGCGTTCACGCCGCGTGCGGCGTTCGGCGGCGCCGTGGGAAGCGGCATCCTGGCCGCCCTGCAGTTCGGCTGCGCGCGCGGCCTGTTCTCCAACGAGGCGGGCCTGGGTTCGGCCCCCATCATCGCCGCGGCCGCCCAGACCAAGAACCCCGCGCGGCAGTCGCTCGTCGCCATGACCGGCGCATTCTGGAGCACGGTGGTCGTGTGCCTGCTCACCGGCATCGTCGTTGTGTCGACGATGCTCGCCAACCCCGACATCGCCGCCTCGATCGCCGCCAGCCCCGACACCTACTCGGGCGCGATGCTCGCCGCCGCCGTGTTCGCCAAGATCCCCTACATCGGCACGCCCATCCTCGTGCTCGGCATGGTGTCGTTCTCGTATTCGACCATCCTGGGCTGGAGCTATTACGGAAGCCGTTGCGTGGCGTTCCTGTTCGGCAAGCGCGGCGTGCTGCCCTACCAGATCGTGTACGTGGCCGTGGCGTTTCTGGGCGCCATCGGCGTGGGCGACACCGTGTGGCTGGTCTCCGACATCGGCAACGCCCTCATGGCCATCCCGAACATCATCGTGGTGCTGGCGCTGTCGGGCATCGTGGCGCGCGAGACCAAGCACTACGTTTACGACGGGAACCTGGACGAAGCGTACGACGCGGACATCCCCGTCATCGCAAGCAAGTAGAACGGGATGCCGACGGCGCTTCGCCGCAGGTGGCGGGGCGCGTTCTCGGCGGTGCGATTCTCGTAAACGACATGGCCTGCAGCGATGGCGTACCTCGTAGGAGCGCAGTTCCTGCAGCACAGCAAAACCCCCGCAGCAGCGCGCTCTCGGCGGCGCGATTCCCCGATTCCAGCGCAGCCCGCGCAGGCAACCCCCTACAGCGCGGCGGACAGGTCGATCGACAGGTCGACGTCGCCGTCGATGCCCGCCACCGAGCCGGTGTTGGTGTACTGCCACAGCGTGAAGTCCATGCGCGCCGTCGGGTACAGCTGGCCGTATTCGGCCCACCACACCGGGTAGTCGGAAAGGCCCGTCAGGTTGTAGCGCGCCATGTCGGCGGTGTTGCCGTACACCATGGCGCGGTAGCCCGCCTCCTCGATGCGCTGGCAGAACGCCTGCGCGATCTGGGTCATCTGCGTGCGCGACAGGTTGGCCGTGCGTCCCATGCCGACGCCCGTCGCGTTGGTCTCCGAATCGAACACGACCGGGTAGTCAAGCTGGCGCCCGCCCAGCTGAGACAGCACGAAATCGGCCTCTTCCTGCGCTTCCTCGACGGTGTTTGCCTGCGAGAAGAAGTAGACGCCCGTGTCGAGGCCTGCCGCCTGCGCACCGTCGATGTTGCCGGCGAAGTACTGGTCGGCGTGGATGTCGCCGTCGCTCGAACCGCGGTAGCCCACGCGCACGATGGCGAAGTCGATGCCGTCCGCCGCAACGGAATTCCAATTGACCTGCGTCTGGTGCTCGGACACGTCCACACCCAGCCGCGAAACTACCTGGCCGTCGACGGTGTACGCGTAGCGGCCGTTCGTGCGCGTCAGGTTGCTCCAATCGTACGGGCTCACGTACGCGCTCGCGGCGGAGCCGGACGACTGCGCCGGCTGTTCGGCAGCAGACGAGCTGGCAGGTTCGGGAGCCTGGTCCTGGTCGCCGGACCCCATGCAGCCACGCACGGCGAACAGGATGATGACGACGACCACGAGCGTGACGACCACCGACAGGACACCGCGCCCGTTCATGCGCAGAAATGACGCGAACGACGAGGGCAGATCGCCCTCGCTGCCGTCGTAGGCGGCACCGCCCGCCGCGCGGGCGCTTCCGGCAAGGCGGCTTCCCTGGCGAGAACGCGGACCGCCGGGCGCGCCAGCCACGGGACGGCCCGAGCGCTGCGCACGTGGACCGCCAGCCGCATGCGCGTTGGAGAAGGGGCGAGCGCCATTCGCTGAACGTGGGCCCGCAGCAGCGCGCGGAGCGTCTGCGGGGCGCGAATCCGCTGTCGGACGCGGAGCGCCCGCTGAGCGCGGGCTGCCGGGAATCCGGGAACCGCTCGAACGTCCCGCGATCGCCTTCGCCCGACGCTGGGCGTCGATGAGCCGCCGCGCTGCGCGCGGGTCCAAACTGTGCTTTCCCTGATTGCCGTCCATGGAACTTCCTCCTCGAACAACAGCGCCGCCCCTCTGACCGGTGCCGTGCATATAACGTCAGTGCCGCATGCGTCGCTCGCAGCCGTGCCGCCACGGCGCACCCCGCGAACTTGCTTGGTTTCGTGGATTGCGGTGCGCATGCATGCGAACCGCGGCTAGAATGGACATCCGTGTGCGGGCATTCGCGTCCGCCATCGCGGGGAATGCGTCCACCGCCGCACGTCAACGCGCGGTTGCTATTCCCCATAAGCATAGTCGAAGGGAATTCGCATGAACGACATCCACAGCTCCGAACAGCGCGACCGCTCCGATGAGGGCCTGACGCTGCTTGGCAACCAGCATACCGCCTATGCAACCGATTATGCACCCGAGGTGCTCGAAACCTTCGAGAATAAGCATCAGGACCATGACTATATGGTGACGTTCCGCTGCCCGGAGTTCACGACGCTGTGCCCCATCACCGGACAGCCCGACTTCGCCACGCTGTACATCAACTACATCCCGCAGAAGAAGATGGTCGAAAGCAAGTCGCTCAAGCTGTACCTGTTCAGCTTCCGCAACCACGGCGACTTCCACGAAGACGTGACGAACATCATCATGAAGGACCTGCGCGATCTGATGGACCCGAAGTACATCGAGGTGCGCGGGATGTTCTACCCACGCGGCGGCATTTCCATCTATCCGTTCGCGAACTGGGCGAACCCGAAGTTCGGCTACGGCGACATCGCAGCGCGGCGCATGTTCGAGCAGCTGTCCGACCTCGACCGCGGCGACGGCGCCCGCTGAGCGATGCGACTCTCGGCCAACCCGTCCATCTGACGCCGCATGCGGCCGACCTACCGCCCCGAACGCGAGCGACCCGCTTGCGCATCCGCCAAACACCCTGTGCTCATGCTGCCGACGCACGCGTCGCACGCAGCCCCGCCGCATCCAGACCTACCCGTCCAACCGCTCAAAAGGAACCCTATGCCAAAAAGCACTGCGAACAACAAAGCCAACGCGCATGAAAGCGCGAGCAACACTGCCGCCACCGCGACCCGCCCTGCGTCCGCCACGCCGATCGCACCGGCAGCCGACAGCACGGCGGCCGTCGTGCTGTCGAGCGGCGGCGTTGACTCCACCACGTGCCTGGCGCTCGCGCTCGAACGTTTTCCGCGCGACAAGGTGACGACGGTGAGCGTGTTCTACGGCCAGCGCCACGCGCGCGAGCTCGAGGCCGCCCGCGCTGTGGCGGCGCGCTACGGCGTCGCCCACCGCGAGCTCAACCTGGCGAGCGTCCTCGCGGACTCAGACAACGCGCTCATGGCGAACTCAACTCGCGCCGTGCCGCACGAATCGTACGGCGAACAGGTGCGCGACAGCCGAAACGGCCTGGTGGAAACGTACGTTCCCTTCCGCAACGGGCTCATGCTGTCCGCCGTTGCGGCGCTCGGCCTGTCGCTGTACCCGAGCGACCACACGGCGCTGTACCTGGGCGCGCATATGGACGACGCCGCCGGCGACGCCTACCCCGACTGCTCGCCGGAGTTCACCAAGACCATGGGGCGTGCGATCTCGCTCGGCACGGCCGGGCTCGTGAGCGTGTGTGCGCCGTTCGTCGCCATGGACAAGGCGCAGGTCGTAGCCTGCGGGCTGGCGCTGCACGTTCCCTACGAGCTGACCTGGTCCTGCTACGAAGGCGGCGACAAGCCCTGCGGGACGTGCGGCACGTGCGTCGACCGCCTGCGCGCATTCCACGCTAACGGTGTGGAGGACCCCGTCGAGTACGCGTAAGGCGCAGCGCCGCAGAGGGCACAGTGCCCTTTCGCGGTGCCCCAGCGCCGCGGGTGGCGCACGCTGGCCGCAGCGTTGTTGTGCCACGCTGCGCTATTGAATCGCGCCCAACGGCGCGCGCCCGTATCCGCAGCGCCGCCGCACAGAGCGCACCCTGCGAAAAAGCGCCGCCGCACGTCCCTTTCAGGAGGTGCGGCGGCGCTTCGCATAAGCTGCCGTAAGCGCATGCACGCATGCGCAACGATTCCAGCTCAAACGCCCGTTTTCGTCGCGGACCTATGCGCGGCGGCATGGGCGCGGTGCGGGCAAGCCTTGGCGGCTACTTCGCGTCCTTTGCGTTCTTGGATCCCTTGCCGGCCCTCGCGTCCTTGGCGTCGGCGTCGGCAGTACCCTCGACCGCCTTCACAGCCTCGGCCTTCGCCTGCAAATCGTCCTTGGCCTGCTTGGCGTCGCCCTTGGACTTGCGGAACCACCCGAGCGGGCCCTTGGCCTTGCGTTCTTCCTTCTTGCGCTCCTCTTCGGCCTTGGCGTCCTTGTACTTCCCCTCGGCTTCCTTCTCCTGCACGCGAGCGGCGGCCATGCGGCGTTTCTGCTCAGCGCGAGCGGCCTTGGACTTGTCCGTGTTCAGCGAACCGAAGTAGCTCTTGCGCATGCGGCGGATAGGGCCGAGGTCGATGTAGAACGCGATGATGATCAGCACGTACGAGGCGACGAGCAGCACCATCGACAGCCACGCGAAGTCGGCCGACGTGCTGGCCGCGAACGCGAGCGCCGTCGTGATGATGGCTGCAATGAGCACGCCCCACCAGCGACGCTTGAGCTTATTGAACTCGGGCGTCGGCACGTCGTAGCCGTTGCCGGAATCGCCCGACAGGATGCGGCGTTTGCGCTCCATCTTCATCTCGCGCTCACGCGCCTCTTCCTTCTTCTGCTTCTTGGACTTGGGCGCCGGCGCGTGCGTCGTGCTGGCCGCCTGCGACTTGGGCTTGGCGGATGCGGCGCTTTTGCGCGTGGAACCGGTGTGCGTGTCTTCCTGGTAGCGCTCGTTCATCGGATTGCGTCGGGTCATGCTCAAAACTCCTTGTCGTTCGTTCGCCGGCGCGCCCGCCGGGCAAACTCGCTGATCGTGCTGGTACGCCGTCTTGCTTTTCGTTCGGTGATCCGACGTCCGAAGGTTTGGCGCCCCGTCCGTGTGGCCAACGCCCAACCTTCACGCGTCGAATCGCTCCGCGCGCGGAACGGCGCTTAAAGCTACGCCGTTCCGCAAAAAGCGGTTGCGCCCCTCGCTCGAGGCACAACCGCTGCACCCGCCCGCCCTGCGGCGGACGGAAACGCCGTTTAGAACTCGAACTTCCTGCCGGTGATCTGCTCGTACGCGGAGACGTACTTCTCGCTCGTCTTCTCGATGATGTCCTGCGGCAGCCGCGGCGGCTCGCCCGTGCGATCCCAGTTGGCGTTGAGCCAATCGCGCACGAACTGCTTGTCAAAGCTCGGCTGGCTCTTGCCCGGCTCGTACTGGTCGCCCGGCCAGAAGCGCGAGGAATCCGGCGTGAGCACCTCGTCGGCCAGGATGATCTTGCCGTCCAGCACGCCGAACTCGAACTTGGTGTCCGCGATGATGATGCCGTGCGCAGCCGCATGGTCGGCGGCCGTGGTGTACAGCTTGATGGTGAGGTCTCGCAGCGCCGTGGCGTTGTCGCGCCCGATGATTTCGGCGCAACGGTCGAAGTCGATGTTCTCGTCGTGATCGCCGATGGCCGCCTTGGTGGACGGCGTGAAGATGGGCTCAGGCAGCTTGGAGCTGTTGACCAGGCCCTCTGGCAGCTTGATGCCGCAGACGGTGCCGCTTGCCTGGTATTCCTTCAGGCCGCTGCCCGCCAGGTAGCCGCGCACGATGCACTCGATCGGGAACATGTCGGCCTTCTTGACCAGCATGAACCGACCGTTCAGGTAGTCTTCGTAGGGCTTGAACTGGTCGGGCAGGTCGGCCACGTCGGCCGAGATCAGATGGTTGTCGACGACATCGCTCAGCAGATCGAGCCAGAACAGCGACAGCTGCGTGAGCACCGCGCCCTTGTGGGGGATCTCGTCTTTGAGGATGTAGTCGAATGCGGAGATGCGGTCCGTGGCGACCAGCAGCAGCTTGTCGCCCAGGTCGTACAGGTCGCGAACTTTGCCCTGCGCATCGGGCTTGATGTCGATTCCGCTCATTGCGTGCCTTTCATCGTGATGTTTGCGCCCGACGCCTCAGGCAAGCGCTGCTGCGCCGCGCATCAATCTACGCGTCCATTATTGCGCACAGCAGCGCCCAGCTGGCATTATCGCGCGCTTTCCATCCATTTTCCGAAGAGGCGGGAAGGCGACGCGCCTACATGTTCCGCGTGCCCTTCGAGCTGCGGCCGCCCTTGCCGATGCGGCTGGTGGCCGTGCGCGACCGCTGCTGCGCGCGCTCGTCCGCCTCGCGACGGCGGCGCTCCTCGCGTTCGTCGTACAGCGGCAGGTTGATGGTGAAGCAGGCGCCCTCGTTCTTGCGGCCGTCCACCTGCACCCAGCCGTGATGGCGGTCGACGATTTCCTTCACAACGGACAAGCCGATGCCCAAACCGCCCTTTTCGCGGTTGCGCCCGGAATCCGATCGCCAGAAACGCGAGAACACCATGCGCGCTTCCTCCGGCGTGAGGCCGATGCCGGTGTCCTGCACCGCGATGGAAGCCATCTTCTCGCCGCGCCGCACGGTGACGGTGACGGTGACGGTGCCGCCCTCGGGCGTGTAGCGCACGGCGTTGGAGATGAGGTTGGCCGTGGCCTGGCGGATCATATCGGGGTCGCCCTTGACTATGGCGTCGTCGTCGGCCTTGTAGATGAGCTTCAGCCCCGCCTCGTTCACGTACGCCTCGTGCGTGGTGACAATGGTCTGGATCAGCTCGCCGCAGTTGACGATTTCCTGCTTCATCGGGTTCGAGCGGTTCTCCAGGCGCGACAGCTTGAGCAGCGAGTCGACCAGGCGGCTTAATCGCTGCACCTCGGAGTCGACCGTCATCAGGTGCTCCTCGTCGGTGGGGAACACGCCGTCGACCATGGCCTCGACCGTGGCCTGGATGGCCATGAGCGGCGTGCGCAGCTCATGCGCCACGTCGGTGGTCAGGCGCCGTTCGAGCTTGCGGTCGCGCTCGACCGATTCCGCCATGGCGTCGAACGTCTCGCCCAGCTGGGAGATCTCATCGTCGCCGGAAAGCCCGGTCCGCGCTGTGAAGTCGCCTTCCTTCAGAGTCTTCGCCGTATCAGTCATACGCTTGATGGGGCGCACGAGGTTGCGCGCGAACAGGAAGCCGATGAGCGATGCCAGCACGATGGCGATGACCGACGCGACGACCATGGCCTCGTACGACCGGGCGCGGAACTCAGCGTCGGCGGATCGCAGCAGCGTGTCCGACCCGTTGACCCATACGCGCACCGAGCCCACCTGCTCGTTGTCGACGACGATTGAGGCGCGCGCCGTGCTGCCCTTGCCCTGGACGGGTGCGAGCGACGGCGCGACGGAGGACGAACCGGATCCGTTGGAGACGCTCGGGCTGACCGTCGAATCGAACACGACGGCGTTGTTGCCGTCGACCACCTGCATGCCGATGCCCTGGGTGCTGGCCACGGCGTATTCGGCGGGCTGCAGGGCGTACGACGTGAACGCCCCCAGCTTCTCGTAGCGCGAGGCAATCTGAGACGCCGTGGTCTCGGCGACCGACTGCATGTTCTCGTAGGTGTACGTGCGGAAGTGCTGCTCCCACACGATGGAGACGACGCCCATGGCGACGATAGCCGTCATGAAGGCGATCAGCGCGAACGATATGGTGACGCGAGCCGTGTAGGACAGACGGCTCCACCGGAGAAAGCGCAGGTGATGACGCGGCTCATCGGTTGCGGCATCGGACGGAGCGCCCTGGCGCGCCGCCTGCTTGACCGATTCGGGCGTGGCCTCGCCGGCAAAGGCCGTGGCTTTCGCCGGTTCGACCTTGGCGGCCGGCTGCTGGTCGGCGCCGTTTGCGCCCTGCGCCCCGGACAGGGACGAAGCAGGGGCGGCAGCTCCCACAGCGGACGGTGCGCCCTGCTGCGAGGCGTGCGGCCCCTGCTCCGACGATTCGTGATAGGTACTCAATACAGCCCCGATTTTCGTGCGTGCGAATTACTGCTGCTGACCGTTGTTCTGCTTGGTCGGATCCTCGAAGCGGTAGCCGACGCCGTGGACGGTGTGCAGCCACTTCGGGTGGCGCGGGTTGTCGCCGATCTTGGCGCGCAGGTTCTTGACGTGGCTGTCGATGGTGCGCTCGTAGCCCTCGAAGTCGTAGCCGAGCACCTTTTCGACCAGCTCCATGCGCGAGTAGACACGGCCCGGGTAGCGCGACAGCGTGGTGAGCAGCTTGAACTCGCTGGCCGTCAGGTCGACTTCCTTGCCGCCGACGGTGACCTTGTGGCCCGATACGTCGATGGTCAGGTCGCCAAAGGTGAGCACCTCGCGCTGCGGCTCCGAATCCGCGTGGACGCGGCGCAGCAGGGCGCGGGAGCGCGCGACCAGCTCGCGCGGGCTGAAGGGCTTGACCAGGTAGTCGTCGGCGCCCAGTTCCAGGCCCAGGATGCGCTGCTCGATTTCGCCTTTGGCCGTGAGCATGATGATGGGCACGTCGGAGTTGTCGCGGATGATGCGGCAGACGTTCTCGCCTTCGATGTCGGGCAGCATCAGGTCCAAAACGACCAGGTCGAAGTGGTGCTTGCCGAACTCTTCGAGGGCCTCCTTGCCGTAGCCCACGGCGGTGACCCAGTAGTTCTCACGCTCGAAATACGCCGTGACGGCGTCGCGAATGGCCTTCTCGTCCTCAACCAAAAGGATGCGACGGGTTTCGTTGCTCATAGGTTGCTCCTTTTTCGCGTGCATCGGTATGAACGCTCCATATGATTGCGAGACTGTGCGCTGCCCGTGCAGTGGCGCCGTACGCGCATGCCGATGAGGCAGCGGAAGCGCAGATGGAAACGGGCATGTTCGGGTTTTATTGTAGCAATTGGAATCAAGGGGTCGGCGGCTGGATGACGAAATGACAAAATCGCTACCATGAGCAGCCAATTCAACCCACAGAACAGCGGAAGCAGTCCCCGTCGTCGCCGCGGCGCCCAGCCGCACGCGCGCACGTCGAAATCCGGCATGCAGATAGGCAATGTCGGAGGGCTGGGAAGCAGCGCGTCCGCGCCGCGCTCTGCGGGTCGCCCGCGGCCTTCCGCGCGGCCATCGGCGCGCAGCACCGCGCGCACGGCCAAGTC
>CAIFEB010000013.1 GCA_903789375.1 uncultured Eggerthellaceae bacterium | reverse complement strand
ATATTGATATTCTTCGGTATTTAAATAAAATGTTAGAAAAGTCGGGCGAAACAGCTGTTTCGCCCGACTTTTTGCCCGATGCGCTCGTTGCTCTACCCGTTGCCCGTCCGACCGACGGGCCTGTCCGCTATCAAACAGAGCAGGGGAGAGCAATCGTTTCGTTCGAAGAAACGAGCTCAAAGTCTTTGCCGCCGCAGCTCGGGCATGCGCCGGCTTCACCCGGCATCAGCACGCGCCCGCAGTTCTTGCAGACGACGTGCACTGCCTGGACGGTCGTGCTGCGTGCGTTCATCAACGACCCGAGTCGCTGCGCCGATGCCGATTCATTCTCGCCGTTCATAAATGTCTCCCTTTCGATAACGCATGCAGACATATGTGCGCCCGACCGCGCATTTCTTGTCTCCCATTGTATGAACTGGCCTTTTGAAAGAAAGATACTAAGAAAAATATGAGTAGCAGGAAATGGAATGCTGAGTTCTCTACGATGGCTCTCAACTATTGCCGTCTCTCATTCCGCGTGGAGTCAGCCCAGCAAAAAGAAGGGTGATCGCTCCGGGAAATGCATTCTTTCAGTGCGACCTTTCGAACTGCGGTAGGAGGAGGGTGAATAACATTTATCACCCGTGCCACCCCCGGATTGCCCCCGTCACGGGTCTGTGACCGAAAAAATCGCCTGACTACCATCGAGACGATGGCGCCCGATGTGACGAAAGCAAGAGGCTGCGGGGCAAAGATGCCTCCAACGACGAGAGCCAATCCTTTCGCCACCATCTTCTGTCCTGATGGGGATCGGGATATCTTGGGCGCTTCAAGCCACTGAGGGGTTACGGCAAGGGGGTTATCATCAATGGCTGAAAACACAGCGAGCAAATCAAATGCCGCGAACATGAGTCCCGCTAAAAACAACATGGGACGTGCTTGGCCGGTAGCAATCGTAGTGTTTCTCGCAGGCTTCTGCATGCCCGCGAACATGGGCAAGACCATGTGGCTCGCTCCGATGGTCATGCAGAGCCTTAATTTCGGACCCGACACGCTCGGTTGGGTCAATGGCGTGTTCTACATCCTAGGCGCGGTCATCGCGTTTCCCGCTGCATCATTCATTCGCCGCCTGGGTATTCGCTGGTCGGTCACTATTGCGCTGCTCTGCGGCATCGTCGGCAACGCGCTTGGTCTTGTGTCGGGAACCGTCGGCATGCTGATGTTCTCGCGCGTCATCGAAGGTGCTGGCTTCGGTCTCATGGGTGTAATCGGCGTTGCCGCAATCTCTCCGTGGTTCCCGCCCGAGAAGCGCGGTCTGCCACTGGGCGTGTGGGCGATGTGGGTTGCGTTTGCGAATGCGGTTACACCGATTCTCGATTCTGCTATTGCTACTGCGACGGGCGACTACATTAGCGTGTGGTGGTTCTTCCTTGTCTTCGACGCTGTGATTCTCGTTCTGTTTTTGCTGGTGTATCGCGATCCGAGCGATCCATACATCGATGAAGCCGAAAAGTCCGGTAAGGTGAAGTTCTCGTACAAAGAACTGTTCTCCCACAAGGTCGTATGGATCCTGGGTGCGTTGTTCTTCCTGGAGGAGGGCGCGTTCGTAGCGTCGCAGGGTTTTCTCACCGCGTATGTGACCACGCATCTGAACGCCCCGCTCATGGTCGGGTCGCTGCTTGTGAGCGCCGGCGCCATCTGGGGCGCATGCTTCGCTCCCATTTCCGGCGCCATTTCTGACAAGATTAACTCCCGCCGAAAGGTGCTGATCTTCTGCATGATCTCCGCTGTGATTTTCGGCGCGATGGTCTATACGGTTACCGATCTGAGGCTCTACGTCATCGTCATCATTCTGAACGGCTTTGTCGGTGGCGGCGTGGCGTCCATGCTGTGGACGTCGTGCACCGAAACGGTGCCGTCTCACCTGGTGTCGGGCGCGACCGCAACTCTCGCTTGCTTGCAGAGCTGTGGCATGTTCCTGGGATCGATGTTCATGGGCAACGTCATCAACGCTATCGGCTACCAGATGGCAAGTTTGTGCGTGCTCGCTCCGATCTTCTTCATCGGTTTGCTCATTGCCGTCTTCGGCTTGAAGGGCAGGCTGCGTTAAGAGGGTCGCTCGCCGGTCCGTGGTGACATGTGCCGCCAAGCCAAGAAGCGCGTGCAGTCCTGCGGTTCGGCGCGCGGATGAGGTGCCACACGCAAAGGGGCGGCTGAGGCGATGCAAGGCTACGCGCAAAGCGGATAACACGTGTGCGACTTGCGATCTGGGCGTACCGGGTAGGCATGCGCGATGACGCTTGAACCTACAAAGGGTGCAAAGCGACGCGACCGCCGCTTGAAGACAACGGCCTCGTGCTTGGGCGCGGGGCCGTTTTTCTATCACTGTGACATCACCCTAAACCACCCGTAAACATCACCCCTATAACCGGGTGGGGTGGGGCATGTCACCCGCAAACAATCCCATTAGGATTCAACCATCACATCAGACGGTCACTCGTCGTGCCGTCGTGTGAGACGAGAGGGATTGAAACAAGAGAGAAGGAGAGGTCAATGGACGAGATGAAGGCTGCTCCAGCGGTCAAGCTGGATACCCTTTCCGATGTGAACGACCTCGGGAGACCGTGGCGCTACGAGGAGAACGGTCTCACCGTTACCCGCCTTTCACCGTGGTCAGCTCCCGGGTGTCATCCCACCGGATGCGGCCTGAAGATTTACACGAACAGCGACGGCAAAGTCGTCAACGTCGAAGGCGACGAGAATCATCCCGTGACCCAGGGCCGTCTGTGCGTGCGCTGCCTGACGCTTATGGACTACATGTACAACCCGGCGCGCATCACCTATCCGATGAAGCGCGACCCGAAGTACCGCGGCCAAGACGACAAATGGGAGCGCTGCACCTGGGACGAGGCCGCGCGCATCATCAAGGAAAACTACGACCGCATCACGAAGCAGTACGGTCGCGAGAGCTGTGTTGTGTTCGTGGGCACCGGGCGCGAGGGCGGCACATTCAACCCCTATGGCTCGGTCATGCTGGGCACGCCGAACTACTGCTACACGCAGTCCGGCTATGCGTGCTACATTCCGCGCCTGGCTGCTTCCAGCTACATCCTCGGTGCAGCCTACCCGGAAATCGACTTTGCAGCTGCTCTTCCCAAGCGCTTCGACGATCCCGCGTATGAGCTGCCTCAATGCCTGATTGTTTGGGGCAAGATGCCGCTCGCTTCGAACGGCGACGGCCTGTTCGGCCACGCAATCATCGATATGATGCGTCGCGGAACGCGCCTGATTACCGTAGACCCGCGCATGAACTGGCTGTCCAGCCGCGCCGACGTTGCTCTTCGTCTGCGCGCCGGCACGGACGCCGCGCTTGGCATGGCGATGCTGAACATCATCATCAACGAGGAGCTGTACGACAAGCAATACGTTGATTACTGGTGCTACGGATTTGACGAGCTCAAGGCGCGCATCAACGACCCCGAAAAGGGCATGACACCGGAGAAGGCTGCGCAGATCTGCAACCTGAAGGTGGAGGACATCTACCGCGCGACGCGACTGTATGCGCAGGCCAAGCCCGCTTCCATCAGCTGGGGTCTCGCCATCGACCAGAAGGCCAACGGCATGCAAGCCGGCCAGTGCATTCTTGACCTCATGGCCATTACCGGAAACGTTGACGTGCCGGGTGGCAACGTGCTTGGCGATGCGACGACCGGCCTCAACGAGGTGGGCTTCGGCTTCGAGAAGGGCGTTGGCGACCTTGCAAACAAGATGATCGGCCTTGACCAGTACCCTGCGTACTGCAACCTGATCATGAACGCTCACGCAGACCTGATGCTGAAGGCGCTTGAAACCGGTGAGCCGTATCCCATCAAGTTCGGATTCTACGCCGGCAACAATCTGATGAGTTGCACGTCCGCTGAACCGAAGCGCTGGCACGACGCCATCGTGAAGAGTCTCGACTTCTGCTTCACCATCGACACGTTCATGAACGCATCCGCGCAGGCATCCTGCGATGTCTTTCTGCCGTTGGCCGCTTCCGCCGAACGCGATGGCACCACGTTTACCCACTATGGTGCGTCTATGGGCATCAAGGGCTTCTCTCAGAAAGCTACGACGACCGGCGAAGCGAAAACCGACATCGAAGCGTGCTACTACCTGGGCAACAAGCTGCATCCGGAATGGTGGGAGGAGTACGCAAACTCCGATGAGTTCATCGACCATCTGCGTCTGAGCCGCAAGTACAAGTTCCGCGATGTTGCCAAAGAGGTGTATGTACAGGACCCTGTAACCTATCGCAAGAATGAGTGTGGCAAGCTGCGCGGTGACGGCAAGGTGGGCTTCAACACGCCCACTGGGCGAATCGAGCTGTATTCCACGATCTTCCAGCAGTTCAACGACGACCCGCTGCCGTACTACGAAGAGCCGCAGTACAGCCCGCTGAATACGCCGGAGCTGCTGAAGGACTATCCGCTGGTCCTCACCACCGGCGCCCGTCCGTACGCGTTCTTCCACTCCGAGAACCGGCAAGTTCCGTACTGCCGCGAGCTCAATCCCGATCCCATCGTCGAGATCAACCCGAAGACGGCGCAGAAATACGGCATCACCAACGGTCAATGGGTACGCATTTCCAACCAGTTCGGCGAATGCGTCGAGAAGGCAAAGATCACGCAGATCGTCGACGAGAAGACGGTCCATGCCCAACATGCCTGGTGGTTCCCCGAGGAAGAGCCGAGCGAGCCGCATTTGTACGGCAATTGGCGCAGCAACATCAACAACCTCGTGCCGAACTTCCACTTCGGCAAGCTCGGATTCGGCGCTCCTTTCAAGTGCCTACTGTGCAAGATAGAACCCGTTGCCGAGAACTACGACACCGACATGCAGCTTGTGTGGAACAAGTTCAAGAGGGAGGACCAGTAAGATGGCGACGCAATACGGACTTCTCATCGATTACGAATACTGCTCGGGTTGCCAGTCCTGCGAGGTTACCTGCAAGGAGTCCCATGGCTACCCGGTAGGAAAATGGGGCATCAAGGTCCTTGAGGACGGACCTTGGGAGATTGAAGACGGCTCAGGCGTTTTCAACTACAACTTCATTCCCACACCGACGGACCTGTGCGACCTGTGCGCCGACCGCACGAAGACCGGCAAAGAGCCGCTGTGCGTGCACCACTGCCTGGCTAATGTGATCACCTATGGTCCCACCTCCGAGCTCATCGAGAAGATGCAGACGAAGAACAAGCAGGCGCTGTGGGCGCCTCAGTTCAAGCCGATCGAGTCGAAGGGCGAGTTCGTTCCCACGAAGAAGAGCAACAGCGACGGCCTTGACGAGAAGAAGGTCGTCATCGAGGAGAACGATGATTGGTCGACGGCGGCGCACCGTCGCAGCGACGACGACCATTTCGAATTCGGCTTGGTCGAGTAGACGCACGGATACGTGAGCGGTCGTCCTCATGGCAGCTCACGGTGCCCAGTTTTGATTTGCCTCGGAGGGCGCGCAAGGCGCCCTCCGCAATGCACCCCTGACTCCTTCGAAAGGACGCGAGCGATGAAGAACAACAGCCAGTTTGGCAAGTGCGCGCTGGTTCACTGGAAGGGCGGCGTCCAAGGCGAGGAGCCTATCGATGACCGTTCGCAGGGGGAGCCGGTGCGAATCATCCTCGGTGCGGGCCAGGTATGCCCGGGCATCGAAGACGCCCTGAGCGAAATGAAGCCGGGGGAAGAACGCGTCGTTGTCGTCCCGCCCGAGCAGGCATACGGCCGCCACGATCCCGATGGCGTGCAGGTGTATCCGCGGACGA
The DNA here is from genome assembly GCA_903789375.1 of uncultured Eggerthellaceae bacterium. Lineage (GTDB taxonomy): Bacteria > Actinomycetota > Coriobacteriia > Coriobacteriales > Eggerthellaceae > CAIFEB01. Next base: position 42,841 of record CAIFEB010000013.1, on the reverse strand, counting down.
TGCTGCCCTCCGGGTACGAGCTGAACGTCGGTGACGTGTTCGCGTGGACGAACCCCGCTTCCGGTCAGCAGATTCCGGTGCGCGTCATCGAAGCGCAGGAGGATTCGGTCAAGGTTGACTTCAACCATCCGTTCGCCGACAAGACGATTGAGTACTGGCTGCGGATTGAATCCATTGTCGGGGAATAGGCGCCGATTCTCGTGAACTGCTTTCCCTGCAAAGGCCCCGCATGCAACGCATGCGGCAAATACGATCGGATCAATGCGCTCGTTGCGCGCGACAACGATCTCCGTTGTGTCGCCTGCGGCGGGCGCGTTGACTTGAGCAGCGGGCGGTGCATCGAGTGCGGAGCGCCCGTACTGGCTGCTCCCGGAAGCTCCGCCGAGCAGCTTACAGGGGCGGCGCGCCATGTGCAGCTCGCACCCTCGCGCGCATCGAACGCGCTAGGGCGGCCCCCGATGCCGGCCGATACGGCAGCCGATACACCGCGACCCGCATAGGGTTGCTGCAGACGAGCATCGAGCCGCCGGAGAGGTGCGCGATGTTTGCGTGCGGCATCAATCCGCCCGGGCGTATGGCGACCCCCGGCTTTCAACGTTTACGTTTTCCGAAGATTTCCAAGGAGGCCGTTGTGGCCGAGAGAACATATCAGAACTATGTGCGCGTAGGGCTTTTCGTCACGCTGGTCGCCGTTGCCATGGCTGTTGTGCAGTACGAGATCCCCACGGTGATGACCCAGGTCATGGGCAATTTCGGAATGGATGCGAGCATGGGCTCGTGGCTCATGTCCATCTTCACGCTCATGATGGTGTTCACGGCGTTGCCGTTTGGCGCGCTTGCGCAGCGCGTCGGTGCGCGCAAGGTCATCGTCATCGCATGCGCAATCATCATCTGCGGATCTGCGCTCGGCGCCTTCGCGACGAACGCAACCACGCTGCTGGTGGCGCGCGCCATCCAGGGTGTTGCCGTAACGGCCATGACGATTTGCGGACCGGTTGTCATCGAATCGTCCGTGCGCCCCGAAAAGGCCGGATCCGCTCTGGGCATCTGGGGAATTTGGGGGCCGATCGGCTCCACTATCGCCGCTTTGGCGACGCCGACCGTTTTCGCGGTGGCGGGAATGACGAACATGTGGCTTCTGTACGCGGTGTTCGTCGCCGTGGCGTGCGTTCTGATGCTGCTGTTGGTAAAGCCTGCTGCAGCGGCGCCCAAAGCGGATGCGGCAGGCGCAGAGGCGCCGGATGCGTCTCGGAATGTGCGCGTATCCGCTGTGTTCACTCGCGAAACCTGCCTGTTCTTCGTGGGCTTCGCCGGATTCAATGTTGTACTGCTTGCCATTCTGAGCTACGTTCCCACGCTGCTGCAGAACCAGGGCATGGATCCGACGCTTTCAGGTTTCGCAAGTACGCTGCCCATGCTGCTTTCGATGGTCTCCTCCCCGCTCTTCGGTGCGTTGTCCGATAAGACCGGCAAGACGAAACTCCTGCTGGTGATAACCGTTGCGGCTTTGGGCCCGTGCGCGTTCGCCATGTACACGAACTCAGGAGCTGACTTGTGGATTGCAGCGGTGGTCATGGGACTAGTTGGCATGGGCTCTTCGGGGCTGATGATCGCCGGATTCATGAAGGTTCTTCCTGACCCGTCGCTCAAGACCATCGGCATGGGCGTATTCATCACCGTTCAAGGCGTGGGTCAGTTTTTAGGGACGTTTTTGGTGCAGGCGCTGCTTGGGCCTCAGCTTGACCAGGTTGTTCTTGCTGGTGCCGTGGTCATGGCTCTCGGACTTGCCGGCGCAGCGTGCTTGGCGCTCGCGCACTTCGCGGGTGAAGGGAGCCGCGGTACGCAGCAGCAATGCGAAGGCACCGATTCGTCGCGGCGAGAGATGCTCACGTAGGTTCCCACTGTCAACGCTTTCGGACCGCGCAGCATTGAGTTCATGTGCGACGGCGGCGGGCAAGGGCATCGCTGAGCTCCAGCTACGACCCGATGCATTTTGGAGAACGCCCTTGCTATACTCTGGTTTCGATAGTGACGGTATCCGGGCAAGGAGGGCGGAATGGCTGACGAAGCCCGCATGCATATCCCTCACGGGTTTCTGCGTAAGAAGTTCGCCACGCCCCGTATTCCTCGTCCCTATGTTCGCGAGGAACGGCTGACCGCCCGGATTATCCAGCTCGCCTCTTGGCGCTTGTGTTTGATGAGTTCCGCTGCGGGGTATGGGAAGACGGCGTTGCTGTCCCAATGGTGCGGGGATCTTCAGCAGGAGGGCGCAATCGTCCAATGGATTGACCTGGACGAACATGATGCCGATCCACAGAGGTTCCTGCAATCCGTTGCCATAGCCCTTCAAAGTTTCGATGCACGATTCTTGCAGGAATATCATGAGGAATCCGATACGTTCGATGAAGAAGAGCGCGCGACGGGCCTGATCAACCTCATGGACGAAACCCTCGATCCGGATCAGACGTACGTGCTCGTGTTGGACAACTACGACCTTGCCGCGGGCGAGCGTTTCGACCGGCTGTTCTCGTTCTTCTACCGATATGGGCTCGACAACTTCCATCTGATTCTTGCGGGCAGCTACTTGTCGCTTGAGCTGAGCGACTTGCTGGTCGATCCGGAGGTGCTCGAGGTGACGACATCGGACTTGCGATTTAGCGAGCAGCGGCTTCGCGTGCTTGGACGTGAGCTGGTCGAGGGAATAAACGACGCTGAGCTTACCAACGTGTGCCGCAATTGCGATGGGTGGCCTATGTCTCTCTCGTTCTATCGGTTGGCTTATCGGCGCGCGTGCGATTCCGACGATGCGGAGCGGCTCCTCGCCAACTACCACACAAGGTTTTTCGAACGCTTCGTGTTCGACCGCCTTCCTTCCGATGTGTGCGAATTTACGATAGAGACGTCTCTGCTTGAAGGGCTAAGTCCTGACTTGTGCGCATTCGTCACGGGTATGCCGAATGCTCGGGTGATTCTCACCTGGCTCGATGAGCATAACGTGTTCATCGAGCGCACGGGCTATGCGGGCGTGTATCGCTATCAGGGCGTATTCCTTCGATGTCTTCATGACAAGCTGCTTGCGCTGACGCAGAGCCAGATCGGGGGACTCGCGCGTAGGGCGAGCATCTGGTGTGCGGACTACGGATATCGTGACCATGCGCTGAAATACCTCGCGTTATCGTGTGACCCAGGGTTCTTAGAGGCGTCGACAGCAGGCCCGACGGGGCTTTCGCGCCCTGCGGGATATAGCTCGCTGACTGCATATTTGCTCGACACGCCTGCGGAGGACTACCGTACGGTGCCCTTCCTTCTGTGGATATCGATTTGGAGCGCCATCTCCGCTGGGCGCGTGGACACGGCACGTCGCTGCATAAAACAGGCGCGCAATTTCGACGGGCGTCGCAGCTCTCTGAACATCTACGATTACGCCGAGGCGATATGCCTTGCCCTCGAAGGGAAATCGGCGGATTCGCTCGAACTCATCAATGCAACCCTCGAAGACCGATCGCTTCCAAGCGCCTTTGAATGCCTGCTCACGCACATGCGTGCGGAAGATACCGAGCGGCTAGGGCGTCTGGAGGAGTCGCGTGCGCTATATCAGCGCGCGTATTCCCTCGCTCAACACGAGGCAACTCCATTTTATCGGCTATTTGACCTGTATCTCCTCTCGCGCCAGCTCATTGACCTGGGGCGCGTTGACGAGGCGACAAGCTATGCGCGCCGTGCACTGCGCGAGTGCGCGTCGGATTCGTCGCTGTATGCGGAATTCAGCACGATTCTTGCGTGGGCTGCCATTATCCGCAACGACTTGGACCAGGCGGACCAGCTGCTTGCGCGTGCTCGCGCTCGCGTGACGCCCGATAGCAATATCGATATGTACGTTGATACGAATGTTGCTTGCGCACGCTTGCTTCAGGCCCGTGGCAAGGAGATGGCGGCGATAGAGACGGTTGATGCGACGGTGCGAAGCGTGAAAGGCCGTACGGTACCGCGCAATCTCGGCATTGAGTTGTATTCGACCATGGCGGCGATTTCGGTTCGTGGCGGAGATGCGGCGACGGCGAATGAATGTGAGCCAGAACTCGATGCGTTCATCGGCAATCCGGATGTCTTGCGTGCAATACCGTGCATGCAGGCAAAAGCCGAAATCCTGATGATGCGCGGTGACAACGACGCCGCGGCGGATTTGCTGATGCGTGCGCGTGGCAAGGCCCAGAGCGTCGGGAGTATGCGCATGCTTGCGGAGATTGCGATAGCGCTTGCTACCCTGAACGTCCATGAGGGACGCGAGAGCCAGGCGATGGTCGAACTCAACCGTGCGGTCGATGTCGCCATGCGCAACGACAACGTCAACGCGTTCGTCAAAGGCGATCGCGTTGTTCGAGACCTGCTGCTCAAGCTTGCGACCAGTAGGAAGTCGTCATCTGCCATCCGCACGTTCGCGAAACGTGTGCTCAGCACACAGGGACTGGATGGCAACGATGAAGCGAAGACGGCGCCAACGGAAAAGTCGGCGATGGGGTACTACGCGCTGACGGAGCGCGAGCGGGAGATTTTGAAGTACCTCAACGCGGGCATGTCGCGCAACGAAATTGCGCAGCTGCTCAGCGTTTCTCAGAATACGGTGAAGTCCCATCTGAAGAACATCTACTCGAAGCTTGGCGTGCACACCCGGGCGGAGGCGTATAAGGTGAGTCCCGAGTACCAGGAAAAGGCGTGACGGTGCGGTTCGCTCGCGGATCGCTACGCCTTCGACTCGCCCGCTATTCGGCGATGAAGCGGTAGCCCACGCCAATCTCGGTGGTGACGTAGCGGGGCTCGGAGGCGCGTTCTCCCAGTTTACGTCGGAGTGATGCCATGAACACGCGCAGCGTTTGATAGCCGTCGCTGGTGGGGTAGCCCCAGACCTCCTCCTGGATGAAACGGTGGGTGAGCACTTTGCCCGGGTTGCGCATGAGGACGACGAGCAGCTTGAACTCGATGGGCGTCAGGTGCACGGGGGCGCCGTCCGTCGTCACCGTGCGGCTGTCGATGTCGCATACGAGCCCGCCCGCCGTCAGTTTCTCGGCGCTGGCTGCGCTCACGGCGTCGGCTTGGTGGCGCAACGCCACGCGGATTCGGGCGAGCAGTTCCGAGGTGCTGAACGGCTTCGTCACGTAGTCATCGGCGCCGGCGTCCAGCGCGGCGATCTTCTGCTCTTCTTGGTCGCGTGCGGAAACGACGATAATCGGCGTTTTGCCGACGAGCCGCATCTGCGCGAGGAGGTGCATGCCGTCGCCATCGGGAAGTCCCAGGTCAAGCAGGACGAGCGCAGGATTGTCGGAGCGAAAGAGCGCCATTCCCTTGCGGGTGGTGTCGGCGATCTTCGCCCGGTAGCCTTTGGATTCGATCGCCACCTGGAGCAGTTGGGAAATGGTCCGGTCGTCCTCCACGATAAGGATCTCGTCATGTGCCATGGCGCTTTACTCCTCCTTGCGGGCCGGGGCATCCGCCGTTTCTTCCGGTTTCTGGCCCATCGGCAGGCCGAAAGAAAACGTTGTTCCGCCTTGGTCGTTGTTCTCCGCCCGGATCCATCCGCCGTGCGCTTCCACGATGGAGCGGCAGATGCTCAGCCCCAGCCCGATGCTCGATTGCCGTCCCGAGGTGAGGCCGTCGCCGGCGGGGGTGCGGTCCTGCGTATAGAACAGGTCGAACACGCGGTCGAGCTTGGCAGGGTCGATGCCGCCGCCGTTGTCCGACACGAAGAAGACCATCTCGTCGCCCTGCTGCTCGGCACCCACGTCGATATGCGCGCCGGGTCGCGTGTGCTTGAGGGCGTTGTCGATGAGGTTTATGAGCGTCTGGCGGATGAGCTGGCCGTTCATGGGAATGAGCGTCACCTTTTGCGGCGCGTGCACTGAGATCTCGTGCGTTCCGCTTCGACGCGCGACGCGTGACACAGCGTCGGCTATGACATCGTCCACGACTTCGGGTTCCTTTTCAAGCGGAGCTCCAGAGTCTTGCATGCGCGTCATGTCGAGCAGGCTGTTGACCATGTCCGTCAGCCATTCTGAGTCTTCCACGATGTCGGCAAGCAGCTTGTCGCGCGTTGCTGCGTCGGTCGTCTCCGCGTTTTCGCGCAGGTACTCGGCGCTGCCGGCGATGCCGGTCAAAGGTGTGCGCAGGTCGTGGGAGATGCTGCGGAGCAGCGTTGTTTTGAAGCGCTCGTGTTTCATCTCTACTTCCTGCCGCACCGATTCCTTTTCCAGATTGTTGCGCTCGACCGCGATGGAGGTCTGGGTGATGACCGAGTTGACGAAGGATTTGCTCGCATGGTCGATGTCGCCGCTGACGCAGTCGATGGCGACCACGCCCAGTGTGCCCTGTTTTGAGTTCAGTGGAAGGTACTTGTTGCGTTCGAGCGCGTAGATGCTCTCGCCCGAGCCGGTCGCGTATCCGTCGTGGTAGCAGGCGCGTGCGGCCTCGTTGTCTTCGGCGGGCTCGCCAAGGGTGATGGAGACGGGCCGGTCGAGGATGCGGGACAGCTCGTTGGCGGAGTAGCGGCATGCGCCTTCGGCGGATGTGCTGTTGATTAGGCCGGTGCTCATCTTATTCAGACGGCCCAGGACGCGGGCATCGCGCTCGGCGATGCCCACCTGCCGCTGCAGTCGCGCGGTGAGCGTGTTCAGGATAACGGCGACGACGATGAACACCGCGCATGCGACCCAGTCGTTCAGGTTGAAGATGCGCAGTTGGTGGTAGGGCATGGTGAAGAAGTAGTCGTATGCCAAGATGTACAGCACGCCGAGCAGCACGCCCCATCCGCCTGAACCCGTTTCCAGGATGGCGATGGTGACGGCGAGAACGAACACCATGAAGTCGCTTTCCGCTTTCAGGCCCACCAGCCAGAAGCCGTACGCGACGATCATGCCCAGACAGAACAGCAGCGAGACGATGGCCGCACGTTTGAGGATTGTTTTCGGGCTACCGTTCAAGGTTTCTCCATTCCCTCGTCGCATCGAGGAGGCGCTTGGCCCCCATGAATACTGGCACGATTTCAAGACGGCCGAGGAACATGCCCGCGATCCCCGTCCACAGCACGAAGTCGGGCGAGTCGGGCGTGATGACTCCGATGCTCACCCCGACGTTTCCCAGGCAGGATGCGAATTCGAATACGGCATCGCCGAACGAGCAGCCGCTCAGGGTGAAAATGAAGGAGCCTACGATGAACGCGCTCGCGTACAGTCCGCAGAAGACGGCGACGTCGCGACGTTCCTCGCGCGAGCATTCGAGCTTCTTGCCGAAACGGACGATCTTGCAGGTGCGAACCCCGCGACGGTGGCCGAACTCGGATTTCATCATCCAGACGAGGCTTTTGGACATGACCAGCACGCGGTACATCTTCATGCCTCCGGCGGTGGAGCCGGCTTCGGATCCGACGAGCATCAGCAGAACGAACAGGAACACCAAAGTTGACGGAAGTGCGGCGAACGAGGGAATCGTTTGGAATCCCGTCGTGGTGATGATTGAAACCGCCTGGAACAGCGATGTGCGCAGCGCATCACCCCAGGAACTTGCGGACCCCGCGGCGACCAGCACAAACGACCCGATGAGCGACACTGCGGCGATGGTCAGGAACCAGGCACGGCTCTCCTCGTGGTGGAGGGCTTCCGAGAATCGACCGTGCACGATGAGGAAGTTCTGCAGGAAGTTGGTGGCGCCCACCAGCATGAGCACTATGGAGACGATTTCGATCGCAGCGCTGTGATAGCCGCCGATGCTGTCCGCGTCAACTACGAAACCGCCGGTCGAAACAGCGGAAACCGACGTGGCGAACGCGTCGAACAGCGGCATGCTGCAGGCGCGGTAGGCGACGATGCCTCCCAGGATGGCGGCGGTGTAGATCACCAGCACAGCGCGCGCCGTCTTAAGCGACGAGGGCAGCAGCCTGTCGGTATGGCCTTCGGCATGGTAGATGGAAAGCCCCTGCGTGTCGTTGACGATGCACGTGAGCACCAACAAAAGCCCGATGCCGCCGAAGTAGTGCATAAGCGTGCGATGCACCAGATAGATGTTCGGACATGAGGTGACGTCGACGATGCTCAGGCCGGTGGTGGTGAGGCCGCTGGTCGCCTCGAAGACGGCCTGCGACACGGTCAGCTGTTTTCCCAGGACAAAGGGGAGCGCGTACACGATGATGGCGCACACCCACGTGCCGAAGACGACGGCCGCCCCGTCGCGGCGGCGCAGCTCGACGTTGCCGCATCCGCGAATCGTGACGAAGTACAGCGTATAGCCGACTATCATGCAGGCGATGCCGGGGAAGATGAATGCGGGCGCGAAGACCGACTCCCATGCGTAGCGGAGTAGTGACAGCAAGGGCACCAGGGCGAGCAGGCCGATGAGCATGCAGACGATGCCGATGTAGCCGCATATCGCGCGGATGCCGGTGACGGGCTTTTCTTCGGATGCACGGAGCATGGCGGTTTGCGCTTACGCCTGGTGAAGATGGGGAAGTCGGCCGGTCAGGTGCGCCGAGAGCGTTTTCGGGTGCGCAGCCTGCGCGGGCGCTGGGGCAAAGGTGCGCGTTTGGGGTCGCGCATAGCGGTCCGGCGCCTCGGCGAAGGCGAGGGTCTCGTCCGCTTCGAAGGGGTCGTCGTCGCCGGGGCGTGGTTCGCTCGCAGCGAAGTGCGACGACCGGCTGCCACGAGTCCGGTCGTTGCGCTCGGAGGCGAGGGCACCAGCGACGGTCTGCTCTCCTGCTTCGATAGCGCTCGCAAGGAGAGAGGTCGAGTCGATGACCAGGTCGATGCCGATCTTGCGGAATACGGTGACGTTCGCGGGGTCGCTGACGACGCAGATCTGATGTGCGATGCCGAAATAGCGCTGCGCGAGTTGGCAGGCTACCAGATTCTCCTCATCGCTGTCGGACAGGGCGATGAGGACGTCGAACCCTTGGATGTCGGCATCCTCGAGGACGGGGCGGTCCGTTGGATTGCCGTTGACGACGGTGATGTCGTAGCGCGCTGCCAGGCGCTCGCACAGCGCCTTGTCGGGATTCACCACGGCGACGGCGACCTGATGCGCGATAAGCGCGTGAAGAAGATAATCGATGCGGCCGCTGCCGCCAGTCAGTGCCGCTTTCATGCTGGTTGCTCGCTTTCCGTCAGACCCTCAAGGCTCGCGAATTCGTTCAGGCAGAGCCGGTGGGGGCACAGAAGCTCGATATTCCAATCGTCGAGCAGTCCGCCGATGCTCTCGTCTTCGACCCGCGCGTACACGGTGCTCACTCCGAAGACTGCGCTAGCGGTTTCGGCGATGAAGACGTTCTTCGCATCGCTGTCGGTGACCGCGATGACGATGTCGGCGGTTTTCGCGCCCGCCTGTTCGAGCTCGGTGGCGCACGTTGCGTCGGCGGTAATCCGCGCTCCGTCGAACGAAGTGTCGAGCAGGTGAAACGCGTCCGCGTTCCAATCCATGACGGTGACGTTGTAACCGTTGTCGCATAGCTCGTCGGCGATTTCGCTTCCGAGCGTTCCACACCCCACGACGAGGGCGGCCTCATTCCGGATTCCCACGATTGAACCCTTCTTGCCCTATGCGTCGAACTCCGAATGGGGTCCAATCGCAGATGGAGCGTTCCCGAGAGGCGGTGGCTTTGGCGTCCGCCGCCCATCCTTCTAAGCAGCGATCATTATAGGAATCTCCGTATAAAGATTCTCTAAATGTTTCGGGTGCCGAGGGCACGTCATGGATGCCGGGCGCGCGATGCCGGGCGTGCGCCGCAGGCAGGCGACGCCGGGTGCACACTGCGGACGGGCGATGCCGGGCGTGCGCCGCAAGGCTCCGGGAACGGTGCGGAGCGGCTGACGCCATGTCGCGCGAGGCGCTGACGGGCGCGCCGCCGCTGTGTCGCAGGGCTGTACTGGAGCCGCATTGGGGATGGGTGCGCCGACTTCCCCTCTACCCTATTCGTGGCTCAAATAACTTACATAAAAAAGTATAAAGCAATGTAAAATCTCTAATTGTGAAATAATGTATGATAACGAGCGAGATAGCCGTCTTGCGCAGGTTTTGCTGTGTTGGGAATGCAAACCTTGTGGAACCGTGCAGATACCGCCGTTTAAACTCCGTTGAACCGTGCGCAATGACTTGCCGAAACTTCGTTGAACCGTGCGCATGCGCCCGTCTGAACATCGTGAAACGGTGCAGAATCCAGCCAGCGAAGTTGGTGAAAACGTGCATATCAATACCGTAAAACTTCATGAAAACGTGCAGATATCAGCTTTCAAACATCGTGAAACCGTGCATAATAGAGGACGCAAACTTTGTGAAACCGTGCATATCACGGCGAAACACCAGGAAGGAGCGCCGTCATGCTCAAACGCAAAGCGTACGATCGGCTGCTCACGTGGAAGCGAGAACGCAAGGGCTCAACGGCGGTGCTGCTCGAAGGAGCGCGTCGCGTGGGCAAGAGCACGCTTGCGAAGGAGTTCGGCAAAAACGAATACCAGTCGTGCCTGGTCATCGACTTTTTCCAAGCGCCCTCCGAGGTCAGGCAGTACTTCGAGGATTACCGAACCGACCTCGACACGCTGTTTCTCTACCTTCAGGCGTATTACGGGGTTGACCTGGTTGAACGAAACTCGCTTATCGTGTTCGACGAGGTCCAGATGTTCCCAATGGCCCGCGGGCTCATCAAATACCTCGTCGCGGACGGCCGATACGACTACCTGGAAACCGGGTCGCTACTATCCATCAAGCAAAACGTGAAGGATATCATCATCCCGTCCGAAGAGGAGGTAATCGAACTCAATCCGCTGGATTTCGAAGAGTTCCTGTGGGCGATGGGCGAGCAAAAACTCGCGGACCTGATTCGCCTCCACTTTGACGGTTTGCGACCGCTACCGGACGGCCTGCATCGCCGTGCGGCGGGGCTGCTGCGTGAGTACATGCTTGTTGGCGGTATGCCGAGGCCCGTCTCGCTTTACGTCGACCAGCGAAAATTCTCTCCTGTCGACGATGCGAAGCGGCAGATTCTGCACCTGTACCGCAACGATGTCGCGCGGTTCGCCACCGGGTACGAAGCCCGCGTCGCATCGGTGCTCGATGGCATTCCCGGGCAGCTTTCGAAGCACGAGAAGCGCTTCAAAATCTCATCGCTGCAGAAAAACGCGCGCATGCGCACCTACGAAGAGTCGTTCTTCTGGCTTTCGGACGCGCGCATCGCCAGCATGTGCTTCGCGTCGGACGATCCCAACGTCGGACTGTCGCTGAATGAGGAGCGCGCGTCGTTCAAATGCTATTTGGCCGACACAGGGCTGCTGGTCACGCTCGCATTCTCCGACAACAATGCCATCGACGAATCGGTGTACCGGTCGGTGCTGCTCGGCGACATCGGAATCAACGAGGGCATGCTCATCGAGAATCTGGTGGCCCAGATGCTGGTGGCGAACGGGCATCGGCTGTTCTACTACTCGAGCCTGGGCAAACCCGACGCGCGCGACCGCATGAAAATCGACTTCTTGATACAGCGCCCGTACGCGAATGCCGCCGGGAAGCCGCGCATCAGCCCCGTCGAGGTGAAGTCGCCGCGCCAGTATTCGACGACGTCGCTCGATCGCTTCAAGGAGAAGTTCGCGAAGCGCGTGGGAACCCAGTACGTGCTGCATCCCAAGCAGCTGAAAGTCGAAGGCGACCGGGTGTACCTGCCGCTGTACATGGGTTGGTGCCTGTAGGTGGAGATGGCTGCATGGCGCCGCTGATAGTGCGTTCGGAGCCGGAGGTTCGTTCGCTTGCTCTGGCGTACGTTCGCCGCGTGCGTCGATCGCGCCGGCAGCGGTGCGGTTACCCTGAACGATGATGGGGCGCACGCGCTAGCGTGCGAAGAGACGGAACGGAGGCGCGCGATGGCGCAGACGATGCCGCTGCCGAAGAGCTTCGAGGAGTACAACGAGCAGCGCAAACAGAGCTTCATGAAGGTCAAAGAGTACAAAGACGCAGGTGGCAGGCTTGTCGGCTACCTGTGCTCGTACACGCCGCTCGAAGTCATCGACGCCGCGGGCGCGGCGGCCGTGGGGCTGTGCGGTACGAGCAACGAGACCGTGCCCCTGGCCGAGACGGTGCTGCCGGCCAACCTGTGCCCGCTGATCAAGTCGACGTTCGGCTTTGCGCTTTCGCAGAAATGCCCGTTTACGTACTTTTCCGATCTGATCGTGGGCGAAACCACGTGCGACGGCAAGAAGAAGATGTACGAGCTTCTGGGCGACATGAAGCCGGTGCACGTGCTGCACCTGCCGCAAGGGCAGGGCGACCATCGCCCGTACGAGATCGAGGGCTGGCGCGCGGAGGTGCAGTACTTCCGCGAAACGCTCGAGCAGCTGTTTGGCGTCACCATCACCGACGACGACCTGCGCGCGTCAGCCGCACGGCTCAACCGGCAGCGGCGCGCGCTCGTCAGCCTGTACAACGTGCAGTGCGACGTGCCGGCGCCGATGAGCGGCGTGGAGCTCATGAGCACGCTCATGGCCGGCTCGTTCAGCTTCGATGTGGACGAGTATACGCAGCGCATCGAGGATTTGGTCGCTGACGTGCGCGAACGTCAAGCGGCGGGGACGACGGGGGTCGACCCGCACGCGAAGCGCATCATGCTCACCGGGTGCCCTTCGGGAGGGCTGGTCAACAAAGTTGGGCGTGCGGTGGAGAACAACGGCGGCGTAATCGTGGCGCTCGACGATTGCTCGGGCGAGCGCACGACGAAGATGCTCGTGGATGAGCAGGCTGACGACATCGTGGCGGCCATCGCCGATCGCTACCTGGCCATCAACTGCTCGGTGATGACGCCGAATTCCGGGCGCATGGAAAACGCTGTCGAGGTGGCGCGGAAATACCAGGTTAATGGTGTGATCGACGTCGTGCTGCACGCGTGCCACACGTTCAACGTGGAGTCGATCCGCATGCAGCGTGCGCTGCAGGACGCAGACATCCCCTATATGAAACTGGAGACCGATTACGCGGAAAGCGACTCCGGCCAGATCGAAACCCGCATTGCGGCGTTCATCGAGATGCTGGATTAGGAGCGTGGGTGGCGCGCGGCGCGCCGGCGAGCTCCGCGCACGCGGGCGACACGCTGGCATAATGTATGAAAAAGGCCAGCCCGTTCGACCAGGCTGGCCTTTTTTCCGTGCTTACGAACCCAACGTGACCGCAACGCCGGAGGGCGCTGCGGGATTCGTAGCGCCCTGGCGCAAACCGATTACGCTGGCTCACCTGCGCCGTTTGCCGTCTGCGCTGCTTACTCCCGCGCGGCGTAGGTGACGTTCGCGCGCGTGCCTTCGCGCGCTGGCAACTCGAACAGGTGGTAGTGCGCATCGCGGCAGCGCTTGACCGCCTGCGAGTACGCCGAGTTCTCGTCGGCGTCATCGCCCCAGGCCAGCGCCTGCGTTGGGCAATAGGCCACACAGTATTGCGGCCGTCCCTCGGCAACGTTCTCGGCGCAGAACGTGCAGCTCTTCTGATACAGCGGCTGCCAGCTCATGCGCAGATTTGGATACGTGCCCTGCGGACGGTCGATGCCCGCGCCTGATCCGTTTGTGTGCACGAGAATTCTGAAATCGTCATCGGCCAGGCCGTTTCCCACCTTGCAGGCCATCGCGCACGTCCAGCAGCCCACGCAGCGCTGGAGGTCGACCAGCATTTTCTTCGCCATGGTGTGCCTCCTTTACGCTTGCTCGTATTTGCGGATGTTGCAGACGGAATCCCAGTAGCAGTCCGTGCCGCCGATTTCGGTCGCCATGAACTCCACCCAGGAGTTTCCGATGTGGCCAGCGGCCAGCCAGTCGTTCCACCAGGTGTCCTCGACCTCGGTCTGCGAGTCCAGGTTGGCGCACTGGTGCACCATCTCGGCGTACGTGCCTTCCTCGAACTGCCGACGGCGCCAACCGAACCACACGTGCACGGTGCCTGCCGGCACGCACTCGTCAATTTCCAGTCGCGTGACCACGTGGCCGCGTCCGTTGTAGACCTCCACCTTGTCGCCGTCCTTCAGGTCGAGCGCACGGGCGTCTATGGGGTTGATGCGCGTTGACGGCGTACCGCCCGACAGCTCCACGGTGACGGGGTCGTCGGTGAAGCTCGACTGCATGAAGAACCGCTGCCGGCCGGTGAACAGCTGGAACGGGTACTCCGGGAACTTGCCCACGTAATTCGGTTCGATGGGGTGCGGGAACGCCAGGCCGTGCTTGAGCAGGCGCTCGGCGTAGATTTCGAACCGGCCGGTGGCGTTGGGGAACACCTCTTTGGGGTTCATCCACGGATTCCACGGGAAGGTGGGCACGGCGGCGCGGATCATCTTCTCCTTCTTCAGCCGCTCGTACGTGACCTTGGGCTGGATGTTGGCGACCAGCGGGAAGTCGGTATTCAGGCGGATGTCGATCCACTCGGGGATTGTCTTGTCGAAGTAGTTGCCCAGGCCCACGCGCTTGGCGAGCTGTGACCAGACCCACACCGGTTCGTGCGGTTCGCAGCCGGCGGGCGGCTCGATAGCGGGCTCCTGCAGCACCAGGTGGTTGTAGCAGGCGCCGGTGATCAGGTCTTCGCGCTCGAACGGCATGCAGTCGGGCAGCACGTAGTCGGCCAGCTCGCCGGTGTCGGTCATCCAAATGTCGTAGTCCACGACCAGGTCCATGTGGCTGATGATGTCGAGCCAACGCTGGCGGTCGGGCTGCTGATGCACGGGGTTGCCGCCGGCGACGAGCAGCGCGCGATAGGGGCTGTCATCGGCTTCGGCCTGGGCGAACCAGTTGGCCATGCGCACGGGGTTGGATTTCACGGAAGCGAGCGTGCCGTCGGGCAGGGTGATGGCGGTGTCGTTGAAGTTCAGCGGGTAGCCCTGCAGCTGCAGGCCCTCGATGACGCCGGAGCCGGGCTGGCTGAAGCGCCCGGTCAGGATGCCCAGGAGGTGCTGCATGCGGTACGTTTCGTTGGTGTTGTGGTAGCGCAGGCCGTAGCCGCTCACGATGAACGCCTTGTCGGCGCGCGCCCAGTCCTCGGCGAGCTTCGCGATGACGTGGGTGGGAAGCCCGGTCTTCTCGGAGACGGCTTCGAGCGTGTACGGCGCGTACTGCTGCTTCATCAGCTGGAACACCGGGGTCAGCCCGATGCCGTTCCAGTCGAAATGCCCGGTCAGAGCAAGGTTGGTGCTCGAGTAGTCGCCGCGCGCGGGTGCTACGGTCATCAGGCTTTTCGCATCGTTGTCGTAGACGATGAAGTTGCCGTTCTTGTCGCGTGCGAGCGTGCCGTCGTCATCGCGCACCAGGTAGGCGGCGATTGAGCGATCAATCAGGTAGTCATCGTCTTCAAGCCCGTGCTCCAGGATGTAGTTGATCATGCCGGCGGCCAGGTCGCCGTCGGTGGAGGGCTTGATGCCGTAGAATTCGTCGGCGAATCCGGCGGTGCCGTCGAAAATCAGGCCGATATCGATGATCTTGGCGCCCGCCTCGCGCGCCTTCACCAGGTTCTGTGCGAAGCGCATCTGGTTTTCGATGGGGTTGCAGCCCCACACGTAGATCAGGTCGGTGCCCAACATCACCTTCGGGTCGATGAGCACGTGCTGCGCGGTGGTGCCGACCGAATAGAACTCGGTGTAGAACGGGCCGTTGTCAAGGCCGATGGACTCCATCGGGGACGTGCAGCCGAACGTGTTGCCGAAGCGCTCGGGCATGAGCGCTTCGAGGCTGTACGCCGGCGGAACGCCCGCGCGCAGGTTCCACAGCGTGACGGACTCGGGTCCGTGCTCGGCTTTGATGGCGTTGAGCTTCTCGGCGATTTCGTCGAGCGCCTGCTCCCAGGAAATCTCTTCCCACTTGCCTTCGCCGCGTTCGCCCGCGCGCTTGAGCGGCTTCTTCAGGCGCGTGGGGTCGTACGGTTGGCGTCCGCCCAGGCACCCCTTCTGGCAGATGTGCCCCTCGTCGCTTTCGGGCCCGGTGTATTCCACGGGCTCCATGCGCACGATCTTGCCATCCTTGACGATGGTCTTCAGCGCACAGTAGTCGTGGTCGCCCCAGCCGGGACACGCTGTGTAGACGAAGGACTCGCCCTCTTTCAAGGCCATGATTCCCCCTCTCGTTTCATCCCGTTTCCCCAAACGGGACTCTTACGGTTGACGCTACGCTGCGGGGGCGTCGTATGGCTTGGCATGGATTATCCTATTTTGTGGCTAATGTCGAGGTGCTGCAAATCCCGCCTATGGACAGGTGAAATGCAGAAACGTGCGCGCGTAACGCTTGGTTCGTTCGCTGTAAGAACTATTCGTTGGGAATCAGAACTGTTCGCGCAGCCGGCTTGCCCTTTGCTTCGTTGCGTTGGCTGTCGTCTTGGGCGGCTGAGGAAGCGGTAGATGCGTCACTTGCGGAAGTCGAGCTCGAATCCGCTTCATCATCAGCAGCGCTATCCCCGGCGGGAGCGGTAACGACCACTTGAAATAATGGGGTCAACCCTTTTCGCCGCACACGAGCATTGATGGTGGCATCACGGTCAAGTTTGCAAGAGGTGTTCTCCCTCGCTGTTCGCAATCCTGACGGCGGGCGTCAACGACTTTGCGGAGTGCTGTTAATTTGCCGGCGGTAGTAAAAATTCCGAACAGCGAAATATATTGGTAGTATTCAAAACTCCTAGTCAGCGCTGTAGTCTTGTCCTAGCGCCTCGGCATCAGGGGGAACCGGTTGTAAAAGATTGCTACCGGTTGATGCCGAATAACCGATGGGGCTTACGTTGCGGCTTCGGCATTGCCGGATGGTCCGCCAAGGGCAGCTCGCTTGTTCCAAGCAAGCTGTGGCCGCACGTGGGGCGAGAGGAGAAACATTGGACAAGCAGGGAATCATCGACGCCCGCATGAAAAAGCACGAAGGGGAGCGCATCTTCTACACGACGTGTCCCGCAAACGGGTGCTGGGATTCGGCGTGTATTCTGAAATGCCACGTCAAAGATGGAAAGCTCGCATACATCGAGCCGGATGACACTGTCAACAAGGGCGCCTGCCGTGAGGACGTCGGCTGGGAAAACACCTGGCGTGGCATGATCCAGGCGCGCCCGTGTCCGATGGGACACGCATGGGAGCGCGAGCTTTACGGCGAAACGCGCATTCTGTACCCGATGAAGCGCATAGGCAAGAAGGGCCCCGGCAAGGGCTACTTCGTGCGCATCTCGTGGGAGGAAGCGCTTGACACCATTGCCGATAAGATGATTGAGATCCGCGAAAAATACGGTCCGTACGGCATCTTCCACACGCAGTATGGCTCGTTCGGCAAGAACGGTTTTCCGCTTGCCAAGTGGTGGAACGCTGGCTTCGGCTTCTGGGGGGACCATTCGACATCTGGCCACACCGCTGGCGAGAACTTCCATCTGGGCTTCGACCTGACGAAGTCCATGGTGTCGGGCCAAAGCCCGGCGCTGCCCGGCTTCGAGGCGTCGGATGTCTTCAACTCCAAGCTGATTATTATGTGGGGCATGGATCCGGTCGTCGACTGGTTCGGCCAGGTCTCGTACTACATGATGCTTGCTCACGAATATGGCGTGAAGACTGTCGTCATCGATCCGCGTTATACAGCCAGCGCCCAGGTTCTGGCCGACCAGTGGATTCCCATTCGTCCCGGAACCGACCTGGCGATGGAGCTTGCCATGGCGGAGGTCCTGTTCGAAGAGGACCTGTATGACCACGACTACGTTGAGAAATGGGTCGAGCCCGAAGGCTTCGCCGAATGGCGTGCTTACTGCTTGGGCGAAGGTGAGGACGGCATTAAGAAGACGCCGGAATGGGCTGCTCCCATCTGCGCCGTGCCTGCGGAAACCATTCGCGAGCTCGCGCGTCTGTACGGCAAGACCAAGCCGGTTCATCTGCAGTACTTCTACTCTTGCGCCAAGCGCCATCTGGGCGAATACAGCGCAGCTGCCGCAATGCTCCTGCAGGCCATGACCGGCAACATCGCCTGCCCGGGCGGCTGCCAAACCGGTTCGGCTCTGCCTACCCCGGGTCGCATCCCCACGCCGGTGGCTGACTTCCATCAGGCGCCTTCCGACTACAAGATTCCGCAGCTGTGCAACAACAACAAGCTCACGGAGACGCTTGCATGCCAGAAGGACTACTGGGAAGGGCGCATGGACGAACGCGAGTTCCGTGATCGTATCGGCTCGCCGTCGGATGACGCCCCGCTGCCCAACATCCACATGCTGATCATCGATAACAACTACGTGAACAACCATCACGATACGAACAAGCGCATGGGCGGCTTCGCATCGACGGATTTCAACTGGGGCTGGCAGTGGCATAAGAACCAGCCATCGCTCGAGTTCCTCGACATCGTGTTGCCTGCTCCCGTGTGGCAGTTCGAGGGTATGGACCAGTACATGTACGGCCACCAGCGCTTTGTGTCGGGACCTTCGGGCATGCGCAACTACTTCACGTTCTGCGACAAGGGCTGCGACTATCCGGGCGAGGTTCGCTCGCGCGAGTGGGTGTGGACCCAGCTGGCGAAGCGCCTGGGCGTGGTTGATCAGTACAACCCGCGTATGAAGGACGTTTCGGTTGAGGATTGGACCGACGCGCAGCGCGCCATCTATCGTGAGGCGTACGAGAATTGGGCGAAGGATGAGACAGGCTACCTCAAACTTTTGGGCATAGACCCCAAGCCTTGGGATGAGTTCATCAAGAAGCCGGTCGTGCGCATCCCCATCGATGTGCCGTACTATCCGTACAAGTCGGTTCTCGAGGCGGGCGGGAATCCGTTCCAGACCGAGTCGGGCAAGATCGAGTTCGTGTCGAGCTACGTTCGCCACCACGACCTCCACAAGACCAAATGGCGTGGCAACTTTGAGGCGATGCCCGTGTGGAAGCCGTTCTACGTGTCGGGAGACATCGCGCATGCAGCTCAGGATGGTTTCTACAACTACCGCGCGCGCCGTTACCCGCTGTCGCTCGTGACGCCGGTGTCGGTGTACCGCCAGCATTCCTCCAACGACGACAACCCCATGCTGCGTGAGGAGTGCTACCGCCATTGCGTGTGGATGTCGGGAGTTGATGCGAAGGCCCGCGGCATCAAAGATGGCGACACGGTTCGCGTATTCAGCGAAACCGGTGAAATGGAGTTGGCTGCATATGTGACCAACCGCATGACGCCGGGAACGGCGGCGGTGCACCATGGTGCGTGGTACCAGGGTGGCGACGGCAAGACGATGCTCGACCAGTTCGGCATGGATCATCGTGGCGCGCCCAACATCCTTCTTGACGACACCCATCTCCCCAACATCCTCGGCACGCTGCTGACTTCGGGTTTGGTTGAAATCGAGAAGGTGGCAGATGGCGATGCCGAGGGATACGGTCCCGAAGGCGAGCGCGCGGGCATGCGCGGAGCAGCTGGAGTGCTGGCGGTGCGTCAAGCACTCGGCGAGAAGGAGAACTAACGATGACCCAGTACGGATTCCATTTCGATATGAATCGCTGCTATGCCTGCCAGGCATGTGACATCGCCTGCAAGGACTGGCACGATATCGAGCCGGGTGCTGAGAAACTGATGTGCGTGTACGAATGGGAGACGGGAACGTTCCCCCACCCGACGATCAACGCGCTCGCGTTCTCCTGCGCCCACTGCGACGATCCCGCGTGCATGAAGGTGTGCGCTCCCGGTGCCATCTACAAGGAGGACGAATTCGGAGCCGTCCTCGTCGACCAGGACAAATGCACGGGCTGCTGGGCGTGCTACGAAGCGTGCCCGTACGGCGCTCCCAAGTTCGCTACGGACGAGCCCGACTGCAAGATGAGCAAGTGCGACATGTGCATCGACCGTCTTGAGGCTGGCGAGAAGCCGATTTGCGCTGAGTCGTGCCCGATGCGTGCGCTTGATTTCGGACCGATCGACGAGCTGGTCGAGAAGTACACAGACATCCGCGCATGCGAGGGCATGCCGTCGCCCGATATCACGCATTCCAACTACCTGATCTGGCCGCATCGCGAGAAGACGCCGCTGGTTCCGTATGATTCGGATGAGGCGATCGAGCTCAACCGTCAGCGCGCGGAGCTCGGCACGATGTACGAGAGCAAAGAAGACCTCCAGCAATTCGAGGAGGGGACGATTGGACGCGACCGGTTGTGCATGAAGTTCGCGAGCAACGCCGAGCTGATGCGTGCTACGCGCAATGATATGGCGTAGGAGCTGCCGGAAGCGCATCGCTTGCGCAGGCGCTGTTGCGTGCGACAGAATCGCATACAACAGCGCGCCGCCGCGTCGTGGGTGAATTGGGGCGGCGGCGCGCACACATATGGGAGAACGTGAGGGGCCGAGTGGCATTGCTGCTCGGCCTCGGCGTGGTTTTGCGGGGCGCTGGCCGACTCGCGCGATTGATTGAGCGGCAGCTGACATGACAGACTGCTGTTCTTCCAAGTTGAATGGTAAAGCGTCGACGGCAGAGCGGGTCGTCCGTATAATGGCACAAGTTTGATAGGGGGAGGCGGCGTGCTTGCGCACGGGCGCAAACGCAGGTAGAAGCATGATGTGCTGTTGGAAGCAGGGGGCTGACCGATGTATCTTGACGAGATTGAGATTATCAAAGCGGTTTCGGAATCCAAATCCTTGTCCCAGGCGGCGGACAAGCTGCATATATCGCGCCCGAACCTGAGTCAGAAGATTGCGGCGCTCGAGCGCGATTTGAACGCAAATCTGTACGATCGGACGCCGCAGGGAGTTACGCCGACGCGGCAGGGCCTCATGCTGACGGAATTCGCCAAACGAGTGTCGGATATGACCGATGAGCTGCGTGTTGAGCTGGCATCTCTCAGCGAAAGTTTCACACCCGATATCGAAGTGGGCGCAAGCCTGGCGGATGGCGTGACGCTGCTGCCTCCGCTGTTCAAGAAGTATCATGACGAGCATCCTGAAGTGACCATACATCTGGACTGCGGGTACGAACCTGAGCTCATCAAGAAGCTCACCCACTATGCTCTCGACTTCGCTCTGCTTGAGGACCGCTCGATGGAAAGCGGCATGCATTGGGACAAACTCGGCGATGAGGAACTCATTATCGTCGCTCCGAATCGGCCGCCTTTCAGCCTTTTGCATCAGCCGGTGAAGTACGAGAAGCTGCTGCCGTTGCCAATGGTTATCTACGAATGGAACTCGGGCCGGCACATGGTGGGCAACCGCCATTTCCGCGTAAACAACCATAGCAGCTTGAACGACAACAACATCGTGGCGCGTATGGATACGCACGAGTCGATGATTGAAGCGGTTCGCGCCGGGCTTGGCTGGGGCAGCTTTCCGCGCTGCATTTGGGAGCGCTATAAGAATGAATCGCAGCTTATCAGGATCAACGTCGATACACCGCCCATCCTGTACGACGTGAGCTTGGTGGCGGTCGAAGGCCGACCCATGTCGCCCGTGGCGAAGGACTTTTACGAATACGTGAAGAAAAACGTGCCGACGGATTACTTTTACGCAGGAGGGAAGACTCGCTGAGCGGTGGTGGCGCGACGGCGGAGTGCGTTTCGCGAGGAACTGATAGCGGTACAACATGGTGGCGTCCTTATGGGCGCCAGCATTTGTGTTGGGCCCTATGGCGTTCGTCGAAGGGGCTGGTTCTGTCGAAGAACGCCGAAGGTGGCCGGCACGAGCTTTCGGACGCACGAAGGCACGCGTGCGGTAGCGCTCGGACAGCTATCGGCATCAGAACGCTCCGCCTGCAGGCGAACGGTTCTTTTCGGCCGGCCGACGGTAGACGTAGTACGTCGCAAAACGGCGCTCACGTTCGATAAATGAAGTGCAGCTGTAAAAGAATCATAACAACACACATATTGCTGACATCGGTGCAGCAGATATAAAACGGCCATTTTGCGTGCGCGAAGCGCGGGTGAAACCCTGGTGCATATACTTACAACAGCGCATGTGAACAGGAGAAACGTACGTTTGTAAATCGCATACGGCTTTTTCCCGCTCGCGTGCGATAGGGCGCAGAGCGAACGAGCGGCAGCCTGTTCGATGTTCTTGGTTTCGAACCGGTTGCGTGATTCCGCATGCGCCCATGAACACAGGCGCGTTTGCATGACGCGCGGCGTCGTTCTTTGCGCTGGGGGTTGGCCGATGGTTCGCAGTCCGACAGTCTTTATGTCGGACGATCGGATCCAGAGGGGAAATTCGGCTCATGCATGGTTCCGTCCGAGCATCCTCCGCTCGCATTGGGACTGGCGGCAAAAGACGACGTTGCGGCGCATTGAGCCTTTCAGTGGGGCGCTACTGAAAGGCCGACATTGCGGGCGAACCGCCTATCCGGGGAGAGCTGCAGAAGCTGTTCAATCAAGGAGAGGACACTATATGGAATGGGTAGGAGTAGCCGGCATCCTTGTGGCGCTGGCTTTCTTCATCGTCATGGCTATGCGTGGGCACAGCGTGCTCATCATCGCGCCAATCACCGCCATCATTATCCTGATTACCAACGGGATGGATTTTGGCACGTACTTCCTGAGCGATCCAAATACTTCGTACCTGGCCGGTTTGGCGGCGTTTATCAAGAAAAACCTGCTGATATTTTTGCTGTCGGCGATTCTGGGCAAGTACCTCGACGTGTCCGGAGCGGCGCGTGCCATCGCCAACGCTCTCATGAGCAAGATGGGCAAGAACTCCAAGTTTGCCATCCTCGTGGGTGTTGCTCTCGTGGGTGCGGTTCTGACGTATGGAGGCGTTTCGCTGTTCGTCATCATGTTCGCGCTGATTCCGCTTTCGCGTCCGCTTTTCAAAGAGGCAAACATGCCGTGGCATCTGTTCGTTGCCGCGTTTGCTCTTGGCTGCACCGGGTTCACCATGGCTATGCTTCCCGGTACGCCGGCGGCGGCGAACGTCGTTGCGGCGAACGGCGTTGGCGTGACGGTCACGTCGGCGCCAGGCCTGGGCATCATCGCAACGGTCATCATGATTGCGCTGTCGCTCGTCTACTTCAAACGCATCATCGCCAAGTCCGAAGCAGCTGGAGAAGTCTATGATTGCAAGCTTCCGGAGACGAAGGTCGACGATACCCACCTGCCCAAGCTGGGCGTCGCGCTGGTTCCGGTTATCACGTTGATCGCCATCATCCTGATTGGCTCGGCGCTGAAGGTCCCGAACATCGTGTACATCGCCATGGTAGTCGCGATCGTTCTGTGCATGATTCTGTTCAACGGCGGCATCAAGGCGAACGAATCCGTCAAGGGAGGCCATCGCACGGTTCTCGCTGACGGTGCGAAGGACTCTCTTGGGCCGACGATGTTCACGGCTGCGGGCGTTGGAATTGGGTCGGTTATTGCTGTATCACCCGGCTTCGCGATTATGTATGAGGCAATCTACAACATGCCCGGCGGAGCCCTTGTCTCGGCTGCAGTACTTTCTTTCGTCCTTGGTGGCTGCCTGGGGTCTGGCACGGGCGCTTTGGGCATTGTTACTCAAAACTTTATTCAGCCGTACCTTGCTTCGGGCGTTTCAGCTGCGGCGTTGTACAAAGTTATTGGGATTGCTGCGACGACAGGTGGCGCGCTGCCTAACGCGGGATCTATGTTTGGCATGCTCAATGCAATGGGATTGACTCACCACGATGCTTACAAGCATTTCTTCTGGATCGACATCGTCTTCTCGTTGATCGCACTGATCGTGGTCATCGTGCTGGGCTCTCTGTTCGGTGGCTTCTAAACCGAAATCAGCAAAGGCAGCGGTCAGCCGCGGCTGTTGGATTGCGATTCTCGCATACACCGTCAAGTAGGGTATGGCGGGCGCGTCCCTGGTCAGTGGGCGAGCTTCCGGTTGAAGACCCTGCCGTCGGTCGACAGGCCGAAAGCAGCTAGATTGCGGTCGTCCGCGGTGCGTCTGATCCTGTATTGCGAATCACGACGCTCGTGGGCGGCCTTGCTGCAGGAAGGGGAGCAATGGGCTCATCTCGATTGACCGAACAGGTGTCCCTGTTCGAACGGGTTCCCGATGATTCGCGCATGGGCTGGGGGAGCATCGCCGCGATTCTGTCGGGTGTTGTCTCGAGCCTTTCGAAGCTCATGGGCGGCGGCATCGTGGCGTTCTATGCGGGCTGCCAGCTTGGCTCGATGGCGGCGGGCATTCTCTTCGTGCTGGGAACCGTGCTCACATATCTGGTTGGACGCATCTCGTACGAGGAGGGGCTGCCGAACAACGTCACGTCGCGGTTCTACGTGTTTGGGACCAAGGGATCGGCTGTGGGATCGATCATTTGGATCTTCCTGCTCGTGGGCGTGCTCGCGGTCGGGACGGTGCAGCTGGGCAACGCCATCATGTACTACTTCGGCCTGACGTCGCCGTGGATGAAGGTGGTGCTCTTCCTCGCGATTTCCGGCATGTGGATTCTGATTTCGCTATTCGGGGTCAAGTTCATCGCGCGGTTCAACGGCGTGTTCGTAGCGTTGCTGTTCGCGGCGCTCGCATTTGTCGTCGTGAAGATCGCTCTCGATGGCGATATGGGCGACGCGCTGACCCATGGAATCATGGTGCCCGGCGTAAGCGCTGGCGACGGGTTCGCATACGGCCTGAACTACTGCGTGATGACTTCGGGTCTGATGGCGCTGTTTGCAGCGGACTTCACGCGGTTCTCGCGAAAGAAAAGCGACCTTGTGCCCGTTTCGCTGTTTGGAAGCATCGTAGCCATCGTCACGTACGTGTTCGGTGCGCTGCTTACGTACTACGGGTACGAGCAGTCAGTCGCGTACTTCGAGAGCATTGGCTACGATGCGGCGGGTGCGGCAAATGCGGCGATCACCAACCCGGGCGTGACGCTCGTGCTCGCGCTCGGGTTCGTGGGGCTGCTCATCATCTGCCTGTCCCAGATGAAAGTGGAGACGTCGAACTCCATTGGTGGTGCGAATGCGGTATCGAACCTATTCGATGCGCTGTTCGGAGTGCGTCTGCCCTGGCCAGCGGCGGTTGTTATTGCGAATGCTGTCGGGCTGGTATTCATCTTCGGGAACATTTTGGACAAGGTCAACGCATTCATGAGCGTGGGTAGCATCCTCACCATGTCGTGGTGCTTTCTGCTGATAACCGATTATTACCTGGTGCGCGGGGCTATGCACATTGGGTCGCGAGGCATCGTATCGCTCAAGCATATCGAGGCGGTCAATTGGCGCGGCGTGGTCACTATCGCTGTGACGACCGTTGTGTGCACCGTGCTGTACACGGCAAAAATCCTCATGATTCCGCTGTTATTGGCCGCGCCGCTTACTATGGGTCTCTACATTATGTTGAGCATAGCGTTCAGGGATCAGGTTCGTGCGCGCGACGCACAGATGCGGGCGTGCGAGCAGGCGGAGGTTGATGGCTCGGACGAGGCTGCGGCTTCTACCGAGGTCGCGGTTCCAGCTGGGATTGCCGCGTCGGTCGAGGGCGTTGCGTCGACGGAGGGCACTGCACTGGCCAAGGATGTCGTGCCTGACGGGGACGCTTCGCCTGCCAGGGGCGAAGCGTCGGGAAGGTGAAGGCCAAACGCTAAATAACACATATAAAAATACAAAATGAAATGAAAAACGCAATATTGCAATATAATGTGAGAAAAATGTACGCTAGCAGCGCCAGTGGGCGCTGCTAGCGCTTTTGTGCGCAGGCGTGGCCGCAACCCCGAGCTAGCGCCGCCAGCCAGCGGCCTCGCGCTCACGTCGGTGGCCAGCCCATGCGCGCAACCTGTTCGCGCCGCAAGCCCGCGCTCTCGCGCTGGCTTGCTCTCCCTCTACGCCATCGCCTTCACGCGACGGATGACGCGGCTGGTGACGAGCGGGTAGATGATGCACTCGACCGCGATTTTGATGAGCGCCGACACGACGATCATCTGCGCCAGCACGGCGGGCGGCAGAACGCCCGCGAACGCCATCAGCGTGAACACCGTCATGTCCAGAAACTCGCCGACGATCGTCGACGCGATGCAGCGCAGCGCCAGCCGGCTTTCGCCGTCGCGCGCGTGCATGAGATCCATGATCTTGGCGTTCGACAGCGACCCCACGACGAACGCGGTGAACGACGCCACGAGCACGCGCGGCGTGTTGCCGAGCACCGCCTCGAACGCGTTCTGGTTGGCGAAGGTCCAAAACGACGGCGCCGCGATGGTCAGCGCGAAAAATGCGACAGCAAGCGCGTTGCACCCAAACGCCACGAGCGTGACGAACCGCGCGCGCTCGTACCCCCAAATCTCCGCGACCAGGTCGGAAACGATATAGTCGACCGGCACGAGGAAGGTGCCGCACGTCACGGCGAATCCGAAGAAGTTGGTCTGCTTGTTGGTGATGACGTTCGAGACGATGATGCTCATGACCGCCAAGGCCACGCACACCGCGAACACGTTCTGCTTCTTGTCCATTTGCGCCCTTCTCTTGGAATTCCGGTCATCGATGGTAGCAGCTTATCTGCGCATTCTGCGAAATTTCATGAAACGGGGCGGCTCGCGATGGGAAATCGCTTACCGCTCGCGCAGGTGGTTTGCCCGCCGCCGGCGAGGGTGTGGTAGCGTTTGCGGCAAAACGAAGTTAGGCGCGGTCGCACCAGGACGAAGCGTGCGCTTCGCGTGCGGGGGCGCGCAAGCCACAGTGCGCGACGCGGTTTTCGAGCCAGAGCCGCAGCGCGTCAAGCGCGAGCCGTGCGCCGATTGACGCGCGGCTCGAGGCGCTGCGATAGAGCGCTGACGCGTGCGGCGAGAATCAGCGTGCGGCCGCGATCGGCAGGAAGGACCGGAGACGAAGATGCCCCAGGCAGGACGGCGGAAGAAAACGCCCAAGACGGTGATCGCGTTCGCGTCGACCGAAGATGCGATGGCAATCGACGCCGCGGCTGCGGAGCACGGGCTTCCCGGCAGACTCATCCCCGTGCCCTCCGAGATCGACGCCGGGTGCGGATTTGCTTGGGCTGCCGATGAGAGCGCGGGCGCAGAGCTTCTGAGACGCGTCGATGAGCTGGGGCTTTCCTACGAAAGCGTCCATGAGGTCATGATGTACTGACGATTCGGCCTCGCCTTTCGCCCTAGGCTTCGGTTTTCGCCTGGTCCAGCACGTCGGCGAAGCGCGCCGCAGATTCCTCGCAGAGCGGTTCGATCTTCTCGGGCGTGTACAGCTCGTCGAGCACGGCGTCGACATCTTTCTGGCGCAGGGGCTCGAGCTTCTCGGGACAACGCTCGAAGCGCCGCCCGCGCGCGACGACCGTTTCTACCCGACGCAGGTCGCGCAGGTCCGACAGTGGATCGGCGCCGTGTCCTAAAACGATGAAGTCCGCGTCCTTGCCCGCCTCGATCGAACCGGTGACGGTCTCAGCGTGGATGATGCGCGCGTTGCCCAGCGTGACCGTGCGCAGAGCGTCCGCCGGGCTTGCGCCGACGAACGAGCTGAACAGGAGCACGTCGCGCCACAGGTCGTAGTGCGTCACGTACGGACAGGCCGCGTCCGATCCGATGCCCACGGGAATGCCGGCTTCGCGGCACTGGCGCGCGGCCTGCGCGATCCGGTCGCGCACGAGCGCGGCGTTGTACTGCCCGGCTTCGAGAAGCTTGGTCTGGCTCGTGGGCAGAACCGACAGCGGGTACGCGACGGCGATGGTGCAGATATCGGCGGCGCCTGCCGACTTGAACTGGGCAAGCGTCTTGGCGTCAACGGGCGAGCCGTGCTCGACGGTGTACACGCCCCCATCGAGGTCGACCTTAACGCCCTCGGGGCCTTCGGTGTGGCTCGCCACGTACAGACCGTGCTCTGCCGCGCGGTCGCAGGCTGCGCGCGTCTGCTCTTCGGTCATGCGCACCACGCCGGCTTCCCCCTTGACGTTCGAATCCATGACGCCGCCCGTGACGGTGATCTTGATGAAATCGACGTGGTGGGCCGCCCGCTCGTCCACGAGCGCCTCGAATTCCTCCGGGGCTACGGCAATTTCGGCGAACGTGCCGGCTCCGTGGCCGTTGGGGCAGGTGATCGCAGGCCCCGACACCAAGAAGCGGGGACCGTCGAGCGCGCCTTGGTTGATGCGGTCGCGCAGCTGGACGTCGGTGTAGCAGAAGTCTCCGACGCCGCGCTCGGTGGTCACGCCTGAGTACAGCGCTGCCGCAAGCGCCTTCGTGCCGACGGCGCGCAGATACGCTGCCCCTGCCGGCGAGTGCGCGAATGCGAGCAGCGCTTTCTGCACGAACCCTCCCGAGAGCGATTTGGAGGGCTTGCCGAATCCGAAGTGGTGAGCGTGGGCATTGATCATGCCGGGCATGACGAATGCCCCCTGCGCGTCGAAGACCTCGTCGATCTCGGCGGCGTCGGGCAGCGCATCGGGTCCGCGCCGCACCTCGGCGATGGTCGCGTCCTCGACGATGATGGTTGCATGCTCGTCGACGCCGCAGCCGTCCGTTCCGTCGAAGAGACGGCAGTCGATGTAGGCGGTTCTCATTGCGGGCTCCTCTCGTTTGCGATGCGCGGGGCTTCGGCGGCGCGGATGCGGAAAGGCCGTCGCCGAAGGCTGAATCTTCAGTATAAAGGCGCGGTTCGGCGCGCGAAAGCGCGCGGTCTCGCGTACGGTGCGCGCTCCTCGCGCGGCGCTTTGCCGCTCTCTTCTTCCGTTTGTAGAAAAAATCTAGCTCCGTTGTTTGCACAACGGTTTGGCAACGGTGACGCGCCTAACCTGCGTAGATGGCAGAGAACGTTGCGGCATACCGCAACGCATCCGTCAGTAACCAGGTACAAACGGAAAGGCGGTTGCCGATGGCGCAATCGATGGATACAACGAAGGACGTACCACGCAGCTCCGAGGTCTCTGCGACCTGCGCGAAGCTGGGTGACAACCCCACGCGCAAGCAGATCATCGCCAACTGGGATCCCGAAGATCCCGTGTTTTGGGAGAAATACGGCAAGAAGACGGCGAACCGCAACTTGGTCGTATCGATCATCGCGCTGCTCATCACCTTCTGCATCAACACGTTGGCGGCGCAGGTATCCGCCCAGCTCAACAACGCAGGCTTCGCATTCACGTCGGGCCAGCTGTTCCTCCTGACGGCGCTGCCCGGCCTCATCGGCGCAACGGGCCGTCTCGTCTACACCTATCTGCCCGCGCTCATGGGCGGACGCAACTTCACGTTCGTCACCACGGGCATCCTGCTCATCCCGCTCGTCGGCATCGGATTCGCCGTTATGAACGTCGCGACGCCGTTCTGGGTGTTCGCCGCATGGTTCGCGTTCCTGGGCCTGGCGCTGTCGGTGTTCTCGGGTTCCATGGCCAACATCGGCTTCTTCTTCCCCATTAAGGAGAAGGGCACGGCCAACGGCCTGAACGCCGGTATCGGCAACCTTGGCGTTGCGGTGACGTACTTTGTGACGCCGCTGGTCATCGGCCTGAACATGGGCATCGGCCCCGCGGCCACCACGCCGGCGGGCACGCAGCTGTACCTGCAGAACGCCTGCTTCGTGTGGATCATCCCGACCGTCATCGCGCTCATCCTGGTCGCGCTGTTCATGGACAACCTGCCCATGCCGCGCCAGGGCGTGAAAGACATGGCCGTCATCTTCAAGAACAAGCACACCTGGTTCATGACCTGGATCTACACCTGCGGCTTCGGTTCGTTCATCGGCTACTCCATGGCCCTCGCACTGATCATGAAGATCGCGTTCCCCGACGTGGAGGCCTCCAACGTCGCATTCTTGGGGCCGCTCATCGGCGCGGGCCTGCGCCCCGTCGGCGGCTGGCTGTCCGACGAGATCGACTCCGGCGCCAAAGTGACGTTCGCGTCGCTCGTGCTCATGCTCGCCGCCACCATCGCGGTCATCGTGGGCATCCAGGCGCACAGCTTCGGACTGTTCTTCGGCGCGTTCATGGTGCTGTTCCTGACGACGGCGTTCATCAACGGCGCGTCGTTCCGCATGGTCCCCAACATCTTCCACGACCGCCAGCAGGCGTCGCAGGTGACGGGCTTCACGGCGGGCATCGCCGCGTACGGCGCGTTCATCGTGCCCATCCTGTTCCGCAGCGACTACTTCACGGCGCTCGTGATTCTGGCGGTGTTCACTCTGGCAACTATCGTGCTGACCTGGGTCGTGTACGTCCGCAAGGGCGCCGAGGTGAAGTGCTAGCGCACGGTTCGAACGCTCCCGCGTGAAGCGGGGCGGGAGATGGTGCGGACGCTGGCGCGAGGAGGCGTCCGCGATCAGGCGATCGCGAACGCGACCGCCTGCGCAGGGAGCGCGCGGGAGCGAAGGCGCGCAACGCAAGCAACACGGGACCGCCCGAGGGGGCGCGTCTTTACGAGAGAGCAGGCAGCCCGCTTGCGGGCAGACGAGTGAAAGGACTGGCATGGGCGCACATCGGAGGGGTTACTCCCACATCGCCCCCGACGAGCAGCGGGGAGCTGCCGCCGGATCTGAGGCCGCGGCGTCGGGTCATCCGCACGCGGTCGAGCGCGAAGGCGGGCGCGGCTGGGAAAGCATGTACGAAGGGCGGTGGGCGTACGACAAGACGGTGCGTTCCACCCACGGCGTCAACTGCACCGGGTCGTGCAGCTGGAACATCCATGTGAAGAACGGCGTTGTGGCCTGGGAAAACCAGGCGCATGACTATCCGGAGACGCCGGAGGACATGCCCGACCACGAGCCGCGCGGCTGCCAACGCGGCGCGTCGTTCTCGTGGTACCTGTACAGCCCGCTGCGCATCAAGCATCCGTACCTGCGCGCCGAGCTGGCCGAGCTCTGGCGCGAGGCGCGTGCCACCCACGGCACCGCCTACGAGGCATGGGCGTCCATCGCGAGCGACCCCGAGAAGATGCGTCGCTACAAGAGCGCCCGCGGCATGGGCGGCATGGTCCGTGCCACCTGGGACGAAGCGTGCGAAATCGTCGCGTGCTCGCTGCTGTACACGGCCTACACCTACGGCCCCGACCGCAACTTCGGCTTCTCGGTCATCCCCGCGATGTCGATGCTGTCCTACGCGGCCGGCGCGCGATTCAACCAGCTGATGGGCGGCGCGCAGCTGTCGTTCTACGACTGGTACGCCGACCTTCCGCCGGCCAGCCCCCAGATGTGGGGCGACCAGACCGACGTGCCCGAAAGCTCCGACTGGTACAACGCGGGCTACCTGATGATGTGGGGCTCCAACGTTCCGCAGACGCGTACGCCCGACGCCCACTTCATGACCGAGGTGCGCTACAAGGGCACGAAGGTCGTCGCGGTTTCGCCCGACTACGCCGAGTTCTGCGAGTTCGCCGACACGTGGATTGCCCCCAACGTGGGCACCGACAGCGCACTCGCCATGGCGATGGGCCACGTCATCCTCACCGAGTACTACTGGAAGAACCCGCAACCTTTCTTCACCGACTACGCCAAGCGCTACACCGACATGCCGTTTGCGGTGATCATCGACGAGCGTGACGGCGTGTGCGAGCCGGGCCGGTTCCTGAACGCCGCCGACCTGGGCATCGACGTGGCGAACCCCGAGTTCGACTTCGCCGTGCTCGACGCCACGTCCGGCAAGCTCGTCATCCCCGACGGCTGCTCGGGCCTGCGCTGGGGCGACGCCTCCAAGTGGAACCTCAAGCTGGAGAACGCTCAGGACGGCGCGCCGATCGACCCCGTGCTCACGTTCGTGGGCGCCGATGCGGCCGCGACCGAAACCGTTGCGGTGTCGTTCCCGTACTTTGGGGCGGACGCGGGCAAGACCTTCGTGCGCAACGTCCCGGTCAAGCGTGTGACCTGCGCCGACGGCACGGTGCGCGCTATCGCCACCGTGCACGACATCCTGCTTTCGCAGTACGGCGTCGACCGTGGTCTGGGCGGGGAGTGCGCGCACGGCTACGACGATGCGGACGTCGCGTTCACGCCGGCGTGGCAGGAGCCCATCACGGGCGTTCCCGCGGCGCAAGCCATCCAGATTGCGCGCGAGTTTGCCGACAACTCCATCATGACGCACGGGCGCTCGATGATCATCATGGGCGCCGGCGTCAACCACTGGTACCATGCCGACGACTTCTACCGCACCATCCTCAACCTGGTCGTGTTCTGCGCGACCGAGGGCCGCAACGGCGGCGGTTGGGCGCACTACGTGGGCCAGGAGAAGCTGCGTCCGGCCGAGGGCTGGGCGAGCGTCATGACCGCTGGCGACTGGCAGAAGCCGCCGCGGCTGATGAACGCCACGTCGTTTTTCTACTTCGCCACCGACCAGTGGCGAAGCGACGAGATCGACACGGCCGATATGGTGTCCGACCTGCATGAACCGCGCTATCACCACAGCGGCGACTACAACGTTATGGCGGCGCGCATGGGGTGGCTTCCCAGCTACCCGACGTTCAACCGCTCGGGCGCCGCGATCGTCGACGAGGCGCGCCATGCGGGTGCGACCGACGATGCCGGCATCGCCGACCACATCGTCGAGGAGCTGAAGAACGGCAGCCTCGACTTCGCCTGCGCCGACCCCGACGCGCCCGAGAACGTGCCGCGCAACCTGATCGTGTGGCGCGCCAACCTGCTCGGCTCTTCGGCCAAGGGCAACGAGTACTTCTTCAAGTACCTGCTCGGCGCAAAGAACGGCGTGTTCGAGCCCGAGAAGATGGCCGCCATCCCGACCGAGATCAGCGACCGTCCAGCACCGGAAGACGGCAAGCTCGACCTGCTCGTCAGCCTGGATTTCCGTATGACTACGACGCCGCTGTACTCCGACGTGGTGCTGCCGACGGCCACCTGGTACGAGAAGGCCGACCTGTCCTCGACCGACATGCACCCGTTCATCCACCCGTTCTCCGAGGCCGTGCGCCCGTGCTGGGAATCCAAGTCCGATTGGGACATCTTCCGCATGCTCGCTCAGACCGTGAGCCGCGTGGCCACCGAGGCGAACCTCAAGCCGCTCGACGACGTCGTTGCGATGCCGCTCGGGCACGACAGCGCCGCTGAGCTGGCTCAGCCGTGCGGTCGCATCCGCGACTGGAAACGCGGCGAGACGGAGCCGGTGCCGGGACGCACGATGCCCCAGCTGGTCCATGTGACGCGCGACTACACCCAGACCTACGACAAGTGGATCGCCCTGGGCCCGCAAGCCCGCAAGGGCATGGGTGCCATGGGTCTGTCCTGGCCCAGCGCCGACGCGTACGACAGCGTGGCCGAGCGCAACGGCCGCGTGACGGACAAGAGCCTCGCGTCGTGCGGTCTGCCCTCCATCGAGACGGCCGAGAAGGCGGCGGACGCCGTGCTCGCGCTGTCCTCCGCCACGAACGGCAGCCTGGCCGTGCGCGGGTTCGAAGCGCTCGATGCGCGCACGGGCCTGACCGGGCTCGAGGAGCTTGCCGAGGGCAGCGCCGACGTGCGGATGACCTACCACGACACGCAGGTTCGCCCGCGCGAAGTGGTGACGACCCCCGTGTTCACCGGCTCCAACACCGATCGCCGGTACACGCCGTTTACGCAGAGCATCGAGCAGCTCGTGCCGTTCCGCACGGTCACCGGCCGCCAGAGCTTCTACCTGGATCACGAGATGATGCGCGAGTGGGGCGAGTCGCTTGCCACGTACAAGCCGATTCTCGACTACACGCCGCTCAAGCTTTCGCACGACGCGCACGGCGCCAAGGAGATCACGCTCAAGTTCATGACGCCGCACAACAAGTGGTCGACGCACAGCATGTACTTCGACAATCCGCAGATGCTCACGCTGTTCCGCGGCGGTCAGAGCGTGTGGATGAACGAGGACGATGCGGCGGCGATCGGCGTGGTCGACAACGACTGGATCGAAGTGTTCAACCGCAACGGCGTCGTGGCTGCGCGCGTCGTCACGACGGCCCGCATCCCGCGCGGCGCGGTGTTCATGTACCACGCGCAGGATCGCCACATCAACGTGCCGGGGTCGAGCCTGACCGGAACGCGCGGAAGCTCGCACAACGGACCCACCCACATCCATGTCAAGCCGACGCACATGATCGGCGGATATGGCCAGCTCAGCTACGGATTCAACTACTACGGCACGACGGGCAACCAGCGCGACATCATGGTCGTCGTCCGCAAGATGGAGGAGGTCGATTGGCTTGAGGATTAAAGCCCAGATTTCCATGGCGATGAACCTGGACAAGTGCCTGGGTTGCCATACCTGCTCGGTGACGTGCAAGAACACGTGGACGAACCGTCCCGGCACCGAGTACATGTACTTCAACAACGTCGAGACGCGCCCCGGCACGGGCTACCCCCGCAACTGGGAGGACCAGCAGCGTTGGCGCGGCGGATGGACGCTCGCCAACGGCAAGCTGCGCCTGGCGTCGGGATCGGCGGCCGTGCGTCTGGCCAAGCTGTTCTACAACCCCGAGCAGCCCGTGCTCGACGACTACTACGAGCCCTACACCTACGACTACGAGACGCTCACCACGTCGCCGCGCCGCGAGCATCAGCCGGTGGCGCGTCCGCGCTCGGTCGTGACCGGCGAGCGCATGGAGGTCACCTGGGGCCCCAACTGGGATGACGACCTGGCCGGCACGCAGACGGCGCGCAAGGACCAAAACCTCGAGGCTGCCAGCGAGAAGATCGGCAACGCCATCAAGATGGACCTTGAGGACCTGTTCATGAAGTACCTGCCGCGCACGTGCAACCACTGCCTCAATCCGGCGTGCGTTGCCGCGTGCCCCTCGGGCGCCATCTACAAGCGCGACGAGGACGGCGTCGTGGTCATCTCGCAGGACCAGTGCCGCGGCTGGCGCGCGTGCGTGCCCGCCTGCCCGTACAAGAAGGTCTTCTACAACTGGAAGACCAACAAGTCCGAGAAGTGCCTGTTCTGCTATCCGCGCCTTGAAAGCGGCCAGCCGACGCTGTGCGCCGACACGTGCGTCGGGCGCCTGCGCTACATGGGCGTGCTGCTGTACGACATGGACCGCGTGCGCGAGGCCGCCTCGACGACCGACCCCGGCGCGCTGGCCGACGCCGAGCGCGACGTCATCTGCGACCCGTTTGATCCCGAGGTCATCGCCGCCGCGCGCGAGCAGGGCGTTCCCGATTCGTGGATCGATGCGGCGCAGCATTCGCCGGTCTACCGCATCGTCAAGGAGTGGCGCCTTGCGCTGCCGCTGCATGCGGAGTACCGGACGCTGCCCATGGTGTGGTACATCCCGCCGCTGAGCCCGGCGGCCAAGCGCGTGGAGCTGCGCTCGGGTCTGGCCGAGGCCGACGAGATGCGCATCCCGGTGCAGTATCTGGCCGAGCTGTTCAGCGCCGGCAACCCCGAGCCGGTGCGCGCCATCATCGACGACCTGGTCGAGCTGCGCCGCTACATGCGCGCGAAGGAGTTCGGCCCGGACGCCGTTCCCGGCGGGGCCGGCCCCTACACCGATGAGCAGGCGCAGCGCTACGACGAGATGTACCGCCTGCTCGCGCTGGCGAAGTACAACGAGCGCTTCAACATTCCGGAGTCGGCGCGTCCGACCGCCGAGGAATGCCACGCGTGCCAGGTGGCGGCCGGATTCAACTCCGTGTCGGTGCCCGAGGAGGCGCTCCGATGAGGGCGGGGTCGAACGGTGCGCCGACGGACGGCGCCACGGCCGTGCAGGACGCGCTCTACGCGGCAGCCCAGCTTCTGGGCTATCCGGACGCGGCGTGGCGCGCGCAGCTGGCCGACATCGACCCGCTGATCGCCTCGCTCGACGCCAAAGACGCGCGCACGCTCGGAGCGTTCGTGGAGCATGCGCGCGCGTGCGATGCGCGGGCGTTCGAGAGCGCGTACGTCGACACGTTCGATTTCGGCAAGAAGACGAGCATGTGCCTGGCCGGCAGCGAGGATGAGGCAGCGAGCAAGTCCGACATGCTGTCGTACGCCGTGTGTTTCACGGAAGCGGGCTACACCACTCAGCAGGAGTCACCCGATTACCTGCCGGCGCTGCTCGAGCTGGCGTCGGCGGTGGACGCCGACGAAGCCGTGCGCGTGCTGCACGCGTGCGAACCGGCCGCGAGCCGTCTGTCCCACGAGCTGAAAGCGGTCGGCAGCAACGACTATGCCAAGCTCATTGATTGCGTGTCCGCGTGGACGCGCCGACTCGAAAGCGAGGTGGCGGCGTAATGACCGCTGCGGACATCTTCCTGTGGGCCGTGTGCCCCTATATCTCGTTGACGTTTCTGATCGGCGGGACCATCGTGCGCCGCGTCAAGATGGCGCGCACCTGGACGTCCAAGTCGAGCGAGTTTTTGGAGAAGAAGCAGGAGCGCGTGGCGACACCGCTGTTCCACGTGGCGCTGCTGTTCGTCTTCTTCGGCCACCTGGGCGGCTTCCTGATTCCCAAGAGCGTGACCGACTCGTTCGGCCTGTCCGAGCACATGTACCACGTCGTGGCGTTCGGCATGGGCGGTCTGGCGGGAACGGCCCTGGTCGTGGGCCTGTTCATGCTGCTGCGTCGGCGCTTCGGCGGCAACAAGCGCATGCGCGCCAACACGTCGACGTCCGACAAGGTGATGTACGTCCTGCTGACGCTGACGATCCTGAGCGGTTTCATCGCCACCATCTCCAACGCGGACGGCGCGTTCGTCTACCGCGAGACGCTCATGCCGTGGATTCGCCGCATCTTCCTGCTGCAGCCCGACCCGAGCCTGATGGTGAACACGCCGGTGCCGTACAAGATTCACATGATGTGCTGGATGGTGTTCTTCGCGGTCATTCCGTTCACGCGCATCGTGCACATGTTCAGCGGCGTGACGACGCTGTTCAAGTACCCCGGTCGCGCGGCCGTCATCTACCGTCGCCGCAAGGCCGAGCGGTAGGAGCTGCGTAATCCAAAGCTGACCGCATGAAAAGAGGCGGCAGGCTATCCCTTTTGGGGAACGCCTGCCGCCTCTTCGTTGTGGCGGGGAAGCGCGGAGCGATGCTTGCGCCGCGTCTGCTCCTGCGCGGGGCTCGCTGCGCTGAGAAGGGCTCTGCTTTCGGAGGGCGCCTTGCGTGAAGCGCGCAGCGCCGATCGCCGTCTTCGGCACCCTTTTCGGCGGTCTTCCGCGTTGCGAGCCGATCGGCGCGAAGTCGCCCGACATCGTCTCCTTCTCGGTGCCCCTCGGTAATCTCCCGCGTTACGGATTGCCCTCAGCCCGCGCACAGGTGCCATCGCGCGCGGCGGTCGGGTATGCTGATGGCGTACACCGCGCATGCGGCATCCTATCCAATCCGGCGAAAGAAGGATCCATGGCCGAAATCAAGGAAGTCTACGTCCCCTATGCGGGCTACAAGACGTACTGCAAGATCGTGGGCGAAAAGACTCCGGGCAAAAAGCCGCTGCTCGTTCTGCACGGCGGCCCCGGCGACACGCACAACTACCTGCTCACGTACGCCGAGCTGGCCGATCGTTACGGGCGCCAGGTCATCTTCTACGACCAGATCGGCTGCGGCAAATCGCAGATTCCGCATCAGGACGACAGCTTCTACACCTACGACCTGTGGGTCAACGAGTTCTACACGGTGCGCGAGGCGCTCGGGCTGGACGACATCCACCTGTTCGGCAACTCGTGGGGCGGCATGCTGGGCATGCTGTGCATGATGAAAGACGACACGGGCGTCAACTCGTTTGTGATCAACAGCTCGCCTGTGCGCATCCAGACGTGGCTCGATGAGGCGAATCGCCTGATCAAGTACCTGCTCGAGGATATGCAGGAGGCGCTGGCCGAAGCCGAGCGCACCGGCGACTACGACACGCCGGCGGCCAAGGCGGCGTACGACGAGTACTACAAGCGCCACGTCGTGGGCTTCTACGAGAAGGACTATCCCAAGATGGTGCGCGACTCGTTCGACCAGGTGGGCGAATGCTACATGGTCATGCAGGGCGCGAGCGAGTTCGTGGTCACGGGCAAGATGCGCGACTGGGACATCCGCGACCAGGTGGGCTCGATCAAGGTCCCGTGCATGGCGCTGTCCGGCACCGACGACGAGGGCACGCCCTACACCATCAAGCAGGGCGTCGACTTGATCCCTAACTGCAAGTGGACGCTCATCCCGGGAGCGCCGCACATGGCGAACATCACCAACCCCGACGAATGCCTCGAGGCGGTCGAGGGCTTCATCAGCCAGTACGACTAACGGCTGAGCTCCTGCGCTGGCCGGGAAGCTGGCGCGGAGCTAGCTGGATGGGGCGGTGGAGCTGCCGGCGCCATCGCTGACAGTTGCGGGCGGATCGTTGGCGTTGTTGCCTCGGGGCAGGACGCGCTGCCGATGCCCCTGTCGGGATCGTGCGCGTTTAGGCTGGCTCGCGCGAAGGGCCTTCCCGGTGCTGCGGCTTGCACGCGGCAGCTGGGAGGGCCCTTCGTGTGCGATTGCGCGCTTTGAGCCAGCAAGCCGAGATGAGCGTTGACGCCGCCGGCGGGAGGCGATGGGGCGCGCTGCTCGGGTGAGTCGTGCTGCCCATACGCGGCGCGCGCAGCCCAGGTGGGGTACGCTGCCATGCGCGGCGCACTGTTACCCGCTTTCGTCCTCTTCCTCGAACGAACTGGTCAGGTACTCGTACAGGTCGTCGCGCACCGGCACGTCCAGCTCGTAGCGAATCTCGATGGCGCCCTTGTTGGTGTTGGGCATCGTGATGGGGCGGAAATCCTGCGTGGGGTGCATCGAGCCCAGGAAGTAGAACTCCTTGCTGCCCACGTCATTTTTGTTCTTGCGCATGAACAGATAGATGCGCATGCCGTTTTCCGGCCACGCCTTCAGCCGCACGATTTCGGGCGACTCCATCGTGCGCGGTTGTTTGGACAGCGCGATGAGCTCGCGTTCCGACACGAACCGGTCCTCGTACTTGATGGTGTCGCTGATGTCGGGCGCTTTGTCGTAGTTGA
This sequence comes from uncultured Eggerthellaceae bacterium, assembly GCA_903789375.1. GTDB lineage: Bacteria > Actinomycetota > Coriobacteriia > Coriobacteriales > Eggerthellaceae > CAIFEB01. The sequence goes on along the minus strand of CAIFEB010000013.1, from coordinate 4,083 downwards.
TGAACACGGGGAACGTGTTGGTCGCGCGGTCGTACTTGTAGCCGCCGATGTTCTGGCCGTTGACGTTCTTATCCCAGTTCAGAAGCCTGCAGACCTCCTCGTAGGTGTACTTGCCGTACAGCGTGAGGTTCGTGTCGTCGAACGGCTCGGCGTAGTTTTGCGCGTGGCGCTCCAGCCCGAAGTCGATGGTCTCCAGAAGCTGGCGGCGGAATTCGCTGTCGGCGAGGGCCTCTGCGAGCGCGGGGTCGAGCGACGGCGTGCCGTCATCGGCGCAGACGATGAGCCGCGGCGTGCGCGCGGCGAACGTCCCGCTCAGAACGGCGCGCACGGACCGGGCTGTCTCGCAGGCGGCCGCGCGCGAGTGGTGGGGGACGGCGGTTCGGAATGCGGCGCTGCCGGCGGGCCTTGCAGCTGCGGTTTTCGCGCCGGCGGCATCCGTCCCGATTGCGCCGGCGACGCTGCTCGCGCTGAAGGCGCCGTCTGCAGCCATGTTGCCCGCGTCCGCCAGCGTCGCGCCGCTCGTGTTCGCCGCGCTGCCGATTCCTTCCCTCTCGATAAGCTCCCTGAGCAGCACCAACTCGTCCGCGCGCTTCCCGTTCGCCAGCTTCTTCGCCACGAACGCGAGCACGTCCTCCTCGCGCGCGCTGAACTCCACTTCGTATTCCGGCTCGTATTTGCTCAGAAACGCGTGGTACGAACCGTATTTGTCGAAGATGATGAGCGGGTCGATCGCCTCGTTTTCGCCGAAGTCCGCAAGCGTGGGGATGCGTCCCACGACGCCTTTCAGGTGCGCGTACTCGTCCCTGATCAGGCGCGCATTCGAAAACCGTCCGCCGTCAATGGCGCGGAAGATGCGCTGTTCGGACACGCGGTCGAACGTGATGGTCGAGCATCCCGGGATGGCCGTCGAGCCCTCCTTCACGTACTTGCGCAGGGCGTCCTTGTTGTACGTGCGGTCGTTCGACAGCGCCAGCGGCACCAGGTAGTTCTTCTGGTAGTTGCCGATGAAATCCAAGATCAACGTGTAGTCCTTGCCGGGCGCTTTGCGCAGGCCACGGCCGAGCTGCTGGATGAACACGATGGGCGACTCGGTGCGGCGCAGCATGATGATCTGGTTGAGCGCGGGGATGTCGATGCCCTCGTTGAAGATGTCGACGGTGAGCAGGTACTGCAGCGCGCCGGATTCCAGCTGGTCAATGGCCTGGTTGCGCACATCGTCGCTGTCGGCGCCGCTCAGGGCGCGCGTGCGGTAGCCCCGCTCGTTGAACTTCGCGGACAGGGTGCGCGCCTCGTCGTTGCGGTTGCAGAAGATCAGCCCGCAGCGGTGCCGTCCGACCGAGTACTCCTCGATCTTTTGGATGATATGGCGCACGCGCTCGTCCGAAACCAGGCGCGTGAACAGGGCGGGGTCGTCGACGGCTTGGTCGTCGATCTCCAGGTCGCTAATGCCGAAGTAGTGGAACGGCGCCAGCATGTCATTCGCAAGCGCGTCCTTGAGCGTGATGCGGTAGGCGATCTGGTGGTCGAACAGGCTGTACACGTCGTAGCCGTCGGTGCGGTCGGGCGTGGCCGTCATCCCCAGGTAGAACTCGGGTTGGAAGTGCTCCATCACGGCGCGGTAGCTCTGCGCGCCCGCGCGATGCGCCTCGTCGATGATGATGTAGTCGAACGCGTCGGCGGGCAGACGGTCCAGGCGGCGAGCGAGGGTCGACACCATGGCGAATACGCAGGTCGCCTGCGGGTCGGGGTGCGCGGGGTCCAGGAAGGCGTAGCTGTAGCTGGCGCCGAGCACGCGCTTGAAGCTTTTGCACGACGCTTCCAGGATGCGCTTGCGATGCGCGACGAAGAGCACCCGACGGGGGCGTTGGGCGGCCACTTCGAGCGCGGCGAGGTAGGTCTTGCCCGTACCGGTTGCCGAAATCAGGAGCGCTCGCTGTTCGCCCAGGTCGTGAAGGGCTTGCAGCGCTTCGAGCGCGTGCGCCTGCATGTCGTTGGGCACGATGCCGCCGGCGGATTGCGCGCGATGGTGCGGGGCGGGGGCGCCCGCGCTGTCTGTTGCCCCGGCGGCGAGGGCGTCTTCGCCAGCTCCGAAACCGATGGGAGCGGCATCGGCGCCGGCCCCGGCGCCGACGGATGCTGCGCCAGCCCCGATGCCGGCCCCGGCGGATGCTGCGCCCGCCCCGACGCCGGTTTCCGCGTCCTCTTCCCCATTCCCGACCATCCGGAACGCCGGCTTGCGAGCGGATTGCGCGGCCGCTTCGTCCCGCTGTTTGTATGCGCGGTACGCATCGACCCACCCCTGCGTGACCGGGCACGTGCGGTCGCTCGTCCACAGCTTCTCGAACTCGTGCCGCGCGGATAGCAGCATCTCGCCGCCTTCGAAGGAATGGAACAGCACGTTCCACTCCTTGTTGCAGGTCAGCGCCGCCTGTGTCAGGTTCGAGCTGCCCACGATCACCGTGCCCGGGTCCTTGCGCGTGAAGAAATACCCTTTCGCGTGCATGTCGCCTTGATACGCACGCACCTCGATGTTGGGGTACTGGAGCAGCTTTTCGAGCGCGTCGGGGCTGTTGAAGTTGAGGTACGTGGATGTGAGGAACCGCCCGGGCACGCCGCGGTCGCGCAGGACGTTGAGCACCTCGATGAGCGCTTGCAGACCGCCGTTGTGGATGAACGCCACGGAGAAATCGAAGCGGTCGCATGCATACAGGTAATGCTTGATGATGGCGAGCAGGTTGCTGCCTGCGTCCTTGTCGTTGGCGACGAAACGGGGCTCGAAGCGCGCATCGTGCGGGATGCGGGCGTCGATGTAGCCCGCGCGCAGGTTGGCGTCGAACGCGGTGACCGCGTAGTCGGTGCGGCTCGGCTGTGGGTCGCGCGGGTTGAGGAGGGCAGGGGCGTCCGCGGTCGCGGGTTCACCGTCGGGCGAGCCGGGGGCAGCCGTGGGCGCGGGCTCGCCGCCGCGAGCGTGAGGGGTGCGAGAGTCCATCGTCGCCTCTACTGCGCGACGCGCTCGGCTTTGAGCTGGTCGATGATCTGCAGGTCGGCGGGCAGCCAGTCGACGGAGTCGAGTGTGGATGCGCCGAGCCAGCGCGCCGCCTCGTGTTCGAGGAGCTTGGGCGCGCCGTCGCTCACGTGCGCCAGGTAGCAGCCCATATGCAGGTGGAACGTCGGGTAGTCGTAATCGACGGTGCAGAAGTGCCGCTCGATTTCGATCGAGCAGTCAAGCTCCTCGTGGATTTCGCGGACGAGCGCCTGTTCAGGCGTTTCGCCCGGCTCAACCTTGCCGCCGGGGAATTCCCAGCCGTCTTTGAACTCGCCGTACCCGCGCTGGGTGGCGAAAATCTTGCCCTCGTGCACGATGATGGCCGCCACTACGTCAACTGTCTTCATATGCTGCTCGCTCCTTCGCGATTGATCCCGGCCATTGTAGCCGATCGGACGACCCAGTGCGATCGGCCGCTCTGCGGCGGGCTCGACCAAGTGGTGCTCAACTGCGTGCGGGTCTGGGCAGACGGGAGGGGCGCTAGGGTTGGCGCGCGGCTGGGCGACGGCGCCAGGGCCGGCGGCGGTCGAGCGCTTGGGTTGGCGCGCGGTTGGGCGAGGGCGTCGCGGCCGGCGGCGAACGAGCGCCGAGTTTCGGGCGTCGGCGGCCTCCGGCGAACGGAGATTCCGGCGGTTGAATGCAGAACCTATGGCGCGCAGGCCGTTTCGGATCGCTCGAGACCAAAAAGCTGGAATTCTGACAACTCATTCGGAAATGAGCCCCCAAGTTACAGGAAAAACGGCAATCTCTGCCGTTTCTTTCGTTATTTGGTGGTGCGTGGGAGTGCGGCTTGTGGGCGAACGCTGTAGAGCCGTGGGGCTCGGGCGAAACCGTGATCACCAGTTGCTTGCGATACTGCATAACGCCAGGTAGAAACTAGGTATTTGTGAGAATATATGAAACCGTCGCGCGCAGTCGTTGGTAACGCGCGAAAGCCCACCGTCCATTGTCGCCGTTCTGCCCCAACAAACGGAAATTCCGGCGGCTAACTTCCCAACAAACGCAAGAAACGGCACGATTTGCCGTTATTCCTGTAA
>CAIFEB010000012.1:38109-51182 GCA_903789375.1 uncultured Eggerthellaceae bacterium | reverse complement strand
GGGTAAGCAAGAGGTCAGGACGGGGTTAGCGTACACATTCTGCAAGGGAGGATTAATATCAATATTTATCTATTTATATGTATGATTATTAGCTCCTAGCAAAACACAGGGAGCGAACTCGCTCCCCCTTGTGCGCTCCGTGCTACCGTTCGGGGTCCGCTTGCTAAAACCGCACGACGCTCTTCAGGTCGGACAGATTGACGTCTGGCGCAGACTCCGACGCCCTGATGAGGAAGTTCAGCTTCTCGATGCGCTCGCCCGAACGCGGTGCCCCGTTCTTCTGGAACGGCACCTGCAAGCCCACAGACAAATCCATCACCACATCGTCGATCACGCCGCCGGAACGCCCCGACGGAAGCGCAATCAACCCATGCTCCTGGGCGTACTCATACGTGTCGAACGCCTCGGTCAGCGTGCCGATCTGGTTCGGCTTGAGCACGAAGCCACCGACGGCATCCATCGACACCGCCTTCTCCAGCCGTGCGCGATTCGTCACGATGAGATCGTCGCCGATGATGATGGTGTGCGTAAGCTTCTTCTTCGCCAGCGCGAACCCATCCCAGTCGTCCTCGTCGAGCAGGTCTTCGATGAACAGGAAATTGAACTCGCGCGAGAGCTCCGCCATGTAGTCGACCAGCTGCTCCGCCGTCACGCGCTCGCCTTTGAGCAGATACGTGCGCGATTCCTTGTCGTACATCTCCGACGATGCGCAATCGAATGCGAAGCAGAACTTGTCCTGATATCCCAATTCCTCCATGGCTTTGCGCATGAGCGAAAGAACGACCGCCGGATCATCGCTCGGGGCCGCATACCCATACGAGCGCGCAACAGCCGGAGTGGTGCCCAGGTAGCGGCGCAGCGTGTCCTCCATATGGTTGAACAGGTCAATCGAAATCGCGATGGCTTCTTGGATGGTTTCCGCACCCCACGGCACCACGATGAACTCGTTGAACGGCTGAGTCAGCGTATCGTACACACCACCGTTGACCATGTTGAACGTGGGAACGGGCACCGTCGACAACGGTTTTCCGGCAATCATCTGGTACAGCGGCTTCTTGTGCGCCGCCGCGTACGCACGCCACAGCGCAATCGATGTCGAATAGACGGTGTTGCCGCCAAGCCGATGCTTGTCGGGCGTGCCATCGAGCTCGATCAGCGCGCGGTCGAGTGCCTTCGGGTCGTCGACATCCTTCCCCACAAGCAGCGGCTTGATCTCGTTTTCGACGTTCGCCACCGCCTTGTGGACGGAAAGCCCGTGGTAGTCGTTCGGATCACCGTCGCGCAGCACATACGATTCATGAATGCCCACGGACTGCCCGGTGGGAGCAGCGCCCCGTACAACGGTGCCGTTGTCGCAGGTTATTTCCACCTCGACGAGAGGGCGACACTTGCAGTCGACGATCTGACGACCGTGAACGTTAGCGATCTTCATTCTTCCTTCTTTCATTAACGCACGTGTTATGAACGTTAGCATTCGGCATCGTGCACAGCGCATCGCCTCAACAGCCTTGCGGTGCACCATCTTGGCACTCTCAGCGAGCCTTCGGCGACACGTCCGACAAACCCTTGCTTCCTTCTAGCAGCCCACGCTCCGGCCCTCTGCGCAGAGCCAGCCAGGGCAAGCAACTGCAAGCAGCGAACGCAGAACCCCGATGCCCCTACTTTTCGGGAACGAACATCAGGTTGAGGTCGCACAGGTTCGTGCCCGTGTTGCCCGTGCGCACCACGTCACCGCACGTGGACAGCGCCTCGTAACAGCTGTGCTCACGCAGCGCCGCATGCAAGCTGACGCCCGCCGCAACCGCACGTTCCGCTGTCGTCGAATCCGAGATGCCGCCCGCCACGTCGGTCGTGCCGTCGGTGCCCTCGGTGTCGATGGAGAGCAGGCATGCCCCGGGCGCCTTGGGCGCCGCGATGGCGAAGCCGGTACACATCTCCTGTCCCGGTCCTCCGTGGCCTCTAATCAAGGCGTTGTCTGCGATGGATGTGGTCACTTCACCTGCGGAAATGACAAGGCAGGGAGCAGGGACGGGATTCCCGTACGTCTGAATCTCGCGTGCGATGGATGCCATCATCGTACCGGCGTCGTGCGCCTCACCTTCAAGGAACGACGTGAGCACGAACGCGTTGAGTCCCTTCTCCTGTGCGACCTTCTTCGCATAGTTCACGGAATCGGGCACCGCATTGATGAGGTAGTACGTGTTGTCAGGGAACGCCTTGGGCGTTTCTTTGTCGGGACCGGCGTTCATGATGTAGTCGACCACCGACTTTGGCAGACGATCCGCCAAATCGTAATCCTCGATCACGCGACGGGCATCGTCGAGGGTCGTTTTATCAGGCCCGATGGGCGTCGAAGCATACTGCGCGAACGGCTGGGAGATGTCGCCTGTGGGCGGGTTGCCCACCGCGTCGGAGATGCCGAATCCGATGAGCTCGGCACCCGATGCCTGCACGCGCTGGGCGAACCGTCCTCCGTTCATCTGACTAATATGGCGACGCACCGCATTGATTTCGTAGATGCCTGCGCCTGACTTGAGCAGAACGTCAGTGGCATCCATTTCGTCCTGCAGCGAGATGCCATCGACCGGGCAGCTCATGAGAGCCGACGATCCCCCGGAGATTACGGCAATGAACAGGTCATCGGGCCCGGCGTTGTCCGCAAGCTCCAGACATTTGAGGGACGCTTCGTACCCGGTCTCGTTGGGGATGGGGTGTCCGCCCACGTAGACCTCGGTATGGTTGAACGCGTCCACATCGGGCTCGTGCACTTTGACAATGGCGATGCCGCGCGTCAGATAGTCGCCCAGAATCTCGTCAACCGCACGCGCCATGTGGTTGCACGCCTTGCCCGCTCCCACCAGATACACGTGCTTTTTCTGGGACAAATCCCAGCTCTTCGGGCCGATGGTGAGAACCGACCCTTCGCGATGCGCAATAGATTTAATGCGCCGGTACGCATCCAGATAGTCGAGCGTACGTTCGGCGACGTCCGCCACGATCGCACGCGAGGCGGAATCGCCGGTACCCACGATTTCTTCTGTGTTCTTTATTTTCACGGGGGCTCGCTCCTCGTCGCTTTTCCCTACCACAATCGAAACCGGGGCCGGGGTGCGCCACTCGCTTCACCCCAACCCCGTTTCCTTGATTCGTTACGAGCGTTTTTCCTGTTCGCACGCCTCGAACCGCCTGTGTGTTCGGCTTGCCACCAAACGCGCAACCGCGCACATGGACCAGCCTGCTGCCGCGCACTCCGCGCCGAAGCAATCGCCGCGCGCGGCAGAATGTGCGTTCAGCCTGCTTGCTCGCTTCGAACTGTTCTTACGACCTACTTCACCTGCGAATAGTTCTCGGCATTCGCCTTCTCATCGGCCGCATACTCAACCGCACGCAACTCCTTGTTCTTTACGAACACGGCGATGAGGACCGCGGCGACGACCATGCAAATGCCGATGATGTAGAAACCGGAGAAGTCCTGACCCGTCGACTCCTTCATCACGCCGATGAGCGTCGGGCTGACGAAGCCGGCAAGGTTGCCGAAACTGTTGACCATGGCGATGCCAACGGCGGCGGCCGGGCCCGTCAGGTAGTAATCGGTCAGGGACCAGAACGGTCCGAACAATGCGTACACGCTGGCGATGATGATTGCCAGCATAACCACAGCCCACATGGAGCCGGTAAGGTTGCCGATGGTCGACATGGCCACGGCGCACAGAAGCAGCGGGACGACGCAGTGCCATTTGCGCTCGCGCACCTTGTCTGAATGGTTGCCGTTCCAGTACAGCGCCACGGCGCCGAACACGTAGGTAAGCGCCGTCAGGAAGCCGACCGTCGTAGCCGAAAGGCCGGCGCCCAAGTCGTTGATGATGAGCGGCGTCCAGAATCCCAATCCGTATTCGCCCAGTTCAACGGCGAAGTAGACAACCAGCAGCAGCCACATGCGCGCGTTGAAGAACGCTTCCTTGGAGAAGTACTTCTTCGCCTGCACGGGCTTGCGGGCGGCTTCCTCCTTGAGCGAGGCATCGAGCCAGGTCTTCTCCTTGTCGGTCAGCCACGACACAGAGTCGGGCTTGTCGGGCAGGATCTTCAGGCAGACGATGCCGCCGATGATCGACGGAATGCCTTCGAGGAGGAAGATCCAACGCCAGCTGGAAAGGCCGAGCCAGAACACGTTGTCGCTGATGGCGCCTGAAAGCGGCGCGCCGATCATGTAGCTGATGGGGATGGCCAGCATGAACATGCTGATCGCCTTCGCGGAGTCACGCCCCAAGAACCACCGGCTCAGATACAGGATGACGCCGGGGAAGAAGCCTGCCTCGGCAACGCCCAACAGGAAGCGCAGGATGTACAACTGCGTTACATTCTGCAAGCCGCCCATGATGACGACGATGATGCCCCAGGAAATCAGGATGCGCGCAATCCACTTGCGAGCGCCCACCTTGTCCATGATGATGTTCGACGGCACCTCAAAGATGAAGTAGCCGATGAAGAAGATGCCTGCGACCAGGCCGTACGCTGCGGCGGTAATGCCCAGCTCCTCATTCATCGTCAGCGACGCGTACCCCAGGTTGGAGCGCCCGATGTACGCAAGGATGTAGAAGATGATGAGCAGCGGCAAGATGTGCTTGCGGCATTTCTTGAACGCGGAGTCCCCGATGGGGCCGCGCCAGCTCGCCTGGTTTTCAGTTTGTGCGGACATGCTGAGAGGCTGCCTTTCTCGTGTCGCGGTGCGCCGTGCGCCTTCCGATTACTCCGCTTGCGCGGGGGAATCCCATAATGTGAGCTTCTGGCCGATGCCCTTTTCGAGGGCGTTCTGGTAGAGCGTATAGCCCCAGCCCAGGTCGAACACGGCCATGCCGCTGGCAATGAAGATGATGCGCTCGTCATCGGACGTGCGACCCTGCTTTTCGCCCAAGATGATGTGGCCCAGGTCCGTCGCCTCGGACAGCGGCTCCTTCTTGCCCTGGTCGATGAGCTCGTACACCGGGCCGCCGATCTGCGCGGCGTAGCCCTTGTGGTAGTCCTCCGACGCGCGCGCATCGGCAACGTACGCCTCGTGAAGCTTCGTGTTGTCCCAGACCATCGTCGTGTTCTCCCACAAAGAATCCGGCGCGGTCATGGGGCCGGACAGCATCATGAGCGTTCCGGGCTTCACCCATTCGTCCTCGATGACAAGCGGTGCCTTGCGCGATGCAGCAACGCTGACCAGGTCGGCCTCGGCGAGCGCTTCTTCGCATGTCTTCACGCAGACAGCCTCGACTCCGAACGTTTCCGCAGCCCAGTCGGCGAACTGCTGACCGTGGGCGAACGTCAGGTTGTAGCAGACGATCTTCTCAATCGTGGGGACCTGCGACATGATGCCGGCGACGCACGCGTGATTGACGGCGCCGCATCCGACAACAGCGAGCACCTTGGAATTCTTGCGCGCGAGGTAGCGGCAAGCCACGCCGGGGATGCATCCCGTGCGCGCCGACGAGAGCAGATTCGCAGACTGGAACGCCAGCGGTTCGCCCGTCTCCTTGTCGTTCAGGACGAGCGTGAGAACCGAGCGCGGCAGCCCATGCTCACGGTTCGCCGCATTGGAGCCATACCACTTGTTGCCGCAGATGTCGAAACGTCCGCCCAGGTAGGCGGGCATGGCGACGAAACGGCGGTCAGGGCCGGCGACCGGCATGTTCGGGAATGGCGTCGTTTCCGGGAAAACGAGCGCCAAGCCGTGGGAGTTGTGGTTCGAGCCGCCCATCAGATAGTCGCCCGTGGCGAGCAGCTTGAACACCTCCTCGCACACGTCGACGCATTTCGCCGCATCGTTGACACCGGCATCGATCATGTCCTGCTCGGACATGTACAGAAAATCAGTCCTCTTGCCCATAGGGCTCTCCTCCCTGACGGATCCTGGGTACGAAAGCGAAGCCGTGAGCCGTCCCAAACACGCGGCTTCAAAGACCTGTGGAAATTATATGCATGACTATACATAATGAACAGATGCCAAAAGGGTTCAACAGGGGCAGAGAGGCATTTATTAACGTCGATGCAACAGTGGCGGCGAAATATGCCAACGGCGCATGGGCGAAGCAGCAGCCTTGACGATTCCCGTACCATCAAAACGAGGACGGTTCGGTTTTGCCCGCTCGCGCAGCTTTGAAGCGCGCTGCATACATTCGACAATCAACTCATTCGCGAAAGGACCCTTATGAAGAAGCTGCTGTACATAGATGCCAACGTCAACCGCGCGACGTCGCGCACCGAAAGGCTTGCGCAGGCGCTGCTCGACCGTCTGCGCGCTAACGAGGACGTCGAGGTGACGACGCTCGTGCTGGAGGATGAAGGGCTCGCGCCGCTCAACAGCGCGCGGCTCGCCCGCCGCACCGCCGGTACGGCCGCGGGCGATTTCTCGGATCCCGTCTTCGCGTACGCCAAGCAGTTCGCCGCCGTCGACGAGGTCGTCATCGCGGCGCCGTACTGGGATTTCTCGTTCCCCGCGCTGCTGAAGAACTACCTGGAGCTCCTGTGTGCCCAGGGCGTCACCTTCAACTACAGCGACGAAGGCGTGCCGACCGGGCTCGTGCGCGCGACCCGCGCGTGGTACGTGACGACCGCCGGCGGGTACTGCGGCGACTACGATTACGGGTGGGCGCAGGTCGACGCGCTGTGCCGGCTGTACTTCGGCATCCCCGACGTGCGGCGACTCAGCGCCGAGGGGCTCGACATCGTCACGAATGACGTCGACGAGATCATGGCTGACGCGCTGCGCGCTATCGAGAACGAGCCGCTGTAGGGAGCGCTTGGGCGCCTCGCGTGGTTACTGCACCGGGCGGCCATGCGGGGCGGGTGGCGCCATATGAAAGCGAAAAACGGTCGAATCGGAAGATTCGACCGTTTTTTCTTACATTTAAATGCAATATTAAATATATTATTTAATATTGCATTTATATATGTGTTATTTCACTCGGCGCATGAGGGCAGGCGACAGCCGGCGGCTAAGCCGTCCATTTACGCCGCCGGCACCTCGTTGCCTTCCGCGTCTAACAGCGGGGCTCCCGCGGTGCGCCTGCGCTCGACAAGCGAACGCGCGGCTTTGATTGACGCGAGCAGGAAGATCGCCATCAGCACCGTGGCCGCCATCACCATGATCCACGCGGGGATGAACGTCAGGTACGCGTCGAACAGCACGCCGGACAGCACCGACCCCACGGCCGCACCGAGCATCTCGAACGCCGTCACGATGCCCGTGACCGTTCCCAAATCCTTCTTCCCGAACTCCTTGACCGTCATGATCGGCGGCGCGACCGTTCCCATGCACGTGCCGAACCCGAAGAACAGCGACGCCAAAATCGGGCCCGCATCGGTCTGCGGGAAGCACAGCGCCACGGCCGCCGCCAGCGACGCGATCGTGCCCAAAATCGTGCCCACGCGCATGCCCCACCGGTCGTAGATGGCGCCGAGCGAAATCTTGAACACGATGACGCAGCCCAGGTAGAACGACCACACCGACGCCGCCCACACGGCCGAATGCCCACCGGTCACCACCGTCTCGCCCGCGACCGTCATCTGCGTCATGTTGGAGATGGCGTTGGTGATGATGGCGCCGTTGTCGATGCCCATCATCACGAAACCGCAGACCAGAAGCCAAAACGCCACGCTCCGGCGCAGCACCTTCCAACCGATCGCCACGTTGACCGCGCGGTCGGGCGAACGGCTTTCGCGCCCCTTGTCCTCCGCATCGGCGCCGTAGGGCTCGAGCCCCTTGTCGGACGGGCGGTTGCGAAAGAAGATGACGATGAGCGGCAGCCCCAGAATCAGGCAAACGAACGCGAGCGCGACGAACGTCGGCCGCCAACCGAGCGAGTCGATGAGGGCGCTCGTGATGGGCGACAACACCACGCCACCGACGCCCGAGCCCGACAGCGCGATCGACACCGCCAGGCCGCGTTTGCCGTTGAACCAGTTGGCGATGAGCACGCTCGCCAAAAGGCGCGTCCCCGCCACTACGACGATGCCGGCGAGCACGCACCACAGGTACAGATGCCACAGTTGCGAGGCGAATGAGAATCCGATGAGCACTCCGAATGCCGTGAGCACCGTGATCGAACCCAGGATGCGCACGTCCCAGATATCGATGAGCTTGCCGATGGCCAACGACGCGAACACGGCCACAACCGTGCACAGCGACACGCCGACGTTGAACTGCGCAACCGAGATGCCCAGGTCAGCGACGATGTAGCGCTGGAACAGCGGAATGCAGTTGACGAACACCGTGTAGCATGTCGCCATGAGCAGAAACCCGCCCGCGACGATCCACCAGCCGTAGAACGGCTTGCGCTTGCCCGCGGGAGTGCCGCCCGCAGGCGACTGCGCGGATCCGCCGGCAGAGCCGGATCCGCCGGCGACGATCTGCGCGTTCGGGACGTTCTCGTTGCCCGCCATGTCACTCACCCAGCTTTCCGATGTTGCGCATCAGCTCGTAGTAGAAGCCGACGCCCCGCTTGAAGTCCTCCACCCGCAGGTACTCGTCCTGCCCGTGGATACGCGCGCGCGAATCGCCCGCATACAGAATGCCGGCGAACCGGTACACCCGCGGAAACGCCTGGTGGAAGTGGCGCGCATCCGAGCTGGACACCTGCACGTACGGCGCCATGCCCGCATCGGGATACACCGCGTGCACGACGCGGCGCAGGTACTCGTACGCGCTGTCGCCATCGTACGGCGACACAGGCGACGGCTCGATGGCATCGCGCGTGCGGATGGACACGTCGCCGCCAAACGCGTCGGTGATGCGCGCGAGCGAGCTTTCGATCGAATCGGACGGGTCGATGCGCACGTTCACGTCGGCACGCGCCTGCTTGGGCAGGATGTTCGCCGCGGGCGCGCCCTCGAGCTCGGTGATGGCGTACGTCGTGCGCGTCATCGCGTCCATCTCGGGCGTCGAGCCGAGCACCTTGAGCACGAGCGGCCGGAACAGCCACAGGTTGCCGAAGATGAAACGGTAACCGAAGCTGCTGTACGCGGACAGCTCGCGCAGCATCTTCTCCATCGGCTTGGACAGGCGCCGGCGCGGCAGGTTGTCCTGGAGCTTGTTCAGGCCCCGCACCAGTTTGACCGTCGAATCCTTCTGCGACGGGGTTGACGCGTGGCCGCCTTCGGAATCCACCGTGAGGAACGCGTTGACGATGCCCTTTTCCGCCAGGCCGACGATCGCGAACTCGTTCTTCACGCCGAGCGGCAGCTTGTCGACCACGGCACCGCCCTCGTCCAGGACGAACGCCGGCTCGATACCGCGGCGCTTGAACTCCTCGACCATCTTGGGCGTGGTGTCGCCGTTGTCCTCTTCGCAGTTGGACGACCACAGGTAGATGGTGCGCTCGGGCACATAGCCTTCTTCGAGCAGCATTTCCGCGGCTTCGTACAAGCCTGCGAGCAGGCATTTTGTGTCGACGGCGCCGCGCGCGTAGATGCGCCCGTCCTCGATGTCGGCGGCGAAGGGGTCGTGCGTCCAGCCCGCCGGATCGGCCGAGACGACGTCGTGGTGCGCCATGAGCACGACCGGCGCGAGCGCGGGGTTGGAGCCTTGCCAGGTGAGCAGGATGCCGTACGTGTTGATGCGCTCCAGTTTGAGGTCGCTGAACACATGCGGGTACAGCTCACGCATGCGCGGAACAAACTGGTCGAACGGCGTATGGTCGGCGTTGGGGTTCTCGCGGTCCCACACGGTGGGGACGCGCAGCATCTCCCGGAAACGCTCGACGGATTCGTCGGAACCGCGGACGCTCGACGGCGGAAGCGGATCCTTCACCGGCGTCGGCTTCACGCGCGCCGCGTTGATCAGGCACACGACGATGATGACGGCGATCACCGCGAGCACTGCGAACAGAACGATCATGACCTACCCCTTTCCCCTGGGTGCAGGTCTCAGTATCCCCCGACTTGCCCGAACGCGAAACCCCCCGTGCACGTTTTGCCTCAGGAGTGACGAAGCCGGAAGAAGAGTGCACGCCGAGGTCGCTCCCCGCGCGGGTGGCATGAGGCGAACGTCCGGTAAAGCTCGGCCTCCGCCCGCCCAGGTCACCCCCCACGCGGGCGGCATGCGGCGAACCGCTGTGGCTGGAAACATCTGGTTGGCGGCATGCGGCCGGCGGCATGCGGCTCGCAGCTTGGGGCGAAGGGGACGCCGAAAACGCGAAAGTAGTCGCAGGAACGGCGAAGCGGGGCCCCGCCCGAAGGCGAAGCCCCGCTTCAATCAGATTGCTCTTGGTTGCAAGCGCTCGCTACCGCTGGCCATCCGTGCGACGGCGGCGCGCAAACGCCAGGACCGCGACAGACGCAGCGGCCACCGCGCAGGCAACGAGCGGAATCAGCGTCATGGCGTCGCCCGTGCTCGGCGTCGACGACGCGCTGCCGCTCGCGCTGGACGTGGAAGCCGGCGCGATGCCGGTCGTGCCCTGCGAAGTGCCCGTCACCGAGCCGGACGGCGTCTCGGTCGACCCACCCGGGCTGACAGGCGTGCCGGGGTTGGTGGGGTTGTCCGGCGTGCTCGGATTGTCCGGGTTGGTGGGATTATCCGGCTGGTCCGGATTGTCCGGCTGGTCGGGGTTGTCGGGGTTGTCGGGCTGGTCCGGCGTCGTGGGCTTCAGCGTGTTCGTGAACGCCGCCTGGGCTTTGCCCGCTGGCGTGATGTCGCCTTCGGCCGTGAGGCCCGAGGTGATGACGCCCTCCGCGTTCTTCGACGTGGTCGCGTAGCCGTCGGCCGCGTCCTCGGTCACCGTGTAGTGCAGGCCCGCGGGCAGGTTGGCCGCCGTCTTGGACTCGCCAGCCGCAAGCGAGAACTTCGCCACGCCACCATCGAACGTCATGTCGCCATACTCCCCGGTCAGCGCCGCGTTGTCACCCGAAAGCGTCACCGTGAAGCTGAACGTCGCCGAAGCATCCTGGCTGCCTACGACGGCCTTCGACACCGTCAGGTCGCCTTCGTTGGTCGGCGCGACGGACGTGCTCGTCGACAGGCTCTCGCGGTAGATCAGCGCGCCGATCATGTGCTGGAACGACTTGCCGTCAAATGCCGTGAAGCTGTCCGGCGTGGGCGAGTACTGGCGCACCTCTTGGAGCCAAGGAACGGTCGCATCAGCCTTCAGCGTGATGGACTGCGTCGGCTGCGTGGCCGTGACCAGGTAGAACTCCTGCCCACCCGCGATGGTTTTCACGTCGGCCTGGCTTGCCGCATCGGCGGTGCCCACGGTATTCGCATAGAAGCCGTCCGGCAGGGTGAGCGTGTACATGCCGTGGCAGTCCTCACCCTCGCTGGTTTTCAGCGTGCCGGTACGCCAGGTCTTCGTGGTCGCGTCGTAGGAGAACCCCGCATCGCCCGTGATGCTGACCGCGTCGCTCAACGGCTTGCTGTCGAGCACGTTGCTCGCATCCGCATCGGAGAGCAGCTTCAGCGCGAACGTCTCGCTGGAAATGTCCTCGCGCGTAAACTGGTTGTTCGGAACGCCGTATTCCGTCAGCAGCACCCAGACGGCATCCTGCGTCTGGTCGTACGCCTGCTGTTCGGTCAGCGACGTCGCGCCCTTGTCCATCTGGCTGTACTCGTCCATCGGCGTCGCGCCGGGGTTCCAAGCGGCGTACTGCATGGCCAAGGCCGCCTTATAGAACGGCAGCTGGGTGATCTGGCCGTACGTCATGCCCGAAGGCGTGACCGGATTGGGGTTGGACGAGGTCGGGAAGTACTGGCCAACCTCCTTCATGAACGCATCGATCTTGGCCATCTTCGCCGCGTCGGTGTAGTCGCTCCACGTGAACGTGGTGTCACCGAGCGAGTCGGAGAAATCAGCGCGCAGATATTCGGGCACCACGAGCAGCGCGTCGAAATCATCCGCCGAGATGGTGTTGGCGTCCACCAAGGTGTAGTAGTTCATGCCGTTGTACGGGAAGCCCGCGTACAGGATGGCGAGCAGCTTGTCCATGCATTCCTGGTACTGCTCCTGCGAGCTGAACATGTCGGGCGTGAGATAGCCCTGCACGTAGTCGGGGATGCTGGAAATGGTGTCGCTTGTGTGCGGCCAGTGCAGCTTGTTGTTCATGCAGTACAGATAGATGGGCGTGCTGTTGCTGTCGCCGGGGACCGAGTACACGTAGTGCATGCCGTTAGTGCCGCCGGCGTTGGTGTCCCAGTGAATCGTCTCGTGCGTTTCGCCGTCGGACGTCCCGCTCGGACTGCCGCCGGCGGTATCGGTGGTCGTGACGCTCATCGTGCTGACCACGCTCGAATCCGCGGCACCTGCCGTGGGGGCCGTCGCGTCGTTCGCCGCGAGCTGAGCCGTCGCCACTTCGGGCGAGAACAGCGCCGCTGCCGGCGACGTCGCACTTGCGTCAGAGCCCGTCGGCTCCGTTGGCTCCGCAGCCGATGCGCTTGACGGTGCGCCCGATGACGATGTCGCGCTGTCCGACGCGGACGTCGCGCTGCTCGACGCCGAAGCCGACACCGCGGGATTTTCCTCAGCGGCTGCCGACGACAGCGACTGCGGCAGCGCGAACGCCAGCCCAAGCGCGATGGCGACGATGATGCCGAAAACGACGAGGAAGCTGCGCCGTGCAACCAATCGATTGCTCATGGTTCCTCCTTACCTTGGGCGAACCCGCCTGCACAGGCCCGCTCCTCCGCGGCTTCCAGCGCCGCGTTTCATTACTAGGAATTATTCCTAGCATGATATTGGCTGGGCAGTACGACTGCCAGAGAGAAGGAACGAAAAAACTTCGAGTTCGTACATCGAGTACAAGGGTCAGGCACCGTGCGCCGCTCACCCTTGCCCATCGCTGGGTCCCATCACCATCGCTGGATCCCATCATCGTTGGATCCCATCATCATCGTTGGTGCCATATCACCATCACGTGGGGCTATGCCAGACAGAACAATCCAAACGGCCCGGAAACCGAAGCCTCCGGGCCGTCTCACGCGAAGTTGATTGTCGCGGCGCTGGCACCGCCTTCCGAACCGTGCGTGGGCCGCAGGCTAAAAGAAACGACAGCCCCCCCGCCCCCAAAACCCCCCCCAAATTCCCGGGCGTCCCACCCACCCCCCA
>CAIFEB010000012.1:0-38099 GCA_903789375.1 uncultured Eggerthellaceae bacterium | reverse complement strand
AAACAAACCCCCCCCCCCCCCCCCCCCCCGCCTCCGGCGCGCCCCGGTTTGTTGTGGGTGGCGGGGGGCGCCCCCCGCCCGCCGCCGGGGGGGGGCCCGTCCCCCCCCCCCCCCCCCCCCCCCACGCCTCCCACAACAGCCGCTCCCCCTCTCAGCAGCCGTGCCACCTGCATCGCCATCGGCGCTGTTCAATCACCGCCTTCTGCTCGAGCGACACCTTCCGTTCTAGCGCCGCTTCATCTTCCGCCGTGCACCGACAGCCACCGCACCGGCCGCGCCGGCAATCGCTGCGAGCGCAACAGGTGCCGCCATTCCCACGTTGTCCGCCGTTTTCGCCATCTGCTTCGGGGCGGATGCCGTCTGGGACGTAGCCGCAGGTGCGGGCGCAGGCTCGGGCTCGGGCACCGTCGGCTCCGGCTCGGGTTCGGGAACCGGAACGACCGGCTCGTCATACGTGTTCGTGAAGGTCAGCGCCTCGGCCGCCTTCCCGTTCGCCGTGATCGTCCGCTCCACATCGAGCGTTCCCTGGCCGCCGTCCTTGACCACGTACGTCACCGTGTAGACGGTCGGATCGTACGTCCAGTCTTCGGCGTCGCCCGCCGTCTCGCGCACGGTGTACGTGTACGTCTTGGACGCAGATCCCGCCAGGTCAGCGAGCTTGTAAGTGATCGGCTCGAACGTGACCGTGCCGTTCGCGTCGTTGCTCGCGGCCTGGATCACGTTGCCCGTCTCGTCGCTCAGCTGGAACGAGAACTCGCCCGCCGCCATGCTGCGCCCGCTCAGGCTCTTGTGCGCCACGATGGCCGCAGCCGTCGTCGGCGTCGCCGTGTAGCCGTTGGTGAAGGTGGTGTTCGTCGGATCGACCACCGTCGCGGTGATGGTGCCCTTGCCGTCGTCCACGATCTTCACCGGATAGGTGGCCACCGTGCTCGTGTCGTACTGGTAGCCGCTCAGCTTGCCCAGAAGCTCGCGCGCCGTGTACGTGACCGTCTTCGTGCGCGTGCCGTCAGCTGCCGGCGCAATGCCCTCGAAATCCTTCTCCGTGTAGCTGAGCTTGGGGAACGTGATGCTGCCCGCGGCGTCGTTGGTCACCGCAGTGCCCACTTCCGCGCCCTTCTCGTCGTACAGCTGGAACTGGAACTGCGACGCCTCGAGCGTGCGGCCGTTGAGCACTTTCTGAGCCGTGAGCACCAGGTCGCCCGACGCCGCCTTGTACGTGTTGTGGAACGTCGCGCCCGAACCGGTGACGGTCGCCTGCAGCTTGCCCGTGCCCGGATCGGTCACCGTGACAGTCACCGGATACGTCGTGCGGTCGTACGTGATGGCGCTGTTCAGCCCCACGGTTTCGGACATCGTGTAGGTGTAGGTGCCCGGCTTGTCGAACGTCAGGCCGTCGAACGCCACCGTGCCGTCTTTTGCATTGGAAGCTTGGCCCACCGTCGCGCCTGTGCCGTCGGTCAGCTTGAACGAGAACTCGCCAGCCATGAGCTGCGCGCCCGTGAGCTGCTTGTTCGCCGTGATGACCACCGGGTCGGTCGACGCGGCCTTGTAAGTGTTGGTGAACGTCGGGTTGTTGTCCTTGACCGAGGCCTCAAGCTGGCCTGCGCCGCCATCCTTCACGTTCACGGTGATCAGATGCTGGCTCGCGTCGTAGGTCCAGCCGGCCTTGGTACCCGCGGTCTCCCACACGGTGAACGTGTACGTGCCCGCCTTGGAGAAGGTGACGTCTCCGAAGGAAACTGTCGTCTGCGCGCCGTCGGCCAGCGACGAAGGCGTGGCCGCCTGCGTGCCCGCCATGGTCACAGCCGTCGCATCGCCCGAGGTCAGGCTCAAGTTGAACGTGTACGGCTCGGAGCTTGCGAAGCCTGCGACCTTCTTGGTGACCTCAAGCGCCGTATCGCCCGTGAGCGCGACCGGCTTGGCCGTGTAGCTGTTCTTGAACGTCGGATCGTTGCCGGTGGCCGTGGCGGTCAGCGTGCCCTGGCCGTCGTCGGCAAGCGTCACGTCGATCGTATGGGTCGCCGTGTCGTAGGTGTAGCCGGGCAGCCCGTCGTTGACTTCGGATACGGTGTACGTGAAGGTCTTCTGCGCCGCACCTTGCAGGTCGGCCAGGCTGTACTGGAACGTGCCGAGCGCCACGGAGCCGTACGCGTCATTGGTCGCATTGATCGTCTCGCCATCAGGCGTGACCAGCGTGAACGTGAACTGGCCGTCGCGCAGCTGCGTGCCCGCGAGCACCTTGTGCGCCGTCAGGCTGATGCTCGCGACGTTGGTCGCGTAGACGTTGGTGACGGTGGGGTTGTTGTCCGCAACGTCGAGCTTCAGGGTGCCGTCGCCCGCATCGGTTACGGCCACCGTGATGGTGCGCGGTGTGGTGTCGTAGGTCACACCGCCCAGGTTGCCCTGCTGCTCTGCCACGGTGTAGTGGTAGGTCTTGCCCGCATCGGCTGCCGTGTACGTGATGTCGCCGAACACGACGCTGCCGTTGACCGCGTTGGATACGGTCGTCACCTCAGGCAGCGGAGCCGTGGCCTCCTGCGCGGACAGCGTGAACGAGAACTCGCCCGCCTTCATCGCGCGGCCGTCGAGCTTCTTCGTCACCCGCAGCGCCTCGTCGCCGCCGAGCGTCTTGTCGCTTGCGCCGTACGTGTTGACGAACGTAAACGCGCTGCCCGTGACCGCGGCCCCGTCCGCATTGACGACGGCGGCAACCAGGTAACCGCCCTCATCGGTCACGCGGACCGTGACGTTCTTCGTCGTCTCCGAATCGTTGGTCACGCCGTCCACCTGGCCGGATTCGGTGATCGCGTACGTGTATTCACCGGCGGTGTCGAACGTGATGTCACCGAAGCGCACGTCGCCGCCCGTCTCGTTCGTGGTCGTGGTCGTGCTCGGCAGCGGCGCGCCGTGCGTCACCGCCGCGATGGCGAACGTGTACTTGCCGGCGATGTCGCCCGGGCCGGTCAGGCCGTCGGGCACCTCGAGCCGCTTCGTGCCAGCGATGGCCAGCTTCGCGTCAACCGCGTCGTAGGCGTTCGCGAACGCAACCGCATTCGCAGCTTCCGGATACTGGACTTCGGTGGTCAGCATGCCGTTGCCCTGGTCGGTCACGCGCACGGTGACGGTGAACGAGCTGTCGACAGCCGTCACGCTCTTCGGCAGAGCGCTCACGTCCTCTGAGACCGTGTACTGGTACGAATAGGTGGAGGCATCCGGACCCGCCGTCGCAATGCCCGCCTTCACGTCCTTCTTCACCTGCTCAAGCGTGTACATGAGGCCCGTTGCACTGCCGTTGTACGTGAAGTCGACCGGAGCCGCCGCTCCCGCAGCCGCCGCCTGGTTCGACCCCGTGGCAACCGTCGTTCCCTTCGCGTCCTTCACGACGAACGAGAACTCGCCCTCGTTCATGGCGCGTCCGGTGAGCGTCTTCGTCGCGACGATCTGCGTGTCTGCCGGCGTCGAGGCCGTGTAGCTGTTCTTGAACGTCAGACCCGCGGCGCCGTTGGGATACGCCGGCGTAGCCGTCAGCTTGCCGTTGCCATTGTCCTTCACCGTGACGGTGAAGGTCTGGCTTGCCGTTGCGGCCGTCACGCCGGTGGGCAAGTTGGCCGCCTCGGTCGCCGTGTACGTGTAAGTGTAGGAGCCGTCGGCGTTGGCCACGGCGCGGCGTGCGGCCACATCATCGGCGAACGTCGTGCTCTGGTAGCTGATGCTGCCGAAATCGAGAGCGGACGCCTCGCCGTCGGAAGCGGCCTTGTTCACCGCCGTGGCCACGGTGTCGCCCGCGCCGTCGGTGATGGTGAACGAGAACTCGCCCGCCTTCATCGCGCGGCCGTCAAGCGTCTTCGTCGCGGCGATCGCGACCGAGCCCTGCGCCTGGTAGTAGTTCTCAAACGCCGGCGCATTGCCCTCAACCGA
Organism: uncultured Eggerthellaceae bacterium; assembly: GCA_903789375.1. GTDB lineage: Bacteria > Actinomycetota > Coriobacteriia > Coriobacteriales > Eggerthellaceae > CAIFEB01. The sequence goes on along the minus strand of CAIFEB010000012.1, from coordinate 34,181 downwards.
AGCCACGAGTTGGCCCTTTCCGTTGTCCGTCACCGTGACGGTCACGGCCGCGTCGGTGGTGTCGTAGGTCCAGCCGCCGGCCTTGCCCTCGGCTTCGCTTATGGTGAACGCGTACGTGCCGGCCTTGGTGAACGTGATGGCACCGAACGAGACTGCCTGCGGCGTGCCCTCGACGAGCGTGCCCGTCGTCTGCGCGTCGAGCGCGCCCTGGGCGTACGTGATGCCGCCCGCCGTCACGTCGAACTGCGGATCAAGCGTGAAGTGGAACACCTGGTCGGTGCTGCTGCCGAACACTTCCTTGGTAAGCGACAGCGCCGTCTCGCCGGAAAGCGTCACGGGCGCGGCCGCGTACGTGTTGGTGACGGTGGGGTTGTCGCCCTCCACCGAATCCACGACGAGCTTGCCCTGGCCGTTGTCCACGACGGTCACGACGACGTCGTGCGTGCGATCGTCGCAGGTCCAGCCGTCGCCGTCCGCGCCCTCCTCGGTGATGGTGAAGTGATACGTGCCCGGCTTGACGAATCCGACGCTCCCGAACGCCAGCGTGCTGTCGGCGCCGTCGTCCATCGAGCCCGTCGCGACGGTCGCATCCTCTTCGGCCATGAGCGCCCGCGTCGCGTCGCTTGCGGCCTGCGTCAGCTTGAACGTGAAGCCGTCGGCTGCGCTGTGCCCGTGCACCGCCTTGGTCACGCGCAGCGCCGTATCGCCCGCCAAAACGGCCGGCGTGGGCTCGTACGAGTTGGTGAACGTGGTCTGGCTGCTCGGCGCCGTCGTCGTCGCATCGGCACCGGCGACCTGCGCCTCAAGCGCCCCCTTGCCGTTGTCGGTGACGGTCACGACGACCAGCTTGCCCGTAGCCGCAGCCGCATCGAACGCGATGCTCGTGTTGCCTTCGACATCGGGGTTGGCCGTTTCGACGATGCGGTAGACGTACTGCCCCGGCGCAGTGAACGTGATAGGTGCGAAGGCGTCCGCGTACGAACCGCTCTGCGGCAGCGCGACCGTGGCGTCGGCCGCCGTCGGAGCGCCCGCCGTCACCGGCTTGAGCGTGAACAGGAACTGCCCGTCGACGACCTCGGGCGAAAACGCGGCGTCGTGCTGGACGACCTTGGCCACCGTGATGGCCGCCCGCCCCGTCGTCTCAACCGGGTCGGCCTTGTAGATGTTGACGAACTTGAACGCACCGGTCTGCACGTCGCCGCTCTCGTCACCCACGATTTCGGCCGACAGGTGGCCCTGACCGTCGTCGGTCACCTTGACCGTGACGGTCTTCTCCGCATCGGGATCGTTGGTCACGCCCGGCACGCTGCCGGACTCGGTGATGGTGTACACGTACGTGCCCGCTGCGTAGAAGGTAATCGGGCCAAAGTCGACCGATCCGCCTGCGCCGTTGGTGGTCTGCTTCCGGTCGGGCAGCGGCGCGTTCGCATCGTCGGACGCGATGGCGAACGTGTACTTGCCGCCGATGTCGCCGGGACCGGTCAGACCGTCGGGCACCACGAGCTGCTTGCTGCCCGAAATCTCGAGCTGCAGCTCAGCGGCCTGATAGCTGTTCTTGAAAGCGAGCGTGCCGTTTGCGCCCTGCGGGTAGTTGACGGTAGCGGACACCGTGCCGTCGCCCTTGTCGACTACAACAACGTCAACGGTGAACGAGCTGACGACGGGCGTGACGCCCTTGGCCGCCAGACCCGTCGCGTCCTCCGACACGTAGTAGCGATACACCGCCCCGATGCCGGTCGTCGCAGGGTACTGCTGCGCAACGCCCGACGCGAGGTCAGCCGCCACCTGGGCATTCGTGTACGTGAACGTACCGAAGTCGAGCGGAGCGGCAGCGCCGTCGTCGGCTGCCGGATTCGTCGCCTGCGCAACGGTCGCGCCCTTGGCGTCCTTCACGACGAACGAGAACTCGCCCGCGTTCATGGCGCGGCCGGTAAGCGTCTTCGTCGCCGAAAGCGTGGTCTGGCCGCTCGCCTTGTACGTATTGGCAAACGTGATGGCGCGCTCCGTCGACCCATCGATCGACCAGGCGACATCGAGCGCGTTGGTCGTGGGGTTGGCCGTCACCTGCGCGACGAGCGTGTACGTGGCGCCGTCGTAGGAGTAGCCGTCCGCACCCGCCGCGGTTTCGCTCAGCGTGTAGCGGTACGTACCCGTTTTCGTGAACTTCACCGTGCCGAACGAGACCGACCCGTCAGCCGCGTTGGTCACCGTGGGCGTGTCGAACGCGGGCGCATCGGAACCAGCCGCCGGGGCGATTGTGAACGAGAACTGCCCCGCTTCGAGCGCACGTCCGTCGAGCGTCTTCGTGATGGTCAGGTTGCCTTCGCCCGTGGGGCTCGAATACGCCGGCTTGAACGTGTTCACGTATGCGACGGTTGCCTTGGAATTGTCGTTTGCGATGGTGCCCGACACCGCGCTGCCCTGGATGGTCGCAGGAGCCGAATCGGTCACCGCGGAGAACGACCAACCCGCAGGGCTCGCCGTCTCGTCCACGGCATAGGTCGTGCCCACAGCCGCCTCTTCGATGACGATCTTCTGACCAGGGGCGATGGAGATAGCGCCCGCCTGACCGCTCTCCAGCTTGCCCACCTGAGCCGCCGTGCCGTCAGCGCGCTGCACCGTGTACGGCACCGCCGCGCCGTCGGGCGTGGCGACGGTCACCGTGAACTCGAACGTCGCGTCATCGGGGTACGTGCTGTCCGCAGACACCGCAGACTTCGTGATCTCGATGATGCCCTTGAGCTTGTTCGCGCCGGTCAGCATGCTGTCGCCGTCGCCGCCGAGCACGAGCGTTCCGTCCACCAGCATGGGCGTGATGGTTTCGGTGACGAACTCGTAATGGCTGTCGGTGGTGGTTTCCACGAGGGTCACCGTATGGCCCGTCGACAGCGTGTCGCCGTCAACTTGGATGCCGTACGGCACGTATACCTGGGTGCTGTAGCCGTTTGCCTCGTTGAGCGTAACGTGCGCGAGCGTGGTGGTGTCGTCGAGCATGACGTCGATGCCGATGTCGCCGCTCGGACGCTCCGCCGCGTTGTTGATCGAGTCGGCCCAGGTCTTCGCGACCGTCACAGCTGCTGCGTCAAACTCGAGCGGGTTGGGCTCGTCGAACGCGGACGTGCCCTTCGCCGAGTTCTTGCCTTCGTACTTTTCTGTGCTCTCGTTGTAAGTATAGGTGAATCCGGTGCTGGGAGAATACCAGGTGCCGTCGTCCTGCTTGACCGCATCATCCGGCAGGTCGGAGGCCGTTGTCGTCCGCTCAGCCGTGTAGTCGACCGTGGCCGCGGTGTTCGTCTTCAGGCCGTACCCGCCGTCGGTTGTCTGCACGAACTGATCGCCGTACTTCTTGTTGGCTTGCTCGAGCGTAAGTGTACCGTTCTTCAGCTGCGCGACCACGTCGAGCGCCTCCTGGCTGGGCCACACGTTGAAGCTGACCGTGTAGGTAACGCCGTCTTCGAGCGCGCCGGCGGATGACAAATCCCATGTGACCGACGATCCGCTGCACGTGGCTGCAGGGGCATCGGTCCAGACAGACGTCACGCCGCCCGTGGTTTTGGTGTACTTGAAATCCGAAGCGGTCCCGGAAAGAACAGTGCTTGCCGTCAACGGGGTGAGTCCGTCGTTGACTTTCACGTTGCTGTAGGAGAACTGGTGCGTGATGGTGCCGATGATGCTGGAGAACGCTTCCTTGAGCGCCTCGCCATCGGACGCGTTGAAGTAGTTGGCGCTCTGACCTGCGGCGGTTGCAAGGTTCTGCATGCGCGACACGGTGCCGAACGCGCCGATGGAGTAGAACGCCTTGCCGGAGCCTCCGATGATGCCGGCCATGGTGGCGGCGTACTGGTAGTTCAATCCGTTGTTGTCGCTGTTGCCCGATCCGTAGTACACGTGGGTCATGCCGTATGCGTCGCGCTCTGAGCTCCTGCTGAATTCGCTGCCGCTTCCGCTTCCGCGCGTGGCGCGCAGCGTCGGATTGCCGTCCGACACGAAGATCACGTACGTCTGGGCATCGGAGCGCGTCTGCAGGCCGTTCGCCTTGTTGAGGGCATCTTCCCAGTTGGTGCCTCGGTCGCGCTGTACCTGCGTGGGCACCTTGGACGTGAACGTCGCAAGCGAGGTCGTCTTGTCAACCCGCGTCATAGCGTAGTTGTCGAACGTGATGAGGGACATCGTGACCGCATCGGGATGCTCTGCCGTATTGTTCTGCAGCAGCTGCTCGGCAAGCGAGTTGACCGCGTCGGCGGCAACCTCCATGCGCGTGTCCGAATACCACCCACCTGTCTGATAGCCCATGGACGAAGACGTGTCCAGGACCACGATGACGTCCGCCTTGTCCGATTCCGACGTGGATTCGGCGTGGCCGGTGACGCTCAGGCTGAGCGTACCGGTGCCGTCGTCGTTGAGCGTAAGGGTTTTGCTGTGGGCGGGCGCATCTTGCGCGTACGCTGGGGCGGGGGCGAAACCCCATGCCAGACCGACCACTGCTGCGATAAGCACAGCGAATAGAGCGGCGGACCTCCTGCATGCCATGTGCACCATGATGTTCTCCGTTCTCGAGCACGCCGCGACGAGCGCTGACGCATCTTTACGGGCTTAGATTAACATTCATGGGCATGTATTTGTAGTATTCGTTAATTATTAAATTCTGTATTGATTTTATTTGGCCTGTTGTCCCAGTTTTATTCCACACATGAGGATTTTATACGACTGGAATAGTTGTAGTTTGTCGCTTTTCATCATGTGACCTGGTACTATGTTGTACGCTATGGGGTCAGCAGACGTGAAGCAAAACGTTCAAAACAGCAAGCTTTGCGCTCGGGTGTTAGAGCACCAATCGCGAAACACGCCCGAGCGCCGATCGCGCGCCGGCTATTTCCCCTCAGCGCGCCAGTCGTTCGCCGCTATGATCTGGCGTAGGCTCACCTGGTCGTTGCGATAGCGCGCATGCGGGTTGACATCGCCAAGCGGAATCGAGATGGCGCCGCGCGGGCACGCATGGACGCAGGCCAGGCATGCGTTGCAGCCCAGCCCCGCAACGGCATCGCGCACAGCGCACCCGTCGGCTATCGCGATGCAGCCGCCGGGGCACACGCGCGCGCACGTTCCGCACCCGTTGCACTTCTCGCCATCGAAGACGAGGAAATCACCCAGCCGGTCCGGCTCAAAGCGGATGCCGCTTTCGTAGAACCGCTGATGAGCGGCTCGATCCTCGTCGGTGACCGGCTCGATCCACCGACGGCGACTGGCGATATCCCCCTTGATCCGCGCAAGGTTCTCGTCCGTGCGCTTCTGTGGAATGAGGGCGCGCTCCGCGTCCATGTCGAAACCGGGCAGCCAGTTGTCCACCATAAGCAGCGTGACGATGTAGTCGAGCCGGACGTTCGCCCGGCGAAACACGTCCTGCGTCAGTTCCACCCCGTTCGCATGCCGATGCCCGTATGTCGCCACTACATATATATAGGGGGTGTCGAACGTCGCACGTATTACGAAATCACGAACCATCGCAGGCATTTGATGCCCGTAGAGTGGGAACACGATGCCGATGGCGTCGGCGGTGTATGAAAGCTCGCCCGCACGCGCCATCTCCTGCGGGATGCTGCGGGCATCCGCGTCGAGCTCACGGGCGATGTGCAGGCAGTTGCCCGTTCCGGTGAAGTAGAAGATCATGGCCGGCCCCCTTCTCATGCGTTCGCTTACCATTATGAACCAGCGAGCGTCGGACACGCTCCGTGACGCCCGAAGAAGGCGATGATCTGCGGCGCGAGCATCCTCAGAGATGGCCGAGCTTGCTGAAACCAAGTTGAAAGAAGCCCCGTCGCCAAACCGACTTCAGAACAATGCCGAACAGGGGAAATGGGAAAGGGTGCGGCGCGTATCGATGACGCGCGATTCCTTACGGAGAAGAGCCGGGCATGCTCTGCGTGCGCTTGCTGCACACCCAACGCGCTCCGTGCATGCCTAGCGCCCGTTCGTCGCATGCCCGGCGCAGGCTCAGCGCAGGCTCAGCGCCCGCACACCCAACGACACCCAGCGCAAACCCAACGCGCCACCCAGCGTATCTCGCCTCCACATGCGAAAAGCCTCCCTGTGGAGGCTTTTCGCGTAGGGTATATGGGCTCAACCGAAAAAAGAAAGGGCAATCTCTCGGCAGCCGCCTGGTGGAGAGAGCTTCGTTGGACCGGCGTGTGCCAGAAGCTGCCACGGTAGCAGCCTCGACAGCGTATTCAGCGCGTCACGAGTCGACGCGCCAACACCCCGCGGCGCCCACGCGAATGCGGGATGCACGCGCGGGCGCTCTTGAAGCCGACGCTACGAAGCGTAGATGGAGTTCTCCTCGATCTGCTTGCCCGTGTTGTAGTCGACCCAGCCATCGGGCAGTTCGGACTCAGCATCCGCGTGGCACTGGGTGCAGATCAGCACACTGGCGCGATGCGACTTGTGGCAATCGCTGCACGTGTACTGGCTGTGGTGCCACGAATGAGGATTGCGCACCATGTCCGACGTCGCCTCGGTCAGATCCGCCTTGGTCATGTCGGCGCCGGTCGACGTCACATGGCAGCCGCTCTTCAGGCAGAATTCCTCGCCGGTTCCCGCGGCATGTCCGGAATTCACCTGCAGAACCTCGAGGTTCGTCTCCTCGAGCGGATAGTAATAGTCGCCCGACATCGTGGCCTGGACCTCGCCAATCTGCTGGCTGAGCGTCGGCACATGGCACGACAGGCAGTTCTGTCCGGCCTCCTTGTGCGAGACCGCCAGCATGGCGTTCGTGTTCGAAACCTCGTTGCCCCACTTGTCAACGCCGGCAGCGCCGGGCTCCTCGTTATACGTTGCGACGAAGTTGTCCATCGGCGTGTGGCAGAAGGCGTTGCAGAATCCCGGCGTGTTGTGCCACGTCCAGAATCCGACGCCCAAAACTACTACGATCGCCGCCACCACTCCGACAACCGCAAGCTTCTTATGCTTACGCTTCGGCTTGGGAGCGGAATCGTTGATTTCATCGCTCATGTTCCCAACCCCTTCATTATTGAGTTCCCCTTAAAGAGCGCAAGGTACCCCTTGCGCGCGTATGCACGCCAGCCCTTCCGATTCGAATACGCTGACTATAGGAAAACAACGGGATGAGCATCACCACCCCTTTGGGGGGACTTTTGCGTTTTGCCTGGTGATCAAGGCATGGGAGCCTCTGCGGGAAGTTGCGCTACTCCGAGTCGGAAACCTGCTTGCCCTCGGCGAGGTCGATGAGCTCCTGATGCGAATGAACGTCGAGCTTGGTGTAGATATGCTTGATGTGGCTTTTCGCCGTGTTGCGCGAAATCGTGTAGTAGTCCTGCACGTAGCGCCCATTGCGCCCGTGCGCCATCATCACGAATATCTCCGACTCGCGCGGCGTCAGCCCGCGCTCCTTGCTGATGCGGGCGCAGCGCTCGTCGATGTCCATCGCTGCATCATGCTGTTTTGCCTGTTCAACAGGATTTTCAGGCGCTTCTCCGCCCACCGGCGCCTCGCCCGCCAAGGGGGCTTCGCCCTGAACATCGCCTTCCGAAACGGGATGGCTCACCGTCGTGACGCCCTGGATGGTGTCGGTGAAGCTGAACGTGCGGAACCCGCACCACAGAAAGCAGAAGAACGCGAACACCATCGCGTTGGCGAACACCGTCGCCATGAACACGCCGTCTCCCCCGAAACCATTGGTCAGGCGGCCCAACGTCACCCCGACGATCGTTCCCACGTTCATGAAGAGCCGCGCCACTCCCACCGAGGAGATGAAGCCGTACACGTTGCGCCGGCCGATCTGCACGAGCGAAGTCCATATGAGCACTTCGAAGCATTCCGAACCGAAACGGAGCAACGTCCCCGACGTGGCCGTGTACGACGTCTCAAACGAAAACGGCGTAGCCAGATATCCCGCGATGACCAGCATAAACGAGAGTGCGAACAGAGAATCCTCGCGTTTGCGGCTCCTCGCCATGCCCACGTAGGCGAGGAGCATGACGATAAGCGGCGCCTCAAGGCGCAGCGGTATCGGCGCAGCATCCACCTCGTTGAAGCTGAGGGCGAACCCGCTTGCTGCCGAGAACAGAAGCGCGCAGACGAAGAACGAATGGGACACGGGAATGAAGGCATTCGGATCAGCGAGTTTCAGGTCGATCACCGGGTCGCCCGCGCGAACGACCGAGAGCAGCTCGCGCGCGGCGGGGAGCGCCCAGAGCGCTACCGCGATAGGTGTGAGAGCTGAGATCGTCGCGGCGACGGCGAGGCCGCCCACCAGCGGCTTCATCGCAGAGAGCGCGCAGGTAACCAGAAGCCCGAAGGCGATCGCCAAGGCCACCTGCTTCGGGTTCTCAAGTTTGAACAGGCAGAATGCGAGCAAGATATAGCACAGCGCCTGACCTGCGGCACGACAGACGGCGCTTGCCGCCAGCAAGCCGAACGACCCGTTCGAGCAACCCGCAAGCGCGCACGCAAGCGCCATGATCGAGAAGCCGATTGCGAGCCCCGCCAGCACGCGCGTTCGAAGCAGCTGCGGCCGGTAGAACGAGATCAGAGCGATGAACAGGTTCATCAGGGCGCCAACGCCCGTGGCGACTTCGCGAGCGAGGCCGAAGCCCGAAGCCAGAGACGGGTACAGAAACGCGTTCGTGAGCACGCCACCGTAGCGCAGCAGGCCGTAAGCCACCGCGCAGGCAATCAGGTAGCGCGTCACCACGCGCCGCGATTCTATGTCCGTCCGTTCCCTATTCATACAGCTCTTGTGGATTGTACCGTGTGTCCCCCATCGCGCAAAACGCCGGTTTCCGCGTGCACGAAGGCTTTCGCGTTGTCCAGCAAGTCGCACGCCCGCATGCTGCGCCGCATTCGGGCGAAATCTCCCGCATGCCCCGTCGAAATCGCCCATACAACCCATTGAAAAGGGATTTTACAAGCTTCACCCCGATGGGGTGAGCGCCAATGCCCCCATTGGGGCGGTTACTCACCCCCGTCTTCGGCGTATCTTGCAAAAAAGCGTAACGCCTGAAAGCCCGTTTCCGATTCGAAAACAGAACGTGCGCAGGTTACGCAATCAAGGAGGAGACAATGAACGAAGCATCTCACGGCGTGAGTCGCCGGAGTTTTCTCATGGGCGCCGGCGGAATCGGTGCGCTCGCCGCGCTGGGACTGTCCGGGTGCGCGGCGCCGAAGAACGCCGCACAGCGCGCCGCCGACGTCGAGGCCATCAAGGCCGGCGCCAACAGCTCGTCGAAGAACGCGGGCGGCGTAGACTGGCTTGGCACCGCGCCCGAGATCTCCAGCAGTGAAATCAAGGAGACGAAGGACACCGACATCCTGGTCGTGGGCGCGGGCATGTCCGGCATCATGGCCGGCGCGACCCTGGCAGAGCTCGGCGCCAACTTCATGATCGTCGATAAGGGCGCAGAGCCCGCCGCAAGCCACTACGATATGGGCGCCATCCACTCGAAGTACCAGATCGAGCAGGACATCGACTTCAGCGAAGGCCGCTGGCTGAACGAATGGGCTCGCTACGCCTCGTTCAAGAACGACCAGTCCGTGGCGCGCACCTGGGTGGAGAACTCCGGCGCCACGATCGAATGGATCGCCGACACGTACGCCAAGCACTTCGGCCAGGAATCCGTCGTCGAAGTCGACGTGGAAAACGGCGGCGACGGCAAGGCGGGCGGCACCAACTACTTCATCCCGCCTGAGTGCCACCACGTGTCCAACCCCGGCTTCGTCAACGAGCGCGGTCAGACCGAGCACGTGAAGGCCATGACGCAGGTCATCAAGGACGACGGCGGCGAGGTTCTGTACAGCTACGACCTGGTCAAGCTGGTTCAGGACGATTCCGGAGCCGTCACGGGCGCCATCTTCAAGACCGACGCCGGCTACACCCAGATCAACGCCAAGAAGGGCGTCATCCTGGCCACCGGCGGCTATCCGGCCAACGCCGACATGCTGCGGGCACGCGACCCCGAGGCCGTCCGCTGCATCACCTCGCTCAACTACAACACCAACAACACGGGCGCGGGCATCAAGGCCGCCCTGTGGGCTGGCGCAGACATGGACGAAGTCGGCGCAACCATGGTGTTCGACCGCGGCGTCGTTGCCCCGGGCGTCGATGCCGGCATGGACGAGAACGGCAACTGGGCCACGAACGGCCAGTTCAACCTTGGTTCTCAGCCGTTCTTGAAGGTTGACCGCCACGGCGAGCGCATCTGCAACGAATCCGCCAACTACGACGCCATCTGCTTCGCCTCCGCCCAGCATCCGGGCGGCGTGTGGTGCCAGGTCTTCGACGTGAACGCACCGGACGACGTGCAGATCTTCAAGACGCAGGGTTGCTCGGCCAACACATGGAAGATGGCGCTGAAGAACAAGACCGTCGACCAGGCATACGGCGAGCGCTACATCGACAAGGGCCTCATGATGAAGGCCGACACGCTCGACGAGCTCGCCGACAAGCTCGGCTTCACCGGCGATGACAAGGCACAGTTCCTGAAGACGGTCGACAACTACAACGCGATGTACGACGCTGGCGAGGACACGCAGTTCGGCAAGGAGTCGTACCGCCTGTCCGCCATCCGTGAGGCCCCGTTCTACGGCGCGTGGTACGGCGGCTCGCTGCTGACCACCATCGACGGCCTGCGCATCGACCACAACACCCAGGTGCTCGACAAGAACCACAACCCCATCCCCGGCCTGTTCGCCGTGGGAACCACTTCGGGCAGCTACTACGCCGGCAACTACCCGGTGTACCTGGTAGGCAACTGCCTGGGCCGCCAGGTTACGTTCGGCCGCTATGCCGCGCGCTACCTCGCAGGCGACTTGAAGTAGCAATCCTTCGGCATCGTCTTCGTTCCCCAAGACGATTGGTCCATTCCCCTTTGAAGGGCCCCTCCGCGGAGGGGCCCTTTTGTTTCATTTCTTCACATTGTGTTCACATTGCCCAACCGATATACTGAACATATTTCACAGCCGATAGGGGCGGCCGTGGACGTCTTCCCATGGGAAAGGGGAACAGTATGAAACGGACAAAGCGCAGAATTCCGCGCAGAGCGGCCATCTGCCTGGTGGTCGTGGCCGCAGTGGTCGCGGCCGTGGGCATTTCCGCCTGCGCGCCAAAGGCTCATCCGGGGGTGCCGACGCCCAGCGCGTCATCGCCTTCGTACGTGCCGGAGGCAAACCAGTACGGCGTCATCGAGATGAAGGACTGGGCCGACCAGTACCCCAATCAGTACGCCACGTATCTGGAGAACAACGAGAACGCCTGGCCCGAGGGCAAGGTAAACAAGCTTGAGCTCTATCCCGAGATGATCACGCTCGGCAAGGGCTACGGCTACGCCAAGTTCTTCACCGAGGCGGGCGGCCACAGCTACGCCATGTACACGGTCACGCACAACGGCCGCGTCACGGAGAACACCAAGGCGCAATGCCTGGCCTGCAAGACGCCCAACGTCCATTACCAGGTGGCCGCCGAAGGCAATGATGCCTGGAAGGCCAACATGTACGAGCAGGTGACCGCCTACACCGACGGCACCGGCGACATCGCGCAGGCCGAAGGCATCAGCTGCGCCAACTGCCACGAGAACAACGACCCCTCGCAGCTGGCAATCCTGCGCGCCGACTGGAAGCGTGCGCTCGGCCCCAACGCCGACAAGGCGTCGCTTTCCGGCGAAGTGTGCGGCCAGTGCCACTGCGATTATTCCATGGATGCCGAAACGGGTACGCCGACCAGCCCCTACGACGACCTGACCACCATGGATCCGGACCACGCGCTGCAATGGTACGACGAGCACAACTACGTTGACTGGACCTATGCGTCCACGGGCGCCAAGATGCTGGCCGTGCGCCACTCCGAGTTCGAGTACAACTACGGTGCCGGCGGCAACCACATGACCCGTCTGGGCTACGACTGCGCCGACTGCCATATGGGCACGCAGACCGATGCCAACGGCGAGGCCTACACCAGCCACAACTGGACCGACCCGCTGAAGAACCAGGAACTCATCGACAACAACTGCAGCACCTGCCATAAGGACCTGAAGGCCGAGGTCAAGGCCGTTCAGGACGAGGTGTGGACCCGCACGAGCACGGTGGGCAAGCGCTGCGCCAGCTACGTGCAGAACCTTGAGAAGGCCGTCGCCGCCGGTTCGCTGAGCGATGATCAGCTGTCGCGCGCTCAGTACATCCAGCGCGCAGCCGCGTACTACTGGAACTCCGCGTTCGCTGAGAACTCCAAGGGCGCGCACAACCCCGACCTGTACCGCCACGTGCTCGACCAGGCCGAGACGCTGCTTGACGAAGGCGACCAGATTCTGGGCGTCACCTCGTCTGCCGATGCGTTCGTCAGCGAATACAATCCGGACGTGAACACCGTCACCTTCGGCTCCGACCACTACTACAACGACCAGCCCGCCGAGACCGCCACGCAGGACTACGGCACGGCGGCTGCCGCGAAGTACGGCAACCAGTAAGAGGTGGCAACCATGAGCGACAACACCGACAAGAGGGAGGAAACCACCGCCGTGGCGGATGGTGCGCCTGCCCCCAAACGCAAGCATAAAAAGCTCCTCATCGTTGCCATCATCGTGGTTGCGTTGGTTGTAGTCGGCATCGGGTTCAAAGAATGGCACAAGCAGCCGAGCTTCTGCTCGACGATGTGCCACATCGAAGGCGAGTACGTGAGCAATTACGAGCAGCCGCAGAACTCGGTGGGCACCGACAAGTACGGCAACACCGTCACCAACACCAACGCCATGCTGTCCGTGCGGCATCGCGAGACCGGCACCACCGCCAAGCCGACGATGGCGTGCCTCGACTGCCACATCCCGAACAACTTCGAGCTGGCGCATGACGGCGTCAACTACATGACGGGCAACTACTACTACCCGCGCACCGAGCGCACCATCGACGCGCTGGAGAAGTGGGATCACAAGGACGGCACGCAATTCTGCGTCAACGAGAACTGCCACGTGTACCTGCAGGGCTCCGACGGCCTGGTGGACCGCAACAAGCTTGAGGACTCGACGAGCTGGATGGACTTCAATCCGCACTCCCAGCATCACGAGGGCATCGAGATGTCGTGCTCGACCTGCCACAAGGGCCACCGCGCGAGCGTCTACGAGTGCACCGGCTGCCATAAGGACATCCAGCTGCCCGATGGCTGGGTGACCAAGGACGAAGGCGACGAGATTCTGGCACGCGCCTACAACCAGGCGTAGCGCCGAAACCCCGGAAGCATACGCCCATCACGGGAAGATGGTTCCACGAAAGGCCCCGCATCGGAAGCGATTCCGGTGCGGGGCCTTTGCTGTTGGTGGAGAGAGGCAAGATGCGTGCGGGTCTTCACCGCCAGAGGGAAGAAGCGCACCCGGAGCGCACCCGATGGAGGAGGAGCCGGGGAGGTTTTGACGTTTCGGAAAGCGGCGCCGGCCGGGCAAAGCCCGGTACAAGATAAAGTGCGGCAGCTCCGGACAGGGCGCCGCTTCCCGCTCAAGCATCCTATGAAGATTTTCCGCATACGAAAAGTCTTGTGTTTTCGGCTCCTCTGACCCCGGTGAAGGAATAGTGAAGGAACTGGCTGCGCAAACCACAGGCCTCAGCTTCACGTCGGCGGAATGCGAAGGAATACGGCCCGCACGCAGGCGATTTCGGCGAGGACGGCTCGTACGCAGGCGATTTCGGCGAGACCGGCTCGCCGGCTGCGCAGCCCCTACTGCATGTCGAGCAGCAGAAAGCACAGCATCAGCTGCGGGCGCGCTTCGAGATTCCCCAGGTCCATACCCAGAATCTCCGCCGCGCGGTTGATGCGGTAGTTCACCGTGTTGCGGTGCACGTACAGCTGCGCCGCCGTCTCCTGCACGCTGCCGTTGTTGAACAGGTACGTCCGCAGCACCTCCACGAGGTCGGTGCCCTTCTGCGCATCGTAGTCGAGCAGCGGCCCGAGCAGCGTCCGCAGGTAATCGTCCGCGATCTCGCGGTCCTCCAGCCCGAGCAGCAGCCGGTGCGCGCCCATGTCCGCGTAGATGTAGCCGGCTTCGAGCATGCTGCGCTTCTCGCGGATGCGCATGATCGCCTTGGCCTGGCGGTAGCTCTTGTACAGGCAGCGCAGGCTGCGCGTCAGCTTGCCCACGCCGATGGTCATGCGCTCGCCGTGCCGCAGCTGGCGTTCGACCAGGGATTTCACATCGGCCGCGGTGTCGGCGAGCTGCTCGTCGGTGTCGCAGTGGATAACCGCCAGGATCTCGCGGTCGGACACGATGACCGCCGAGATGGGCACGCTATTGCACCGCTCACCTGCGGATTGTTGCCGCAATCGTTTGCGCAACCTTCACCTTCGGCGAACTTTAATGTAGGCAAAACAAAATTTCGAGCCTGTTTCGCCCGCTGGTAAACGGCGCAATCGGCGCGATTTTCAGCCCGGATGTTGTGCTCGAGCACAACCAACGCTGGCCTTCAGTCCATGGGACGGCGCGCCCGCCTTCCGAATAATGGGACGCGTTCCGAGAGGTCGCCGGCACCTTGTGCACGGGTGCCGCCCTCTTCCAACCCGAAGCAATCGGACGCGACGCAAAGGTGACAGCCATGAGGCTCGCAGATACCGGACTCACCTTCCAGGACATCAAGGACAAGGTCAACATGTACATGATCGAGACCTACGAGCGCTTCGATTTCCTGGCCGACCATGCCAAGGGCGTTTACATGTACGACGAGAATGACATCCTGCTTCTGCTCGACGAGGTGCAGGCCGGCTGGGGCCGCTGCGGCGCGCTGATGTCGCACATGAATTATGACGTCAAGCCCGACATCGTCTCCATGGCCAAGGCCCTCGGCGGCGGCATGGTCATCAACACCGCCGGCGTCACGCTGGCGCATGGCATGGAGCACCCCGTGAGCGGCCTGAAGGACGCCGTCCACGGCGTGGGCCTGGCGGCGATCGAGCCGGCCTGCGTGGAGGCCACCTGCCGGTACAACCGGTTCAAGTTCGGGAAGGTGTCGCGGCTCATCGGCGGCCTGACAGCCGAGGATTGCGGTCCGCGTCTGCGGTCGCTGCTCAAGCGGCTGGACATGGACGTGACGCTGGCCGACCTGGGGATCGAGGAAAGCGACATCCCGTGGTTAGCGGAGAACTGCCAGAAGGTGTCGGCCGGCAACCTGGCCAACACGCCCGGCAAGATGTTCTGCAATCAAGCGTCGCTTGAAGGGCTGTACCGCGCGACGCTCACCGGCACCCAGGAGGACGACCGGGCAAGCGAGCAGCTGTCGGCATAGGGCAGACAGAGTGTGCCCGCGCCGCACGACGAGCTGAGAAACCGGTTGCGGCCGGGACGATGCGCAATCGGCAAAAGCGAAGAGGCCGCGAACCGATGGCAGGTTCGCGGCCCTTTCGCTTCGCGCGTGCTCGCTTTCCGTCGCCCTCACCATCGCGCGCAGCGCTTGCCAAAACAGAGGGGGCCGGGCACTGCCCAACCCCCTCTTGCATGTTCTGCATTGCGTTCGTGGCCTGGGACTTCCGCGGCTCTCGCTGCCTCCACAGCCCGCTCAGCCCCGAAAATCGCGGCGTTTAGTAGATGACGACGAGCATCATCTTGTACTGCGTGGTCGCGTCCACCGCATGCGGCGCGCCGGCCGGAATCACGATGGAGTTGCCTGCGGTCACGGTGAACTTGTCGTCATCGATGGTGATAACGCCCTCGCCGTCGAGGCACGTGATGAACGCGTCGCCGGCCGCCTTGTGCGAGCTGATCTGCTCGCCCGCGTCGAACGCGAACAGCGTCACCGAAACGGCGTCGTTCTGCGCAAGCGTCTTGCTTACCACCTGTCCGGTCTGGTAGGTCACCTCGTCCTTCAGCGTCAGCACGGTCTTCTTGTCGATGTTCTTCATCAGCTGGTGCTCTGCCATAGGATCGTCCTTTCGTCGCCTTCTTGCGCCCCGCCTTTCGCGGAACTCGTTCCGTACGACCTCAATGTATGCTCCTGGCCAACCGGCGTCCGTTGCATCTGCAACACGCGACGCGTTTCGTTGGCAAGCTGACATCTTCATGCAGCGACGGCGCGGCTCTTCTTCCTTCATGTGACGCCATGCTCTTGGACTTGACCTAGTTGTATGACGGTATTACCATACAAGCAGAGAGAAGGAGGCGCTATGAATCCTGTCGTAACCGCTCGCATCCCCGAAAACGTGCGCATTCGTGGCAACGAGGTACTTCACGAGATTGGATCCACTCCCTCGGAGCTCATCAACGCGGCGTTCGAATACGTCATCCGAGAGAAAAAGCTACCCGAGCCAGAGCATCGGCTCGAACGGGGCGAAAGAAGGCCATCAGCCTCGCAGGCAGAACAGGTTGCCGCTTTCATGGACGATATCCGCGTGCCCGTTCCCGCCGAATGGAACGACCTCAGCTTTGATGAGCTTTTCGAAAGCGCCATGAAGGAGAGATATGCGTCTCTTCATTGATACGAATGTGCTCTTCGACATACTCGGGCAACGCCCGCCTTTTTGCCGTGATGCGCAGCGCCTCATCTTCATGCAGGCTTTCGGTGACGCTGAGCTTTGGGCTGCGCCTCAATCCTATCTTGATATCTTTTACGCCCTCCGCAAATCAACTTCCTGCGATGACCTGCAAAAACGTCTGGCACTCAGTTTGCAGCGCATCAACCTGTGCACAACTGGACACGAGGACATTCAGAAGGCGGCATCGATGGCGTGGAACGATCTGGAAGATGCGACGATCGCCGTATGCTGCGCGAAAACCGGTGCGGATTACCTCATCACCCGCGATGCCGACGGATTCGGGCAATCTTCCGTTCCGGCTATCACCCCCGCGGAGTTTTTCGACATGCTCGAGCGGGAGTACGGCGTCACCTACGCAATCGAGGGATTCTAGCCAGCTACTGCGCTAAATCGACAGGTTGCCGAACTCCGACAGCTTCAGATCGGGATTGTTCTTCGTGGCCCAATCGAGGTTCCATTGGCTCGTGAACAGGAGCAACCGATCGCCCCAACGGTCCTCCACCAGGCAGGTATCGCGCGTCAGGTTGAGCCGGCTCGTGTCGATTTCGCCCGGCTTGTTCTGGATCCAGCGAATCAGCTGGTAGGGCAGCGGCGAACGGCGCACCTCGATGTGGTACTCGCTCTTCAGCCGCTGCTCGAGCACGTCGAACTGTAGCACGCCGACGGCGCCCGCGATGACGCTTTCCATGCTGGCGCCCGGCTCGTGGAAAATCTGGATGGCGCCTTCCTGCGCGAGCTCGCGCATGCCCTTCACGAACTGCTTGCGCTTGAGCGTGTCGACCTGCGTGATGCGCGCGAAATGCTCGGGCGCGAACGTCGGGATGGCCGGGAACTGCACCGGCGTCTTCCCCACGCACAGCGTGTCGCCGATGGAGAAGATGCCCGGGTCGAACACGCCCACGATGTCGCCCGCGTACGCCTCGTCGACCGTCGTGCGGCCGTCGGCCATCATCGAGGTGCCCATGGCCAGCTTGATCGTGCGGTCGCCCTGCACGTGGTACGCCTCCATGCCGCGCTCGAACTTGCCCGAGCAGATGCGCACGAACGCCACGCGGTCGCGATGCCGCTGGTCCATGTTCGCCTGGATCTTGAAGACGAAGCCCGAGAACTCGTCGCGCGCGGGGTCGACCGGTTCGCCCGAAAGCGTGTCGGTGTAGGCGAGCGGCGGCGGTGCCAGGCGCAGGAAGTCCTTCAAAAACGGCTCCACGCCGAAGTTGGTGAGCGCCGAGCCGAAGAACACCGGCGTGAGCTGGCCATGGCGCACGGCGTCCAGGTCGAACTCGCTGTCGGCGCCGTCGAGCAGCTCGATGTCGTCCATGAGTGTGCGGTGGTTCTCCTCGCCGATCAGGTCGTCAAGCACCGCGTCGCCCAGCTCCGCCTCGATTTCGTCGACCTTCTTGGTAGCGTTGGCGTGGCCGTCGCCCTCGAATGCGATGACGTGGCGCGCCTGGCGGTCGAACACGCCGCGGAAGTTGCGGCCGCTGCCGATGGGCCAGGTCATGGGGTAGGTGCGGATGCCGAGCACGTCTTCGATCTCTTCCATGAGGTCGAACGGGTCGCGCGTTTCGTGGTCGAGCTTGTTGATGAACGTGAAGATGGGGATGTGGCGCAGGGTGCACACGCGGAACAGCTTGATGGTCTGGGCCTCAACGCCCTTGGCGCCGTCGATGACCATGACCGCGGCGTCGGCCGCCATGAGCGTGCGGAAGGTGTCTTCGGAAAAGTCCTGGTGGCCGGGGGTATCAAGGATGTTGATGTGCGCGCCGCCGTAGGTGAACTGCAGCACCGACGACGTGACCGAGATGCCGCGCTCCTTCTCGATTTCCATCCAGTCGGACACGGCGTGGCGCGAGTTCCGCTTGCCCTTGACCATGCCGGCGGTCTGGATACGGCCGGTGTACAGCAGCAGCTTTTCCGTGAGCGTGGTTTTTCCGGCATCGGGGTGCGAGATGATGGCGAACGTGCGCCGCGAGGCGATTTGATCCGACAGGCTTGACATGGAGTTCCTTACCGCCGTCCCGATTGCGGGCATCCCCGCGGCAATCGCCGCACCCGCGCGAACGGCCTGACGTATGCGTGTAACCTTACGTATTTTAACGAGAAGCGCCCGCTCATGCGGCGTTTCACAAAACGCCGAGAACAGCGAGGGCGAGCCGCGCGATGCGCAGGCAGTCGCAGCGCGCGCGTGCCCCGCCATCGCAGCGTTACCCGCCGGATGGCTCCTTCGGCACGGCACCAGCCGGATCGCTTCCCGGCACGGCACCAGCCGGATCGCTTCCCGGCACGGCACCAGCACGCCCTTCAATAGGCAGCAGCAAGTTGGCACGCCCACGGCACGCAAACGCGGCCGCCCGATCGCGCGCAGGCCGCCCTTTCCCCTTGCCAGCTTGCACGACAGCCGGTATGCTGCTGGTGTTCTACCGGTACCGTTTGATTGTCGAGAGACGACGGTCGAGGCCCTGGCGCTGAACGTCCCCTTTGGCATTGCGTCCAGCGCACCAGCACCGTGCGCCACCCTGCCAAAGCCGCGTTCCGTCTCGCCAGAACCGTGCCCGACCCAGCCGATGCCGAACCTTGCCCGACAGCGCCGCAATCCGGGTTGCCGGAGCTGCGCCCAACCTCACCCGCGAAGGAGTGATTCCCATGTCCCGCGAATCGGTCGAAGAGAAGTTCCAGATCCTGATGAGCCTCATGCACCGCGCGCATCATCGCGGCGGCGGGCGCTTCGCGGACCCCTCGCGTGGGCAGGGCCGCATCATCGCGCTGCTCAAGCTGCACGACGGCGTGAGCACCAAGCAGCTCGCCTCCATCCTGGGCGTGCGCATCTCGTCGCTCAACGAGACGCTTGCAAAGCTCGAGGCCGCCGGGTTGATTGAGCGTCGTCCGTCTGAGCAGGACGGACGCGTCATGCTGTCGTATCTGACCGAAGCGGGGCGCCAAGCCGCGCCCAATGAGGAAGCGCAGGCCGACCCCCTAGCGGATTTCTCCGACGACGACCTCGCAGCGCTCGAGGCGCTGCTCACGCGCATGATCGGAAACGTCGAGAAAACGGTGGGGGCCGACGCCGTGCGCGTGGAGGAGGAGCGTGCCGCCGAGCGCCGCGGCATGATCGACGCGTTCGAACGCGGCGAATGGGACAGGCGCGGCGAAGGCCCGCGCGGCGGCAGAGGCGGCCACCACGGGCCGCGCGGACACGAAGATGGAGCTCCCGGCCACCATGGGCCGCGTGGGAGCGAGCACGAAACCCACGGGCCGCACACGGGCAAAAGCCACCAGGGCGAAGGCGTGTCCCGCGGGCCGCACGGTAGCCATCGCCGCGGGGGACACGCGCGGCACTAGCGAGCGCCGCGCGCTACGCTTCCGCGTCCACTTCCACGCTAGCGCCTTCGTCGGGCTCGAAGCACGCCGCCACCACGATGACGATCGCAGCCGACACGATGATGGGCACGAGCAGCGGCGCCGACGGCACGAGGCTGCGCATCCCCGAGTCGATCCACGCCGCGCCGAGCGATCCGGCGAGCAGCACAGCCGAACTTGCGCAGGCGCCCACGATGCGCCACGTGCGCGTGCGCTTCAGGCAGCATGCCGAGCCGAAGCCCGCCGCGGCGAGCCATCCCGCCGCCATGCACCAGTTCGCCGGGCGCGTCAGCATGATGCCGAGCCGCTGCTGGATGACGGTGTTGTCGAGGCTCGTCAGATACACCGGCGCGTTCCATCCCAGAAGGTTGCCCGTTCCGGCGGCGCCCAAGACGAACGCCCACGCCAGCGCGAACACCGTCGTGATCAGGGCGCGCTTCGGACGCGATGCGGCGCCGCAGGCCAGCGGCACGAACGCGTTGCCGCCGATGGCGCCCACCAGCGGCAGCGCCAGCGCCTCGTTCGCCTCTGCTTTCGTCCCGCGCGCAGCGAACACGAACCACACCACCGTCAACGTCAGCATCACAAGCCCCGCGACAGGCGAGCCAGCAGTGACCAACGCAAGCGAAAGCAGGCAGAACGCGACCAACGCGCCGACCGACGGGACGATTGCGCCCACGACGGCCACGATGAGGATGGCGAGCCCGCTCACCATCGCCGGGTCGACCTCCATATAGGCCGTGATCGGGGCGTTCGACATGGCGACGAACGTCGTGAACGCGCTGCCCACCGCGGCGAACGCGCGGGCGGCGATCTTCAGCATCTTCGGCGTGATCCGTTGACTCATCGGCACATGAGGAGCGCGCGCAACAGACCGCGTGCGGCCATCGGCGGCGTCCTCTTCACCTTCCTCCTCTTCACCTTCGGAGGGTCCGCCCCCCAGCGCATCCCCCACAACCATCTTCAGCTGGCGGCGGCCTTTCTGCGCGTCGCCCAGGAATTTGTCCGCCTCTTCCGCGAAGTCCGCGACCGAGGCGTAGCGCTCGTCGCGATTGGGGTCGAGCGCGTAGAACAGCACGTCGTCGAGCTGCTCGTCCAGGCCGTCCCAGCACAGCGACGGCAGCACGAGCTCGGCGTTCTCGATGGCGGCCTCCGCGTCCGCGAGGTTCGGCACGCGGAACGGGTTGTCGCCGGTCAGCATCTCGTAGGTGACGGAGGCGAGCGCCCATTCGTCGGCACGGGCGTCCAGCACGTCGCGGTTCATCTGCTCGGGCGGCATGTAGCCGATGGTGCCGCCGCCAGTCGTGCCCAGGCCCGCCGCGTCGGCCAACGTCGCCAAGCCGAAATCCGTCACTTTGACCTGGCCATCCTTGTTGATGAGGATGTTGTCGGGCTTGATGTCCAAGTGCAGCACGCCCGATTTGTGGGCAGCCTCGAGCGCGCCGGCCACCGCGTCGAACACGGCCGCGACCATGTCGATGGTCAGATAGCTGTCGTATTCGTTGAGGACCTTGGTGAGCGTGATGCCCTCGACGTACTCCATGATCAGGTAGGCCGTACGGTCGCGCACCTCGAAGTCGTACACGGTGACGATGCGCGGGTCGGACAGCATGGCGGCCGTGCGCGCCTCGTCGAGCCCGGGGATGTGCGCGAGGGCGTGGACGTCCGACGGGTCGAAGTCGATGTCGCGCGTCGCCGTGGTCGGCTCGGCTGCGTCGGAGTCGGAAGCGCCGGGCTCTGACGCGCCGGCGGGCGCGGACGGCGCATCCTCCCATGGAAGGACGACCGTGCGGTCGGTCGGACTCACGGCCGCGGCGCGACAACCGGGCTGCTGAGCAGGGGCGCCGGGCGTCTTGAGCGCGGCTGAGCCGTTCGCCGCAACCGCTGGCTGCAAGGAGACGGTTTCCGAAGGGCTGGCGAACGCACCGGCGGCTGACGAAGCAGCAGGCGGAGCGGCCTGCGGAGCGGCCGGTCCGACCGGGTTCATGACCGCCGTCTCGGATGCGTCCTCGCCCGCAACGTCGTCCCACGGCAGAACACCATGCCAGCGATCGGCGGTTTCGCCCGCTTTGGCGCCATGCAGGCGGCTCACCGCGTCGGCGCCGGGCAGCATCGCACGCGCGGCGTCGAACTCGGTCAGCTCGATCGTCTTGATGGCGACCTTGCGCTGGATGCGCGGATCCCACGCCACCTGAACGGTGCCGAACCCGCCGGCGCCGATTTCCCCGAGCGGACGGTAGCGATCGAGTATGAGCTTCGTGCCTGCCACGGCCTGCCTTTCGTGTGCGTCAACGTGCGTTCGCGTACATGCGCGACGGGCGGAGACCCGCAGTTCGCCTGGCTCGGCGCCAGCGCCAGCCGCAAGCTCCGCCTTGCTGCAATGCACCGCGCATGGCCAGCCCGCCCGAAACGAACGCGGCGCCGCTTCCGCTGCGGGCTTGTCGCGCGTGCATAACAGCACGTCGAACGCGTCTTTGCGTCAGCACGTCATGATAGCGCAAAGGCAAGGGCGGCACGGAGCGTGAGTGCATGCGTCAAGACGCCGTTTCCGGACGCCAGGAACAGAACGGGGCGAATCGGCCCGGCGACCGTCGCAGCAAACCTCAGCTTCGCGTCATCTTCGCTTGCAACTGCGAAAGCGCTGCAGCTTCGCTTGTCGAGCATTTGTGAACGAAATTTTCCATCTTGCGGCAACGGTGGGTACGCGTTAGAATACCCCTTGCTGCAGCTTCACATGCGGGTGTGGCGGAATTGGCAGACGCGTACGGTTCAGGTCCGTATGGGCTTCGGCCCTTGAAGGTTCAAGTCCTTTCACCCGCACCATTTGAAACCAAAGCCCAGACGCCGAAAGCGCCTGGGCTTTTTCTTTTGCGCACTTTGAATGCACGACGGTTCAGTGCCTTCACGCAACTTACGCGATGCGTGCACCGGCGTCGGGACCGGGCGTCACCGAGTACACTTCGTCGACGTGCAGCCAGCAGACGCCCTTGCTACGGAAGTCGTAGCCCATGCTCGACAGAATCTCGTGCACCTGAGCCGCCACCTGCTCGTAGCGCGGGCCCTCGTTTTCGTAGGTCACGGTGCCTTTCACCTGGTAGCCATGCGTTTCATCCCACGCGGTCACCGCCATGCGGGGGTTGGCTTTGAGGTTCGCGAGCGTCTTGTTCATGTACTGGTCGGAAATCATGACCGTTTCCGCATCGGGCGCCTGCTTCATCGAGCAGCACACCACGTTCGGCACGCCGTTCCCGTCGCACGTCGCCACCGCTACCGCGTACGCGTTGTTGATCAGGTCGATGCAATCCTCGGGCATCTTAGCCATCGTCATCATCCCCTTGGACGAAACCAACACCGTCGGCGCTGTTCAGATGGGGTGTGCGTTCCGGTCCGCAGGCTGCCGGCGCTTGGGAGCCAGCCTTCGCGCCAAGGAGCAGCTGAACGTCTGTCGCCGCGTCGGAACGCAACCGAACCCCCGCCGCGGCTTCAAGACGCCACCAGTTGTTTGCCGCCCGCAAACCTGTCCACAGACGACGCGGCAGTCGCCGGCGACCGAGTCCTCGCCCCATCCTCATGGCGCCGTTTGGTTCAGTATAGGCTTAATATCAGACGGGTTTCAGACGAATGCCCTTTCGCTGTTCCAATTGCTCGCGCCGGCCAGCTTCCGCATCCGCAACAAACCGTTTCGCCGCCCGCCCGGCGGCTCGCTCGCGGCGCAACTATCTCGCGCTCACAACCACGCCGCAATCGGATACACTGGCCGATGTGAGTAAGGGGAGGTTCGCATGGTCGGTCAATTCAAGGAAGAACGTCCGACGCGCCTTGGCGCCGAGGATCTGAAGGAAATCGATTCGTGGGGAAGTCCCCAGCTGAGCGCGTTGGCGCGCTGGGCGAACGAGCAGCTGACCTGCTCGCATTGCCGCCAGTGCACCTGGGAATGCGAAGTGCTCAAGACTCCCGGCATCGACGTCGGTGTGATCGAGCGCGAATACGACCGCATCATGGCGCTGCCCGAAGCCGATCGCAACGACGCCGTCATCAAACTGGTGACCGACTGGCCCGATCTGTTCGTCGCGCTGCGCCGCTGCTGCTTCTGCGGGCAGTGCACCGCAGCCTGCCAGCATCACGTGCTGGCGCCCGATCGCATGCGCGCCTGGCGCGAACTGTTCGCCAACGCCGGGTACATCCCTGAGGAAAAGCTCGTGATGGTCGACAACGAGTGGGACATCTTCTCCGCGTACCGCGCGGTCTACGGCATCGCGTTCGACGAGTTCGCCTCGCTCGATTACGCCGCCACCGTCCCCGGCACATACGACACGCTCCTCTTCCCCGGCTGCTCGCTCGCAAGCTATGCGCCGGAGGTCACGCGCGCCGTCTGCAACTGGATGAACCGCGCGGGGTTCCACTGGGCAATGAGCACGAGCTGCTGCGGCAGCCCGTTGATGAGCGCTGGCCGATTCGACCGCGCGCAGGCGTTGCGCGAGGGTCTGCTCGACAAGATAAAGCAGGCGGGCATCACGCGCGTCATCACCGTCTGCCCCGGTTGCGGCGAGGAGCTGGCCGTCACGATGGCGCAGGACGTCGACATCCTGCCACTGCCCGAAGTGCTGCTGCAGGAATCGGCGCGCATGGAGCGCGAGGGAATCGACCCGGGATTCCATCCGCTCGACCGCGCGAGCCTGACGTTCTTCGATTCGTGCCATGACCGCCACGACAACCGTCACGCCAACGCCATCCGCGCTCTCATGGCGAAGTACCTGCCCCAGGCCAAGCAGCTGGAGATGGCGCACAACCGCAAGAACTCGCTGTGCTGCGGCGCAGGCGGCGCCGTGGGCGGCTACGACCCCGCCATCACCGACCGGCGCGTGTGGCGCGTCATCGACGAAGCGCGGGACACGGGCGCGCAGAACTGCGTGACCATGTGCCCCACCTGCACCTACACCATCGCGCAAGCGTGCCTGAACGCCGACGCCGACCGCGGCATCGAGAACCACCACTACCTGGAGCTGCTGTTCGGCGTCACCATCGACTGGCCGCAGGTGTTCCAGCAGCTCAACGACATGTGGACGGGCGAATACGGCCCCTGGCTCAACCAGACGTTCTTCTCGTAGGCGGCCGAAAATCGCAGCGCCCGCTCTGCGCGCGCAATCCTGCGTCTCAGAACAACGAAAGCTGACCGGACGAAGCGCCGTCATCGTGTGAGTCGGGCGGCGGCGTGAGCGCGTCTTCCGGCGCAACCGCAAGCAACTCGCGCGAGCGGTCGGCCAGCTGGGCGATGTCGTCCAAGCTGCCGCCTATCCAGGTCAGCGCTTCGGCAGGTTCCAGCACCAGCGGCATACGGTTGTGCACGGGCGCAACGCTTGCGTTCGGCTGCGTCGTCACGATCGAGCACTGCCCCTTATCGAACACGCCAGCAAGCAGAGTCGGCGTCCCATCGGCGCGTCCGAACAGGTAGGGACGTTTCACGGGACGGCCGGTCCTGCGGCTCGCGATCTTCTCCTGGGCATGCGGCTCGAAGAACCCCGCCGTCGGAACGACGCAGCGGCGCTGCTCAATTGACGCGCGCCACATGCCCCGGCCCGACAGCGCCGACTCGATGCGAGTGTTGAACACGGGATTGCGCTGCCAATCGACCGCATAACCCCAGGTAAGGTAATCAATGCCAAGTGCTTGCGCGTATCCGCTGGCACCCTGCGTTTCCACGCAGGAAACGCTCGCGTATTCCGGTACGCGTGTTGCCGCATCGTTCCCCGGCGATTCTTCTGAAGACCCGCTTTCCGACGCGCGCAGCGTCGCACCAGCCTGAGCCTCTTCGCCCTGCTCGTCCAGCGCGCTGGCAGAAGCCTCCTCGCCCCGTGCGCCAGCCATCGTACCAGCAGGCCACGCACCGCTTCTCAGCGTGTGCACAGCCATCGCGCCCTCAGGTTCGACGCCGAGCGCTTGCGCACTGCCGAACACGGCTATGCGCGAACCGGGATAGGCGTTCGGGCGTGCCAGCAATTGCGCCGCTCGCTCCCCATCCACCTGCGGGCCGACGAGCGGCCAATCGGGGAGCTGCAGCAGCGATTGCCGTTGCTCGATGCGGTGCACGATTCCCCGCACTTCGTCGAAGGAAACCATCACGAACCGACCGCACATCGTCCGGGCCTCCTTCCGCAAGCTTCCCTGCCACCGCAGAGCGGCAAGCGTTGCCGCATCCGAAGTTCCAGCGGCCTGTTTTCGTATGATGTTTCACGTGAAACATCTGTTCGTTTTCACTATAACGCGTGTACCGAACTGGCACAATCGGGCGAATGCGAGGTCGCCGAACAGCTGGCACAATCGGGTGAACGCGGTGCCACCGCACAGCTGCAAGAGAGGGGATGCTCGCTCCACGTGCTCGGGAGTCTGACGCCGTTCGCTCCCCTGCACCTGCCCTGCGGTACCATATTCGCCGAAAGGAGCCGCCCTGTGAGAGCCGCCGCAGCAACCACCACGCATACCGCCGAACAGCGCGCCGGAGAATGTTCGCAGCCCGGGCGTCCGAACCGCGCAAGCCAATGGTTCTGCCGCATCTCCTACACGGTCGTGTTCGTTTTGAACGTCCAATGCGCGCTGTCGTTCTGCATCGTTCCCGACCAGTTCATGGGCGCATACGAGCTTTCGGGAACGGCGGGCCGTGCGGCCGTGCAGGGCATCGGCATCGCGTTTCTCATGTGGAACGCGACGTATCCGCCGGTCATCGCCTCGCCTCAGCGGTTCCGGTCGCTCGCCGTCGTCGTGCTCGTCCAGCAGGCCATCGGGCTCGTCGGCGAGAGCCTGCTGCGCGCGAGCCTGCCCGTGCAAAACGGCGTGCTTGCTGAGTCGATTACGCGCTTCATCTGGTTCGATGGCGCAGGGCTCATCCTTATGGCCGCTGCGCTCGCGACGCTTGCCGTTTCCTCTGCCCGCGGCGCACGATGGCAACGGCAATGAGGGATGCGATCGTCGCAGCCACCATGTCGACGGCCCAATCGGCAGGATCGCACGAGCGATTGGGCACGAACAGCTGGTGAAGCTCGTCGGAAAGGGCGTACAGCGCTGTCACGCCCGCCGTCATCGCGCTGGCGCGCCAGCGGACCAGATGGTCGTCGGTGCGCCACCGATGAGGCGCGCCGAACGCCGTCGCACGGGCGACGAGCAGGCCGAACACGAAATACTCGCAGAAATGCCCGACCGGCGAGACGTCGCCTGCGTACCCGAACAGCTGGAACGCCGCATCGCTCAGCCACGCTTTCGCCCGCGCGAGCAGGTCGTTTCCGTAATCCAGCTGCGAACCGGTATGGGCGCTCGCCCAGAATATGAACCCCGCCCACAGCGCCACGAGCAGCCACGCCGTTACATGGCGCCGACGGTCATAGGGAAGGTCGACGGCGCGCCGCTTCGGTTTGCGATTCCGTGATGCATAAGGTTCATCTGTCGATGCCGCAGGGCTTTCGCTCCGCTCCATACGCCCTGAAGACGTGCCATACCACCCGCAGTTTTGTGATGTTTCCCGTTCGGGTTGCGCGGCTGCCTGCTTGGATTGCAGCACCTCCTGCTCGAATTGCGCCATCGTCTGCTTCGGTCGCGGCGTTTCCGTACAAGTGCGTCCTCCGCGCGAAGAGGACGGCGTCTGCTCCGCGTCTGTCGACGCACCGGCCCCGCCGTTTTCCCGTTGCTGGCTCTTGTTCTTCTCGCCCATGAAATCCCCCACACACGACACCCGCGCGCCTACAGCGCATAGTCGTTGTCCATGCCGATCCGCTCGCGCTTGAGCTCGAGCAGCAGCGCCGTCATGGGAACGTTCCCCGCCCGCTGCGCGCGATCGATCGCCTCGGTGATGTTTGCCTTGTTCAAAAAGCCGAAATCGACGAGCGCGCGCAATCCGGACGAGAATCCTCGCTCGACGAACGCGTCGCTCGCCTCGAGCGCCCCCTCGGCGAGCGACTCCCGCATCTGCGTGCGGTTCTCGTCGGTGAGGAACCGTCCGTCCGCCAAACGCTCGACGGCGTAGCGCGACCGTTCGAACACCGCGTCGGAGTACGGAACCATCTCGTCACACGCGCGCGCCGCCGCCGCAGGGTCGACTATTCCCTCGGCAAGCGAACGACGCACGCCTGCCAGCCCGTACGCGTCGCGCGGAAGCCGCAGCACGAGCGGATCCTCCGCCGCCAGCTCGAACACGAGTTCAATCGGCGGCTGACGAAAATCGAACGAGCCCTGCCCCACCTCGATGCGCCGCGCCGGAAACGTCAGCCGGTCGATGCCGCGCGCACCGTAGAACGCCCGCGGCGCCACCGCCGACGTGTCCTCCGGAAGTGAGACGTCGGCGTCGGGCCCCAGGTAGCGAACGACCTCGGCCGCGCCATCGTCGCGCCGCACCAGCAGCGCCCCCTCGCGAACGAACACCGGATTGCCCGGGTCGATTGTGATGCGCGTGCACTGCGGTGGCAGCGAGCCGGCGCCAAGCGTCCGCATTCGCTCGGGGATGCGGACGCTTGTGAGCGCCGTGTTGGAGAACGCCGCAGGTCCCACCGCCTCAAGCGTCGCGGGGAAGTCGGCTTGCTCGAGGTTTGCGCATCCGGCGAATGCCGCTTCGCCGATTGCGACCAGGCCGTTCGGCAGCTCCACCGTCGCAAGCTCGCCGCAACCGTCAAACGCCCGCGGCCCGATGGCTCGGACGCCCGCCGGAACGTGAACCGAACGCGCCGCCGCGTCGAGGCAGGCAACGACGCGCCATCCATCGGCGCCGGCGCCCTGCGTAGGGGCATCGCCGGCAGCTGCGAGCGCCCGCCCCTCGCCGGGGGCTCGCCCATCGTCTTGGTCGGCGAGCGCCGCCCCTTCGCCGCCATCGCCGGCGGTGGCGACAACGGAAGCGCCGGCATCAGCCGAACCGCCGCTGGCACACGCGTCCCTGCTACCGGCGCCCTGCGGCATCCGCTCCAGCAGCAAGCCTTCATCCGTACAGATGAGCGCATCGTTTTCGGGGCTGATTTCGAGCCCGCCGTTCCACGCGCCCGCTCCGACCAGCGCCGTCCCATCAAACGCATGCGCGCCGATGGTGCGCACCGACGCCGGCACCTCCACGTGCGCCAGGTGATGACAGCCCTCGAATGCGCGGTCGGCGATGCGCGTGCAGCCCGCCTTCACCCGATACGATTCGCGATCGAGCGCGCACGCGACCAGCCCGCCGTTGCGCCGGTCGTAGAGCGCCGTCCCGTCGGTTTCGAGCCAGGGGTTGTCCGCCGCGATGGCGATGGCCCTCAGCGCGCCCTTCCACGGCGCGGGAATCAACAGTTCGCGCGTTCCCGCTCCCACGAACAACCGCATGGGCAGACACGACGTGGCCGTACGCAGGTCGATGCGCGCGGCGCGGGCGGGCAGCACGATGTCCTCGATTTGCGAATCGGACGCGAGCCAGCTCCCGTCGAACACGCGCACGTCCTCGGGAAAGACGATCTGGCGCAGATGGCGGCACTCCGCAAACGCCGCCGTGCCGACGGACGTCACCTGCGGCGGGCACACGAGCGCCTCGCAGCGGCTCAACCCGGCGAACGCCCACGGCTCGATGGCCACGACGGACGTTCCGCCGAGCACGTTCGGCACCGTGATGCGCCGCTCCTCGCTTTCGCACCGCTGGATCCGCACGCCCGCCTCGGAGATGGAAAACGTGTACCGGCTTCCCCACACCGTCTGCTTCGCCAGCGCCTCGCCGAACGCGCGCTCATCCATGCCTGCCTCCTTGCCTTCCCTCTGATGGTACGGCCCAACAGCGCCGTGCACCGCCAAACAGCCCATCAGTCCTCGTAAAACCATCGGCAACCCCCACGTGAGGGATACAATAAGCACGTACGTTCCCGATCCGGCGCACGCCGGTTCGACATCCTGTGCAGCTCAGCTGTTCTTCGGAAAGGAAGCGCCATGCCCAAGATCCACTGCCTGAACAACATCTCGAAGAAGGGAACCGACCAACTGCCCGCCGGTTACTCGCTGACGGATTCGCTCGACGAAGCGACGGGCATCCTCGTCCGCAGCGCCAAGCTCCATGACACGCAGTTCCCGCCGAGCCTGCTCGCCATCGCGCGCGCGGGCGCCGGCGTCAACAACATCCCGCTCGACCGCTGCGCCGACGAGGGCATCGTTGTGTTCAACACCCCGGGCGCCAACGCGAACGCCGTGAAGGAGCTCGTACTGTGCTCGCTGTTCCTGGGCAGCCGCGGCATCATCGACGGCGTGGAGTGGTGCAAGGAAAACGCCGACGACGAGAACATCGCCAAGGCGGCGGAGAAGGCGAAGAAGGCCTTCGCCGGCCGCGAGATCCAGGGCAAGAAACTGGGCGTCATCGGCCTGGGCGCCATCGGTGCGCTCGTCGCCAACGCCGCGCTTGAGCTGGGCATGGAGGTCTACGGCTACGACCCGTACGTGTCCGTCAACGCTGCGTGGCGCATCTCCAGCCAGGTGCACCACCTGACCAACCTGGACGACCTGTGCGGCCAGTGCGACTACATCACCATCCACGTGCCGGCGATGGACTCCACCAAGGGCATGATCGGCAAGCATGAGCTGAGCCTGATGAAGGACGACGCCGTGTTCCTGAATTTCTCGCGCGACAAGCTCGTCGACATCCCCGCACTGGAAGAGGCCCTCGAACAGGGCAAACTCGGCCGCTACATCACCGACTTCGCCGTTCCGGGCCTCGTGGGCACCAAGAACACGATCGTGCTGCCGCATCTGGGCGCGTCGACGGCCGAAGCGGAGGAGAACTGCGCAGTCATGGCCGTGCACGAGCTGGTCGATTACGTCGACAACGGCAACATCCGCAACTCGGTGAACTATCCGGCGTGCGACATGGGCCCCGCGCCGGAGACCGGCAGCCGCGTCGCTATCCTGCACAACAACGTGCCCGGCATCATCAGCGGCGTGACCGATGCGCTGAGCAAGAAGGACATCAACGTGGACAACATCACGTCGAAGTCGCGCGGCAATTACGCCTACGCGCTCATCGACCTCAACCAGGCGCTCGCCGACGACGACATCGCCACCATCGGCGCACTCGAGGGCGTGAACCGCGTCCGCGTGGTGAAGTAGCAGCACTTCCGCGAGGGTGCAACGCGACACCGCTTCACGCCCTCGCGCATCCGCCGCGGTCGCAACAGGCGACTGCGGCGTTCGATCACGCACTGCAATGCAAAGGGGCGGGCCCCCCCCACCCGGCCGGCCCCCCGGGGGTTGTGGGAGCGGCCGAAGGGGCGACCCGCCCCCCCCCCCCCCCCCCCCCACCCCCCCCCCCCCCCCCCGGCCGCCCCCCCCCCCCCCCCCCCCCCCCCCCTTGGTGTTTGAGGAAGCTGCATGCGGCTCGACTCGGCCGCGCCGCACCTCAACAACAGCCCGCGCCCGCAAGCTTTGTGCGCTCGTCCGGAAAAGCGGCGCTATCCAAACCAGGCATTCGCCCACAAAGCGGCGCCTTACGAAGCGCCATGCGCCCATCAGCCAAAACGGGCGCCTACTTCTCGTCTTCCCCGTCATCGTCATCGCAGTCATCGTCATGCGATGCGTCCTCGTCGTCTGCCGTATCCGCCGGGAACGTCCGCGGCCGATCGAACCCCTGCGCGCTCAGGTCGATCGTCCCGCCCGCCGTATCCAGGTAGATGCCGCTCGGCGGCCTGCTGAACCGGAACGTAATGGTCGTCCCCCTGCCCAGCTCGCTGTCGACCTCCATCGTGGCGTCGGGTCCGAAGTACCCGCGCATGCGGTCGCGCACGTTCTTCACCGCAATGCCCAGACCCGACGACGACTTCGGATGCAGGATGCCCTGGCGCGCCTCCTCGGTCATGCCGACGCCGTTGTCCTGCACGCTGATGGCGACGCTGCCGGTGTCGTCAATGGCCGCCCTAACGTGGATGGTCAGCTGGCCTTCGGACTTCATCGCGTGCTTGACGGAGTTCTCGACCAGCGGCTGCACCATGAACGACGGCACGAGCAGCTGCGACACCTCGGGCTCGACGTCGACGACCAGCTTGAGCCGCTCTTCGCCGAATCGCGCGACCTCAAACGAAAAGTAGCGTTTGACCTGGTCGATTTCGCGCTGCAGCGGAATCAGGTCATGCGCGTCCTCGAGCGTGCTGCGGTAGAACACCGAGAAATCGCGCAGCAGCGTGCGCGCCTTCATCGGGTCGGTGCGGATAAACGACGCGATGGTGTTGAGCGTGTTGAACAGGAAGTGGGGGTTGATCTGCGCCTGAAGCGCCTTCAGTTCCATGCTCGTGGCCAGACGCTGCTGCTCCTCGAACGCGGCAGCGGACATCTGCGTCGACAGCAGCTCGGCGAACCCCTTCGCCGTGGACTCCTGGGTCTGCGAGATGTGGCTGGCCTTGCGGTAGTAGAACTTCAGCGTGCCCTCGATGCGCGAGCCCACGACCAGCGGCATGATGATCGCCGCCTGGATGCGCGAACGGCCTTCGGTGTCGGGCAAGCCGATTTCGTCGTGCGTCGTCAGAACGCGCGCCTTGCCGTCTTCCAAAGTCAGCTTCGTCGCATGCGTGCGGATGTCGGATCCCGCCGGGTTGCGGTCCTCGTTGTAGCCCGCGTACCCCAGGATGTGCTCGCGGTCCGTGATGGCAACGGCGATGGCCGACGTGGCCGGACGCAGAAGCTCGCAAATCTTCTGCGATGCCTCGGAAGTCAGGCCGTCCTTGGCGAACGTGAGCATGGTGCCGGCGAGGCTCAGGATTTCGGCAGTCTGGCGCGCGGCGAGCGAGTCGGGGTCGAGCAGCAGCCTGATGAAGATGACGAGCGAGAACGTCATGATGACGCCGAACGTCACCTGAACGGGCATGTTGTCGTAATCGGACAGCAGAATCCACAGCAGCATGATGCCCGAGAACACCGCGAGCGCGAGCAGGACCATCTCGGATGTGAAGTATCGGCCGCCGCGATCGAGCTTGAGATAGCGCCGGACCTCCGACGCGGAATCTCCCAGAAGAATCTTCCGCAACGTGTTCTGAACCTTGTGCGACACTACAGCACCCCGATCTCCTTGACGACCAACATGACCGCGCCGACCAGAAGAAAGCAGCCGAACAGGATGCGCAGCATCCGCTCGGGCACGTACTTGATCAGACGCGCGCCCAGCGCGGCGCCGGGGATGGAGCCGCACGCGATGGCGATGCCCGCGATGTAATCGATGTTGCCGAGCATGCCTTGCTCGACAGTACCGGGGATGGCGAGGATGGCCACGGCTATGAGCGACGTACCCGAGGCGAGTTTCATGGGGACGTTGAGCAACGAGAGCATGAGCGGCACCATGATGAACCCACCTCCGACGCCGACGTAGCCCGACGCCAAACCCGCGACCAGGCCGATTGCCGCGCCCTTGAGATACTGCGCGCCCGTCAGGCGGAACGCTTCGGACGAAGACGCGACATCCGTGTCGTCGTCCGCAGACTGCGCGTCTGCCGGAGCGGCTGGGACAGAGGCGGTGTCGGTTGATTGCGCAGGTGCGTGCGCGGGCGCGACCCGCGCTGCAGCCGCCACGCCAGTGATACCCGCTGCCTGAGCAGTCACGTCAGCGGCGCCCGCTGCCTGCGCAACCATGTCTGCCGGCGCCGCACCTGCAGCAGCGCCGGCGCCCACCGCTTGGGAATTTCCCACGGCTTTCGCCCGCGCAACCTGCACAGCCGCGCCTTTGCCCGCTCCCTTCGCCGGCTTCATCTTCGCCGCCTTGCGGAACATCTTGTACGCGGAAAAGCCGATGATCGCCGCCGCGGCGGCCATGACCAGCCAGCCCGGCGACCGCTGGGCCAGCTGCACGCCGACCGGCGACATGATCGCGCCGCCGATACCGAGCGCCACGCCCAGCTTGGGCAGGCACGTCTTGCGCGACAGGTGCGACGCCGCGCCGCTGACCGAGGTCGGAATGATCGCGAACAGCGAGGTGGCCGTCGACATGACGGCGCTCATGTTGTAAAGCAGGCGGAAGATGGGAACCATCACCGTGCCGCCGCCGATGCCGAGCAGCCCCGAGAGGATGCCGATTCCGATACCGACGACCGCCGAGGCAAGAAACGAGAACAGCACGGGGCTCGCTTACCTTTCGTCGATATTCAAACGTATTTCGCTGGTCATGCCCGGGTCGATGGCTGCCGAGCGGCGCGTCGCCGGCGCATAGCCACCGCGCGACGCACCGTTCGTCTGCGCCTCTGCCGAAGCGCGCCCGCCCGGTGCCGGGTCGCCGCTGGTAGGTGCTTGCGCGTATCCGCCGGGCTGCGGCGCCCCCGCAGCTCCTGCGGCCGCACCGGGTCTGCTGCCGGGCACAACG